>CAMZHV010000047.1 GCA_947307015.1 uncultured Prevotellaceae bacterium | reverse complement strand
CTTCCGTCCGTCATGGGACAGACGTGCCAGGATTTTACATGGATTCTCCTCGTTGACAGCAAGACACCTGATTCATACCGTGAGAGAATGAAGGCATATCGCAAGCGCTGTCCACAAATTAACTTCATTGCAGTAAAGGAACAATATGGATGGTACTTTGCTAATATCTTTCAGCAGGTAGTAGATAAAATGCTCAAGGAAAGAGATATAAAAGAAGGAGACTATTGCCTGACCACCTACTTTGACAACGACGACTGTTTGAATAAAGACTACATTAAAGATGTCCATGACATATTAGAGCAGAACTATAAGATCTTGCAAGAAGATGGATTTCTGGCATTTGACTATGGAATCCAGTACTATACAGAGTTAGGCATTGCAACAAGAATCAAGTATCCCAATAACCATTTCATCACTTTATTCGAAACAGTTTCTGCTGGGTGTCCGTCTGTTCGTACATGTTATGGCTATGGTTCTCATATTGATATTGAAAAGAGGAAAGTAGCTCATGTTCATCACATCACACGTGTTGACAAACTGATGTGGGTTGAGGTTATACATAAAGGCAATGTAGATAATGACGTCATGATGACACTTAATATACCTTTCATCAAAGATAAACGTGTTTTGCAAAGAGATTTCTCTCTCAATATCATTCTACAGTCAGGTAGACGGACAGCTTTCTTCGTTCGTTACCTTAAACAGGCGTTGCGCCGCTTCCACAATCGGATAGTCCCTCGTAAATGGTAAATAACAACAAATGGCGTTACTCACAACAGCAATTACAATCTTGTTCAGAATGAGATAACCATGGACAGGTTGTTTGCCTTTTAACATTCCTGCTAACACATGAAATCATAAGTAAATCTTTTACTGGATGCTGAGACTTAAAGAACTGAACATCATAGAATCGAAAGACGAGCTGAGGGGTATCCCAGAGGGGAAGGTGCTCATCAACACCATCAATGCGCACTCTTTTAATGTGGCACAGAAGGATCAAATGTTCGCAGATAGTCTGCGAACGGTTCATGATGAAGAGAGCTCGGTGAAGGGTCATGAGGGGTGTGTGAAATATCTGATTCCCGACGGAGCATCCATCGTGTGGGCATGCCGATGGATGAAAGCGAAATCTCAGCCTAAAGAACGCATTGCCGGATGGGACTTGTTTTCTTTAGAGATGAATTATCTCGAAAAGAAAAGTGAAAAATGGAAAATGAATAATGGAAAATGCCTGAAGGTGATGTTCTTAGGTTCGTCGGAAAAGGTGCTGGGGCTTATTCGGGAACGTGCTGCAGTTGATTATCCCAATCTGGAAGTGGTGACCTATTCCCCACCCTACAAGCCTGAGTTTTCGGAAGAGGACAATCAGGCAATGATACAAGCCATCAACGATACTAACCCCGACCTGCTATGGATTGGCATGACTGCACCAAAGCAGGAGAAATGGGTGTACCAGCATTGGAATAAGCTCGACATCCATTGTCACTGCGGTACCATTGGCGCCGTCTTCGACTTCTATGCCGGCACTGCCCAACGTGCCTCACAATGGTGGCAGGAACATTCATTAGAGTGGTTGTATCGACTGGATAAAGAGCCAAAAAGAATGTGGCGGCGCTATGTTTTTGGAAATCCGCTATTTATCTGGAATGTTTTAAAAGAATCTTTGTCGTAATCATAATCATTCCCCATTTATATGACCAACAACAATCACTCAAATAATCTCATCAAATTTGGAATCATTATTGGCGACTTTGTGATTCTGAACATACTTCTCGTCTTGTTTCTGATTGTCTTTTCACAGTATGACAATTGGAGCGATGAGAAGACAAGTGCGTTCTTTCTTGTGTGCAATCTGGCATTCGTTATTTGCCAATCGAAGTTCTCCACCATTATCCATCAAAGGCGTGTAGGGGCAGATAGTATTTTGCAACGCGCAACACTTTTGGTCTTGAGCGAAATCCTTTTAGCCTATCTGTTTCTGCGACTCATTCGTTTTGAGGCAAGAGTGGGATGGCAATTGGTGCTATTAGGTGTTGTCTTCTGGGCATTTTTAATCATTATAAGACTGACAGAACGCTGGGTCATCAAGAAATATAGGGAAGATGGACGTAACACCCGCTTTTTTACGCTCGTCGGCAATGACAGTGAGATACTGAATATTCACAAAAAACTGACGCAAAACCCTGCACTGGGTTACAAGCTTCGTGGCTATTACGGAGACTTGGAAGAAATGCCACATGATGGTAGCATTGACGACTTCTTTTCAAAGTTGGGCACTCCTGAAGAGTTGAAACTCGGTGAAGAATTGTATTTGTGTGTACCTCGCAGAGACCGGGAGAAAATCTTGAATGCCATCAAGATGTGTGACCAGCATTTTATTAAGTTCTATTATGTTCCAATGGCCGAAGAAAATTTATACCTTGAGCCTATCAATCTTGATGGACAAGAGATATTCACTGCTTATTCGAGCCCATTGGAAAATCCGCTCCATAGATTGGTGAAACGAATTTTTGACATTGTCGTATCTGTTTTGTGCCTACTCGTCACGGCACTTTTATACCCCTTTATATACTTCATAATAAAGTGCCAGAGCCCTGGTCCGATTTTCTTTAAGCAACTACGTACTGGCCTTAACGGCCGTGAATTCAACTGCTATAAGTTCCGTTCCATGCATGTGAACAGCGATGCCGACCGCGTGCAGGCCACCAAGGACGATCCGAGGAAATATCCGTTCGGCAATTTCATGCGCAAGACCAACATCGACGAGCTACCCCAATTCTGGAACGTGCTGCGTGGTGACATGAGCATCGTTGGCCCGCGTCCACACATGCTGGCTCATACAGAACAGTATTCTAAACTCATCGACAAGTACATGGTGCGCCACTTCGTCAAGCCTGGCGTCACCGGTTGGGCTCAGGTGACTGGTTTCCGAGGAGAGACGAGCGAGCTGTGGCAGATGGAAGGCCGTGTGGAACGCGATATCTGGTACATTCAGCACTGGAGCATCTGGCTCGACCTACGCATTATATGGATGACAGCCAAAACAATATTCCATCATGACAAGAACGCCTATTGAGAAACATAGCCATATTGTTGATATGCTTCTCAAAAATGCTCCGAGCCATAGCCAATCTGTTACAAAGCCGTTGCGTCGGCAGCGCTGATGTAGTGTTGCATGTCTTCGTCGCTGAGGTGCTTGAAGACGTAGTATTTCAGGACGTAAGGCTCTACGTCAGGACGACTCATCAGCTCAAAGTCTTCTGATTCAAGCAGCATTGTACAGTGCATCTCTTTGTCGTTGATCGACAGCACGGTGAGGCGATTGGAGCCATAGATCAGTGTGTTCGTCTGCTCGTCGTATGCGCAGCTCCAATGTTCACTGCTTACCCACCATTCGCCGCTGCCCCCAATGCCGTAATAAATGGCATCGAGAGAAGTCGCTGAGACGTGCCGCAAAATAGTGCCAAAGCCGCCGACGACCTCCCAGGGCGCGCTGACATAACCCTCTTTGCTGACATGACAGTCAAAGCCTTGGCTCCAGCCGCCCTTGGCAAAATAGCTGAAGAACGTCTCCGTGCTGATGGGTTCTACCACAGGCGTATAGTCGCCATCGGTCTCACGTAAGGCAATCTTCAGGGGAGCGTCACTCTCATTCGCGATATTTATTTTTATCAAATAGTATTCACTGCCAGCTGTCTGAGAAATCCGAGCCAGCAGTGAATCGTCCATTGTATAGGTGGTTCCTGAGAACGTGACAATCATGCCCTCAACCTGATTTTTCTCACTGAGGTAAGGGGCGTAGTAGCTGATTGTACTGTCAATAGTCCCTGGCACGTAAGCATAGATGTACCATAGTTTGAGCGCGCTGTCGTACTTGACAATTCCTTTGCCGTAGTACACATATCCGACTTCCTCGCCGAAAGTGATCACAGTTGGCTGCAGCTCTTCTTCCCACGGGTCTGCCTCCTCCTTCGAGTCCTTGCAACCGGTCATGAGCCCAACGAAGGCGATGGAGGCCATGAGGGCAAAGCAATACGAAATGAATGATAGTTTCTGAATCATGATGTTATGGATTTTGTGGTTTTTGCTTCGTTAATCGCCGCAGTAAGTGCCAATGAAGAGGATGGCTCCTGAGGAACATTCGCGGATGAGATAGATGAAGGGATGATCAGCTCGGAAGTCGAAAGGCTCGTAAGAGGTGGCTCCTACTCCTGAATAAGAGACGGCAGCGGCTTCGCAACCCTGTTCGTCAACAGAGATCTTAGCTTTTTGACCAATCTCTCTGATGAAGAAACTGGCATTGGGAGAGATTTCCGAGAATTCGGCCTGCTCGCTGAAACAGAGCGGCATACCAAGGGCGGAGAGTTGTTGAGGCAGCTTGTCGTGCGAGGAATCCACTTTGAAGCGAGGCAGATAAATCGTGGCATCCTTGTAGTAATCCCAATTCAGACTGTTGACCTGATGATTGGTCAAGGATGGCGCAATATCTTCTATCGTCTTTTCGTTTTCGGGAAGGATGAAGACCATTTCGAAAGCCCCTTTTTCAAAGGGCAGTATCGTTGCCGCGACTTCATCGTTTCTGACACACATCCTTGGATTGCAGTCTCTCATCAGGGGTACATCAGCGGTAGTGCCGTCGGGCTTATAGAACGGAGCCGTGTTAGTATATTTTTTTTCGAAGGGTATTAACCATCCCGCCTTGAAATAGACGGCATTAAGGAAATAGCTTATAACTCCATTGGGTATTTCATCAATGATGGAAGGGATCATTCCTTTGGTCTTCATGTAACACCAATCGTTGACAACATCGATAGTCGCTCTGTCGGAGAAGTTACAGATGCCATAGTCGGCATGATAGTATTGCGCCATAAGGTCTGCATAACCTCCATAGAGCGTGATGGTCTTATCGACGAAGAGCGCATTGGCGATGCCCAAATCCACCTTTGGGTCGGTCAACGGCATATTCTCTATCAAGATCTTAAAGATGTCTTTATATGCCGAAGGATTATAATAGCTTGTGGCGTCAGTGGCATGCAAGACTTTGGCTATTTGCATTTGCGTCATGCTGCCCGGACGAGCTCCATCAATAAGCATTCCAAGCACATACGCTAAGCTGAGCGGTGAGAAGATGAAGCTCTTGTCAGGGCCGTTTTCAGCTAACAGCTCGCGGAAAAGGTTCAGACCGAAATCATTGATAAGCTTAATTTCTTCGCGCTGGCTGTCTGAGAGAGGAATGGGTAGAGGCTCGTAATTGCTCTTATCGATAGTTCTATCTGTATCCAACACTTTCTTGACAACAAGCGATTGACCGTTTTCGACTGCCTTGCCATTCAGATAGTAGGAGTCGTAGATTGTTAAGGAGTTCGACTTACGGGCGTATGTGTAGCTGAAAGTAATGGTGTCAGGCTTTTCATTGTTGCCCCAGTTGATGATGAGTTCTTCATCGGAATAGGTCTCTGTGCCATCGAGTTCGCCGAAGAGGAGGTAGTCATTGGAGTGTTTCAGCCCCCAGAATTTGGGCTCAATACCCCGTGACGGCTTGTCGCAGAAATAAGTCTTGCCGCGGAACGTAGCAGAGATTTGAGGCGTGTTCCAATTGTTCAGAACACTCTGTCCTTCGTAGTTAACGACTTTTAAGCTGATGACCAACGGGAAGATGATACTATCGGGAGTATTTTCCTCATATCCTTGGGGTTCCAGTCCATTATTGTAGTCGTCTTCAACCGTACAGGCCGTGAAGGTCATGCTTAGCACCAAAAGGCTCAATGATAGGATAAATAGTTTCTTCATTGTTGTCATTATATCTTTAAACATTTTACATTAAACTCTAAACTTTAAACATTAAACTCTCTCCTTCCCTCACATCGTCCATCGCACGCCGAACGTCGGGACGAAGTGGAAGGGATGAGTGGTGCGGTAGGTCTCGATGTTGGAGCCGGTGGGGATGAACCATTGCACCTGCGGCTCGGCGTAGAGACCAATGTGACGGTTGATGCTGAATTGCACGCCCACGCCGCCGCCGATGGAAAACTGCACGGGGGCCGACAGACGATTCTCGCCTTTCGATACGCGACGGCCGTCGTAGAAGATACGATCGGTGCTGGCCGTGCCTGTGAGGGGGATTTCCACGCTACCGCCCAAGTCAACATAGATGTTCCAATGCGGGCGCTGGAAGAACTGGTAGTCGCAGCGCACGGGGATGCCGAGGTAGTGCAGGCGTTGCACCGTATGATCGTAAGCCTCTTTCGAACCATAATCGAAGGTGGAGGCTAATCGCGTGTAGTTCAATCCGCTGCCGATAGCCCAACGAGCGCTCAGAGGCAGGCGCAGACTCACGCCGACGGTGAAGGGCAGCTGGTGGTGCGCCTCCTCGACAGGTGTCTGCTGGCGTTCCAGCTGCGCATACATTTGGTAAAACGATTCCAAATAGGCATTGCTGACACTGCTGCCGCCATTATGGTTGGAGCTATCCTTGCCATCAATGCCATCAGGCTTGTTTTCAGCATCTATTTCCGTTTTTTCGGAAGCGTCGCTGGTGAAAGCGTAGGTATAGCCATCGCCGACGGGGAGGTAGTAGTTGGCGGGCTTGGCAGCGGCTGCGGTTTCTTGCAAAAAATTGTCGACATCACCGTAGTGGCTGATATGATCGGATGTGCTGCTGCCGCCGCCCACCAAAGCAATGTTTGCAGCCAGCGCGAGCTTCGGGCTTCGGCGCTCTGTAGTCTCTGCTGCATTTGCTATTTCTGTCACTTTCTCGCGCGCGATGCGTTCCTTATTATTATTGTCATCCTTACCGGCATCGGCAATGAGGTGATCGAGATGATCGAGGTCTGCGGGCGAGAGAACGGGAGGAGCAGCGATAGGCGTGGAGGGGGAAGCAGGATTGACGGTGGCTGTGTCAGCGGAGGCGGACACGGAGGTGTCGGCGGGAAAACAGCTGACCGCCAACGCATCGGAACCGCTGACTGTCTTCTCTGCCGCGTTTCTTTTCGTCTTCCCTTTCGCGTTGGTAGTCAGCGTTTTTTTCTCTGACAAGTGATCTGTTTCCGCTGCCTCTGTTGCGTTCTCGCTGACCATCAGCGGCTCGTCCGCGTTTTCTTCAATGGCTACCGGCTCAATCCTTTCAGCTTCTGCAAGTCGCTGCGATTGCTCGGGGCTGTTCAGCAGAAACACAAGGGCGACGAGGGAGGCGGTGGAAAGTGCGGTAGCGATCCAAGGCCAGAGATGGCGACGACGCGGCTGCGGCGCGGGAGGCGTGAGTTGAGACATCAACCTGTCGGCGAAACCCTCAGGAAGCAGCGGAAGGTTGCTGTTCCGCTGCTGCAGGGCACGCCTGAGATTGACGTCGTCGCGACGCCAGCTTTCGGGGTTGTTGTGCTTGGAGGGTTTCATCGTTTTTGAAGTTTGAGTATGATGGAAAAAAGTTTCTTGCGTGTGCGGTGGAGGCGAGTGGCGATGGTGCCAGGTGGCACTTCCAAGATTTCGGCAATCTCTTGTAGCGGCAGGTCGTCGTAGTAGAAGAGATTGACCAGCGTCTGTTCGTCAGGAGGCAGGTAGTCAAGGGCTTGGCGCAGGTAGTCCGTCATCGTATCGTCTGGCATCTGTAAGGCTTGTTGCAGGGCATCGTCAGACATGTCTTCGGCATTGATGTTAAAGTCATTGAGACCAGTTAGAGCATTCGATGTATAGAGGTCGTTAGCGCTTGTTGTCAGTTCGTTGAAAGTGACCGTAGCAACAGAAGGGCGTCGCAAGTGGTTGATAGCCGTGCGATAGGCGATGCGTCGTAGCCATGTCTGGAGGCTACTGCGGGTAGCGTCATAGCTGTCGATATGCCTGAGCGCTTTGAGTAACGTATCCTGTGTCAGCTCCTCGACATCCTGCGGATTGCTGACCAGGCGTGCGATGAAGGCAAAGACACCCTCGGCATATCGGGACAGGAATATCCGTTGTGCCGAGCACTCTCCACGCTTGAGGGCTCTAATGTCTTCTTTCGTCATGACGCGCTCTGTTTGGCCTTTCTACCTCTATATACACACGTCGTGGCCAAAACATTACAGCCAATGGTAATATTTTTATCTTTTTAACACTTAATCCAGGTCCACGACAGTTATTCCCGCCCCTCCAAACTGGACATGTTCATCGCGAACATCCATGACAGAGGGTACGGTTCGAAGGTACTGACGGATGAGCTGGCGGAGTGCTCCCGTGCCTGTGCCGTGGAGGATGCGAACGCGTGCTACGCCAACCTGTGTAGCATCGTCGATGAAATGTTGTACAGCATTAAGGGCTTCGTCGCCGCGCATTCCTCGCACATCGATTTCCTGCTTGAAATGGAGGCTCTTTTCGCGCATGGCGTTCTGTGTTTCGCGTCCGAGGAAGGTAACGCCTCTCGGCGACTCTTCCTTCTTTGGCTCCTTCGCAGGCACGAGTCTGTCCACGTTCACCGTGGTTTTCATCTGCCCAAACAAGACTGTCGCCTGCTTGCCATCGACGGAAAGGAGGCGACCCACGGAGGTCTGACCTTTGAGGCGGACAAAAGACCCACCCCCGCTCCCTCCCGTCAGGGAGGGGAGGCCTTCGGGTTGCGAGTGGCTGTCTGTGCGCAGCCCCTCCCCTCCCTGACGGGAGGGGTCGGGGGTGGGTCTTTTCTTGCGTTCCTGCCTCCTCCTGATCTTCTCCATCTTTCGTTCTATCGCCTCGTCCTCAACGCCTTGCATATTCTCTACTTCCTTGATGCGGAAGTCCTCGAGCTGTTGGCGGACGCGGCGTGTCTCTTCCTTCTCGGCCTGTGCTTCGCGTATCTCGCGGATGGTGCGTTCGATGCGTGCGTTGGAGTCGAGGAGCAGCTGTTCGGCTTCGTCTTTGGCCTTTCGGATGATGTCCTTGCGCTGGCGTCGCAGCTCAGCAATCTCCTCTTCGTATTTCGCGATGGTCTGCTCCATCTGCTTCTCGCGGCTGTGGATGGTTTCACGCTTCTGCTGCCAGTAGCGACGGTCGCGCACAATATCCTGTAGCCACTTGTCGGCATTGATGTAGTCGCGCCCTACGATGTCCGAGGCGTCGGCAATGACTTCTTCGGGGATGCCTATCTTGCGTGCAATCTCCACAGCGAAGCTACTGCCGGGCTGCCCTATCTGCAGCTGGAACAACGCCTGCATGTGGTGACGGTCGTAGAGCATGGCACCATTGACCATACCTTCGGTCTCCTCGGCAAAATGCTTGAGGTTCTGGTAGTGCGTCGTGATAATGCCGAAAGCACCCTTCTGCACGAAACGCTTCAGCACAGCCTCGGCGATGGCACCACCAATCTGAGGCTCTGTGCCACCGCCGAACTCATCGATGAGCAACAGCGTGGCCGGATCGGCGCTGCGCATCATCTGTTTCATATTCAGGAGGTGAGAGCTGTATGTTGAAAGTTCATCTTCAATGCTCTGCTCGTCGCCTATGTCTATCATGATGTGCTCGAAGACTCCTAATCGTGAACGCTCGCCAACTGTGATAGGCAAGCCACATTGCAGCATATATTGCAGCAGTCCCACGGTTTTCAGGCAGACGCTCTTGCCGCCTGCGTTGGGACCTGAGATGAGGAGAATGCGGGCCCCCTCCCCTAACTCAATCTCCAACGGCACCACCTTCTTGCCATGTTTCTCCAATGTGCGTTTGAGCAAGGGATGCACAGCTAAAGTCCAGTCGATGAGTGGACGGGAGGCGATCTGTGGTTGCGTTGTCGTGAACGCACCCATCTCTTTGGCTAAGAGAGCCTTGGCACGCACAAACTCCACGTCGGCCAGCATCTCGTAGCTTTGCAGTAGCTGCGGCACCAGAGGTCGCAAGCTCTCTGTGAACTCACGCAGGATGCGGATGACCTCGCGCCGTTCCTCACCCTCGAGCTCGCGGATGCGGTTGTTGGCTTCGACGACCTCCTGCGGCTCGATGAACACGGTCTTGCCCGTTGCGCTCTCGTCATGAACAATACCCTTGATCTTGCGCTTCAAGGCAGGTGCCACAGGGATGACGAGACGACCGTCGCGCATGGTAGGTGCCACGTCCTGTGGTACCGTCCCTTCCGCCTGCGCGTTCCTTAATATATTATTAAGCACTCGGCTGACACTGCCCTCTGCACTCGCCAGCTCGCGACGGATGCGCGCCAGCTCGGAGGAGGCGGAGTCTTTGACGTGCCCAAATTTGTCGAGGATCGCATTAATACGAAGACCCACCCCAGCTCCCTCTCTTTGAGGGAGGGGAGCCCTGGCGGAGGCCAAACGTGAAAGGGCAGGATAAGGGATTTCGAGCGAAGTGAGGCTCTCCCCCTGACGGGGAAGCGGGGAGAGGGTCTTTTGTATCCCTTCTATCGTTTCCAGCGACCTCTTCAGCGCGAACATCTCGTCCACCTCTATATATGTCCCTTCGATGCGAATGTGGTAAAGCGTTGGACGCAGGTCGTAGAAACCCTGGGCGGGGAAGTCATCATGCTCTTCGGTGAGGCGCACAAATTCGCCTACTTGTTGATGGAGCTCGCATAGCTGTTTGGCATCCGACGTGAACTTCATTTCGTCCGCGCGCTGTTCACCGAGTGAACTGAGGCAGTGGGCACGTAGCATCGCACGCACCTCTTTCATCCCTATCTTCTCTTCGAAAGTCTGTGGATAAATCATATCTTTTTTGACTATTGTTGGCACAAAGGTAACCAAAATATATCAAAAAGTCAGCCCTCACGAAAGAAAAATGCTATTTTGCATAGATAAATCGTATTTTATGACTACCTTTGCCGCGAAAAAGCACAAATGAAGATTGCAAATGGAAGCAAGTGCCATCCTACTGCTACACTGTCCAGACCAACCAGGAATCATTTCCGAGGTAACTAAATTCATCACCGATAATCAGGGTAACATCATTTATCTCGACCAATATGTCGACCGCGAAGACGGGATGTTCTTCATGCGCATCGAATGGCAATTGGAACGTTTCCTGATCCCCAAAAATAAAATCAAGGAGTATCTGACCACGCTCTACGCCCCGCGTTATCAGATGACTTTCAACCTCTATTTCTCCGACGAGCGTCCGCGCATGGCTATCTTCGTCAGCAAGATGAGCCACTGCCTCTACGACCTGCTGGCACGCTACAAGGCGGGCGAGTGGAACGTCGATATCCCTTGCATCATCAGCAACCACGAGGACCTGCGTTTCGTCGCCGAGCAGTTCAACATCCCATATTATGTATGGTCTATCAACAAGGATCATTCGAATAAGGCTGAGGTGGAGGCTGCTGAGCTGGAACTGCTGGAACATGAGCGTGTCACCTTTATTGTGCTGGCACGCTATATGCAGATCATCAGCGATGAGATGATAGCCCGTTATCCCCATCACATCATCAATATTCACCACTCGTTCCTACCCGCCTTCGTGGGCGCCAAGCCCTATCATCAGGCATGGGAGCGCGGCGTGAAAATCATCGGAGCGACTTCTCACTACGTCACTGCAGAGCTGGACGCAGGGCCGATCATTGAGCAGGACGTGGCACGCATCACACATAAGGACACACCCGAGAGCCTCGTGCTCAAAGGCAAGGACTTGGAGAAGATTGTCCTCTCGCGCGCCGTGACCAAGCATATCCAGCGAAAGCTGCTGACATATAAGAATAAAACAATCATATTCAGCTAATACACACACTTTATGAAAAAGAACTTGAAGAAGGTGCTTGTGCTGGGCAGCGGCGCCTTGAAGATTGGACAAGCTGGCGAGTTCGACTACTCGGGTTCGCAGGCGTTGAAGGCTTTGCGTGAAGAAGGCATACAAAGCGTACTCGTCAACCCCAATATAGCTACGATTCAAACCTCCGAGGGCATCACCGACAAAGTTTACTTCCAACCGGTGACGCCCTATTTTGTAACTGAAATCATCAAGAAGGAGCGTCCCGATGGCATTCTGCTGGCCTTTGGCGGACAGACAGCGCTGAACTGCGGCACTGAACTCTACCTCAACGGGACGCTTAAGGAATACGGTGTCGAGGTGCTCGGCACCAGTGTCGAGGCTATCATGAACACCGAGGACCGCGACCTCTTCGTGAAGAAGCTCTCCGAGGTGGACTTGAAAGTGCCCGTGAGCCACGCTGTAGAGAATATGGACGACGCACTCAAGGCTGCACACGAAATAGGCTTCCCCATCATGATCCGCTCGGCCTACGCCCTTGGCGGACTCGGCAGCGGTATTTGCCCTGACGAGGAGAAGTTCATCGAGATTGCAGAGAGCGCCTTCACCTTCGCACCCCAGATACTCGTCGAGGAGAGCCTCAAGGGCTGGAAGGAAATCGAGTTCGAATGTATCCGCGATGCCAACGACCGTTGCTTCACAGTTGCCTCGATGGAGAACTTCGACCCCCTTGGCATCCATACAGGCGAGAGCATTGTCGTTGCGCCCACCTGCTCGCTCACCGAGGAGCAGGTCAACATGCTGCAGGACATCACCATCCGCTGCGTGAAGCATCTCGGCATCGTCGGTGAATGTAACATACAGTTTGCCTTCAACGCCGTCACCAACGACTACCGCATCATTGAGATCAACGCACGCCTCTCGCGCTCCAGTGCGCTTGCCTCGAAAGCTACTGGCTACCCCCTTGCGTTCGTTGCCGCCAAGATTGCCCTCGGCTACACGCTCGACCAGATTGGTGAGATGGGCACGACAAACAGCGCTTACGTGGCACCCTCTCTCGACTATATGATCTGCAAGATTCCGCGCTGGGATCTGACCAAGTTCGTCGGTGTCTCGCGCCAGATTGGTTCGTCGATGAAGTCTGTCGGTGAAATCATGTCCATCGGTCGTTCCTTCGAGGAAATGTTGCAGAAGGGACTCCGCATGATAGGTCAGGGCATGCATGGCTTCGTGGGCAACGAGCACGTGGCTTTCGACGACCTCGACGACGCCCTTGAGAACCCCACCGACCTCCGCATCTTTGCCATCGCCGAGGCTCTGGAGCAGGGCTACACCGTGGAGCGCATCGAACAGCTCACGAAGATCGACCCGTGGTTCATCACCCGCATGAAGCGCATCGTTGACCTCAAGCACAAGCTCGAGAGTTACAACAGCCTCGAAGAACTGCCCGACGAATTCCTCCTTGAAGTGAAGCAGGCAGGCTTCAGCGACTTCCAGATTGCTCGTTTCGTTCTCAAACCCGCATCCGGCAACCTCGAGAAGGAGAACCTTGACGTCCGCCGCTACCGCAAGCAGCACGGCATTCTCCCCTCCGTGAAGCGTATTCCAACGGTAGCCAGCGAGCACCCCGAGCTCACCAACTACCTCTATTTTACCTACACGCACACCCCCGCCTTCCAAGATGCCTTCACCCTTGGTCGTGTGCCCAGCGATTCTGTCGCCGAGAATTACCAGCCCTCTCACGATATCCCCTACTACCACAACGAGAAGTCCGTTATCGTCCTTGGCTCCGGTGCTTATCGCATCGGTTCCAGCGTCGAATTCGACTGGTGTTCTGTCAACGCTATTAACACCGCTCGCAAGCTGGGTTATAAGTCCATCATGATCAACTATAACCCCGAGACTGTGTCTACCGACTACGATATGTGCGACCGTCTCTATTTCGACGAGCTGACCCTCGAACGCGTTCTCGACGTCATCGACCTGGAGCAGCCCCGCGGTGTCATTGTTTCCGTAGGTGGTCAGATTCCCAACAACCTCGCGATGAAGCTTCACCGTCAGGGCGTTCCCGTCCTCGGCACATCGCCAGTTGACATTGACCGCGCGGAGAACCGCGACAAGTTCTCTGCCATGCTCGATAAGCTCGGCGTCGACCAGCCCGCATGGCGTGCCCTCACCAGCCTCGACTCTATCAAGGAGTTTATTGCAGAGGTCGGCTATCCCGTCCTGGTACGTCCCAGCTACGTTCTCTCCGGCGCTGCCATGAACGTCTGCTACTCCGACGAAGAACTGGAGCGCTTCCTTCAGCTGGCAACAGAGGTTTCGCACGAATATCCCGTCGTCGTCTCGCAGTTTATGCAGGAGACCAAGGAGATAGAGTTTGATGCCGTTGCCGACAAGGGTGAGATCGTAGAATATGCCATCAGCGAGCACGTCGAATATGCTGGCGTACACTCTGGCGATGCCACGATGGTCTTCCCCGCTCAGAATGTCTACTTCTCCACGATCCGTCAGATGAAGAAGATCTCGCGCAAGATTGCTGCCGAGCTCAACATCAGCGGTCCTTTCAACATTCAGTTCCTCGCCAAGAACCGCGAAGTGAAGGTCATCGAGTGCAACCTCCGCGCCTCGCGTTCCTTCCCCTTCGTGTCGAAGATTCTGAAGCGCAACTTCATCGAGACCGCGACGAAGATCATGCTCGATGCACCTTACCAGCGTGCAGAGAAGAGCGAGTTCGACATCGACCGCATCGGCGTGAAAGCCAGCCAGTTCAGTTTCGCACGCCTACAGAATGCCGATCCTGTCCTCGGCGTCGACATGAGCTCTACGGGCGAAGTCGGCTGTCTCGGCGACGACCTCCACGAAGCGCTCCTCAATGCCCTCATCGCCACGGGTTATCGCATTCCTAAGAAGGCTGTTCTCATCTCCTCCGGTGGCGCCAAAGGTAAGCTCGACCTCCTCGAACCTGCCCGTCAGCTCGTCAAGAAAGGCCTCGACGTCTATGCCACTGGCGGCACAGCAGCCTTCCTCAACGAGAATGGCGTCTTCGCTCGCAGCGTAAGCTGGCCTGATGAAGAGGATGCTGACAACGTGCTCACGCTCATTGCACAGCATAAGTTTGACCTCATCGTCAATGTGCCAAAGAACCGCACCCGCCGCGAGCTCACCAACGGCTACCGCATCCGTCGTGCTGCCATCGACCACAACATCCCGTTGATGACCAACACCCGTCTTGCCAAGGCCTTCATCCAGGCCATCACCACCATGGATCTTGAAGACATCAAGATTAAGAGTTGGCAGGAATACAACTCGTAAGTTATTGCATACTTATAAAAATCAACGAGGCTGTGTCCATTGTTTGGGCACAGCCTCGTTCATTATTCTCAAGCCGTATTTTTACGGATTGTATAGATTCATAGTTTCACCATCACATGTTGATCGGCAATCACCAGTCGGAAGTCTCCGGGTTCGAGCACCCAACGGTCGTTGAAGTCGACGAAGGAGAGGTCGCGGGCAGGCAGCTGAAGTGTCACGGTCTGTTGCTCGCCAGCCTTGAGCGCAATTTTGGTGAAGGCGCGTAGGCGGCAGTTGTCGGGCGTGATGGAGGCTACGAGGTCGCTGCTGTAGAGGAGCACGCTCTCCATAGTGGGGCGGTTGCCCGTGTTCTTGACATCGATAGTGACGGTGAGGATGTCGTCGGCAGTGAAGGTGGTCTTGTCAACCTTCATATTGCTATATTCAACGGTCGTGTAGTGAAGTCCGTAGCCGAAAGGCCACTGCACGTCCATGACGGCGTCGTAGTTGTAGTTGCCGTCCATCTGTCCCATGTTCTCGCAGGGTTTATAGTCGTAGGTGACGAGTGCTCCGGTGTATTTCGGATAGGTGTATGGCATACGTGCTGTGAAGTCCGTGTCGCCGGCCAAGAGCTTAGCGAGTGCTGTTCCTCCGTAGTTGCCGGGGAGGAATGTGTGAACGACGGCCTGGCAGAGCGGTTCAATGTCACGAATGACACGCGGCCGTCCCTCGGTGAGGATGAGTGCTACGGGTTTGCCCGTGGCTGCCAGCGTGCGCACCATTTCCTTCTGGTTGTCGCTGAGGTTGAGATCGTTGATGTTGCCGGGTGTTTCGCAGTAAGAGTTCTCACCTACGCAGGCGACGATGACATCAGCGCGCTGTGCAGCGTCGGCAAGCTGTTGCCAGTCCGCAGCCTTATGGTCGAGGTTGAAGTCCTTTGCATCCCATGTGACACCCTGAAGGTACTGCACTTGGCCTTCACCAAAGCGCTCCTTGAGAGCCTGCTGGAAAGTGGGATAGTTGCCCATCTGCGGTGCCAGCTCGTTGGTGCGTTCGCCCTGCCAGGTGTATGTCCATCCGCCATTCATGCCTCGGAGGTTGTCAGCATTGGGTCCGCAGACGAGGATGCGTGTACCTTCCTTCAGGGGCAGCAGCTTGTCATTTCCTCCTTTACCCTTTTCATTCTTCAGCAGTACCATACATTCGGTTGCCATCTGCTCAGCTTCGAGTGCAAAGTCCTTGCTGGCGAATTGGGGGAATTCCTTGGCCAGCTGCTTGGGTGTCTTGTCCCACGTCTGCTTGTCCATGAGTCCTAAGCGCACCTTGAGACGGAGGATGCGTCGCACGGCATCGTCGATGCGCGAGAGCGGCACACGTCCCTCGTTGACCAGTTCGCGCAACATATCGCAGAATTCCACTTCGTAGGGCACCATGGACATATCGATTCCTGCATTGATGGCCATGCAGATAGCGTCCTTCTTGGTGGCGGCCACGTGGTCGCGCGTACATATATTATTAATGTCGGCCCAGTCGGTGACAATCATGCCGTCCCATTGCAGCTCCTCTTTGAGCCATGTGGTCAGGTACTTGCTGTTGGCATGGAAGGGTACGCCGTTGTTGACGCTGGAGTTGACCATGAGGGAGAGTGCTCCCGCCTGTATGGCGGCACGGAAGGGTTGGAAGAACTTCTCGCGCATCTCCCGCTCCGTGACGCTGCTGGGCGTGCGGTCCTTACCGCTGACGGGTACGCCGTAGGCCATATAATGCTTGAGGCAGGCCGCTACGCGGTCGGCAGGGATATAGTAGGGGTTGTCGCCCTGATAGCCGATGACGGCCTCGCGTGCCATCTCGCAATTCAGGTAGACATCCTCGCCATAGCTCTCCCACATACGGCTCCAGAGGGGCTGGCGTCCAAGGTCCATGACGGGCGAATAGACCCATGGGATGAGACATGCACGGCTCTCGTAAGCGGCTATTTCACTGACGCGGCGAGGTATGTTGCGATTGAAGGAGGCTGCCTGCCCCACCTCCTGCGGGAACAGCGTGGCACCCCACGTGTAGCTGGCACCGTGGATCTGGTCTACGCCATAGATCTGCGGCACACCAGAACAGGTCTCAGCAGACAGTTGGTTGAGCTGCCTGATGAGGGTGCTCCATGCTTCGGGCTTCTGTGCCACGCTCTTGGGCACATTGAGGATGCTGCCTACATGGTATTTGTTGAACACACGGGCAAGCGCCTCTTCGTTCAAGCGCATCTCCGGGCTCTGCATGTCGCTGATGACGTCGATGGTCAGTTCGCACATCTGTCCAATCTTCTCGTCTAAGGAGAGACGCTCCAGCACTTGTTCCACTTGCAAATCCTGTAGATAGCGCTCTACCTTGGAGGCCATCACCGTAGCGAGCTTCACCTTGCCGTCAGGACCCACGACAACCATCGACGGAATCCACTTGACGCCGTACGCCTTGGCAATGTCCGTCTCCTTGAAGGGCTTCAACTCGCTCACTTGCGTGTAGGTGATACCATAAGTCTTGATGGCCTTCTTCCACGCCTTCACGTCCGTGTCCATCGACACACCGATGAATTCAATGCCTTGCTGACGATAGGCGTCATACATACGCTGCACATCCGGCGCTTCCTTGCGACAGTCGGGGCACCACGATGCCCAGAAGTCGAGTACTACGGTTCGGCCATGCAGGAACTTGGAGAGCTGGACAGACTTGCCATCGGGAGTCTTCAACGTGAAGTCCGGTGCAAGGGTGCCTGCCTTGACCAGTTCAGTGGCATACTTGGTGTCCAAATCCTCCTGGGGAGTGGACTGTGCGTGAATTGTAGACACTGCGAATACGAGCAGTGCGAACGACAAGAGAATGCTATTTTTCATATAAAAACATTTAAAACTGAGGACAAAGATAGGCATAATCCGCGAATATCACTATCTTTGCATCGAAATTTTTAAGTCTTTATGAAGAAAAACGTCTTTTTTTTGTTCACAGGATTCATGGCACTCGTTCTTTCCTGTGCTTCGCCCCATCATAACAATAACAACGAAATGGAAACAGAAAGGCTCACCTATTTCAGCTTCGACCATCACAACTCCATGCGCATGTATAGTGGAGAGAAATACGCTGTCAGCACCGTGGACGACGGCAGGGTTCATGTCGTCATCGACGAGGGATGCCCTCAGGAGAAGGAGTTCTACCTTGCCGACAGCACCATCTTCGACGAACTCTTATCCATCGTGCGTACCTATAAAATGGATAAATACAAGCGTGACTATAAGCCCTTGATGGAGATTTTCGACGGCGATTCGTGGAGCCTCTACTACAAGTACGACTCGAAGCGCTCTGTCTCGTCAGGTGGTTATATGGCCTGGCCGAAGAACTATCAAGAAATGCGTCGGGGCCTTGCGGACTATTTCCAGAAATGGCGCGACTACCAGGAAGGCGTCCTCAGGATGGACTACTTCAAGTTCACCTGCAAAAACAAGCAGGGGAGCGATCAGGAGTTCACCATAGAGCGCGGCGAAGAGGAAGCCACGATGACCCTGCGCGATGCTCAACGGGGTATAGACAGCACGCTCAAGGTGAGCAACGAAGTGATGCAACAACTGCAAGAACAAGCTAATGCCGTACAGCTGAAGAGTACCTTGTACGACTACCATACCGACGATGAGGAAGCCACGCGCTGTACATATTTCGTGCGCTACAACACGGGCGACACCATCAGCGGCTACACCTGCCACACCCAATACCCCAGCCATAAGGTATCTGCCATCCTCGAATTTTTCAACCAATGGTTAGAGAAGTAAATAAGTAAGTCCCCGTTTGCACTCACTTGACTGATAACCGGAAAATGAAGAAACTATATTGTTTAGCTCTCTCTTTATTCTTCTTCGTGCCCCTGCTTGCTCAGCAACACGCTGTGCTCGATAAAGTTAACCTGTACATGGGCACAGCCGACGACTACGGACAGATGACGCCTGGGGCCACGGTTCCTTACAGCCAGATTCAGGTCTGCCCTGACAGCAAGCCGCGCCAGCATCCAGGCTACGACTATGAAGTGCCCGTCATTTCGGGTTTCAGCATCAATCGTCTTTCGGGTGTGGGTGGCAGCGGTTGCGGAGGTAATGTGTCGCTCATGCCCGATGCGACGGGCGAAGGCGTACAGCTGCTGAAGCAGACCGAGGAGGCTTCGCCAGGCTACTACAGCGTACAGTTGAGCAACGGCGTGGGCTTTGCCGCGACTGCCGACGACCAGATGGCCGTGGAGCGTTTCTCCTTTCCTGATCCATCGAACTCAGTCTTGCTGCTCAATCCCCGCTCGGCTTTCGACAAGCTCTTCGATGCTGGCTTCGAGCAGAAGTCACCATCGATGGGTCAGGGCTTTGCGGTGTGTGCCAACACTTGTGGACGCGGACGCTATCACTTGCACTATCGCCTCTACGCCAGTTCACCTTTCGAGCTCGACACGATTGCCGACGGTCGCCTGCGCCTCACCTTCCCTGACCTTAAGACCAACGATGTAGAGGTGCGCATCGTGGTATCCACAGGTTTTGCGGATGAGTTAGAACGCTTGGAGGAAAGAGACGTGTGGGGGAGAAAATTCGAAGCGATACTCAAGCGTGCCCAACTCCGTTGGCACCATTTCCTCTCATCTGTTGAGGTAGAAGGCGGCACAGAGAACCAACAAATTATCTTTTACACTTCGCTCTACAGAACCTTCCATAGTCCGTTCCGAGTTACGGATAATACCCTGACGAGAAACCGTTATCTTGGCACCGACGGCAATATCCACGAAGCCAAGGACTTCCAGTACTACAGCTCATGGTCGCTTTGGGACACCTATCGCACCAAGTTCCCCCTAATCACGTTGCTCGATGGCATTCACTCCTCCGACATCATGCAGTCGTTGGCTCAGCTCTACCTGACGGGTAAGAAGGACTGGAGCACCGACTATGAGTGTGTGCCCACTGTTCGCACCGAGCACGCCATCGCCACCCTGCTCGACGCCTATCGTCAGGGCATCAGCATTCCTTCCCTCCACGACGCTTATCCGGGCATGGTGGCCGAAGTGAAACGGCTTAGCCTGAAGAGCCCCGACCAGTGTCTGGAGGCGAGCGGCGACTTCTGGGCGTTAGGTCAGTTGGCTGGGGAATTGGGCATGAAGGATGACGCTGCCCTTTGGACAAAGCGGGGCGAGGAAATCTTTGACAGCATTTGGCCGCGCGAGTTCCAGCACATCGATTCAACCTACACCAAGATGCGTGGCAATGGTCTTTACCAGGGCACGCGCTGGCAGTACCGTTGGGGAGCGCCCATGTATCTGCCGCGAATGATCAAATTGGTAGGCAAGAAAAAACTCGCAGCACAACTGGAGACTTTCTTTCGTGAGGAACTCTACAACCAGGGTAACGAGCCCGACATCCATGTGCCTTTCCTCTTCGGACGGCTCGGTATGCCGCAGAAGACAGGCGCTGTAGTCCGAAGCCTTGCCGCTACGTCCGTCACCCATCGATATGGCGGCAACGATGCCTACCCCACCCCATTCGTCGGCTGTGCCTTCGTGAATCAGCCCCGTGGCTATTGCCCTGAGATGGACGAGGATGACGGCGCCATGAGTGCCTGGTACGTTTACGCCAGCATAGGTATGTATCCGCTCGTCGTTGGCGAAGCCGTCTACGAACTCTTCCCGCCGCTCTTCGAGAAAGTGACGCTCCACCTCGGAGCCGACCGCCAGACAACTGTTGTCATCAGGCGCGCGACTACCAACGGCACATGCAAGCGCGTGACTTGGAACGGCAAACGGCTGCCACGCTTCCAAATCTCCGTCAACGAACTCAAGAAGGGCGGTGAACTCATATTTTACTAATGCCATGTTTCTCTATCTTATCAGACATACCTCGGTCGGCGTCCCCACAGGCACATGCTATGGATGGACAGATGTCCCTGTATCCGAACATTTTGAAGAGGAGGCGGCAGCGTGTAAGGCACAGCTCGAGGGCATTGCTTTCGACCGCGTCTTCACCTCCCCGCTCTCGCGTGCCAGAAAGCTGGCGGCCTACTGTGGCTATCCCGATGCCATCGAAGAGCCGCGTATGAAGGAGATGAATATGGGCGACTGGGAGATGAAACGTTTCGATGAGATCAACGACCCACAGCTGAAAGAATACTACGAGCACTACCTTGACTGCCCTACGCGCAACGGCGAGTCTTTCCGAGATCTCTACCGCCGTGTCGCCGCTTTCCTCGATGAGATGAAAGCCACCGCACACCCTGATGATTGCATAGCCGTATTCTGTCATGGAGGCCCCATCATCTGCGCTCTGGTGTACGCCGGTCTCGTCCCTCTGGAGCAAGGCTATGCCAACATTCCTGCTTATGCCAGTGTGACAAGAATCACATTGTGAGACACGCCTTATTCTGTTAAATAAGGTTATAATCTCGCATTTATTTAGTACTATGTATTGCAAGGTACTAATATTTAGCCTACCTTTGCCGTCGCTTAAGCAAAGTTACTCTAAACTTTAAACCCTAAACTCTCAACTATCAATGGATGTAACAAATGCCAAATCACAGATGCGCAAAGGGATGCTGGAATATTGCATCTTGTTGTTGCTGAAGCGGCAGGCAGCCTACGCCTCGGACATCATCCAGCAACTGAAGGAAGCTGACCTGCTGGTGGTCGAAGGGACGCTCTATCCGCTGCTGACGCGACTGAAGAAGGACGGCTTGCTCGCCTACGAATGGCAGGAGAGCACGCAAGGGCCTCCGCGCAAGTACTACTGCCTCACAGACTCCGGCCACCAGTTCCTCAACGAACTGGATAAAGCCTGGGGCGAAATTGAACGAACCGTGTCACTCTTAAAAGGCATACAAGCGACCACAATGAGTTAAGTGTTTTGTTTGCAGATTCGCGATGCTGCAATTGACGATTCACGATGCTGCAATTGACGATTCACGATGCTGCAAGCAAATCACCTAAGTGTTATGGCGCATAAAACTGCCTGTTTTGATCAAATAACCCAGATTATTAAACCAAACAATACAATGAAAAAGAATATAACCATCAACCTTTGCGGACGCCTCTTCGCCATCGATGAGGATGCTTACGAGATGCTCTCCACCTACGAGCAGTCGCTCCGCAACTATTTCCGTTCACGCGAGGGCGGCGAGGAAATCGCCCAGGACATCGAAGCGCGCATCGCCGAGCTCTTAGACGAGCTGAAGGCACAGGGCGTAGAGGCCGTGACCATAGAACACGTCACAGAGATCATTCATCGGATTGGGAAGCCGGAAGAGATGGAAGAAAGACCCACCCCCGACCCCTCCCGTCAGGGAGGGGAGACCTCCAGCTTGAATGAGGAAGACAACGCGCCAGCCTCACCCCTCCCTGACGGGAGGGGACGGGGGAGGGTCTTATACCGCAACCCTGACGACAAGAAGCTGATGGGTGTGCTGTCGGGCTTCGCAGCTTACTTCGGCGGCGATCCGCTGTGGTGGCGCTTGGGCTATGCAGCAGCTGTGCTGCTCTCCTTCGTCGGTTCGTCGTACAACTTCCTGTGGTTCCTGCCTCACCAATACCTCTACTTCCAAGTCTATTTCTGGGGCATCGCCCTCATCATCATCTACATTCTCCTCGCCGTGCTCATGCCCGTGGCCGAGACACCCGAGGACCGGCTGCGCATGAAGGGTAAAGAGGTGAACCCGCAAAATTTGGCGGAAGAGATAACGAGACCCACCCCTGACCCCTCCCGTCAGGGAGGGGAAGCCTCCGGTTTGAATGAGGATGCCAATGCGCAGCCTCACCCCTCCCTGACGGGAGGGGATGGGGGTGGGTCTTGGGGCGCCGGTCACCGCGGTCCCTCTGGCTGCATCAGCGGTACGATCGGTTGCATCGGGGGCTTCTTCACGGCTTTGTGGACAGTCATCAGCACGCTCTTCCGCTGGTGTATCTACGCTTTTGGTGTGTTCGTGGCAGCTCTGTGTCTTATGGGTATTGTCTGTTTGGCTGCTGTTGCCTTGAACCCTGTGGACTCCGCTTTCATAGGTCTCGGCTTCCCGCAATCGGAGGAGTTTGCTGCCGTACTGCCGCAGCTGCAACTGCCGCTGTACATCTTCGTCATTGCCGCCTCAGTCGTTCTCGCCATCACCGCTTACGCCATAGTCCACAGCCTCTTGAATGAGTTTAAGCAAATGCAGTCAATGCCTTATAGCCAGCGCATTACCCTGCTCGTCATGTGGTTCTTAGGACTCATCGTGGCTGGCGCTGCAGCAGGTTATGGCATACCGAAATTCATCAAGGCTGAGGAGGAATATAACCAAAGAACGTGGGCAGAATACGATTTTCGTGACCGCGTAGAGAACACGCATGATGGCATCTACATACAGCCTCACGAGTGGGACTTCCTGCAAGCTGGTGGATGGAAGGTTCTCAACGCTCAGGGCTGCAACGACCGCTTCACGACGATGGGGCAGCACTTGTCTGGCGATGGGGATGTCCGCTACCTCGACTGCTACGATGACAATCACCGTCAGCGCTACCGCGTGGAACGTGCCGACACCCTCCAGCCCGGCACCTATCGCCTCACTTGTGCTGCCCGCGCCAACGGCACAGGAGCCTTCATCTATGCTATCATCGGCGACCAGCAACCTCAATTCAAGGAGATTCCAGCCACAGGCGACGAAGGTGGCGATATTTGGGCTGAGGCGGACATATATGTGCGTTATCACAAAGATCATGCTATTCCATCTGACTCTGTTGCTTACGGCAATCTCCAATGTAAATTGGTGGAAGTCAACTGGCATAAAGGCTACGGCTGGAACCGCATCACGTTCGAGCCCATCCGCATCACCAAGCCCACCGTCCTGCGCTACGGCCTCACCTCCGACAACGACTTCACCCACAGCACCTGGCTCGGCCAGTGGTTCTCCGCCACCGACTTCGAAGTCGTTCAAATCAAGGATTAACAATTGATGATGTTCATGAAACTTCTTCAATTCATCATGGCACTGGTCAGCCTCTGTCTGCTGACCAACTGCCATGAGTCAGAAGCGCTTTTTCTACACCATCACCCTCTATGGCAACTTCACCACGGGAGAACAGCTTTCTGATCAGAATATATACTCTTCTTCGTCAGTCTGAGGTGTATCAGCTTCCATAAACATCACGAAATAGACGGGCATATACGTCACTTTGCCTTCTTGATAGACCTTGCGCTCGTTGGAAATGACAGTGGCCGCAAGGACATTGTACTCAGGAACTTTCAGGAGATTGTTGAGCGCACTATGCTCCGTGTAGTCCTTGCCCGACTTGACTTCAATCGGGTGGGCACTCATCGTGGTGTGGTTGTCAACCAGATAGTCCACCTCGCCCTGCTTGCGGTTGTCGTAATAGTAGAGCTTATGCCCATGTGCGCGAAGTTCCTGGGCTACCACATTCTCATAGACGGAACCGAGATTGATACTGCGAATATCGTCGAGAACGGGACGGATGTTGTTGCGATAGAGTATGCCAGTAAGGAGGCCCACATCGTTCAGATAGAGCTTCAGTAGATTCTTCTGGAGGGATTCGCTCAATGGGAAATGAGGGTTGGTGATGGCATTGACGGCCAAGGAAATACCTGATGATATCAGGTACTCGAACTCTTCCTTGTACTGGTCGAAGCGGTCGCCCTTCTTGTCACGGATGTTTTGAACCACCACACGCTTCTTCTTGTTTTCCATCTGCGAGGGAATCATCT
>CAMZHV010000046.1 GCA_947307015.1 uncultured Prevotellaceae bacterium | reverse complement strand
TAATTAGATTACTTTGTAGGTGCGTTGCACTTGTTCGTAACTCTCCAGATTGCCAATGTCGTACCTCGGACCTGGCATTTCCCATGCGTGTACGGTGGTCTGACCACACAACCATGCGATGAAACTGCCGGGCGCATCCACTCCGCAACCGTTAGCTATAGCCTCGGCAACCTTCGGCACATCCGCTTTAACAATATAATAGAATGGGGGACAGCACCAGTGACTCTTCGGTTCTGCAGGTTTTTCTACCATCGAAAGAATCTTGCCGTTTTCATTTACCTCTGCTACTCCGCTCTTATGGAGTTTCTTATCATCCGGCTCATAGTAGCGCATGATACAGGATGTGCCTTTCTGTTGTGCGTATGCAATAAACTCACAGAGGCTAAAGGACAGCAAGTTATCACCAGCCATCACGAAGAGATCGTCATTGACTTTGGCCGTCTCTATCCCCAATTGTATATCCCTGACTGCTCCAAGACGGGTTTCATTAGTAGTGGTTCCGTCGTCTATTACACGTACTTTCGGACATGCCCAATCCTGGAAGATGTGAGCGAAGCGATGATTGCTCACTACGATATATTCGTCTATTAGATTACTCTTCTCCAGATCTTCTATCAGCCAATCCAAGATAGGTTTACCAGCAACCTTCAGCAATGGCTTGGGGAAATTCTCCGTCAAAGGATACAAACGAGTGGCATATCCAGCTGCTAAGATTAGGCACTTCATTCGAATGTTATGGAAGTTAAAGAAATTAGTAGCTTAGCGACAGAAGTTAAAGAAGTTAAAGACGACACCTATGCACTTGATTATTTAGAGTTGAACCCCATCTGCACTATCACAGATAAACACATCATATTTACCCTTTAGATAAGGGAAACTATTCAGGTATGCCTCCGTTACCTTTCGGCTTATTTCTTCTTCATACGCAGGGTCAATCAAAGCCATGCAACATCCCTTGAAACCTGCTCCGCTGAAACGGCCGCCATAGATGCCATCAGTCTGCGTCATGATTTCGTAGAGACGGATCTGTTCAGGAGCTCCTGATTCCCAATTGTGTATGCTGCTCCATCCTGATTCAAACGACAATTTGCCGTAAGCTTCAATGTCGCCCTTTCTCCAAGCTTCCGCACCTTTCTCCACACGCTCGAACTCGGTATACCAATGTTCACAGCGCCGTGCCCAAGTATGAGGCAGTTTGTCTTTGTACTGCTCATAAATTTCTCGGGACACATTCCGGGCGTTTGCTTCATGGAATTTACCATAATCTATTCCTGCAAAAGCCTGTAGGGCATAGACACCAGCACGCAGTTCATCCACGCGCATATTGAACTTAGATCCAGCAAGGTTGTGCTCAAGACCAGAGAAGAAGATGGCAATCTTCCAAGGTTTCATCTCTGGCGAACGTGGAATCAGTTCGTAACTGCCATCTCGGGTGTCCAAATAGAGCAGATGATCTTTCTTACCCAGCACCTCGCAACTCTGATCAAGTTTGCCTATCGACACCCCAACGTAATTAAGTTCGGCTTCGTATGCCAGATCTATCACCTCCTGCTTGCTGAGGACTATATCATTTACCTTACATAGCGCTGACATAAAGGCGATTGTCACAGCAGCGGAAGATGACAGTCCGCCGATCGGCAGACTCCCTTCAATGATTCCGCAGAGGCCAACCTTCAAGCGGTATTTGTTCCCCAACACCCAGGTAGCACCACGTAAATAATCTGCCCAATCACCAACCTTCTGTTCCGGCACAGAAGCGATGTGCCACTGTGCCCGCTTGGGAAACTGCAATGATTGCATCTCCACCACACCGTTGTGTTTGGGAGAATAGGCAATATGAATACCTTTATCTATTGCCAGACCGGTAATCTTCCCCAAATTATGATCGGAATGTGCGCCTATCGGACAAATCCGATAAGGGGAGAAAGATATTCCTTCTGGTTCCCGGTGGTATGTCTCTTGATATTTTTGTATGCAGTGCATCCTCTTAATCTCGTTTAAACAAATCACGAGTATATACTTTCTCCATCACATCGTCCAATACCGAGTCGTAGCGGTTAGCAATAATCGCCTGAGAAAGCGCCTTGAATCTTTCTAAATCATTGACCACTAAACTTCCGAAGAAGGTGGTTCCGTCAACGAGCGTGGGTTCATAGATGATTACCTTAGCGCCTTTGGCCTTCACGCGCTTCATAACGCCTTGGATGCTACTCTGACGGAAATTGTCGGAGTTGGACTTCATCGTCAGACGGTACACGCCAATCACACATTCCTTCTCTGTTGCAGAGTCGTAAGCGCTCGACTGCGTATAGTAGCCTGCTTTGCGAAGCACCTGATCAGCGATAAAATCTTTACGTGTGCGATTACTCTCCACAATGGCTGACATCATATTCTGCGGGACTGCGGCATAGTTGGCCAAGAGCTGCTTTGTATCCTTTGGCAAGCAATAACCGCCGTAGCCAAAACTCGGATTATTATAATAGCTACCGATGCGGGGATCCAGACAGACACCTTCAATGATTGCTTGGGTGTCGAGACCTTTCATTTCAGCGTAAGTGTCCAGCTCATTGAAATAGCTCACGCGTAGGGCGAGGTAGGTGTTGGCGAAAAGCTTCACGGCTTCCGCCTCGGTGGAACCCATGAAGAGCACGGGAATATCCTTATTTTGTTGAGAGGTGGGGGCGGAGGGTTGAGATGGGGAGACCGCCGCTGACGCGACGGGCACGGTGGCTGAGCGGGCGGGAAGGCCGGCGGATGATTGTGGCCCAATAGCTCCTTCAACGAGGAGGGAGGCAAACTGATGGGCGGCCTCTTCGAGGGCGGGGTCATCATAGCCGACTATGATGCGGCTGGGATAGAGGTTATCATAGAGAGCTTTGCTCTCGCGGAGAAATTCAGGGGCGAAGATGATATTAGGCACAATCACTTTAAAAGTGCCATCGGCCTGACGTTCGCGATAGCTGAACTTCTCGCGTACAGAACTCGTATATCCCACCGGCACGGTACTTTTGATAACCATCACCGCGTCGGGATTCGCTTCCAGTACCAGCTCTATGACCTCCTCCACATGGGAAGTGTCGAAAAAATTCTTCGTAGGGTCGTAGTTAGTGGGAGCAGCAATTACTACGAAATCAGCATCCTTATATGCAGATTTTCCATCCAGTGTAGCACGGAGGTATAAATCCTTCTCTGCGAGAAACTTCTCGATATAATCATCCTGAATGGGTGAGATGTGATTGTTTATCTTCTCAACCTTTTCGGGTATGACGTCAACGGCTGTCACTTGATGGTGCTGAGCTAACAAAGTGGCAACGGACAAACCGACATAGCCAGTACCAGCTACGGCAATTTTGATTTCGTTATTTGAAGACATTTGAGGTTTGATAATAAGCTACATCTTTCGGATGTGAGCGATGAACCGCTGCACGTTACTCGGGACAGATGGCAGATCACGAAAGATGGCCTTCGCTTTCTGGCGGTATTCTTGATCCTTGGTGCTAATAAAGAGCGCTATATAAAGCGTGAGAAGCGCATTGATATCAGCTGAAGATTGATGAGTTTGAAGATTAATGTTTTTGATGTGCTTCTTAACGATTGAATTATAGTAGGAGCGCCCTTCTGCGTCGTAACGTAGCGAAGCACATATCAGCATCAGTGCATCATTTTGAATCTTAAGACAGGTGTCCGCGATGTGCATGTGGCGGTAGAGGTAGAGCATATTGAGCTTAACCAAATCATCTTTATCACGACCCGATTTCTGGTTTATCCTTTTGTCAAGGACTTCGATCAGCACGGACATGGTGCGGTCGATGAAGTCATGGCTGATTGCAGAAGGTTCGTCGTTACAAAAGTGAACATCCTCTAACGTCTTGTCATAAAGGCGAATATCCTGAGTATGCCCGAAGAAATCTAATGAAAGGGTCAAGCGTATACCAATAGCGGTATGTTGGATATCGAAAACCTGAGCTGTCAAATCTTTGAAGGCTCCGCGGCGGATAATCACTTCTGCGCCCTTGGCAATTTCAGCGACGTGAGGATGAACTTCAAATCGCTCACGCTGATCGAGACAAGCATTGATGAAGTGTTGCATCATCATGTCATCTATGACAGCATTGCTCCCATCCACGTCCTTATAGGGGATGAGCTTCAATCGGCCATAGTTCCAATGCTCATGGAGAAGGGATTGCATCCCCTTTGCAGTCGTCTTCAGAAACACGAAACGGCGCAGAACGTTACGAATCTCGTTATGATGTCGCTCTGCTTCAGAAACAGGTCGCTGAGGATAAACCTTGGCATAATTTTCTTCAGATAGTGCGGCACCTACAGTTTGTCGTTCAAGAACAAGATACGGAATAAAATAATCAATCGGGTCTTCACCTCGTTTGACGCAAAGCGTATTGGACTCAATGATCCAATGTTCTAACTCGAGTGGTTCGAGATGCGTCATGACGAACCATTGCTTTGTCTCTAAGCCCTGATTTGCTAATTGGGAATCCATATCTTCTCCTTGTCTGCCACCCGTATCGACGAGCCAGACGAATCGTTGTTAATCAAATGGTTATTGCAACTCAGCGTATAATCGCTCTCAGGACTTGATTCCAGCTTTTAACCTTCTTCTTCCTGACTGATTGCGCACCTGTCTATAATTCGTGTGCAAAGATACATACATTTTTTCAAATAATGTATGCAATATTGTTAATATTACTTAAACATTCGTTTATTCATCATTTTCATCGACAAACGACAGCATAGAACTTTGCATTTCTATGCTGTCGCAAAAATGTATTGAGGAGCTTATAATTTAGTATGCGAAGAGGGGATATGCCTTCATGATGCCGTTAACTTCAGTGCGTACGGCGGTGATGACATGTTCGCTTTCGGGATCATTGAGGACTCGCTCGATGAGTTCTGCAATCTTCACCATGAGGTCCTCCTTGGCACCGCGCGTAGTGATGGCGGGGGTGCCAAGACGAATGCCAGAGGTTTGGAAGGCACTACGGCTGTCGAAAGGTACCATGTTTTTGTTCACGGTGATGTCAGCAGCCACGAGGGCATTCTCAGCCACCTTACCTGTTAGCTCCGGATACTTAGGACGCAGGTCAACCAGCATGGAGTGGTTGTCCGTGCCACCGCTGACGATGTGGAAGCCGCGCTTGGTGAGTTCGTCGGCCAAAACTGCCGCATTCTTCTTCACCTGCTTGGCCCACTCTTTAAATTCTGGTTGCAAAGCTTCGCCAAATGCTACAGCCTTGGCTGCGATAACATGTTCGAGCGGTCCGCCCTGAATACCAGGGAAGACGGCGCTGTTCAGGAGTGCGGACATCATCTTCGTGACGCCCTTCGGAGTCTTCTTACCCCAGGGGTTCTCGAAATCTTTGCCCATGAGGATGATGCCTCCGCGTGGACCACGGAGTGTCTTGTGCGTCGTGGAGGTTACTATATGAGCGTATTTCAAAGGATTGTCGAGAAGTCCTGCAGCAATAAGTCCTGCAGGATGAGCCATATCGACCATGAAGATGGCACCAATCCTATCTGCTATTTCACGCATACGCTTGTAGTCCCACTCGCGGCTATAGGCTGAGCCGCCACCAATGATGAGCTTGGGCTTGTGCTCAAGCGCAAGCTGTTCCATCTCATCATAATCCACACGGCCAGTTTCCTTGTTGAGATTATATCCAACTGGACGATAGATGATACCGGATGTGTTGACAAGGGAGCCATGGCTCAGGTGACCGCCGTGGTCGAGGTTCAATCCCATGAAGGTGTCACCAGGATTCAGACAAGCGAGGAAGACGGCAGCGTTGGCCTGTGCACCTGAGTGAGGCTGCACATTAGCATATTCAGCTCCGAAGAGCTCACAGACACGGTCTATGGCCAGCTGTTCAACCTTATCTACAACCTGACAACCACCGTAATAGCGATGGCCGGGATAGCCTTCAGCATATTTGTTGGTAAGTGGTGAGCCCATGGCTTCCATGACCTGAGGGCTGACGAAGTTTTCGGATGCGATGAGCTCTATGCCACGTTCCTGACGTGCGCGTTCTTCATTGATGAGCTCGAAGATGGTGTTGTCTTTTTTCATTGTGTTATGTTATACTAACTTTACGTTTTTTATATCCTGTTCGTGGTTGCAATAGTGGCAGCGGATGATGCCTTGCTGCTTATCGACAACGTGGAAGTGCGTTGCCATAGGCTCATTGTTGGTGATACACTTAGGGTTGTCACAGTGTACAATACCATGAAGCTCGTCGGGCAACACCACAGGGCGTTTCTCTACCACCTCATAGTCGCGGATGATGACCAACGTGACATTGGGCGCTACAACAGACAGTTGGTTCAGCTCCTCGTCGGTGAAAAAGCGGTCAGCAATCTTAATGATGCTCTTGGTGCCCATCTTATGCGACTTGAGGTTGAAACCTATAGTAACCTTGCTTGTCATCTGGTCAAGATGCAACAAGTTGATGACTTCAAAAAGGCGGTCGCAGGGGATATGATCGATGACGGTGCCGTGGTCGAGGGCGGAGACGATTAAAGAGCGAGACCCACCCCCCTGCCCCTCCCTTGTAGGGAGGGGAGTAGTATGTAATTGACTATTGGTGGTCATATCCATTGAATATAAATGATCTAAGAAATATTAATAAAGGTCTAATTTTGAAGGTATTTGCTCCCTCCCTAACAGGGTGCCAGGAAGGCGGAACTATTAAGTGTTCCGGCTGGACTGGTTCGGGGGGAGAGTCCGCTTTATATGATTGTCCTATCCTCCATGATGTCTTCGAGTGTGATGCCTAGGGAGTCGCAGATGATGGCCTGACGGGCGTAGAGGCCGTTGCGTGCCTGCTGGAAGTAGTAGGCATGCGGGTCATCGTCGATGGCATATTCAATCTCGTTGACACGCGGCAGGGGATGCAGGATGCGCATATTGTCGCGCGCCTTGGAAAGCATATCAAGCTTGAGGAGGTAGCGATCCTTGACACGTTCATACTCCATCAGGTCTGTGAAACGCTCACGTTGAACACGCGTCATATATAATATGTCTGCGCCCGCGATAACATCTGCGTCAAAGTCCTGATGCTCAACATAACGTATGCCGTGCTCGCTACAATACTGTTTGTATGGTTCTGGCATCGCCAGTTCATCCGGCGCAATAAAATGGAATGTTGGGTTGAAATGACGCATAGCCATAAGCAGCGAGTGTACGGTACGCCCGTACTTCAGGTCGCCGACAAGATAGATGTTCAGGTTGTCGAGCGTACCTTGCGTCTGGTTGATCGTGTAGAGATCGAGCATGGTCTGCGAGGGATGCTGGTTGGCTCCGTCACCTGCATTGATGATTGGCACAGGAGCTATCTCGCTGGCATAGCGCGCGGCACCCTCGAGGTAGTGACGCATGACGATGACGTCGGCATAGTTGGAGACCATCATGATCGTGTCCTTCAGCGTCTCACCTTTAGTTCCGCTGGTAACCTTGGGGTCTGCAAAACCTATGACGCGAGCACCCAGACGGTTAGCAGCCGTCTCGAAGCTCAGACGAGTGCGCGTGGAAGGTTCGAAGAAGAGCGTGGCAACCACACGCCCTTGCAGGAGGAGGCGGTTGGGGTGGCGCTCAAACTCCTGTGCCATCCGGATGAGGTACTCAATCTTCTCACGCGAATGGTCGGCAATAGTGACGAAACTTCTGTTCATAAAAGCACGGGCACAAGAGCCCTCTGTGTTGAAGATTTGCATTTCGTGGGGGCAAATATAGCATAAAAGATTGTGGTGAACTAATCTCTTGGGCTAAAAGATAGTTTTTCGAGGCAAAAAAAGTAATTTTTCTCCATTTTATGCCATAGATGTGGGAGAAATCAGCTATATTTGCAACCCATTTTCACCTGTTATGAGAAAGAAAATCATTATTGGATTATGGACGGTACTGATTCTCGTCGTTCTTGCTGTGGCAGGAGCCTTCTGGGCTATTGCCAAGGGCTATATCGGTTATATGCCTGAGCTGCAACAATTAGAGAATCCCGTCAATAAGTTTGCCTCTCAGGCCATTTCTGCTGACGGACGTGTGCTGGGCACCTGGAGCTATACACGTGCCAACCGTGTTTTCGTAGATTATGAAAATATAGCACCCTCAACGGTGCAGGCGCTGGTCGCCACCGAGGATGTGCGCTTCTACGAACATTCGGGCATTGACTTTCGCGCTTTGCTACGTGCCATATTCAAGCGTGGCATTATGCGGCAGAAGAACGCGGGCGGTGGTTCCACCATCACCCAGCAGTTGGCCAAGCAGGTCTACTCCTCGCAGGCCGCCAGCGTCGAAGAGCGTCTGTATCAGAAACCTATCGAATGGGTGATTGCCGTGGAGCTGGAACGCCTCTACACCAAGGAGGAAATCCTGACGATGTATCTCAACTACTTCGACTTCCTACACAACGCCGTCGGACTGAAATCGGCGGCCAAGACTTATTTCAATAAGGAACCGAAAGACTTGACAACCAACGAGAGTGCCTTGCTCGTTGGTCTGTGTAAGAATCCATCCTTTTTCAATCCCGTGCGTTACCCTGAGCGAGCGCTGAGCCGACGAAATGTTGTGCTGGGGCAGATGCTTAAGGCCGGCTATCTGACGCAGGCGGAAGTCGACTCGTTGTCGGCACAACCTGTGAAGCTCGACTTCCATCGCTCAGACCATAAGGAAGGTGAAGCAACCTATCTGCGTGAGCGACTGCGCCAGATGCTCATGGCCAAGAAGCCCAAGCGCAGCGACTACGCCTCTTGGCAACATCAGAAATACTTTGAAGACAGCCTGTCATGGGAGACAGATCCGCTTTACGGCTGGTGCAACAAGAACAAGAAGAAAGACGGTGAATACTACAACATCTATACTGATGGCTTGAAAGTCTTTACGACTATAGACAGCCGTATGCAGCGCTACGCTGAAGAGGCTATGGCAACGCATGTCACAGGTTTCTTGCAGCCACAGTTTGATGCCGAACGACGTGGCAAAGCCAATGCACCCTACGGATCCAACATCTCCGCAGAAAAAGCAAAGCAGAACCTCCATCGTGCCGTGCGGCAGAGCGAACGTTACCTCGCCATGAAGAAAGCGGGTGCCAATGATACCGACATCGAGAAGGCTTTCGCCACACCTGTAGAGATGACCGTCTACTCGCCAAAGGGCGATATCGACACCATCATGACGCCCATGGACAGCATCAAATACACGAAACGCTTCCTACGTTCTGGCTTCGTCTGCATGGACACCCACACAGGCGCTGTGAAAGCCTACGTCGGTGGTCTGAACTTCCGACATTTCCAATACGATATGGCCGGTATGGGTAAGAGGCAGGTGGGTTCGACCATCAAACCATACCTCTACACACTGGCCATGGAGAACGGATGGAGCCCCTGCGATGTGGCACCCAACGTGCAACAAACCTATCAAGTGGGCGGTGGGCAGACGTGGACGCCTCGTAACGGCAGCCGTTCCCGCTATGGCGAGATGGTCACGCTGAAATGGGGACTGGCGCAGTCCAACAACTGGATTTCCGCATATCTGATGAGCCAACTCAACCCATCGGCCTTCGTTCGTTTGTTACATCAGTTCGGTATCCTCAACCAGGAGATTCATCCTTCGATGGCATTGTGCTTAGGTCCCTGCGATATATCGGTCTTGGAGATGGTCTCGGCCTACACGTCGTACCCCAATAACGGCATACGCATTGCGCCGCTCTTTGTGACACATATCGAAGATGCCGACGGCAATGTGGTGGCTGAGTTCTCGCCCCGCATCAACGAGGTCATCAGCGCCGAGAGTGCTTACAAGATGATTGTGCTCATGCGCGGCGTCATTGACGGCGGCACGGGTTCACGTATGCGCAATCGCTACAAGATCACGGCTCCCATGGGCGGCAAGACAGGTACAACAAACGATAACAGCGATGGCTGGTTCGTGGGCTACACGCCGGATTTGGCTTTCGGCGCATGGGTCGGCGGCGACGAGCGCGACATCCATTTCAACAGCATGGCCTACGGTCAGGGTGCTGCTGCTTCGCTACCCATCTGTGCGATGTTCCTGCAAAAGGTCTTTGGCGATGCCACCCTCGGCTATACGCAGGACGCGCAGTTCCACATCCCTGCTGGTTTCGATCCTTGCGGCTCTGTGCTGCAGGAGGACAGCAGTCCTGAGGAAGTGGACGAGAGCATTGGGCTTGATGACCTCATCGACTGAGGCCGACACCAAGCAGGTGACACATACAAGCCCCCCTCACCTACCCTGCTGCTCCAACTCTTCCACGCCCTTGCGGATGTAAGAGCGCTGCCAGTCGGAAGGTCTGAAGACAACCCCATCCACAGCAAGGAGGTCGAGATCGAGACACACGATGCCCTGTTGCTTGTCGCCTCTGCGTCGTCCGGCCTGACGCTCAATCCGCTTCAGCGATACCTTGACGTCATCTACAGCGCGCGTCGTAGTGATCCGCGCAACTTGATTCAAGAACGGTGCAGGCCACGGGAAGTCAATAGGCTCTGTTGTGATGGGAGTACTAAAAAGCGCTTCGTCTTCTGACAGTTCCATGAGATAACGACGCGCCAAAGCGAGCATCTCTTCAGCTGAGGAAAGATTGCTACCTATACCTATATATATAATGTGCTTTACCATTGCACCTGCAAAAGTACACCAAAAAGTCAAACTTTCAGCTATCAACGTGCTGTTTTTATCAATATTTATGACTTATGCCAACAGATAATAACCGTCGCCCGCGAACACGCACACGCCAGAATAACGCCCCTGTTGAGGATGCCTTCGGCCGCCAGCAGCCACAGAACATCGAAATGGAACAGGCCGTCATCGGTGCCTTGATGATCGAGCAGGACGCCTACTCGCAGGTCAGCGAACTGCTGAAACCCGAGAGTTTCTACGACCACCGCCACCAGATCATCTTCGATGCCATCCGCTCGTTGAATGCCCAGCAACGACCTGTCGACATCCTCACTGTGCGCGAATACCTCGACAACCATGGAAATCTGGAAGAGACTGGCGGGCCAACCTATCTTGTGCAACTGACTGCCAATGTGACCTCCTCGGCACATATCGAGTACCATGCACGGATCATTGCACAGAAAGCACTGGCACGCGACCTAATCACTTTCGCCAGCCACGTCTCGCAGCAGGCTTTCGACACCACCATCGATGTTGAAGACTTAATGAACGACGCAGAAGAAAAGCTCTTCGCCATCTCGCAGCAGAACCTCCGCAAGGACTTCATGCAGATCAACCCCATCATACACGAAGCATACGCAGAACTGCAGAAGGCAGCTGCACGTCAGGATGGTCTCTCGGGTCTCTCCAGCGGCTTCCCACACATCGACAAGATAACAAGCGGATGGCAGGCTTCTGACCTCATCATCATTGCCGCACGACCCGCCATGGGTAAGACGGCCTTCGTGCTGTCTATGGCCAAAAAGATCGCTATAGATATGCGCGAACCAGTGGCCATGTTCTCACTGGAAATGAGCAATGTACAGCTGGTGAAAAGATTGATGACCAATGTCTCTGAAATCACAGGCGACAAGATTAAAAGCGGACAGCTTCTGCCCTACGAATGGGGGCAGCTCGCTAATCGTATTCGCCCGATGTACGACGCACCGCTGTATATCGACGACACCCCCTCACTGTCCATTTTTGAGTTGCGCACCAAAGCCCGCCGCCTCGTCCGCGAGCATGGTGTGAAGCTCATACTCATCGACTACCTCCAGCTCATGAACGGCTCTGGCACCAGCTTTGGCTCACGCCAGGAGGAGGTTTCCAATATCTCCCGTTCGCTGAAAGGTCTGGCCAAAGAACTGAATATCCCCATCATCGCCTTGTCGCAGCTCAACCGTAGCGTAGAGAAGCGCGAGGGCGACGAAGGCAAGCGCCCTCAGCTCAGCGACTTGCGTGAGTCGGGTGCTATCGAACAGGATGCAGATATGGTCTGTTTCATTCACCGTCCCGAATACTACAAGATACTTCAAGACGAGAAAGGGCGCAACATGAAAGGTATGGCGGAGTTCATCATCGCCAAGCATCGCAACGGCGCCGTGGATACGGTGCTGATGCGCTTCCGCAGTGAGTACGCCCGATTCCAGGATCTCGATGAAGAGGCATATATTCCCATGCCTGGTGAAAAGCAAGTCTTCGATTCTGGTATCAATGACCTGCCGCCAGACGGACCGGAGATGCCCACCAGTGAGGGTGCCGCGGCCTTCCTCCCCCCAGCAGACGACTCTCAGTCGCCCTTCGGACCGCCCCAATCGACCCAAGACATGCCTTTTTAATACCTTATAAATAAAAAAGTAGTGTTTGACGCACCATAACTGCAAGTTTTTTTGTACTTTTGCGCCCGAAAAAAGGCATTAGCCCGCTCAAAACGTCAAATTGTTAAATCATCAAATAGTTAAATCGTCAAGTTAACACATGAATATTTCCTACAAATGGCTTCGTGAATATGTTGACACTACGTTGTCGGCACAGGAAGTGGCTGACGCCCTCACATCTGGAGGTCTCGAAGTGGACGGCGTCGAGGAAGTGCAGACCATCAAAGGCGGGTTGAAAGGACTCGTCGTGGGCGAAGTGCTCACCTGCGAACCCCATCCCAACAGCGACCACATGCACGTCTGCACAGTGAACGTCGGAACGCCCGAAGTCCAGCAAATTGTCTGTGGTGCCCCCAATGTGGCAGCTGGACAGAAGGTCATCGTGGCCACCCTCGGCACCAAGCTCTACGACGGCGACCAGGAGTTTGTCATCAAGAAATCCAAGCTGCGCGGCATTGAGTCCAACGGCATGATCTGTGCTGAGGACGAGATAGGCATCGGCCACGACCACAGCGGCATCATCGTACTGCCCGCCGACGCTGTCGTGGGCACGCCTGCTGCTGAATACTACGGTCTTGAGAGCGACTGGCTCATCGAAGTAGACATCACAGCCAACCGTGCTGACGCCTGTTCGCACTACGGTGTGGCACGCGACCTCTATGCCTGGCTCGTGCAGAACGGCTACAAAACTGCGCTGCACCGTCCTTCCGTCGATGACTTCCGTGTCGACAACCACGACCTCGAGATTCCCATCCGCGTGGAGAACGCAACGGCTTGCCCGCGTTATGCAGCCGTAACCGTCACCGACTGCGAAGTCAAGGAAAGTCCACAGTGGTTGAAGGACCATCTGACCACCATCGGCCTGCGTCCTATCAACAACCTCGTTGACATCACCAACTACATCATGATGGCTTTCGGTCAGCCCCTCCACTGCTTCGATGCAGACATGATCACGGGCAAGGAAGTCATCGTGAAGACATTGCCCGAAGGCACACCTTTCCAGACGCTCGACGGTATCGACCGCAAGCTCAGCGATCACGACCTGATGATCTGCAACACCGAGGAGCCCATGTGCATTGGTGGCGTCTATGGCGGCAAGGGCAGTGGCACCTACGAGACCACGAAGAACGTGTTACTCGAGAGCGCATATTTCAATCCCACATGGATTCGCAAGAGCGCCCGTCGCCACGGCCTGCAAACCGACGCCTCCTTCCGCTTCGAGCGCGGTATCGACCCCAACGGTCAGATCTACGCCCTGAAGCTGGCAGCCAAGATGTGCCAGGAACTCGCAGGCGGCAAGGTCAGCATGGAGATCGTGGATGTCTATCCCAACCCCATGAGCGACTTCCCCGTCGACCTGAAGTACGACTACGTGGACAACCTCATTGGCAAGCACCTTCCTGCCGAGACGATCAAGAGCATCGTCACCTCCTTAGAGATGAAGATCGAGAAGGAGAGGGCTGAAGGTCTGCAGCTTCTCGTGCCGGCCTATCGTGTTGACGTGCAGCGTCCCTGCGATGTCGTGGAGGACATCCTCCGCATCTACGGCTACAACAACGTGGATATTCCTCTCTCGCTGAATTCCACCATCGCCATCAAGGGTGATGTCGACAAGAGTTTCAAGCTACAGAATATTGTCTCTGAGCAACTTGTGGGCGCTGGGTTCAACGAGATATTGAACAACTCGCTGACCAAGGCGGCCTATTATGATGCGGCCTATTATGATAATGAACAATGCTATAAGGCGGAGAACTGCGTGCGCCTGCTGAACCCGCTTTCTCAGGATCTTGCCGTGCTGCGTCAGACGCTCCTCTTCGGCGGTCTTGAGAGCATCAGCCGCAACGTGAACCGTCGTCGCGGCGACCTGCAGTTCTTCGAGTTCGGCAATTGCTACTATTTCCACGCGGAGAAGAAGTGTGCCGACATCATCCCTGGTGTCAGCTCCAGCCGCGACCCCGAAGTCATCAAGCATGTGCTCGATGCCTACAGCGAGGACTACCACCTTGGTCTCTGGATCACGGGCAAGCGTGTCAGCGGTTCGTGGGCTCATGCCGACGAGGACCAGAGTTTCTACGTTCTCAAAGCTCAGGTACTGAACATCCTGCGGCGTGTGGGCGTACCCTTTGGTTCGCTCGTCTTCAAGGAAGGCACCAACGACATCTTTGCCAAGAGCATCCTCATTGAGAACCGTGGCGGCAAAACCATCGCACAGCTTGGCATCGTGGCCAAGCGCCTACAGGCCGCCTTTGACATCCCCACAGAGGTCTATTTCGCTGATATCTGCTGGCAACAGGTCATGCGCCTGATTCGCAAGGAAAAAGTCGCCTTTACCGAACTGCCCAAGTTCCCGGCTGTGAGCCGCGACCTCGCCCTCCTCGTCGACAAGAGCGTGGAGTTTGCCAGCATCGAGGCCATCGCCTACCAGACAGAGCGCAAGCTCCTCAAGGAAGTCCGCCTATTCGACGTCTACGAAGGCAAAAACCTGCCCGCAGGCAAGAAGTCCTACGCTGTCAACTTCATCCTTCAGGATGAAACCAAGACGCTCAATGACAAGGCCATCGACGCCATCATGCAGAAGCTGATTAATAATATCAAGAACCAACTCAAGGCAGAACTGAGATAAAGACCCACCCCCGACCCCTCCCGTAAAGGAAGGGAGGGCCTGCGGGTAGTATCTATTTAGAAAGTATTAATTATAATCTATAATAAAAGAATGACCCTATAAACCCTCCATGTGCCAGCCCTACTCCCCTCCCTTACGGGAGGGGTTGGGGGTGGGTCTGTTGGGGGTGGGTCTTATACTATGGGAAGAGCATTTGAATATCGTAAGGCCGCCAAGCTGAAGCGTTGGGGCCACATGGCAAAGACATTCACCAAGTTGGGCAAGCAAATCGCCATCGCCGTCAAGGCAGGCGGCCCAGACCCCGACATGAACCCCACGCTGCGTGGTATCATCGCCACCTGCAAGCGCGAGAACATGCCGAAGGACAACATTGACCGCGCCATCAAGAACGCGATGGGCAAGGATCAGAGCGACTACAAGGGCATGACTTACGAGGGCTATGGCCCCCACGGCATCGCCATCTTCGTGGACACCTTGACCGACAACCCCACGCGCACCGTAGCCGACGTGCGTTCCGTGTTCAACAAGTTCGCCGGCAACCTCGGCACGATGGGTTCCCTCGCCTTCCTCTTCGACCACAAGTGTGTGTTCACCTTCAAGAAGAAGGACGGCATTGACATGGACGAACTTATCCTGGATCTCATTGACTACGGCGTAGAAGATGAGTACGACGAGGACGAGGAAGAAGGCACGATCACCATCTACGGCGACCCCAAGAGCTACGGCGCCATTCAGAAGCACTTGGAAGAGCAGGGCTTCGAGGATGTCGGCGGTGAGTTCACCTACATCCCCAACGACCTCAAGGACGTCACGCCCGAGCAGCGCGAAAGCATCGACAAGATGGTCGAGCGTCTCGAGGAGTTCGACGATGTGCAGACCGTCTACACCAACATGAAGCCCGAAGCATAATGGACTATCTCTCCAACGGGATCATAGAGATTGCGATAGCACGCAAGGGTGCTGAGCTACAGAGTATGCGCCGTGTCACCTCGCCAGCGGAATACCTCTGGCAGGGTGATGCCTCATACTGGGATCGCCGCGCGCCCATCCTCTTCCCCAATGTTGGACGGGTGTGGAACAATGTGGCGCAGATTGAGGGCCGCCGCTACGACCTCCAGCAGCACGGCTTCCTGCGCGACATGATTTTCGACAAGGTTATCGACGAAGACCGCCATCTGGCCTTCGCTGCGCACAGCAACGACGAGTCCAAGCAGCTGTGGCCTTTCGACTTCGAGGTGCGCATCGACTACACCCTGCTGCGCAACACGTTGACCGTAGGTTGGAGCGTCACAAATCGCGATACACGCACGATGCCTTTCCAGATCGGCGCACATCCCGGCTTCAATTATCCCGACTTCAACGCCGCCGATGATGTCCACGGCTTCCTCTCCTTCGACACCGACGGCCCATTGGCCAGCACGGTGATTGTGCCGGGAGGTTATGCAGGCAAGGAAACATTTGATGTGCCTATACCCGCCGACGGCCTGTTGCCGCTGACCAACAACACCTTCGACTGCGACACCATTGTCGACGCCACAGGCCGCGTACATCGCGTGACACTGCACGACAAGAACGGCCGTCCCCACATCACCGTGCTCCACACTATGCCCATTATCGCACTCTGGTCGCCCAACGGTGGCTGCGCGCCTTTCATGTGCATCGAACCTTGGCACGGCTGCTGCGACGAGGCGGGTTACGAAGGTGAGTTCTGCAACCGCTCCTTCGTCGAGCACGTGGAGCCGGGACAGACGTGGAGTACCTCCTACGAGATCATCATGGAATGACACTATCCGTCCTCATCCCTACCTATAATTATAACGCGCGCGCATTGGTGCTCGCGATGGTTGATCACGCGAAAGCCGAACACATCGAGAGTGAAGTGCTTGTAGGCGACGATGCTTCGACTTGCGAGACAGCGTGGATGGATGAGGTAGCGCATGAGGACGGCGTACGCGTTATCCACGCACCCGATAACCTCGGACGTGCGCGCATCCGCAACCTCTTGGCCGAGGAGGCTCAGGGCAAATGGCTTCTCTTTGTGGATGCTGATGCCGTGGTACCGGAGGGCTTTTCTCTGAAAAAATATATCGACGCAGGTTACAGGGCACCAGTCGTATGCGGTGGGCTCTACCACCCTCACAAGAATCCCAATCCTGAAGCTACGCTGCGCTACAAGTATGAGCGCCACGCAGACCGCCACCGCACAGCAGAGATCCGCGAGCAAACACCTCACCGCAAGCTCTCGACCTTCAACCTGCTTGTGCGTCGCGACGTGTTCATGAACGTCCGTTTTGATGAGCGTTGTCTGGAATATGGCTATGAGGATGCCCTTTTCGGCATACAGTTGGGCGAGATGGGCATTGCTATCGCCCACATCGACAACCCGCTCATTCATGTCGGCCTCGACACCAACGCAGACTATTTGGCGAAAACAGAAACAGCAATGCGTACCCTGCGGCGCATAGCCCATTTCATGCCCCGCGACTATGGCATCATGGGCGCTTTCTACAAGCTGCGCCGCTGGCACCTCACATGGGTCATACGCCTCTTCTACAAGCTTTTCCGCAAGCCCATGCGCGCCAACTTGCTGAGCCATCACCCCAGCCTCCTTATCTTCAAGCTCTACAAGCTCGGCTACTTCCTCAGCCTATAACCTTAAACTCCAAACTTTAAACTTTATACCTCTCCCCCCACAGCTGAATCATCCGCTCGTGCAGTTTTGATTCGGCTGGATTCGGCTGTGCGTGCCAGAAACGCTCCTTGATGCCGTCGGGCAAGAACTGCTGCTCAACGAAATGACCCTCGTAGTCGTGGGCATATTTGTAGCCCTGAGCATAGCCGAGCTCTTCCATCAGCTCTGTCGGCGCATTGCGCAAGTGCAGCGGAACAGGCTGATTGCCAGTTTTCTTGACGAACGCCAGCGCATCATTGATGGCCATGTAAGCTGAGTTGCTTTTGGGCGATGTGGCAAGGTATATCGTGGCCTCTGCCAAGGTGATACGCGCCTCTGGCCATCCGATCTTATGTACCGTGTCGAAGGCCGCGTTGGCCAGCAACAGCGCATTGGGATTCGCCAATCCGATGTCCTCCGATGCCAGGATGACCAGTCGGCGTGCGATGAACTCAGGATCTTCGCCGCCCTCGATCATGCGCGCCATCCAGTAGATAGCTGCATCGGGGTCGCTGCCGCGCACACTCTTGATGAACGCCGAAATGATGTCGTAGTGCATCTCGCCACCCTTGTCATACGCCAACGGGTTCTGCTGCAAGCGTTCAGCCACCAACTTGTCCGTAATCTCGATGGGCGTATTGGCACTGCCCGTGTCCGTCACCAATTCAAGGATATTGAGCAGCTTGCGGGCGTCGCCACCGCTGTAACGCAGCAAGGCGTCCGTCTCTTTCACCGTGATGGTCTTCTGTTTCAACTCCACATCCTCATGGATAGCGCGTTCCATGAGCGTGAGCAGATCATCTTTGCCCAGCGGTTTCAGTACATACACCGCACATCGCGAGAGCAACGGTCGGATGACCTCAAACGAAGGATTCTCCGTCGTGGCACCAATCAACGTCACCACGCCCTGTTCTACGGCGCCCAGCAGCGAGTCCTGCTGCGACTTGGAGAAACGGTGGATTTCGTCGATGAACAGGATGGGACTCTTCTGGTCGAAGAAACGGCCGCTGCGGGCACGGTCGATCACGTCGCGCACATCCTTCACGCCGCTCGTGACAGCCGACAGCGTATAGAAAGGCGTCTCTAACGTGTGAGCGATGATCTGCGCCAACGTCGTCTTGCCCACACCCGGCGGGCCCCAGAGAATGAATGACGACACCCTCCCACTCTCGATCATGCGGCGCAACACGGCATCTGGGCCAACTAAATGCTGCTGACCGATATAGCCATCGAGAGTGATGGGACGAAGGCGTTCTGCTAACGGTTTCATAAGACAAAGAACGACGAACCCTTACGTGTTCATCGTCATGATGATCAATGAGCGACAGACGGGACTCGAACCCGCGACCCTCGGCTTGGGAAGCCAATGCTCTACCAACTGAGCTACTATCGCATCATCTTATTTGCGTCCGCAAAGGTACGAAGACTTTTTGAAGTGAACAAGTTTTTGTGCAAAAAAAGTACAAATCTCTATCACAACAACGATTTCATCATCTCCTCCAATAGCGCTTTGTGATGTCCAGGGAGGATGATATGGTGGTTGCCAATAGGCGCTGTGAGGAAGTACGACGCTTTGCTGGGGTCAGACAGGCGAATGACCTGCTGTGTGCGGCAGAGGTCTGCTTCGCTTTGGTTGCACAGCAGCTCACCTTCTTCAATGAAACAGCGGGAGAGATTGCCGGAAACCTTGAAGATCGTCACGGCACCTTCCTTCATATAACCTCGGATGCCGATGCCGATGCCCGACTCGAAATGTGTGTCCAACTCATACCGTTCCACCATGTTCAGCGGTATGGTGCAGTGGGCAAACAACACCTCCCCCGTCTCAGGGTCAATACGGGCAGGATTGGCCTGAAAGCCGCTCACGCCAATGAGCGCTTGTCCTATTTTCATGGAGAGCATCGCAGGAATATCACCCTCGCAACCAGCGACAACGCCTTGTGCATTCAGTCGCGCCAGCGCCAGACAGCCCGTGTTCCTAACAGCCGTAAGGAGGTCAAAGCAGCGGAGGGTGAAACCCTGCAAACGGTAGCGCTCTACAAGAACACGCAGCGCCTTATAGATCTGATGAGCCCCAGGCAAGGCATCACGAATGGCATCCGTTGGAGCCTGCTCCGTAGTCATTTGCATAGGCGTTTCAGCAATGACATCCAAGAGTTCCTGCATGGGAATGTCCATGAGTTCAACGCCTAACAGTTCCTTGACACGCGCATTATCTACCGAACTGGAAATCAACCAGTCCGACGGCTCGCCGACAACGCCAAGCCGACATCCTTTCAGCCGCTTCTGCGCCTCACTCACTTGCGCGAGCAAGCGAATACGTTGCGTGATATAGGAAGCCTTGCCATGCACAATCTCACCCCGCAACCCCTTCTGCCGCAGAAAAGATAGAATCTCCATCGAGGCCGCCAGCGAATTACTCTTGCCGGATGTTAACAGGTAGAACGGACGGCATGACTTCGACTGCAACATTGGCAGCAGCTTCTTGAAAATCCCCTCCGTGCCGCCTGTCCTCACATAAAGGAGATCCAAATCGTGCTGTCCGTAGGTCGTAAAGTCATTACCCACAAACTCATAAGCCACATCCAAGCTGTTCAGGAACTCACGCGTCACTGCCCCCACAGCCCGTTCGTCATGCAACTCGGATGTCAATGTAAAAATCGCTATGCTCATATTTTGTAATCATTTACCGTGCGATTGAGATGCAGCTCTTCAGATTGTCAACATTCATTCCTTTCACTTCAGAGGAAATCATCTGACGTACCCACCAAGATGTTTGCTCACTCCATCCATCCTGATCCTTGAAGATACGGAAACCACCAACGGGTATGATTGTATTGTCTGGGTCATATTTGTCAAGTAAGACAAAACCGAAATAGAAATCACTGATGCCAGAAGATGTCATCGTACCCGATAAGATTGTTGCCATCTTGGCCGTAGTATAACCATCATTTTGTTTACTATCGACAATGATGAATGCTGTGAAATTCTCGTTTCTTCCCAACACCTTGGCTTCAGCCCAATCAGATGAAGAATAAACCTTATTAGCGTTGCGCTCTTCTTCTCTGAAAAGGACAATATTTTTGAGCATGTCTTGACCATAGAAATCTGTAACATAGTCAAGGAATCCTGTCGCACCTGATGAATAGCCGCCAGTAGAGTCGAACACCAGCATATTTTTGCTAATGATATACGTTCCTTCGATATTAGGCGGTGTGTTTCCTGAATAGATAGGCATATAAGGTCTTATCCGTTTCAGATATTCTTCGGGTATTTCCTGCGTGATACGCTGGTCAAATTCAGAGACTTTCACGACTGCAAACTCTGTCATGATGTCTGTGCCACCTATTTTATTTTCCTTAATGTGTAAGGCAACTGTCCATTTCATTTCATCAATGCTGGACACTTGTGTTATGGGTAGTCTGGCCTTGAGTGTGATTATTCCAGAAGACTGGGCTGAAATGTCGCTTACCTTAATCTGCGTTATATCACCATTGTCATTAGCAAGCAACATATTCAACGTCATCTCGTTAGTATTGCTTTTACTTGCTATAACCTCAGCCATATACGTTGGCGTCACCATGTAATTGACGGTAAATTCTCCATCTGGATTAGTTTCGTCAATGACAGCATTTACATAACCATTGCTACCAGGCATGACAACGAGGCTCTGTACGCGCTCGCCCAAACGAGCGTATGCATCATAGATGTACAGGCACACATTTTGTCCATTGCTGAGGGTAATGATACATTGGTCATCAACAACGCTAACATTACGGATGGCTCCAACATTTCTCTCTAAATATTCATAAAGGACTGTCTTGTTGGTTTCGAAATAGTTGCGAACTATCTGCGTCATCATATCGTAACTGAAGACCTCCGTATAGTACTCACGAAGGTAGTTGCCGATGATTTTCTCAACAATGTCAACACTAATGATGGTATCATGGTGAAGATCAACGTAATCATTGATTAGTTGCTGGAAGATAGTATGGTCGATGAAGAGGTTGTAGTTCGCCTGGAAGTAATTGGCAAGCACTTCCACAAGCACGTCGCTGTTAAGGAGAGTGCTGGCGTTCTGCTCGACGTATGTGTTGACTATTCTGTTCAGTATGTCGGTGGTGAAAATGTTAGTGTAGTTGTTCTGGACGTAGGTGTCAAGAATCTCACTGATCAATGTCTCATTGAAGATAATATTTTCATTCTGGGAGACGTAGAAGTTAAGAGCCTGTACGAGGATATCTTGACTAAATACTTGAACATAATATTTGCGGATGTATTCCATCATCATCTGCCGTACGATATCTGTATTGAAGACCGTGTCGCGGTGCTGATCGATATAGTCGCAGACAACCTGCGTAAGCAGATCGATATTGATGAAGTTCGCATGATTGGCAATGAAGTCATTCACTACTTCGAGGAGCATAGAACTGGTGAAGAGCGTGGTCTTGTTGACCTCAATGTAGTTGGAGATAATCTCGTAGAGGACATCATTGTCAGTGAAGATTTCTTTGTTTTCCTGAATGAAGGTAACGATGAGGTTGACCAACTTCTCCACTTCTATCTGACTGGTGTAGTACGTGAAGTTGTACTGCGTGAAGATCTTCTCCAAGAGTTCGTAGTTGAAGAGACGGGTGTAATTCTTGTTGATGTAGTTGGTCACAACTTGGTCAAGCAACTCCACATTGAATAGCTCAGCATAGTTCCGCTGTATGTAAGTGGAGATGATCTGGTAGAGCGTCTGCTGATTGAAGAGCGTGACACCGTTCTGCCGGATGTAGTTGTTGATGACTTCAAGTAGCACACTGTCGTTGATGACAACAGAAACGAGCGTGTTGACATCCTGGAATGTAGCACCTCCGTCTATAGAGATGAGCCATTGATCAGTAGTATTGTCGTATTGTACCAAGGGTGTTAGTCCAGTGGTACGAATAGGGTTGCCGTTAGCATCGGTGAGCAGGACACCATTCATGGACCAGTAATAGAATCCACTGATTTGCGTCATGCTGATGGCAGGTGCAAATGACAGCCTGTTGTCAGGACCATCTTGAAGCGCAATCGTATGGCCGTCGCTTATCGTCAATTCATAGCCGTCGGTTGTTGCCTTGACAGCGGTGATATAAAAGCCCTGTTCAACAGCTGCGGAGAGCGATGACAGTTGTGTCAGCTGTGTGTTTGTCTTTGCGACTTGGGCTTCAAGGCTCGTCACGCGCTGTTCGATGCCCTCGTGCTGCTCGTTCAAGCGATCTATGTCACCCTGAAAATCCTTACCACAAGACGTAAGAATGCTGAGAGAAACAATAGCCAGCAACGTAAATATATAAAAAATGGGTTTCATTGTATTATCTCCTTGAAGTGTTTCCTTTATAATAATTAGTTGTTCACCCAGTCAATGGGCGTGAAGGTGGTGATATAGTCTGTCCCACCATCGACATTGTCTTTCACTCGAAGGGCAATAGATACATATTTGGGAGTGCCCATATAAGAATAGGTGTCGAGTTTTGGTGTCATGGTGATTAGCGTACCGTCGGTTTCGGCAGAGAGCTTGTTGTAGCCTATCTCGAAGGTGGACACACTCCCCTCTTCGTCAATCCCGACAAATTCCACGGTCATAGTGCCATTGGTGTACTTGTCAGCTATGACGGCCGCCATAGAGGCAGGGGTAACAATATATTTCAGATTCATCATATCGTAGCCATAGTAGTAGGTGAGATGTCCTTTGGCATTGGGCACCACGACAATACTTTGCACGCGGTCACGCACTCTGGCATAAGCATCGTAGACGGTGAGCTGAATGACTTGGTTATTGTTGAGCGTGACGACACAAATCTCGTCATCGACAACTACGCTCTTGATGATGCCGGAATATTGGCTGACGTACTGGTTTATGACGGTTTGGTTCTGCTCAAAGTAGTTGTTGATGACTTGATTGAGGATGTCTATGTCAAAGATTGTGCGAATGTTTTGCTGGACATAGTTGTTGACCACGTAACGCACAATATCGATGTCGATGAGCGTTGTCTGGTGCTCCGAAATATAGTTGTTGATAATCTGGGAGATTATCGTCTCGTCAATGATAATGTTATAATTGGTCTGGAAATAGTTGCGGATAACCTCAAACAGGATTTCCTCGTTGATGATGGTGTTCTTATTGACCGTGATGTAGTTAGTGATAATCTGATTAAGAATGTTCGTATCGATGATTGTCGTGTAGTTGTTCTGCACGAATTTGTTGATGATGTCCCAAATGAGTGTTTCGTTGAAAATGGTGGTCTTATTTTGAACAACATAGTTGTTAATGACCTGATTGAGGATGTTTTGGCTGAAGATGGTCAAGTAGTTGTTCTCCACGTAATCCTTGAGGATGGTAATGAAAACCTCATTATTGAATATGACATCCTGATGCTGGTCGATGTAGTTGTTGACGATTTCAGTCATCATCTCAATGTTAATAAAGTCCGTGTTGTTCTGAATGTAGTTGTTGATAACTTCCACAATAAGCTCATCGCTGAATATATCAATCTTGTTGACATCGATGTAATTGGAGATAATCTCGAAGAGCACATCATTATTAATGAATATCTCTTTATGCTCTTGGATGAAGGTTAGGAGAATGCTCGTGATGATGTCCACATCAATGTGCTGGGCTGCATACTCAAAGTTATACTGATTGAAGATTTGTTCCAGCAATTCGTAGTTAAAGATAGTGGTGTAGTGTTGATCCAGATAATTTACAATGACTTGTCGGAGTATGTTGACATTAAATATCTTAGCGTAGTTCTCTTGAATATATGTGGTGATAATTTGGAAAAGCAGTTCTTGGCTGATGATGGTTGTCGTATTCTGGCTGATGTAGTTATTGACAACCTGCAAAAGCACTTCGTCGTTGATGACAATGGAGGCGTAGACGTTGAGATTTTGGTATGTCATTCCGCCATCGACGCTGACCGTCCACTGTTCCGTGTTGGTATTGTAGTGAACAATTGGGGTTTGGCCAGTGGCGGGCATAGGTCTGCCAGACGTATCAGTGATGAGCATACCGTTCACCGTCCAGTAATATGCACCATTGAGTCTCGTCATACTAATGTAAGGCGCAGCGGCTGTCGTACTGCCAGGTCCATTCTGTAGCGCAAAGACGCGACCATTATTCAGCGTTAGTTCATACCCATCGTCGGTAGTCTTCACCTGCGTTACATAAAACCCGCTTTCGACAGCAGTGGCTAATACGGATAACTGATTCAATTGTTTATTCATCGACACGGCCTGTTCCTCAAGCGTCTTCACACGGCTATCAATACGGTTGTACTTCTCGTTCAGGTTGTCAATGTCGTCCTGAAAATCCTTTGTACATGCGGACAGTCCAAACAGAACTGCCGTCATCATGGTCATCAGACCAAAAATTTTGAATGTTTTCATTTTTGTTGGTTGAAATAATATAAATAAGTGAATATATAAGCTGATATTTAATCCGTTATAATGAAAGTAAATGATGTCAAAAGGGCTTATGAGCAAAATAATGTAAGCAAATGAAATAAAAATTTTTATCTTTTGCCTACAAAGGTAATGATTATCTCCGAAGTGACAAAGAAAAAGGCGAAAAAAATGTGTCTTACCCTGAAAAACGTTGAATCAAAAACAACGTTTTAAAATGGAGAAAACA
>CAMZHV010000045.1 GCA_947307015.1 uncultured Prevotellaceae bacterium | reverse complement strand
GACCAACACTTATTTCAACTGACCGTTTTTATGATATTACTAGGTCCAGGAGGATATGCCTTCAGTTAGGCACATCCTCTTTTTTGGTACGTTTGGATCATGGGGTCGGTTCTACTGATCACTTTTGGATCATGGGGTCGATTACAGAGGACAGAATACGGTCAAATTTGTCCAAGACGAAAAATATTCCGCCAAAAGCAGTGATTTTCTCAGATTTTTGTTGTACCTTTGCCATGTCATTGATGATTTTGCTTGTTTTGATTTTGCAGCACTAAGATAAGTGAAAAATCTGACATGGCCAAATCCTGAGCCGCTCGGCTCTGCCGCTTGCCCCAGCAAGAACTTTTTGTTGCTCAGGAACTTATAAAGAAATTTAAACTAAATTGCTGCGGAAATTAGGTTTTATATGCGCACATCGTGACTTTGTTAATTTCTTCGAAAAAAACTGCAAAACTGCCACCCATATGATGTAAATCATTGATTTGCTTATAGTCACACGGGTGGCAGTTTTGGTGGCAGTTGGTCAAAAAGGTGTAGGTTTTATGAAGAAAATGTGAAGTTTTTATCAAAATGGTCAGATGACGCGCTGACGCACCGGTACGCTGATGCGCCTATAGATAAAGAGAAGACGACAGATGTATAGACGTTCAAGCCCACACGTATAGACGTAGTCGCGAATACGTATAGACATATAGGGGTGTCCCATTAGTGGGACACGGCAGAAAGCTTATAGTGGGCAATGCGAATGAGTGCCTATAGCCAGACCCACATAACGGGAAAATAGGCCTTTCAAATAAAAAAAACTCCGAAAGGAGGGAGTTTTTCGGATTTTATGCTTGTAGAAGGCAACTTTGAAAACGATGCGCAGACCCGCGGCAGTTATGGCGACAACATGACCGATGTCTCCAACACGAGCATGAACTACACCACTGATGGTAATATAACGGTAATCAACGGCAGCTATTCCAGTACGCTCGCCAAGGCCAATGCCGAGAAGGAGGCTGAAATCTGGAAGACGCTCTCTACGCTTTTATCTGCCACCAACCTCAGCAGCGAGGACAACATCACGATCAATGAGACTCCCGAAGGCACTGGTTTCTGGAGCAGATAACAGATAGTTGTTTCGTATAGATATTAGTGGGTTAGTATTCGATGTAAGGTTCGATGCGTCGGATGGCTTCCTCATCGAACTCAGGCAACAGGCTGAGCTCGTTCAGGCTGTTTAGCTTGCCGTATTTACGTCGATGCGATTCTATGGCACGGGCACGGACAGCACCGATATAGGGATGGCGAGCCAGCTCGGAGAACGACGCGGTATTCACGTTCAAGCGTCGCAAGACATCCGTTTTGACGATGAACCACGCCAACAGTTCATCGGGGAAATTGTCGATCTCGGTGAGCTGCTCGGGGCTTACAAAACCGCCGAGGCGGTTGCGCAAACGAATAATCTGCCGAGCGCGCACGGAGGCGATGCCCGGCACCTTCTTCAGCGTCGTCGTATCAACGGTATTCAAATCGAGCTGCACCAGCTCCGTAAACTTCTCCTGATGAGGATAGCGGCGGGCAAGGGAGTCGCGACGGGTGGCATCAGCGGTTGCACGCTCATGACGTAGCGAGTCGTAGTGCGCACGATGGATATTGTCTGCCTCAAAATCCTTTTCGTCGTAATAGCGGAACTGCTTGCCGATGCGGATGACAGGTGCCAAACGGTCGTAGACTTCGGGGGTCATCCCATAGAGACGCTTGAAATCCTCGGGACGATGGTAGCGACCGCCACGCGCGCGATACTTGTAGATATTCTTAATCTGCCAGTCGGTGAGGCCAAGGCGACGGAAGGTCGTGGAGTCGGCGGTGTTGGGATCAAAGGGAAAGGTCTCCGGGCTATACACGTCCTCAGGCAAGGATGAGGCGTCTGCAGCAGCTGCCGACAACGCCGAAACAGGCTCGGAGAGCGAGTCCATTGCGGCCTCATCCAACATCACACGATCACCCAACGTCCGGGACAGACGACGTTCCATTATCATGCCGCCCCAGAACGCCAGAATGACGGCGAAGAGAACAAGGAAAGCACGACGGTCGGAGCGACGAAAGAACATGATGAATGGGGTATTAATGTGCAGCGCCGATGAGGTCACGGACAGAATCGAAGTCGTGGCGGCAGAGGTAGTCTTCTATGCCGTCGATGACCTTCATGGTCACGGCAGGATCGATGAAGTTTGCAGTACCTATCTCGACAGCCGTAGCGCCAGCCAGCATAAACTCGATAGCGTCCGTGGCATTCATGATACCCCCAAGACCCACAATGGGAATCTTGACAGCATCGAAGACCTGCCAGACCATACGCAGCGCCACAGGCTTCACAGCTGGACCTGAGAGGCCACCCGTGCCGATGCTCAGAAGGGGACGGCGGCGCTCGGCATCAATAGCCATACCCATCAGCGTGTTGATGAGCGAGACGGCATCTGCGCCCTCAGCCTCCACAGCACGTGCGATGTCGGCGATGCTGGTGACGTTGGGCGAGAGCTTCACGATGAGCGTCTTCGGATAGGCCTTACGCACAGCTTTGACCACGCTGGCCGCCCCCTCCGTTGTCACGCCGAAAGCCATACCGCCTTTCTTGACATTGGGACACGAGATGTTCAACTCAATGGCGGGAATATCATCGAGGGCTGCTATGCGACGAGCACACTCGGCATAGTTCTCAGGACTGTTGCCGCTGACGTTGACGAGGACTGCGGTGCCAAGCTTTCGCACCTCAGGATAGATATGTTCGCAGAAATAATCCACACCTTTGTTCTGAAGGCCGACGCAGTTAAGCATACCTTGGGCCGTCTCGGCCATGCGAGGGTAGGCGTTGCCCTGACGCGGCTCCAGCGTAGTACCCTTGACAATGATGCCTCCCAAACGGTTCAGGTCAACGAAATCGGCAAACTCCAAGCCGTAGCCGAAGGTGCCGGAAGCCGTCATCACGGGGTTCTTCAGGCTCAGCGAGCCTATCTGTACATTGAGATCTTTCATGACCATTTCAGCTTTTCGATGTTAAACACAGGGCCTTCCTTACAAACGCAGACGTGCCCGTCCGTTGTATCCTCAACGCAGCATAGGCAGGCACCGAGGCCGCAGGCCATAAGGTTCTCAAGCGATGCCTCGCAGGCAATGCCTTTCTCGCGTGCCAAACGTGCCACAGCCACCATCATCGGCTTGGGACCGCAGGTACAGATGCGGGTGAAGGAAGCCTGCTGCCACAGGCTGTGCTGTGTTACGAAGCCGCGCTCGCCGTCGCTGCCGTCCTCGGTGGTGATATAGACATCACCCAGCTGACGGAACAAATCGAGCTGCATGAGGTCGCCTGCCGAACGCGCGCCGAGCAAGAAAGTAGGCCTACAACCGCACGCCGCCATCTCCTCGCCCAGATAGAGCAGGGGAGCTGTGCCTACACCTCCTCCGACAAGCAGCACGCGTTCTTTCGCGGCCTCGGGTAGCGTAAAGCCATTGCCTAAGGGCAGCACAACATTCACCACAGCCCCTGGCTGCAACGCGGCCAACGCCCGCGTGCCATCACCCACGGCATGTACCAAAAGCCATAGTTCGTTCGTCTCGCGAACGACGCGGTTGATGCTGATGGGGCGGCGCAGAAATGTCGTGGACGAACCATCGACGCGCACCTCCACAAACTGCCCAGGCACCATCGCCGGCAGCACCTTCTCAGGGTCTGTCAGCTGCAAAATCACGAACCCCAGACGGGGCTCGCTGATCTGACGTAGCGTGAGGTCAAGGATATATTTCTTCATTTCAGCCATATCTTTTCTATTTCTATTATATCTATTCAATCTATAATATCTATTCTATCAATATCTATTGTATCTATTGAATCTATCCCTCTATTCTATCTTTCCCCTCTATAATCCATCCCCTCTATCCCCCTCTACAACAAAAAAAGGGGAGCTCGAGCCCTCACGGGTTGAAGCCCCCTTTTGGCCGCTTGCAGAAAATAAGGAGTAGAAAAGAGAGGACGCGGCCAGCATTCTTGGGTAAAAGTGAAATATGAATAAAGGATGATTATGTCTCGTTTGTGGTGCCCTTTATCATTCGCGCTTTCCCGAAAAAGTGTCGAATGTTCCATCGTCATAGAAGACGCGTATCTCGGTAATCTTGCGCTGGGGCTTGTCAGTATATTTCACGATTTCTCGAACTACCACTTGTCCAGGTGGGATTCCTTCCGTCGCCGCTGACTGCGGGGGAACAGCCTCAGGAGAGCCTGCCTGTTGGCCGTCGGTGAAATCCGAGAAGAGGAGACCGCCTGTCAGTCTGTCGGCAGGAGCTGCAGTAGGAGCAGGGGCGGGAGCAGACGTAGAAGCTGCATCGTCACGCTGCACCATTTCGCCTTCGCCGAACAGCAGCCAGGTGATGCTGATCTCAGGGAAACGACGATGGATCGCCTGAACGTGGTTATTGGTTGGAGAGGTGTGTCCGTTATAGATACTGGAGAGCGATGAAGGGGAAATACCGAGTGCATCGGCAAATTCCCGCTGGGACATTTGCTTCGATTCTTGGATCATTCGGATACGCGTTTTCATCGCCTCAGAAACTATTGTTAGGATGCTCTTTTATTACTTTTGTCTTGATTGACGGTGCAAAGTAAAGAAAAATAGTTTGTATTTCCAAATTTTAAGAGAAGAATTTCTAAAATTTATCTTTCGAAATGTTTACAATTTAGAAGTTTGATTTCTTGAATACACAGAACTGACCGTTCAGACAATAGAACGTTCACAAGATGGGTTTTCATATCTAAACACTTAAAGAATCAAGTTTAATCAACTTTCGGAAATCATTGGTTACGATGATATTATTTATGTTGTCATAATCGAAAATTATTCCCGATTTGCCAATATTCCTAAATCTTGACAGAATACAACTGTGTTTTTTCATGCACAACATTGTTTTATGTTGATTTTCTGCTAATAAACACAGAATATTTGAATGCATATTCATTAGTTCAATTATTCAATTTGATTAATTCAAATATGTAAATATTAAATTCGCGGAAATGGAATATTTATTCAGAAATCAGAATACGTCTTTCTGTATTTACGTTTTAGAATTGCCGAGTTTGCATTTACAAACGCACATTATCTTTCTAAATGCAAACAAACGTAAAGCTAAATTTTACCTTATCGAGAATCTCACGAAGGGTCTTCAGACGCACGAATTGACAGGCGCTGGGATACGTTAAAATCTCAGCGTGTCAACATCGAGGCTAACACCTTTGTATCAAACAAAATAAGCGGTAAAAAGTCTGTTGCTATTTTGCAACAAAAGAGATACAAAATTAGTGCAGGATAAAAAAGACGAGCTCCTTCAGGAGGTCACCATCACTCGTTTTCTGGCCACCCACCCCCTTCGAGGCCCCATCTGTTCGACGTATTTCACCTATAATCTGGTACACTTTCATCGCGGTGTAACATCTCATGGCTGGAATGATGTTACGCTGTACCTGCCATTCGCTCTGCTCCAGCCATGCCGCGATACCCGTATCGCTCTTCTGCGGAGCATAGTAAGCCAGCATAAGATCTGCATAAAATTTGTACATCGTGGCCAATGCAGGCTGCAAAGCGAAGTTCTTTGGATTACTGTCAAAGTATTTCACTATGCGATTTGCCTTCATCACATCCTTAACTGCGAGTGCTGCTGTTAGCTCGAAGTAGTTGTACTCCTTGCTGATGCCGATGTGATCCTGGATGGCTTGAGCATCGATGCGGTGCCCCTCGCCCACAGCCACGACGAGCTTGTCCAGCTCCCCGGCCAGGCGATTGAGATCCGCGCCTACGTATTCGCAAAGGATTTGGCAAGCGTCTGGCGCAATCTCACAGCCCTTGCGACGCACGTAAGATGTTACAAACGAGGGTAGTTCTCTATCATAAAGTCTGTTGGATTCAAAGATGATTCCAGCCTTCTGAATGTCCTTGGCGAGGGTTGTGCGGCGGTCTATAGTGCCATTTTTGTGACAGATGACAAGGACGGTAGACATCAGCGGTTTCTGGGCATAGAAGGCCAGCACTTCCTTGTGCGGCAGGCTCTGCGCCTCACGCACGACGACCACCTGACGCTCCGCCATCATGGGATAACGCTTGGCTGCATTGACGACTTCCTCGCCCGTGGTTTGTGAGCCATAAAGAATGGTGAGGTTGAAGTCGCGCTCGTCTTCTGTCAGCGCCTGTTCGACGATATATTCTGAGATGCGATCGATGTAGTACGGCTCGTCACCCATCAGATAGTAGATGGGCTTGAAGTCCTTGGCCTGCACCTGTCGCACGACCTCTTGATACGTGATACCTGTACCCTTCTTCGCCATTGTTCTTTTTTACCAGTCGTATTTACCAGTCGTACTTCAGGTGCTTGACGGTCTTGTCCTCCGTCTTAATCTTCTCAAGGCTCTGTATGCCGATAAGGACGTGGTCGTGGACGAAGTTCGTCGTCACCTTGGCGTCGCTCTCAGCCGTCTTGACGCCATCGGGTGTCATGGGATTGTCGGACACGAGCAGCAGGGCACCCGTGGGGATGTGGTTGGCAAAGCCCGTGGTGAAAAGCGTCGCCGTCTCCATGTCCACGGCCATGGCGCGTGTCGTGCGCAGGTACTCCTTGAATTGTTCGTCGTGCTCCCAGATACGGCGGTTCGTCGTATAGACGGTGCCCGTCCAATAGTCGTGACGGGCATCACGTATGGCAGAGCTCACGGCACGCTGGAGCATGAAAGCAGGCAGCGCAGGCACTTCGGGGGGATAGTAGTCGTTCGACGTACCCTCACCGCGTATGCCTGCCAGCGGCAGGATTAGGTCGCCCATCTTCACCTTGGCTGGTATGCCGCCGCACTTGCCCAGGAAGAGGCAGGCGCGCGGCTTGATAGCGCTCAGCAGGTCCATGATGATGGCGGCGTTGGGCGAGCCCATGCCGAAGTTGATCATCGTGATGCCATCGGCTGTAGCCATACGCATGTTTGCATCGTAGGCAGGCGGCTCAATACCGAAGTGCTCGCAGAAGATGTCTACGTAATTATTGAAATTGGTCAAAAGCACCAAATTGGTGAAGTCCTCAAGGGGATGCTTCGTGTAGCGCGGCAACCAGTTTATGACGATTTCTTGCTTTGTTTTCATGCTATTTTTTGCTTATTCTGGCTACAAAGATAAGCCCTTTCCACGATACCAACACGATTATTTCCTTTCCATTTACGGATTTTTAACATAAGTAATATGTACCCTTTCAGCATAAAGTTGTTATTTTGCGAGCCGTAAAGAGCTGTAAAGAACAATAATATATGGAAAAGCACACTTTCAAAGATTGGGTTCTGGCTACGCGCCCGTGGTCGTTCCCTGCATCAGCCATGCCCGTTGTGGTCACTATCGCGTGGACGTGGGCACAGGGCCTGCCGCTCAACTGGTGGTTTGCGCTTTGGGCGCTCATCAACATCATCTTCGTCCATGCTGCTGGCAACGTGTGGAGTGATATTGCCGACTACCGCAGCGGTGTCGATGCTGATGACACGTTCGGCGTGCGTCAACTGGTCGATGGTCATTTCACCGTTGCTGAGTTCCGCCGCCTGTCGCTGATTCTGAACTTCATTGCCATCATCGGTGGCGTAGCCCTTGTATGCCTCACGGGTCTCACCTTATTATACATTGGCATCTTCGGCATCCTCCTTTCGTTGTGCTATCCTCGGTTGAAGTATATGGCACTCGGAGATGTCGTCATCATCCTCTGCTACTCGCTACTGCCGATGGCCGGTACCTCATTCATCGTCTCAGGTGCCATACATTGGGATGTCCTGTGGTTGGCCGTGCCCGTGGGCTTGATCACGGTAGCCATCCTCCATGCCAACAACGTCCGCGATATCGAGACGGATCGTCGCGCCGCTATCCACACCTTCCCCATGCTCACGGGTCGTCGTTTCGGCGCGTGGCTCTATGCCGTAGAGGTGCTGGTGCCTTTCCTGTGGTTGGTGGGACTCATGGTGGCACGCATCGAGCCGTGGTGGTTGGGCGTAGCTTTCCTCGCCATGCCCGTGGCTGTGGGCAATGCCCGCACGATGTTGGCCTATGAACGCGGCGGCAAGGAATCTTACGCCGACCTCGACGAGCGCACCGCCAAGCTGCAGCTCATGTTCAGCCTCCTGCTCGTCATCGGATTCGTGCTATCCAAGGTCGTTTAACTCTTAACCATCCCACATGAAGTCCCTCGTCTCTTCCATCATCCTCGCCGCCATTCTGTGGTTCGTGATGTTCTTTCCCTATTTGGGGTTAGAGCTGAACTTCTGGGCGATGATGACGATGTCATCCCTGTTGCTCACCACCTGTGCGCTGGTCTTCGGTGGCAAACCGCGGGGCCGCCTCGCATGGACGGAGATTGCGTTGGGCGCAGCCATTGCCGTGGTGCTCTGGGGTGTGTTCTGGCTGGGCGACAAATGCTCTCAGTGGCTCTTCGACTTCGCCCGTCCGCAAGTCGATTTGATCTATGGAATTAAGGAAGGTACGTCGCCGTCGCTCATCGCTTTGCTGCTGTTGCTGATTATCGGTCCTGGCGAGGAAATCTTCTGGCGTGGTTTTGTCCAGCGCCGTCTTTCCGAGCGTTTCTCGCCCAACGCGGGCTTCCTCTTGGCAACGGCCGCCTACACACTCATCCATGTCTCATCGCTGAATTTCATGCTGACGATGGCCGCCATGGTCTGCGGCATTGCCTGGGGCGCGCTCTACCGCTTTTTCCCGCAGCACTTCACAGCCATCGTCGTGAGCCACGCCCTCTGGGACGCCGCCGCTTTCGTGTGGTTCCCCTTATAATAGTCAAGGAACAAACGCCAAGCTATCATACTCCGGCACTTGTGAAAGAAACTCATAAGTGCCTTTTGTTTTGTCCAAATGACACACCACATGCTGGAGACCGTTGCTCACGATGAGCCATTCCACGCGCAACACCATATTGTAGCGCCACACCTGGTCAAACACGCGTTGTGTCAGCGCCACCGAAGGAGCTTTGTACTCGATAATCATCCGCGGCTGGCGCTCCTTGTCATAGAGCACGCTATCACAGCGCCGTGTCATGCCGTTCAGCGTCAACGACACCTCGTTGCCCAGCATCCCTGCGGGATAGCCCTTGTGATGAATGAGAAACGACGTGAAATGCTGCCGAACCCATTCTTCCGGCGTCAGACGTACACGCCGACGGCGCAACGGATCAAACACCGTCACGCCCCCGTCCTCGTCGCGCCCAACTTTCAGCTCGGCAGCAGGCAGATTCAGTTGTGGAAACAAACTTTCCTCATTACCAATCATGGCGCAAAGGTACACCATTCTTCCCACTCTTCCAACTTTTTCTTCAATAATCACCACGCGTGGCAACAAAAAAAGAGGATAGACGAAAAAAGAGGATGTGCCTATCTAAAGTGAACCCCGAAAGTTTTTTGTCTAACTTTCGGGGTTCACATCTGTTTGTCAACGAATCTCTTTTAGTTCCTGTTGCGTCCTAAGAGGCGAAGGATGTAGAGGAAGAGGTTGATGAAATCGAGGTATAAGGAGAGCGCACCGAGGATGGCCACGCGACGTGTAGCGTCCTTGTCGCCGTAGACCTCAGCTGCTTCGGACATGGTCTTGATCTTCTGTGTGTCCCAAGCCGTAATGCCAACGAAGAGGAAGACACCGGCATAGGTGATGACAGCATCGAGCATGGAGCTGCCCAAGAAGATGTTGACGACGCTGGCGATGATGAGGCCGATGAGCGCCATGATGACGATGCGACCGATGCCCGACAGGTCTTTCTTGGTTGTCCAGCCGACAATGCTCATGGCACCGAAGGTCAGCGCCGAGGCCGCAAATGCCTGTGCAATCGTGCCGATGGAATAGGCAAAGAAGATGCTGGACATCGTGACGCCATTGATGACGGAGTAGAGCAGGAAGAGCGCCGTGGCCATAGTCGGCGACAGGCGGTTAATGCCCCACGAGATGGCCATGACCAATGCCAGTTCGCCGCCGAACAGCACCCATACCATGACAGGGTTGCCAAAGATGAGATTGAGGATTGTCGGCGAAGCGACGGTGAGGAAGGCGGCTCCAGCGGTGAGCATGAGCGCAGCTGTCATCCACACATACACGCGGGTCATCACGCCAGAGAAGGTGAGGGCGCCGGTGTTCGACGAGTAAGACGAGCTGGCATAGCCGCGGTCATAGTTGCTTTGTGCTCTTGTGTAATCGTTCATTTGTCTTATTATTTATAGGTGAAGGGTGCGGACGAACCGCACCCAACTGAACATAGCAAAAAGCGTGCCAAAGGTATGTTAACGCTTCTTGGCTTGCTTTTTCTTTGTCTTCTTGATCTGGTCTTTGTCGTACTTGTCCCAGAGTTTCTTCTTGATGCAGAGGTCTTTCTGAGCCTGTGTGCTGGCTTCAGCAGCAGCCTCGGCAGCAGCTTCGGCTTCAGGCGTAGCCCATGCGAACTGGTAGCCCTGCACCTTGTTCCAGGAACCGCGCGTGAAGTCGGGGAAAGCTACGCTGGCGCAGTTGTTGTCCATGGACAGCGAGCCCAGCTCGGCCAGACAGCACCATTCGGCGAGGTCGTAGACATCCATATCGAGGGGCAGTCCGTTCTGCAGGCAGTAGACGAGACGGGCGTCCATGAAGAAGTCCATGCCACCGTGGCCGCCGACCTTCTTGCCCATCTCGCCATACTTCTTGATGATGGGGTGCTGGTACTTGGCGACGAGTGCATCGTGCTCATCCTTAGGCAGGAAGCCGTGGCTGGAGAGATCGTCCATCTTGGGTGCTACGCCGCTGGACTTGAGCTGCTCCTTGTCGAGGGCGAAGTGTTCTTCGGGGTACTTGGTGGCATAACCCTTGGTGCCAGTGAGCTTGAACAGACGGTTGTAGGGCTGTGGATTCATGACATTGTGCTGAATCTCCACGACCTTGCCCTCGGCTGTGCGCATGAGCGTCGTGGTCTGGTCGCCGTTGCGATAGTTGGCGGGGCGCTTGCCCGTCTTGGCTTCGACAAAGTCAGGACCGTGGACAGCCTTGGTGTCCATCGCCACGAGGGTGGTGAAGCGGTCGCCGCGGTGGATGTTCATCGTGAGTGCCACGGGGCCGAGACCGTGAGTAGCGTAAAGGTCGCCACGGTTCTCCATATTGTACTTCATGCGCCATCCGAGCTTGTCGGGGTCAGAGCCGTCGGGGTTCTTCCAATATGCATCCCAGAACTGGTCGAGGTTATGGATGTAGGCACCCTCGGCACGCAAGATTTCGCCGAAAACGCCGTGCTGAGCCATATTCATAGCGTTGAGTTCATACCAGTCGTAGCAGCAGTTCTCGAGAATCATGCAATGCTTGCGCGTCTTCTCGCTGAGGTTGATGAGTTCCCAGCATTGAGCGAGGTTCATGGCCGACGGCACTTCGATGGCGGCGTGCTTGCCGTTCTCCAGGGCGCACTTGGCCACGGGGAAGTGGTGATCCCAGTCGGTGGCTACGTAGACGATGTCTATATCCTCGCGCTGGCAGAGTTCCTCATAGCCTTTCTCGCCGCTGTAGATGGCGGCAGGGGGCAGACCGGCCTTGCGCAGATCATCCTGACAAGCCTCGGCACGCGCTGCCTCAAAGTCGCAGAGCGCCACGATCTGAACGCCGGGGATGTAGGTCCAGCGGATCACGGCAGGGCGTCCGCGCATACCCAAACCGACGAATCCTACGCGCACGGTTTCGAGCTTCGGCACCGTGAGCTGGATGACGTCGGTCTGACCGGCTTCGCGCTGGGGCGTATTGATGACGATAGTTCCCTTCTCCCAATGCCAGTCATTATCGGTTACCGACAGGGATTGTGCTGCTGCCGTGAGGGAAAAAGAGACGGCAGCGACAAGTGTGAGCAGTTTTTTCATCATAAAAAAGGAGTTAGATATTAAAAGTTTGTTTAATTTGGTGCAAAGATAGTATGAAAAGCTGAATATTTTGTATCTTTGTGCCATAAAATTCAATAAAATCTTTCAACAGATGTCAAAAATCACTTGTTTTCTGCCTTTTGCAGACGAAAATGAGGGTCAGAAGACCATCGAGGAACTGCGCAACGATGACAATGTGGCGTGCGTACACCTCATCGACAATCCCTTCATGACAAAAATGCTGCGCCAGATGGCCGAGACAGCAGAGACACCTTATATATTATTATATACAAAGCACTTCGACCTCCAGTTAGGCTACCACGCCCTGACGCGTCTGGTGACGGTGGCCGAGGACACAGGAGCTTCGATGCTCTATGCCGACCACCGCATTCAGCTGCCTTCGGGCGAGGTGCAGATGCGTCCGCTCATTGACTACCAGTTGGGTAGCGTGCGCGACGACTTCGACTTCGGCTCGGTGCTCTTCTTACGCACGGTGGACGTCCAGGAATACTTCGCGCAGGAGCGGCTTCGTGAATACCAGTTTGCCGGCTTGTACGACCTCCGCCTCTTCCTCTCGCGCAAGATGCTGCCCGTACACGTGAGCGAGCCGCTGTATACTGAGGTCGAGATCGATACGCGTCTCTCTGGACAAAAGCAGTTCGACTATGTCGACCCCCGCAATCGCGCCCGACAGATAGAGATGGAACGTGCGTGTACGCGTCACCTCAAGGCCATCGGCGCGCTGCTGGCACCGGATGAGTTCGACGAGATCAAGTTCGACGAGGACGACTTCTCCGTCGAGGCCACCGTGGTCATACCCGTCCGCAACCGCGTCCGCACTATCGAGGATGCCATCCGCAGCGTGTTGAAGCAAAAAACGACATTCCCGTTCAACCTGATCGTGGTGGACAACCACAGCGATGACGGAACGAGCGAGGTGATTGAAAAGACCAGACCCACCCCCCTGCCCCTCCCTTGTAGGGAGGGGAGTAGTCACCTTTCAAGTAGAGAAATAGACGCAAACAGTCAAACACATTCCACTCCCTCCCTACAAGGGAGGGCGGGGGGTGGGTCCTCCCTCATTCACCTCATCCCCTCCCGCGACGACCTCGGCATCGGCGGCTGCTGGAACCTGGCCGTTCACCATCCGCAATGTGGCCGCTTCGTGGTGCAGCTCGACAGCGACGACCTCTACAGCGGCCCCGACACGTTGCAACGCATCGTCGACGCCTTCCACGAGCAGCGGGCAGCTATGGTCATCGGTTCCTACCGCATGACGGATTTCCAATTGAATACGTTACCTCCTGGGCTTATTGACCACCGCGAATGGACGCCTCAAAACGGGCGCAACAATGCCCTGCGCATCAACGGTTTGGGCGCACCGAGAGCTTTCTACACGCCCGTCCTGCGCAAGATACAGATTCCCAACACCAGCTATGGCGAGGACTATGCCTTAGGCTTGATGATCGGGCGCCGCTACCGCATCGGACGTATCTTCGACGAGCTCTACCTTTGCCGCCGCTGGGAAGGCAACAGCGATGCAGCCCTCAGCATCGAGAAGGTCAACAAGAACAATTTCTACAAAGATCAGTTGCGCACGTCAGAAATCCTGGCGCGACAGGCGCTGAACCGCAAATGGCGCCGCGAAGTGACTGAGGCCGAGGTGGATGCCTTCTTCGAGCAGGAGCTACAGGCTTGGGACACTGCCCGTCAGCGCTACGACGACCTCAATGCCCGCGTGCAGCAGAAGGCACTGCCCGTGTTAATGCCCGTCGGTTCCTCCGACGGGAAATCCCCCGACATCACCCTTACCGCCCAATGGAACCCCGCGCGCATCGTCTCGACAGCCGCCAGCATCGATAAGGCCAGCATCGAGGCGCGCCCCTGCTTCCTCTGCGACGAGAACCGCCCCAAGGAGCAGCACGCCCTCATGATCGAGCGCCACTATCAGGTGCTCCTCAACCCCTTCCCAATTCTACCCCGTCACTTCACCATCCCCACACGTCGCCACAAGCCGCAGGCCATCTGGGAGCATTTCGGCACCATGCGACACATGGCGTGGACGCTGTCCCACTATATCGTCTTCTACAACGGCCCCGTCTGCGGCGCCTCGTGCCCCGATCACATGCACCTGCAAGCCGGCTCGCGTGGCGTAGTACCCATCGAGCGCGATTGGGAACTTTATGAAAACCAACTCGAAAAGCTATATCCGCTGACGGGCGGCGAGACGCAGGAAATGGCCGACGCAGGCAACACCAGCCAGCGCTGCGGTCTTTTCCTATTGAAGAACTACGTCTGCCCCGTCTTCGTCATACGCTCCCTGCCCGAAGAGACCGACAGCCTCCTCTGCCAGCGCCTCTACCGTGCCCTGCCCATCCCCGAGGGCGACACTGAGCCTCGCATGAATGTCATCTGCTGGCGACAGGCTGGCAACGAGAGCCGCAGCGATGAGATCGTCACGTTGGTGTTCCCGAGGAAGAAACATAGGCCAAGCTGCTATCAGACATCGGCCCCCCTTTCGTCCCCCGAAGGGAACACGAATGTCTCACAATCTGATGGCACAGCAACAGAAGCCCCCTCGGGGGCAGTATGGGGGGCCACTTCCTCTTTATTGGTCAGCCCCGGTGCCCTCGACATGGGCGGCCTCATCATCACCCCGCGCGAAGAGGATTTCCATAAGATCACGCCTGAATGGGCAGCGGCAATCTTGCAGGAGGTGACGATGACCGCAGAAGAGCTAAAACCAATCATTGAGGAGGTAACAGACTCTCCCCCCGCCCTCCCTGTTAGGGAGGGAGAGTCCCCCACTAACTCCCCCCAAAGGGGGAGAACTACAGCCTCCCAATCCCTCCCCCTTGGGGGAGGACAGGAGGGGGCTTCTCTTTCCGTCGGCCTCCTCTCCGCCTCGGCCGTGCGCTTCACGCTCAACGGTTCTTTCACAGCCAAAGGCACTACGTTGAGTGGCGAGCAGGAGGTGACGTTGAACGATGGAGGGTTGCAATGGAACGGGCAGGTCTACCGCCAGTTGACCTTCACGCCTGCCGACGCGGCCTCGAACTTTACGATGGAGGATGTCGTCATCGGCAAGGACTTCCATTGGGAACGCCGCGAACGACAAACCTTCCGAGGCACGCTACGGCTGGTCGTGGCTGAGGACAATATCGTCTGCATCAACGAGATCGATGTGGAGCAATACCTCGTGAGCGTCATCAGCAGCGAGATGAGCGCCAACTGCTCGTCGGAGTTCCTCAAAGCCTCGGCCGTCATCAGCCGCAGCTGGCTCTACGCTCAGATGGAACGCCGCCAGCAGAGCCCTAACTCGCAGAGTTTCTTCGCTTTCACCAAGACCGACAGCGAGCTCATCCGCTGGCACGACCGCGAGGATCACACCATCTTCGATGTCTGCGCCGACGACCATTGCCAGCGATATCAGGGCATCACGCGCGCCTCGCGTCCCGAGGTTCAGGCCGCCGTCGAGGCCACACGCGGACAAATCCTGACCTACGATGGTGCTGTGTGCGATGCCCGCTTCTCGAAGTGCTGCGGTGGCCGCACCGAGGAGTACGAGAGCTGCTGGGAGGACAAGCACTACCCCTACCTCGAGAGCGTCGAAGACCCCTTCTGCGACACCCACGACGCCGACATTCTGCGCGAAGTGCTGAACGACTTTGACCAGGAGACCATCGACTTCCACGACTGGACGGAGGTCATCGAGCAAGCCGACGCACAGCGGTTCATCGAAGCCCAGACGAAGCAGACCTTCGGACAGATCAAAGACCTCATCCCCGTGCAGCGCGGCAAGAGCGGTCGCATCGTGCGCTTGCAGATCATTGGCACGGAGCGAACCATGGCCATCGGCAAGGAGCTGGAGATACGCTCTGCACTCTCCGCATCGCACCTGAAAAGCTCCGCCTTCGAGGTGGAACGTCAGGACATCGATGCCGACGGCGTACCCGCCCGTTTCGTGCTCCACGGACATGGCTGGGGGCACGGCGTAGGCATGTGCCAGATCGGTGCCGCCGTCATGGGACACCAAGGCTACACCTACGAGCAGATATTGAAGCACTACTATCCTGGAGCTGAGATTCAACAGACTCTCCCCCCGAACCAGTAGACTCTCCCCCCGCCCTCCCAGGCCTCACCCCTATCCCCTCTCCCGTGGGCGAGGGGAACTTTAGGGAGGGAGCAAATACCTTCGATAATTTGTAAACCCTTTAAATATTAACAACATGAAAAAAAGAAAATTTCTATCATCGGCCTTGCTTGCAGGAGGCTTATTGTCAAGCATTGCCCTATCCGCAAAAGTAACCGCCCCCTCCCTAACAGGGAGGGCGGGGGGAGAGTCCCTTACCCAATACGTTGACCCCCGCATCGGTTCGGGCGACCACGGTCATGTCTTCGTCGGTGCCAACGTGCCTTTCGGAATGATCAACGCAGGCCCCACGCAGCTGGAAGAAGGTTGGGACTGGTGCTCCGGCTACCATGTGACAGGCACCAAGATTATCGGCTTCGGACAGCTCCACCTCAGCGGCACGGGCTGCTCAGACCTCGGCGACGTCACCATCCAGCCGAATGCAGGCACGGCGTGGGATAAGTCCCGCGAAGGAATGGCCGTACCCTATTCTCATGACAACGAGGAAGTTCGGCCGGGTTATTACAGCGTGCTCTTAGGCACAGACAAGAAAGCCGACGACGCCAGCAAGTACATCCGCGTGGAGGTCACGGCCGCACAGCGCACAGCCATGTACCGCATCACCTTCCCCAAAGGTGCCAAGACCAACAGCCTCATCGTTGACCTCAAGGATGCCGTCAGCGACAATCTCCGTCACGCCGGCCTCCAGATGGTGGGCAATGACATGGCCATCGGTTATCGCAACAGTCACGGCTGGGCTTACGACCAACATTGCTACTTCGCCATGCGCTTCTCACGCCCGGTAAAGGCGACAACCATTGAAGCGGATTGCCGCTACAGCACACTCTCCTTCGAACCGTCCAACGAGCCCCTCATCGTGACCGTAGCCCTCAGCCCCGTCTCCGAGGCCAATGCCCTACAGAACATGGTGAACGAGCCGTTCGACAAGATGCGCACCGATGCCGACGCCGCCTGGAACCGCGAGCTCGGACGCGTCAACGCCACCTTCCAGAACGACCGCGACCGCCGCATCTTCTACACCGCCATGTACCACTTCATGGTGGCACCCCAGACGTGGGACGATGCCAACGGCGACTGGCGAGGTGCCGACAACTGCGTCTACCGTGCCAACGGCAAGCCCATCCCCGCTCCCGACGGTTCGCCTGTAGGCAACTCCAGCTACCTCACCACCCTCTCCCTCTGGGACACCTACCGCGCCGCAGCTCCCCTCTCCACTATCATCCTGCCCGAGATGATGCCCGCCATCGCCACCACCTACCTCCGCATCTTCCGCGAGCAGGACAAGCTGCCCGTGTGGCACCTCATGTCGCAGGAGACCAATTGCATGGTCGGCTGCCCTGCCGTGCCCATCCTCGCCGACGCCTTGCTGAAAGGCTTTGTCAAGGATTCGCTGGCTGCCGTGAAGGCCATGACCGCCAGCCTGCTCATGGACGAGCGCGGATTGGACGACATGAAAGCGTATGGCTACGTCGCCAACGACCACCACGGCGAAAGCCTCTCGCGTACCTTAGAATATATGCTGGCCGACTGGTCGGCTGTGCAGGCGGGCAAGGCTGTGCTTAAGGGTTCATCGTTGAAGCCCGAAGAGGCAGAGACATTAAGCAAGACCATCGACTTCCTCGACAAGCGTTGCCACAGTTATTCCGCACTCTACGACAAGCGCGTAGGCTTCTTCCGCGGCAAGAACTCCGACGGCACCTTCGAGAGCCTCGAAGGCTTCAACCCGCAGCATCAGACACGTCCCTTCACCGAGGGCAACGCCTGGCAGTATCTTTGGCTCGTGCCACACGACGTCGAAGGCCTCATGCAGCTGCTCGGCGGTCGCGACATCGCCGTGAAGCGCCTCGACAGCCTCTTCATCGCCGACAGCCAGCTCAACGAAGAAGCACAGCCCGACATCAGCGGACTCATCGGACAATATGCCCATGGCAACGAGCCCAGCCACCACATCGCATACCTCTATGCCCTCATGGGACAGCCCCGCAAGACGGCCAAGATCATCCATCAGATCCAGCGCGAGCTCTACACCGACCAGCCCGCAGGCCTCTGCGGCAACGAGGACGTAGGGCAGATGTCAGCTTGGTACATCCTCTCAGCTCTCGGCTTCTATCAAGTGGAGCCCTGTGGCGGTCGCTATGTCCTTGGCTCACCGTTGGTTAAGGAAGCCACCATCCACGTCGGTGGCGGTAAGACCTTCACCATCCGCACCCACGGCCTCAGCGAGAAAGCCTTCTACATCAAGAAAGCCCTCCTCAACGGTCAACTCCTCGAGCGCCAGCCCCTTGACAAGCCCCGTCGCGGCGAAGAAGGAGCCCTCATCCTCAACCACGCCGACCTCGTCCAAGGCGGCACCCTCGACATCTACATGACCAAATGACGCTGAGCTGCACCGCCAGCCTCAGCGCCACAACACCATCTGCCCCGCAAGCTCTTTACGTCTTGCGGGGCAGTCACGTTTACGGCTCCAATGAACCCGGCTAAAGCTGCGATGTCACATCTCCGAGAATCAGGTCGGATGTCTAACCCTGCGTTCCCAGCGCGTCAACATCGCCATCCGCAAGAACGTCGGTAAACCCGAACATCCTGAGGGTGAGGCTATCATCCAAGCGAAGGTGCTGTTTTGCTGAATAAACTGCGCGCAACACTTTGGCAACGCATTTTCGGACTGAGCCCCACCACTTTTCCTCCTTTTTCTGCTTCTTGATGCCCCTTTTTACTATCTGTTGACCTCAATCGAGGGCAGGAAGATGGTAAAAAGAGCATTGCTTCATAAATTTTTCCCTCTTTCCCTCTTCACTTTTCATTCTTTTCACTACCTTTGCAGCGCGAGAAAGGCTTGACCGAAATGAGTAACCAAGAAAAGGAAGTTTTAAAAAAGATTCGTGAGGTGGCCCATCAATCCATTCCAAAGAATGGGCGAGCCATCCTCTATGGTTCGAGAGCCCGTGGTGATGCACATCCAGGCTCCGACTGGGACATACTCATCATTCTGGACAAGGATAGACTCTCACCCCAAGACTATGACACTGTCTCCTTTCCTTTTGTCAATTTGGGCTGGGACATCAACGAAGAAATCAATCCCATCATGTACACTAAAAATGAATGGCAGCAATATGACTTCACGCCCTTCTACGAAAATGTAAACCACGATGGAATAGCCATTTAATATTATCTACGCCATGAGAGAAGAAGACCGCAAATCAATGATAGCGCACCACCGTGCCAAAGCACATCACATACTTGCCAGGCATATGTTTGCTCCGTCTTCCGGATCAGACTGTACCTGTGCCTCATACTCTGTGATGTAGCGCTTGACCGTTTTCCTGCATACACCAACTCTGCGGGCTATCTCCCGCTGACTCAAACCATCAATGCGATGGTAATGGAGAATTTGTTCTTTCTTGTCCATGTCTACCATGTTTTAACTAATTATACCTTACAGTGCTCTTATGAGTCACCTTATATATAACGTAAAACTCTGGTCTACGTGGTAACCTTTTCGATTATTATAGTGGTATCCTTTTCAGTTATTATCTACACTAATGTAGCTATCGAATTCAGGATCAGATGTCTTTGGATGTTGGGAGAATAATAATAGGGATTTTTAGAGTATATTTGTTTGGGAATTAAATCATAAAATCAGCCCTCAAATAATCAGATGGTTACGTTTAAAGTGTGCATTAATTTGAGAAATAATTCCAAGAATCTTGCCCAATTCAAAAAAAATAGTTGTATCTTTGCACCGTGAAACTGCGCGAAGGTGGGCAGCACCTCAGCAAAGAACATATTCTTTGCATTCGGTTTGCACCACCCTTGCACCAAAAAATAGAGAATGCGATGGATACGATAGAAGGATTGCAGAAACTTCGTAAGCGTTTCTTTTATGTATTTGTATTGGCTACGGTACTTGCCTCTTGCTCGGGCAACAAGGTGAAGTATCGTATCGGAATATCACAGTGTTCGGAAGACATCTGGCGCGACAAACAGAATGCGGAACTGAAGATGGGTGCCTACTTCCACGATGGTGTGGAACTGAAGTTTGCCGCAGCCTACGATAGCGACGAGCGGCAGGTGCAGCAGATTGACAGCCTTGTGAATAATGGTATCGACTTGCTGATTGTGGCACCCAATCAGGTTCAGACCATCTCGCCTGCCATCGACCGTGCATACGACAAAGGCATCCCCGTGATTGTTTTCGAGCGCAAGACCAGTTCACAGAAATATACCGCTTTTATCAGTGCCGACAATTATGAGATGGGGCGAGTGATGGGTGAATACATTGTCTCTCGGCTTCATGGACAGGGAACGGTGTTAGAGATAAAAGGATTGGAAGGCTCATCGCCCGCCATCGAGCGCCACAACGGATTCATGGATGCCATCAAGGATGCTCCCGGTATCAAGGTGGTGGGCTCCCTTCAGGGCGACTGGACGGAACCGACGGCCTACGAGCGTACGAAACAATGGCTCGCTAATAATAAAGATGTACGCGTAGACCTTGTATTCGGTGCCAACGACCGCACGGCAATGGGAGCAAGAAGGGGCCTCACCCCCAACCCCTCCCCTATGGGGAGGGGAGTATATACTTCTGCTGCTGAGACTCCTGCCAACGAAGCTAACTACTCCCCTCTCCTTGGGAGTGGGGTCGGGGGTGAGGCCGTGTTATATTGCGGCATCGATGGCTTGCCGGGAGAGAATGGCGGCATACAATTAGTGCGCGACTCTTTGCTCGACGCCTCTTACATTTATCCCACACACGGCGACCAGATTATCGAGTTAGCCGTTAATATTCTTGAGGGAAAGCCCTACGAGAAGGAGACGATGCTGATGTCGGCCTTAGTGACAAGAGACAATGCCAAGGTCTTGCTGATGCAGAGTGAGGAGTTGATGCGACAAGCCGACCGTCTTGACCTGCTGCACGACAAGGCGGACAACTATCTCCATGAACTTGATGTGCAAAGAGTGGTCAACTGGTTGGCTATCGGCGTCATCATCCTGCTGCTCGTGGCCATCGTCCTTTTCTACCTCTACCACCTCAGTAAAGTCAATATCCGCAGGGAACGCGTTGTGAATAACCTATGGAATCTGGGAAGCACAGAGAGCATAGAGCTAACAGAGAACACAGAGAAAACAACGGCAATCGCCGATATTCCAGAGGAAGGGCAAAAAACAGAAACAGAGCCTCTCTTCATTACCCGTTTTCGCGAAGTCGTGGAACGGAGGATGACGAACAGTGAGCTTAGCGTGGAGGATCTGGCGGCTGACATGAACCTCAGTCGTGTGCAGCTCTACCGCAAGGTTAAGGCCCTCACGGGCTCGTCACCCGTGGAACTCCTGCGCATCGCCCGTCTAAATCGAGCCTACCAGATGTTGCTGACCACGGATAAGAACGTCAGCGAGGTGGCTTACGACGTCGGTTTCTCCGCCCCCGCCTATTTCACCAAATGCTTCAAGGATGAATTTGGCATGGTTCCAGGAGAAGTCAGGAAAAGTTCTTGAAGTGTCAAGCGAGCAAGCTCGAGCGGAAACGTTGTCAACTCGTCAACTTGTCAACTTGTTAACTTGTCAACTCGTCAACTCGTCAACTCGTCAACTTGTCAACTTTTCCACCTTGTAAATATCGTTCATCCTCTTTCATATTTGTTGCAAAGTAACAAATGTTCAAGGGGATGAACGATTCTTTATCTACACCTTTATATATTATACCGTCCTTTGTACCAGCAAAAGCAATTATCATTCACTTTTAACCTAACAACAATGCAAAAGCTAAGACGAATGTTGATGAGCCTCGCGCTCATTCTTGCTGGCACAACGATTTGGGCACAGCAAGTTGACATCCACGGCACCGTGCTTGACGACCTCGGCGAGGGCCTGCCCGGTGCTACGGTGAAAGAAAAAGCCAATGCCAACAACGGTACTCTGACCGACTTGGACGGTCATTTCACGCTGAAAGTGGAAAAAGGCGCCGTGCTGGTGATCTCTTTCATGGGTTTCGACACTCAAGAAGTGGAAGCCAAGGATGGCATGACCGTAACCATGGGCGAGACTGTCGCCGACATGAACGAACTCGTGGTAACGGGTTATCAGGTACAGCGCAAGGCCGACTTGACCGGTGCTGTTTCAGTAGTCAGCGTAGATGAGCTGGCCAAGCAGAACGAGAACAACCCCATCAAGGCCATGCAAGGTCGTGTGCCGGGCATGAACATCTCTGCCGATGGTAATCCTTCTGGTGCTGCCACAGTGCGTATCCGTGGTGTCGGAACGCTGAACAACAACGACCCGCTCTACATCATCGACGGCGTGCCCACTAAAGCCGGCATGCACGAGCTCAATGGCAACGACATCGAATCTATCCAAGTGCTTAAGGACGCTGCGTCTGCAAGCATCTACGGTAGCCGCGCTGCCAACGGTGTCATAATCATTACCACCAAACGCGGCAAAGAAGGCAAGGTAAAGATTGACTTCGACGCCAGTGTTGCTGTCCAGACATACGCAAACCGTATGGAGGTGCTCAACGCCAAGGAGTTTGGACAGGTGATGTGGCAGGGCTATGTCAACGACGGCCTCGACCCCAACCAGAACGGCCTCGGCTACCGCTACGACTGGACCTACAACCAGCAGGGTGTGCCCGTGCTCAACGGCATCACCATGAGCAAATACCTCGATGCTGCAGGCACTACCCCTGCTGCCGACACCGACTGGTTTGACCAGACCACACGTACGGGTGTTGTGCAAAAATATGATGTCTCGCTGAGCAATGGCTCTGAGAAGGGCAGTTCTTTCTTCTCACTCGGCTACTACAAGAACCTCGGCATTATCAAGCACTCCGATTTCGACCGCCTCTCAGCCCGCATGAACAGCGATTATAAGCTGTTGAAGATCAAGGATCGTGATATCATCACCGTGGGCGAGCATTTCACTGTAAACCGCACTAGCGAGGTACAAGCCCCTGGCGGCTTCCTCGAGAACGTGCTCCAGTTCAATCCTTCGCTGCCTGTCTATACCACCGATGGAAGCTTTGCTGGTCCCGTAGGCGGTTATCCCGACCGCGAAAACCCCTTGGCACGCCTTACCCGCAATGGTGACAATCGATACACCTACTGGCGTATGTTCGGCGATGCCTTCATCAACATCAACCCCTTCAAGAACTTCAACATCAAGAGCACTTTCGGTATCGACTATGCACAGAAGCAACAGCGCATCTTCACCTACCCCATTACCGAAGGCACTGTGGCTAACCCGACCAATGCTGTTGAACCAAAACAGGAACACTGGACGAAGTGGATGTGGAACGCCGTAGCCTCTTACAGCTTCGAAGCTGGCAAGAATCACTTCGATGCCTTGGCTGGTATTGAGTTGAACCGTGAGGACGATAGCTGGTTCAGCGGTAAAGCTTACGATTTTGCTGTGCTGAAGCCTGATTATATGTGGCCCAATGCCGCTGTGGGCGAGGCCGAAGCATACGGTGGCGCAGGCGGCTTCTCGCTTGTATCATTCTTCGCCAAGGCCAACTACAATTTCGACAATCGTTACCTTGCCAGCGTCACCGTTCGTCACGATGGAAGCTCACGCTTCGGTAAGAACAACCGCTATGGTACCTTCCCCTCATTCAGTGCCGGTTGGCGCATCAGCCAGGAGAAGTTCATGGAGAATGTAAGTTGGCTCGACGACCTGAAGCTTCGTGCCAGCTGGGGTCAGACCGGTAATCAGGAGATAGACAATCTTGCCCGCTACACACTTTATGTGAGCAACTATGGCGAGGCTGGTTTCGGTGGCCAAAGCTATGGTACCAGCTACGACATCGCTGGAACCAATGGTGGCCAGCAGTTGGCCAGCGGTTTCAAGCGCGACCAGTTGGGCAACGACAACCTTAAGTGGGAAACCACCACTCAGACCAACCTCGGTTTTGACTTCGGTCTCCTGCGCAACGCTCTTTACGGCTCATTTGAGTGGTACTACAAGAAGACTACCGACATACTCGTCTATATGCCGGGCATCGGTGTTATGGGCGAAGGCAGCAGCCAGTGGATCAACGCTGGTGAGATGGAGAACAAGGGTATCGAACTGAACGTGGGTTATCGCGGCAAGGCTGGCGACTTCAGCTACGACTTTGCCGGCAATATCGGCACCTATCGTAATAAGGTTACCAAGTTGCCAGAGACAATTGCTGCTAAAGGCACCTTCGGCGGCAATGGCGTCGAAAGCGTAGTAGGTCATCCCATGGGTTCACAGGTGGGCTACGTTTACGATGGTATCTTCAAGAGTCAGGACGAAATCGACAACCACGCCATTCAGAATGGTGCAGGCCTCGGTCGTATCCGCTGGAAGGATCTCAACAATGACGGCGTCATTAACGAGAAGGACCAGGAGTGGATCTACTCACCCGTGCCCGACTTCACATGGGGTCTGAACATCTACCTTCAGTATAAGGATTGGGACTTCACCATGTTCTGGCAGGGTGTACAAGGCGTTGATGTCATCAGCGACCTGAAGCGCGAGACCGACCTTTGGAGCGGTCTCAACATCTCAAACCTGAACAAGGGTCAGCGACTGCTCGATGCTTGGAATCCCACAAACAACTCCTCCAACATCCCCGCCATCAGCGTGATGGACAACAACAACGAAAAGCGCGTCAGTTCTTACTTCGTTGAGAACGGTAGTTTCGCCAAGCTCCGCACAGTTCAGCTCGGCTACAACGTTCCTTCGAAGGCTCTTGAGCGAATGCATATGCAGCGCCTGCGCCTATACCTTTCTGCCCAGAACCTCTTCACCATCAAGAGCAAGAGCTTCACAGGCGTCGATCCAGAGAATGCCAACTTCGGCTATCCTATCCCTGTCAACGTGACCTTCGGACTGAATGTTTCACTCTAATTTCCATACAGCAATCATGAAAAAGCTTATCAATATATTACTTGCCGGTTCCATATATTGCTGTATATCAGCAATGATGGCCGTATTCACCTCATGCTCCGACTTCCTCGACGAGCATACACCGCAGGGCACGCTCAGCGATGAGCAGGTGAAGACTCCTGAGAATGCCGAGGCCATGGTCGTCTCTGCCTATGCCATATTCACCACCGCCGAGGATATCAACTCATCATTCTCAATGTGGAATTTCGATGTCCGTTCCGATGACGCCTACAAAGGCGGCAGCGGCACCAGCGACGGCGACGTCTTCCACCAGCTCGAGGTTCAGCAGGGTGTGCTTACCACAAACTGGAACATCAACGACATGTGGGTTCGTTTATATAATAGTCTCTCGCGCGTAAACAGTGCCATCGCACTCCTCAACGCGAGCAACTACGCGATGAAGACGCAGCGCTTGGCCGAAATGAAGTTCCTACGCGCCTACGGTCACTTCCTTTTGAAGCGTCTCTACAAGCATATTCCATTCGTCATTGACGAGAACCTCACCTACGACCAGTACAACGCCCTCTCCAACACCACTTATTCCAACGACGAGGGTTGGCAACTCATCATCAACGACCTTATGGAAGCTTACAACACCCTGCCCGAGACACAAGCCGACAAAGGCCGTCCCACAAAGGCATCTGCTGCAGCCTTCCTTGCTAAGGTGTATCTCTACAAGGCTTATCGTCAGGACGATGCAGCTACCAACCAGGTAACCAGTATCAATGAAGCTGACCTGCAGAAGGTCATCGAATTCACAGCCCCCAGCCTCTATGCCAACTATGGCCTTGAGGACGATCTTCACAACAATTTCCGTCCCGAGGAAGAGTACGAGAACGGTATCGAGAGCATCTGGGCTATCCAGTATTCACGCAACGACGGCAGCACATACGGCAACCTCAACTGGAGTTATGGCCTTATCCCGCCAAATATTCCCGGTGCTACCGATGGTGGTTGTGATTTCTACAAGCCTTCACAGAACCTCGTCAACGCATATCGCACAGGCGCTGACGGTCTGCCCCTGCTTGATTCCTTCAACCAGCGCAACTACGACAAGGCTGCCGACAATGCCGACCCACGTCTGTTCCTTACCATCGGAATCCCAGGACTGCCCTATATGTTCAACCCCGGTTATATGATGGAAGAGACAAGCATCTGGAGCCGTTCCAACGGCCTCTATGGCTACAATGTATCGCTCAAGCAGAATGTTGACCCCGCTCTCATTGGCTCATACCTGATTAAGGGCAGCTATTGGGCAAGCTCCATGAACCGCATCGTCTTCCGCTATGCCGATGTGCTGCTGATGCGTGCTGAAGCTCAGGCTCAGCTTGGCAACACCACAGAAGCTATCCAGCTCGTCAACCAGCTGCGCACGCGTGCTGCTCAAAGCACACAGATGATCAGCAGTTATCCCAGCCGCTACGGTGTGAAGATATTCGTTTCCAACTATCGTGGCAGCTTCTCCAAAGCCGACGCCCTGCGCATCGTCAAGATGGAGCGCCGTTTGGAAATGGGTATGGAAGCCGAGCGTTTCTTCGACCTAGTACGTTGGGGTGATGCAGCCACTGTACTCAACAAGTACTACTCCGAGGAGATTGACAACTGCGCCATCTACACGGCAGCTCACTTCACCGCCAACCGCGACGAATACCTGCCTATACCCTTCGAGCAGATTTCTGCATCCAACGGCCATTACACCCAGAACGTAGGTAACTGGTAAA
>CAMZHV010000044.1 GCA_947307015.1 uncultured Prevotellaceae bacterium | reverse complement strand
CCGTACTCGTTGATTTCATAGCCCGAGGGCTCGTAGCTGATGAAACGGTCTTTCAGGGCAGACCACACGCTGCTGTTCTTGTAGTCGTTCAAGGTCGAGCTCGATACGCGGATGAGGGCATTGGGCGACCCTTGCAGCATGTTGTCCCAGATGCGCTTCACTGCCGACACCGGCATGGGCTCCCAGTGGTTGTCGCCGCTGGTGATATACTGCATCAGGTCGACCTTCTCCAACTGCGGGGCATTGGAAAAGGCCAGGTGACCGATGAAGAAATAGGGACTGGTGTTAGACGAATAAGCCACTGCGTCGCAGTCCTGGAAGTAGATGCGCTTCACCTTCGACTCGCCTGTAAAGCCATGGTCAGCGATACAGCCCAGATGGGTATGATCCTTGAAGAAACCCACCAGGTCGTTGAGGATGGCCACTTCGCCATTGGCAGGCACAGACTCCTCATCGATGGAGGCTGCGGTGATGTAGTCCTTCTCGGCATTCACGTACCAGCCGTCTTCGTCGGTGTACCAGCCATAGTCGCTGGGCTTGTGGACGTTGAGGTTGAAGAACCGCGTGTAGTTGTTCTCCGTGATGTACGTGTACTTCACACCTTTGTAGGTGTAGGTGTAGTCGCTGGTCGGCGCCCGCTGCGGCAAGCGCTGAGGCATAACCACCGAGCTGTCGCGTAGCTCCACCTCGTCGGCAATATTGTCGAAGGTTTCCTCCTGCGCCCAGGCGCTTGTGGTCGCTATCGTCAGCCAGAAAGCAAGCATCATTTGCAGTCTTTTCATAAATGTATAGTTTTATGGTTGGGTTATTTCCCGCAAAGGTACTACTTTCATGTTATATAATAAAGGAAACGAACGCGTGAACACAATGTATGTTGCGCAGAAAGGGACCTTGTGCGCAGAAAAATAATTTCTTTGCCTTTGACAGATGTTTTTGCAGGCTTTTCCACGCGAATCTCGCAGAAAAAACCGTACCTTTGCACAGACAATAATAATAAAGGTATGGAAAACTTACAAAACGACATCGCCGCCAACATGGCAGAAAGCATTGAGAACAAGTATCGGGTGAATCACGTGGACAGCGGACTGCCACGATGGCTCATCGAGGCAGCATTCGGCTGCTACCTACTCCAGGCGGCCATCAACTGGACGCCGTTGATGCATTGGATGGAAGCACATGCTCCATGGGCATCAGCTATTATTCAGACCTTTGGGGCACTGGTGATGTATTTCGGATTGCTCCGGGGCATGAAACCACTCTACAGGCCCATGACCGTGGCATGGTGGATCGTCATTGCTCTCAATGTAGCCGGGTTCTTCCCGCTGATGATTCCAGCCATCATGTACACCATCGGACTACCCGTCGCCGTGTCGCTTATGGTGGTCTATCTGCCCTTCGGATGTGCTATAGCTTACTGTTATCGAGGACGGCTCCGTCAGGTAGGCATCTGGATGGCGCTTTACATCCTCATCTCCAGCATCATCCCCGTGTTGACTTACTTGCTGTTCCCGCCCGACTCATGGATTGGCAGCCTGTCCTTGGAAATACCGACCATCGCCGTCATCATTATTTACGCTTGGGTGCAGCGTCGAGTCCTTGTGACTGACGGTACTGCACAGGCGTGATGCCCAACCGGCGTTTAACTTCTAATTGGAACGTGCGCCGACCGCCAAAACCGGCCTCGGCACCCACAGCCTCTATCGTCCAGTTAGTCTCTTCTCGCAACAACTGGCAAGCATAGAGAAAACGCTTCTCGTTGAGGTATTCGCCCAGACTGCCATATTTCGGATGGTTCTTGAACAGGCTCCCCAAACGTTTCTGAGTCAAGCCCCAAGCCTTCGACAGCTTCTTCAACGTCAGCGACGGGTCGGTGAACAGCCGTGTCTCGTCCATTTGAGCGTCTATCCACAGCATCAGTTCATCATCCGTCATATCGGCCGTCAGCTCAAGCTGTTCGCGATGCCCCTGGATCTGCTGCTGCAGCTGCATCACCTCATCCGGAATGGCGTGCTTCAGCTGTTCGGCAAGCTCTTCCTGCTGGCGTTGCAACGTCTCTATCATACTTTTCTGCTCGGCCAAGGCACTCTTCTGCTGCTTGAGCCTGCTGCTCTGCTCCTCGAGCTCGGTCATCCGCTTTTCTAACTCGCTGCCTTGCTGCCTGTTCAGTTCCACCAACAGATTCTGATTCTCCACTAAACGCGTGTTTGTGTCAATAATCTTCTTCGCGTTGGCATTCACCACCAACATCGTAATAATAAATGCAATCACGAGGGCGATGATGATAGCAACAATGAGCAATTGGGGTCCAGTCATGGGCTTCATTTTTATTTGTCGCGCAAAATTACACTATTTTTCCGAAAGCTCATGTCTGTAAAGGCAAGTTATCCGAACTTATTGCGCAGGAACTGTGATTTTGCGCAAAAATCCCATCACCCACTCAAATTTATTCTGCTGGTATCTTTGGAGAACCTACAAACTTTCTTGTACCCCCGACGCGATGGCGCTAATCCTCGTAGCGCCATCCCTAAGATTGGGGCGGCGTGACATTCTTCAGACTCACCTCATGGGAAGAGGCGCATAGAAGCGACCTAAGGTCGAGCGTAGTCACCCTGCTATTTCCCGATTTGCCAGAACGTTTCTAATCGCTGTGCTTCTTCTTCAGTGATGTGCGTGACGGCGCCGTGCTTCTGTTCGGAGAAATTGGAGCGGCGGGTGGGGCCATCACCGAAATGGCCGAGGTGGCGGAAGGTTTTGAAGTCGGTGGTCTCCATGAAACCGAAGTTATGAGGCCGGATGCTGAAGATGTCGTACATGAGGAGCCACTTGTCCTCGCCGTTGATCTTGTACATTGTGGGTGCCTCACATGCTCTCGGCTCGGCATCAATCTGCTGAGGTTGATATACGTAGCCTCGGTTGATATGGTTGCTGATGGCCATTTTTATGCCGCCAGGGTTTTCCTGAGCGCAGTAGGTCATGCAATAGCGACCGTCTGGCATGGGGATGATGTCGGCATCGAGAACCTGTACGTTCTCATCGGGGTACTCGAAGAGCAGCTGAGGCTCGGTGATGAGCGCTGTGAAGTCATCGTTGGCGTATGCGTAGTAGAGCTTGGTCTTGCCCTTTCCCGTGGGGCGGATGGTGAAATAGACCATGAGCTTGCCTTCTTCAGGATCGTAAATCGTCTCGGGTGCCCAAGCACAGCCCAAGTTGCCGAAACGTGTGGGGAAGGCCTCGTCGATGCGCACGACAGTATGCGACCAGTGGATGAGGTCTTTGGACTTCATCAGCACCAACCCGCGGTTGTTGCCCCAACCGTACTCCTCGCCATCGCGTTCCCATTCCGTCTGGCGGTAGCCCTCGCGCTGTGCATAGATATGGAGGTCGGTGGCAGCGACGTAGAAAGTGCCGTCAGGAGCACGATAGATGTGCGGATCGCGGATGCCGCGTTGCTGCGCAATCGAGTCGCCGCGAACCACGGGCTTGTCGTCGTTCAGCGCTGTCCAATTGTAGCCGTCGCGGCTCAGCGCCATGTGCAGGCTGTGGTCGGCATCCTTGTGATAGACCATGAGATATGCGCTGAGCGTGGAAGGTGCTGTGTTTAGCGATACGCCAGCGGTGGTAGGAATGATGTTGCGTATGCTGCCGTCGGGGTTGTAGGACATCGGTTCGGCGATGATGCTGCGGCTGTAGCTCGTGCCGTCAGGCAGACCGCCGTTGTGGCTGAAGAAGAGCCACTGGTCATGGAATTGCACGATGGCGGGGTGCGTGGTGTTCGAGTTGCCGGCAATCTCGCTAATGATGCCCATGGGCGTGTAGGGGCCGCCGATATTGTCGCTGACGGCGTAAGCTATTTTCTCAGGCCACCCGCTGGCGTACGTCAGGTAGTACTTGCCATTGTACTTGTGCATCCACGGAGCCTCGGTGAAAGTCCCCTCCCGACCTTCCCCTTGGGGAAGGAGAATCTGATGAATGTCGCTGTCAATCTCAATCATATTATCCTTAAGTTTCGCATAGTAGCACTGCCCATTGCCCCAGATAATATAGGGTGTGCCGTCATCATCGATGAGTATGGCGGGGTCGATGCACGACCAGCTATGCTTGGAAGCGAAGCAGTCCTTATTGGTCAGCAGTGGTTTGCCGAGGGCATCCTTGTAGGGGCCTGTTATCTTGTCCGAGACTGCGACACCAATACCACACCAGTTCGTGGAGACATACCAGTAGTAACGGCCGTCCTTGCCCTTCGCCACGTGTCCGGCATAAGCCTGCTTGCTATCAGCCCATTTGAAGTCGTCGATGCGCAGGGGCGAGGGGTACTCTGTCCAATGCTTCATGTCCGTGGTCGAGTAGAGCAGCCAGTCCTTCATGATGTAATTATTCTGATTACCAGCGGCATCATGACCAGCAAAGAGCCACAACGTGTCACCTTCCACGAGTACGGCAGGGTCGGCGGTGTGCTTGTCGCGGATGATAGGGTTCCCGTCGCTTTCAAACTGATGTCTGAGCACATAGCCCCACTTCTGCTGCACGCGTTCCAGCTCATCTTGTGTCACAGAGATAACCGAGCCATGACGAGGGAAGAAATCTTTGCGGAACGATAGTGGTTCCTTAGTCCAGGTCTTTAAGTCCTTGGAGGTCTGATATTCATAGCGGCCGCTGCTGTAGAGGTCGTACATCAAGACCCACCTCTCATCGCCTCCCTGTGAGGCGTGGGTCCTGAATACGCTACTGCCTTCCACAGGTGTCTTACCTGCGTAGGCATCGAGATAGATAAAATCTTCTTTCCACGGGCCTTTCAGGTTCTTAGAAGTGGCCTGCTGTATACCATTGATATATTCCTTGCCATTTTCGTCCTTCGTGTTGCCTTTATAGAAAAGATGGTAGAGGCCGTCCGCGTAGATGATGTCGTTGTCAATACTGCCATATTTAGCCGAGAAAAGTTCCTTCGGCTCACTCTCGAAGCCAGTGAAGTCCTTGTTCGCATAAGCATAATATGTGATGAGCGTCTTGCGGTCAGCGCGCTGCAAGGTGAAGTAAATCATGTACTTCTTCGCCTTGTGGTCGTAGATGGTCTGCGGCGCCCACACCCAGAAAGCATCGCCGAAGTTTTGCGGAAAGTCCTTTGCCAATACCACCTTGGCATGTGTCCAGTTGATCAGATCCGTCGATTTCAGCATGACGATACCCGGATTGGCACCCCATCCCTGCTTGGGGTCGTAGGTGTGCATGTCCGTCGCCACGATGTAATAATCGCCATCCTCGCCACGCAGGATGTGCGGGTCGCGTATGCCGCCACTTTCGCTGATGCTGTCGCTCGCGATGATCGGTCGGTTGCCGTTCAGCGCATACCAGTTCTGTGCGTCCTCGCTCACGGCGAAACGCAGCTGCTCCATCAGTTTCGTGTCCCCGCCACCCTCAAAATAGGCGAAGAGGTAGCCGGCGAACTGCGGCTGCACTTGTTTCTTTTGCTTCGCTGCCTGCACGCCGAGCGTCAAGCCAAACAGCACCGTCAATGTCAAAATCTTTTTCATCTTGTGATATAATTATGGAATGAATATACGGGGGGGGGTTATCATGGTCTTACTCGGCGATGGCGAAATCGAGCTGTTTCTTGTCGAGGTTGGCGCGTGCGACGCGGATGCGGATGGGGTCTCCGAGGGTGTAGCGGCGATGGCGGCGACGTCCAAGGAGCTGGTAGTTGCGCTCGTCGAAGTCGTAGTAGTCATCGTCGAGGTCACGCAACGGCACCATACCTTCGCACTTGTTCTCATTGATTTCCACATAGATGCCGAACTCGGTGATGCCCGATATGACCCCGTCGAACTCCTGCCCAAGCTTGTCGGACATGAACTCAACTTGCTTGTATTTGATGCTGGCGCGCTCAGCGAGGGCTGCCGTCTGTTCCATGTCGGAACTTTGTTCGCACAGCGCCTCATACTTCTCCTGACTGGCGGAGCGTCCGCCCTCGGCATAGCGCGTGAGCAGGCGGTGTACCATCAGGTCGGGATAGCGGCGGATGGGCGACGTGAAATGCGTGTAGAAGTCGAAGGCGAGACCGTAGTGACCGATGTTGACGGTGGAATATTTGGCCTTCATCATGGCCTTCAGCGCCACCATCTCCACGAGGTTCTGCTCCTTCTGTCCCTGCACGCTGTGCAGCAGCTTGTTGATGTTGCGGCTGACTTCCTGCTTGGTGCCAGTGGTCTTGAACTTACGGCCGAACTTGGCTACGAACTGCGAGAGGTTGAGCAGTTTGTCGGGGTCGGGCTGCTCGTGGATGCGGTAAGGTAGCACCTTGGCTTTCTTGCCCTTGGGCACGCGTCCGACGCTCTCAGCTACGGTGCGGTTGGCCAGTAGCATGAATTCCTCGATGAGCTTGTTGGCGTCCTTGGCCACTTTGACGTAGGTGCTCAGCGGCTTGCCTTGGTCGTCAATCTCGAAGCGCACCTCAGGACGCTCGAAGTCTACGGCTCCAGCTGCAAAACGCTTGGCACGCAGCAGCTTGGCCAGGCGATTTAAGGTGATGAGAGCTCCTTCCAACTCTCCCAAGGGTGAGGCCTTCTCCTCTACAGAAAGGTTGTCAAACCATGGTTCAACCTTTTCTGTAGTCGGGTTCTGCAGATCTTCCGGACTGGCCTCGCCCCTGGCCTCGAACAACGCCTGCACTTCCTCGTAGGCGAAGCGGCGATCGCTGCGTATGATGCTGTGAACCAGTCGCCATTTCTTGACTTCGGCACGCTCGTTCATCGTGAAGATGACGCTGTAGCAGAGCTTGTCCTCGTCGGGGCGTAGGGAACAGATCTCGTTGCAGAGGCGCTCGGGCAGCATCGGAATCGTGCGGTCCACAAGGTAGACGGAGGTGGCGCGCTTGACGGCTTCCTTGTCGATGACCGAGCCTTCGATGACATAATGCGAGACATCGGCGATGTGGACGCCAATCTCATATAGAGCAGGCGAGATTATTCTAAAGGACAGCGCATCGTCGAAGTCCTTGGCATCGCGCGGGTCAATGGTGAAGGTGAGGCGGTCGCGGAAATCCTCGCGCTCAGCGATGTCCTGAGGCGTGATGGTGGCGTCGATGTGTGCCGCAGCCTCTTCGGCAGCCTTGGGATAGGTGTAGGGCAGTCCGAACTCGGCGAGGATGGCGTGCATCTCCGTCTCGTTGTCGCCTGCCTTGCCAAGCACTTCGACGACCTTGCCGATGGGATTCTTGGAGTTTTCTGGCCATTCGATGATCTTCACAATGACCTTGTCCCCCGATTTGGCACCCTTGAGTTGCGTTTTAGGAATGAAAATGTCGTTGCTGAGCGTGCGGTCCTCAGTGAGCAGGAAAGCGAAATCGCGGCTCACGCTAAGCTTGCCGACAAAGGTCTTGTCGGCGCGCTTCAGGATGGCAGTTACTTGTGCCTCACGGACATGACCGCGACGGCGAGCCATCATCTGCACCCGCACACGGTCGCCGTCCATGGCATGAAGGGCGTTGCGCTCAGCCACGAGTACAGGTTCGCCACCATCGTCGGGCAGGAAGGTGTTCTTGCCGTTGTGCTTGCGCTGGAAGAGGCCCTCCATGACCGTGGTCTTCGTGGCCAGCGTGTAGCGCATCTGAGCCTGCTCTACGATGTAGTCGTCCATGAGCAAGTCGTCGATGACATCCATGCACAACAACTTGGCTGGATGCGTGTTGAAATGCAGTTCGCGGAAGATGGTCTTGATGTCTACGAGTTCACCGGCATGATCCTGAAAGAGCGCCATGACCTGCTCCGTCACTTGTGACTTGTTGAGGCGTTTGCCGCCCCCTTTCTTACCTTTTCCCATTGTCTTTTTTAGTTAGTTTTGGGCAAAGATATGAAAAAGTTCGCATTCGCGCGTAATAACTTTGATTTTTTTCATACCTTTGCGCCCAAATTTAATACTTTTGACTATGCGAATACTCGTTACAGGAGCTTCGGGCTTCATCGGAAGCTTCATCATCAGCACCGGATTAGACCTCGGCTATGAGATGTGGGCAGGCATGAGAGCCAGTAGCAGCAGACAGTATCTCACCGATCCGCGGACGCATTTTGCCGAGTTGGATCTGGGCAACGGCCAGCGCCTGTGCCAACAGCTCATGGCTTACAAGGAAGAGATGGGCGGCGGATGGGATTATGTCATCCATGCGGCAGGTGCCACGAAGAGCCTCACACGCGATGGTTTCTTCCGCACGAACAACGACGGCACACGCAACCTGGTCAATGCGCTGCGCGCTGCCAATATGGTGCCACGCCGTTTCGTGTTCGTCAGCTCGCTGAGCATCTTCGGTGCCATCAAGGAGACGCCTATTACAGATACGCCCGCCAAAGGGGAGGGGCGCTACCCCGACATCCTGGCCACTGACACGCCCGAACCCAACACGGCCTACGGGCACAGCAAACTGGCAGCAGAGCGTTTCCTGCAGTCGCTGCCCGATTTCCCGTGGGTCATCCTACGTCCCACAGGCGTCTATGGCCCGCGAGAGCGCGACTATTTTCTCATGGCCAAGAGCATTAAACAGCACGTTGACTTTGCCGTAGGCTATCGTCCGCAGGAGATTACTTTCGTGTACGTCCTTGATGTGGTTCAGGCAGCCTTCCTCGCCTTGAAGCGCCCTGACGCCGATGTTCTCCACCACGCCTATTTCCTCTCCGACGGCGAGCGCTACGACAGCCGCGCCTTCTCCGACCTACTGCAACGGGAGATCGGTACGCGCTACGTTCTTCACATCAAAGCACCCCTTTGGTTCCTCCGCGCCGTCTGCGCCGTCAACGGTAAGATTTGCAAATGGTTGGGCAAACTCACAACGCTGAACATGGACAAATATCACATCTTGGCGCAGCGCAACTGGAACTGCGATATTGAGCCTGCCCGTCGCGAATTAGGCTACACGCCGAAATGGTCGCTCGAAAAAGGTGTACACGAAACGGTGAAGTGGTACAAACAGGCAGGATGGCTGTGATTACGAGTACTTTCTTAAGAATTAAACGTTGAAAGTTAAGCATTTAGGGTTTTTACCAATAGAGAAAGTTGCAGCGATATACTGCGCTGCTACAAGTGTGCTGATGGTCGTGATGATGCCACGGCTCGTCGACCCCATGGGTATGGCGCTGATGCGTCTCGAATGGCTCGCCATGACACTCGCCCTCGCTGCTATTGCCAGTTATTTGAAAAAACGTCAGACCAGCACACCGCTGTCTTCATTTCTTACTCTTGGTCTCCCCACCTTTCTTCGCAGCACCGCCCAGCTGGCATGGCTCATCCTCTGGTACCCGGACACCTACGAATTCAACCGCTGCTTTAACAATCTCGACCACATCTTCGCCGCCGCCGACCTGCAGCTCTTCGGTTGCCAGCCCTCGCTCGTGTTCTCCGAGCTGTTGCCTGGTGCTGTGTGGAGCGAAGCGTTTTGCCTCGGCTACTGGAGTTATTTCCCTATGATTGCTCTGCTGTCCTGCGTTGTGCTGTGGAAGACACGCACATCGTTTGCCGTACCGCGCTCCACGTTCAGCAGCCTGACCACCACCATCCTCACCGCCTTCTTCCTCTTCTATTTTATTTATATCTTCCTGCCTGTTGCCGGTCCTCAGTTCTACTTCGAGGCCGTTGGCGTGGACACCATCGAAGCGGGTCATTTCCCAGCCCTCAGCACCTATTTCAGCAGCCACACAGAGATGCTCCCTTCACCCGGCTACAGCGACGGCTTTTTCTACCACCTCGTGAGCAGTGCGCAGGCCACGGGTGAACGTCCCACGGCAGCTTTCCCTAGCAGCCATATCGGCATATCTACCATCCTCCTGCTCCTTGCCCGCCGTCATGCGCCGCGCCTCCTTTTCATACTCCTGCCCCTGTGGGCTCTTCTCTGCTGCGCCACCGTCTACATCCAGGCCCATTACCTCGTCGATGCCATCGCCGGTCTCCTCTGCGGCCCCCTCATCCTCATCCTCTCCCGCCGCTGTCTGCACCTACTGAAATATACATAATCATGAGCGTACTACATAAGTAGGTATTCAAATTAGTTTACATATAGAAAAAGAGGCTGTGTCATATAAAGAACTACGACACAGCCTCTTTTCTATTTTAACTCGAAGATTGTCAAGCGCCCGTATTGACGATGGGCTGCGCATTGTCTTCGCCGCAGAGCACGACGAGGAGGTTGGAAACCATCTGCGCCTTGCGGTTGTCGTCAAGATGAACGATGTTCTGTGCTGAGAGCTGGTCGAGCGCCATCTTGACCATCGACACGGCTCCCTCGACAATCTTCTCGCGAGCGGCGATGATGGCTGTGGCCTGCTGACGGCGGAGCATCACAGCCGCAATCTCAGGAGCGTATGCCAGATAGTTGATGCGTGCTTCCACAACTTCAATGCCTGCCATGGCCAAACGCTCAGTGAGTTTGGATTCCAGCTGGTCGTTGATCTCCTCACCGCCACTACGCAGGGTGATGTCCTCGGAGCGCGACTCCGTGTCGTCATAAGCATACTGCCCAGCCACCTGGCGCAGGGCGGCATCACTCTGTACGCGTACGAAACGCTCGAAGGCGGCCATCATCGACTTGACATCAGCGCCCATGGCTTGAGGATTGGTGTTAGCAGCCATTGTCTGCGAGTCGATTTCAAACATTGCCTTGTACGTATCTTTCAAGCGCCAAACGAGCACGAGGCCGATCATCACGGGATTACCTTCCTTGTCGTTGACCTTGATGGGCTCAGCATCGAGATTACGGGCGCGCAGCGACAGCCGTTTGGTCGTCGTGAAGGGATTGATCCAGTAGTAACCTGTGCGGGTGAACGTGCCGACATACTTGCCGAAAAACATCACCACACGCGCTTCTCCCGGCTCCAGCATCATGAAACCAGGCCAGAGGAAAAACGAAATAATCAGTGCCACAATGCTGAAGACGCCCATGGGCCAAGAGTTATCATTGATAGCGAAAACGCACAGGACAATCGCAAAAATGTTGAGTGCAAGATTCAGGAACAGCATGAGGAAGCCGCTCAGCGTCGTGCCTTGATAAGTGAATTCTTTGTTTTCCATATTCTCATTATGTTAAGGGTTATCGTTTCTTTTTCGCTTCTTTATGTGTCAGGAGAGGTCAAAGTGACCTTGTCACCTACCTTTTTTCGCTACAAACGTTATATAAAAATATATGTTCGCACGCGCGCGAGCATGTATAAGAACTGAATGTTTATCGGAAGAGGGAGAAGTTCACACTGCCGTAGGTGCGATGGGTGACGAAATGGGGATGTGCAGAGAAGTCCTGGGTATGGCCGTGCTCAAGAACGAAGAGGCCACCAGACGCGAGGAGAGACCCCGCTCCATCTTCACCAGTCGGGGGGAGGAAAGAATTGCTATTGGATTCTTCATCTGTCGGAAAGCTCTCTCTCTCATGGGGGGAGCAGGGAGAGGGGCCAAAGATGAGGTCAGGGAGCTGTTCCAGCTCGGGAAGGGCGTAAGGAGGGTCGGCAAAGATGAAGTCGTAAGTGCCAGGAGCCTTGCGAAGGAAGCGGAGAACATCGGCGCGAAGGAGCGTGACGTCATCGTCGGCACCAAGGGCGTGTACGAACTTGCGGATGAAGGAGATATGCTGCGGAGAGAACTCTACAGCAGTAACATGTGCGCAGCCCCGCGAAAGCAGTTCGAGGGTGATGCTGCCTGTGCCGGCAAAGAGATCAAGGGCAACGGGAGCTTTGCCCTCAACGCCCTCAACGCCCTCGCCCTCAAAGTCGATGTATGAGCGTAGGACATTAAACAGGTTCTCCTTGGCGAAGTCCGTCGTGGGACGGGCGCTGAAGGAACGCGGGACATCGAAATGGCGACCGCGATATTTGCCGGCTACAATTCGCATTGATAATAATAACTTTCGTTATGACGATATCGTCATAACGAAATAACAATTTATAATCGATTTAACAGTAACGCTTTGAGATCCACGGGCACCTGAGTTTCGCTGGCCAGCGGCACGCGCGAAAAGAGGGAAGCGGCAGGCAGCAGGTCAACATGACGCACGTAGGCTGAGAAGTCGGAGAGCAACGCCTGTGCCTGCGTGTCGCCTGTCTCCACGATGAGCGTAAGATGATCCTGTTCTGCCTGAAGGCCGAGCGTCTGCCAGACGTTGAGCGTATAGTACTCTATATCAGCATTCACTGTCGTATCGAAACTGTTGGCCAAGTGGAGATGACCGTCGCGGAAAGCCGTCACCTCCAGACCTTCAGGGGTAACGCAAACATAGAGGCGGCGGCTGTGGTCGTCGACCGTGTCATCATAGCGTTTGAGGCGCTCCATGAGCAGCGCCCGCGAGGCAAAGAAGCGAGCGGTAGGGTAGAACTGGAGGATGGCTTCCTCTACATCACGTTCGACCGCATAGATCTCCACCGATTCGAGATCGGGTTGAATAGTGTAGGCCACGCGCAGGCTGCTCATGTCCTGCTCTGCGAGAGCGAAGGCATAGTATGCCGCAGCCTCGTCGCGATGGAACTCCTCGAGTGGCACATGAAGCGAAGGTGTGCAGACGAGGACATAGACCTGGTCGATCTGACGGTTATTGTAGTCGCTCTTACCCAATTCCCGCTGCAGGCGTCCCGCTAAGGGTTCGCCATCCATCTGGAAATGCTCGCCGCGCACGAGACTCGACGTCTGCGGGTCACAGACGAAAAAAGAAAATCCATCCGCGAAAATGCGGATGGATAGTGTGAGGGGATGGTACCTTTTATTCCCAGTTGCCGGCATTGTTGTTCCAGTTGTTAAGGTCACCGATCTTCAAGCCGGGATAGGCTCCCATATCGTCAGCGAGCTGACGACGGTTGACAATGAGACGTTCGCCGTTACGTCCCATGTTCTTGAGGAAGCTCTCGTCGGGAGCACAGCACTCCATGACATACTGGGTCGTACCAGAACGTGTGATGGCAAGGAAGGTGTTGAGCTGGAATGTGTCGCCCTCGGCAAAGGGAATGTAACGCAGCGAGTCGACATCAAAGTCTTTGCCAAAGAGAGAATCGGAAAGGCTAACCCACGTGGTATCACGACGGAAACCCTGAAGACCGTTGGCAGCGATGGCGGCTGCGTCGCCACTGTTGACGATGGCGGCGGCCTTAGACTCAGTCAGACCCTTCTCCATCTGCTCGTCAGAGAGCACGCCTTCCTTGACGATCTTGGGGATGCGTCCGTTGCGTGCGAACTCCACGAGTTTCCAGAGGCTGTCGCAATAGGCAGCTTCGGGGCTCTGCAACTTGTACTCTTCCTCGACAGCTTTGATCTGGAGGAGACGTGCCTTAACGGCATTTTCACGAATTGTCACTTCCTCCTGGAAGTCAATGTCGTCCTGAATACTGCGCCAGCAGATGAACAACAGGCCGACCACACAAAGTGCTAAAAGCACATTAAAAACCTTTTTCATAACGTGTATATGAAGCTTTTTGTTTATATTTGCACCGCAAAAGTAACAAGAATTATTGAAATAACCCTCACGTTAACGGATTTTTTTCACTATAAATGTCAATAAAAGAGCAAATGACGGGTTTCATACTCGATAATTTCGGGTTTCAGCCCACTTATGAGCAAGAAAATGCGGTCAAAATGATGTCAGAATTCATTTTTGAACGCGATGCAGAATCGTTGTTCCTGTTGAAGGGTTTTGCAGGCACTGGAAAGACCACTTTGGTGGGTGCTTTGGTGCGCGCGCTGGAGACCTTGAAGCAATGCACGGTGCTGATGGCTCCGACTGGGCGCGCCGCAAAAGTCTTCGCTTCTCATGCCGGAAAGCCTGCCTACACAATCCACAAACGCATCTATCGTCAGAAAGCTTTTACGGGTGAAATGATCGACTTCCTACAAAATGTGAACTTGCTGAAAGATGCTCTCTTCATCGTCGATGAGGCTTCGATGATCAGCAACGAGGGTCTCAGCGGTTCGACTTTTGGCACGGGACGCCTGCTTGATGACCTGATCCATTTCGTCTATTCTGGTGAGGGGTGCCGCCTGATGCTCGTAGGTGACACGGCACAGCTGCCACCCGTCGGCGAGGAGTTGAGTCCTGCACTTGAGGCGGGTGAGCTGGAGAGCTATGGTCTTCGCGTGCATGAGGTCACGTTGACGCAAGTGGTAAGACAGCTCTCGGACTCGGGAATCCTCTGGAATGCAACGAAGCTGCGCCAGCTGATGATGGCGGACGAGCTGTGGGCCTTCCCGCAGTTGCGCTTGAAAGGTTTTCCTGATGTCGTGAACATTCCCGGCAACGAGCTCATCGAAGCTATCGAAGAGGCCTACGACCAAGCGGGACAAGGTGAGACGATCATTGTGACGCGCTCCAACGCGAGGGCCAACATCTACAACAAGGGCATACGCAGCCGCATCCTCTATATGGAAGAGGAGCTGTCGGGCGGCGACCAGCTCATGGTCGTAAAGAACAACTACCACTGGGGCGTGGAGGAGATGGACTTCATCGCCAATGGCGACGTAGCTATTGTACGGCGCCTACGTAACGAGCGCTCCGAGCACGGCTTCCGCTTTGCGGACGTCACGTTGGAATTCCCTGACTACGATGATGTCGAAATCGATGCCACCGTCATCCTCGACACGCTGATGTCTGATGCTCCAGCACTCACGCGTGAACAGCAGGAGTCGCTGTTCCGTCACGTATGGGACGACTATCCTGAGCTGACTACCAAGCGCGACCGCATGAAGGCCGTGAAACAGGACACCTACTTTAATGCCCTGCAAGTGAAATACGCCTACGCTGTCACGTGCCACAAGGCACAGGGTGGGCAATGGCAGCGCGTATTCATCGACCAAGGATACATGACCGAGGATATGCTTTCGCCCGACTACTTCCGCTGGCTCTATACGGCATTGACGCGCGCCACTGAAACCGTCTACCTCGTCAACTGGCCAAACGTGGAGCTGGACGAGGAGAGCCGCGTGATTTCCTAAAAAACGTTATTTGGCACGAAGATATTTGGCGATTTGTGCTATAATATGTAACTTTGTGACCTATTTACAAAACTAACCGCTCGAAAAAGCGAAAAATTGCACAAATTTGAGATGCCTGTAACACCTTACTCCGTGGACATCTCCCGTCTGCCCGAAGACGTCGGCACGGGGCGTCTGCAAAACTTACTCGTGACATTCGACAACTTTGAACGTGACATACCTTTCCATGGAGTCGCCACCTACCCTTTCAAAATTGACACTTTCTTCACCTTCACATTGCTCGAAGGCAGTATGGAACTGGTGTTGAACCTCCGCCCGATTCAAGTCCAACGTGGTCAAACGCTGGTATTGATGCCAGGTTGCATCTGCGAGAGTCAGTGCATGAGTCAGGATGTTCGCTTCTGTGGCATCATGATCGAGGCTGAATTCATGGAGGAGATTCGCAAAGATGTAGGGCTCCGCATGGAACTGACGCGGCGCTACCATAGCTACGGCCTACATACATTCACACAAGCGGCGTTGGATAATTACATGAGGATGTACAAACTCATCGTCGATGAGCTCGCCTGTTGCGACTATGAATATAAAAAAGACGTTATCCAGCGCTATTGTGAGATTTGGGTGCTCAAAAACATCTCGCTCAACGACGAGAGTCAACTGAAGCCCGAGCTTAGCCGCCCCCTGAACCGACGTGAACAGATCTTCCACGACTTCCTCACGCTATTGGAGGAGAACTTTATGCAAGAGCGTAGCGTCAGTTTCTATGCCAACCGAATGTGCCTGACGCCCAAATACCTCTCCACAATCATCAAAGAAGTAAGTGGCAAGCATGGTATGCAGTGGATTGACGAATACGTGACGTTAGAGGCCAAGGCGTTGCTACGCAACAGCAACCTTACCGTGAAGGAGATAGGCGACCAGCTGCACTTCCCCTCACAGAGTATGTTCGGTCGCTTCTTCAAGAAAATGACGGGCTACTCGCCCAAGCAGTACAAGCAGCTGTAAAGAATCCAAGTTCCAGCTACAGAGAGACAGGTCTGCCTGCTATAGCAAGACTGTGGTAATTTGGTAACAACAATATTCTGCAACAAGACGAAATTAGGGGATGTGCTGTTTAGCACATCCCCTAACTATATCAGTTCCACGCGAATTAGTTTCGACGCGTAGCAGAATAGTTGATCCTCAGAGCCCACGACTTACGCAGCACTTCCTTGATGTCAGTGATGATACCCATCTGTGTGTGCTGGTCAATCTTCATGGACATGACCTGTGAAGCCGGGTCGGGCATTGTGGTACGTTCCTGTGCTACGAAATCCATCACCTCACGCGGCTCTGCATAGCGGTCGTTGAGCTGGATACGCGTACCAGAACCCATCTGAGCGCGCAGCTGGTCTGTCGGCGGACCTACATAGATGAAGGATACGCACGACTTCTTCTCCAACTTCTCAAGCTCCGTACCGGCAGGAACTGTGAATTTCACCTTCAGCGTCACCTCACGCATGGTGGTAACGATCATGAAGAAGAACAGGATCGTAAAGATCAAGTCAGGGAGAGATGAAGTATTCATCTCAGGCATTTCTCTTTTTTCCTTGTTGCGTGCCATGATTAGTTTCCTCCATAGTTTTTAGGTTCAGCCTCAGAGATCTTCTGGGGATAGTAGGTGCGAATAGCCACCTGTTCATCCTCCGAGCAACGGGCATAGGGATGTCCGAACTTGGCGATGGCGAGGTCATCGCGCAGCTCGTTGTAAGCTGCTACGAGTTCGTTCTGCACCTGGAAATAGACGTTATAGGGCGTACCGCGGTCGGTCTGCACGGAGATGACGTGTTTGTCAGTAACATAGCACGTTCCCAGCAGGTCGATGACCTTGGCGTGGCGTTCGGGAAGCTTGGGCGAATTGTTGCGGTTCTCAATGAACTCCTTGGCGCGCGGTCTCAGCTGGTTGATGTCGATGAAGTCATGGTTGACCATGAGGTTACCGGCAGCGTTGAGGCGAACATTGAGGACATTACGCTCCTTCACATCAATCTGAGCATCTTCCTGATTGGGCTCGGGCGGCTGAGGCAGACGACGAGCAAGACCCATATCCGTGTCCATAGATGTGGTCACGAGGAAGAAGATGAGCAGGATGAACGAAATGTCAGCAGTAGAACTTGAGTTCAGCCCAGGCACTTTTTTCTTCTTTCTTGCCATATTGTTTGGTTTAATGTTTTATGTTTAAAGTTTAATGCTGGTTGCTTAGAGTTTAGAGTCTAACGGGATTCTGTTGAATCAACATTAAACTATAAACTCTAAACTTTAAACTTAAATTATGCCTTCGGGGTTGCACTCTTGGAGAGATAGCCGGTCATGCTGACAACGACAGCCGCAATGGCCACGACGGAGAGGATATAGATTGTCCAAATCCACATGTCAACAACCGTAACCATACCGCCAGAGGTGGTCACGCCAGAGTTGGTCGTGTAGGGCTCTTCGCCGAGGCCGAGAACGAGACCGATGATCAGCGCCACGATGACGATTGACCAAGTGATGAGAGCTACGCGACCGCCGGCGATACCTGTGGGGCTCGGACCCGTGTTACCACTGTTGATCATGGCTCCACGAATCAGGCTCCAGATGGTGAGACCAGCCGTGACGAAAAGCAACAAGTACATCAGGATGAGAATCACGTTCGTCAACGCTGGTGAAACATGTACGCCGTCGAAATCCATGTTGTTGTAATCCACCAGGAAGAACAAGGCGAAGCATACAACACCGAGTCCGATGCAGGAGTACAGTGCAAGCTTAGATATCTTTTCTAGTTTCATAGTTACATTTTACGATTTTACGATTTTACAATTTACGATTTGCTTTACACCTTTTCGGATTTCCCTTGAGGTGAATTTGTGAAATGTCAAATCGTCAAATTAACTTACTTCTTGCACTTGGGCGACTTCACGCACATGTCGAGCAAGCTCATAGCTGTCTCTTCCATGTTGGAGTTGAGAGCCTCGATGCGGGAGAGGACGTAGTTGTAGAACACCTGAAGCACGAGGGCAACAACGATACCGAAGATGGTCGTGATAAGAGCGACCTTCATACCTCCGGCGACGACGGTCGGGCTGATATCACCAGCGCGTTCGATATCGTCGAAGGCCTGCACCATACCGATCACAGTGCCGAGGAAGCCGAGTGACGGAGCCATGGCGATGAACAGCGTGATCCATGAGCAGTTCTCCTCGAGGTAAGCGCCCTGCACTTCAGCCTCGGTGTTGATGGTACGTTCGATGGTAGCGATATCGTTCTGGTCTTCGCTGGCCAGGCACTGCATGGCTTTCTTGGAGACCTGAGCCACGGGGCCGCGTGTGCCGGCGCAGAATTCGATAGCTTCGGTGAGCTTATTAGCTTCAACCTTGCCACGGAGAGCTTCGAGGAACTTACGTGTGTTGACCTGAGCGAGGGAGAGGTAGATGACACGCTCGATGCAGAAAGCAAGACCGAGCACGAGAGCGATAGCAACGAGGCTCATGAAGCCGGCGTTACCTTCGATGAACTTTGTCTTGAGGGTTTTGTGCAGACCCTCTTCTTCCTCGACGGGAGCAACTGCTTCCTCGACGACGGGTTCGGGAGCTTCTTCGGCGACGCTGTCAACAACAGCTTCAGCGGAGTCAACGACTTGCTCGGTAGCAGCAGCCTCATCAGCTACTTCGTCCTGAGCCATCACGGAGGGTGTCATGCCGAAAGTACAGGCAGCCACCATTGCAACAATTGCAAAATACTTTTTCATTTTGTTTTTGGTTTAATGATGAATGAAATTGTTATTATTTGATTTATAATTTACGTATTTCGCTACAAAAATATCCATTTTTTTGTTTACTGCCGCCTTTTTATCGAAAAAAATGTCTTTTTAGGTGCGTTTTTCCTCATTTTAGTGCTGAAAAGGGCATTTTAGGGCACTTTAATAAAGGTTTCGAGTGCGTTTCGGGTGGTAATTTCGCAAATTTTGTCCCTCTCGACTTGATATATCACAGCGAGTGCGTCAACGACGGCTGATACGTATGCCGATTCGTTGCGTTTTCCCCTATATGGGACGGGTGAAAGATAGGGTGAATCTGTCTCCACAACGACGCGTTCGAGGGGTATCGTTGAGCGCAGCACATCGGGCAGTTTACTGTTCTTGAAAGTCACCACACCGCCGATGCCGAACTTGAAGCCTTCAAAGCCCAAAAGCTCCTTTGCTTCCTCCGCACTGCCACTGAAGCAGTGGAAAACGCCGGTTAATTGATAATTTGACGATTTACAATTTGACAATTTAAGATTGGACGATTTACTATTGACGATTTGGGATTTCAGCACATCAACCATCTCACGATGGGCCTTACGCGTGTGGATCATGAGGGGCAGGTTGTAGCGCTGTGCCCATTCCACCTGGATGGCGAAAGCTTCCTGCTGCTCGTCGTAGCGCGAGCGATCCCAATAGTAGTCCAGCCCCACTTCGCCAACGGCGATGAAGGGGTGGTCGGGCTCGGCCAACAGCTGTTCCATCCCTGCAAGCACGTCACGCCAATCATCGGTGAGGTCTTCGGGATGCAAACCAAGCATAGGATACAGGTAGCCGGGATAGCGGCGCGCCAATGCCAGCATCGGCTCCACGGTCGTCGCGTTGATGTTGGGCAGGAAAATCTTGCCTACACCAGCGGCGCGGGAACGGGCGATCACTTCATCGATATCGGCATCAAATGCTTCGTCGTAGAGGTGGCTATGGGTGTCGATGAGCAAAAGTTTAAAGTTTAAGGTTTAAAGTGAGGAGTTAGTTCTTTCGTCCCAAAAGGGAAGCGGCGAAATCACGGAGGGGTTGTTTACGGTCGGCAGGGAGATTGACGCGATCGAGACATGCGAAGGCACGCTCGAAATAGTCGTTGATCTTGCGCTCCGCCAGCTCACGTATGCCTATCTCGTTGTAGAGCGCCGTGACGGCAGCAATCTTCTCGCCTGGCGTATGACCCTTAGGCATGCAACCTGCTGCGCCGATTGCATCGGTCACTGGTGTATCAAGCCATCGCTCCAGTTCATCACGCTGTGCATCGTTGGCCAGCCGTAAGGCATTGATGAGCATGAACGTCTTCTTGCCTTCGATGATGTCGCCGCCGATCTTCTTGCCAAAAGTGGCGGTGTCGCCATAGACATCAAGGAGGTCGTCCTGCAACTGGAAAGCGAGTCCCACATTCACGCCGAAGTCATACAGGCGTTCGATGTCAGCCACAGGAGCATCAGCCTGAATGGCACCTAATGCCAGCGAGCAGGCCAGCAGCACGGAGGTCTTCAAGCGGATCATCTCGATATATTCCTCCTCTTTCACATCCATGCGGTTCTCAAAGTCAAGATCCATCTGCTGACCTTCGCCAATCTGCAAGGCCGTCTCCGTGAAGAGGTCCAGCACATCGGACAGGTAACGCCCTTCAACACGGCTCATGAGCTGGTAGGCCAGCACGAGCATCGTGTCGCCGGAGAGGATCGCGGTGTTCTCGTCCCAGACCTTATGCACCGTGGGTTTGCCGCGGCGCACCTCTGCTTTGTCCATGACATCATCGTGCAGCAGCGTATAATTGTGATAGGTCTCAATGCCAAGAGCTGTGGGCATCACCGTCTCCACGTCGTCGCGGTAGAGCTCGTAGGCCATGAGCATCAGCACGGGCCTGATACGTTTGCCACCCAAGGAAAGCACATACTTGATGGGCTCGTACAAACTTTGGGGCTGACGGTCGAAGGGCATTTCCGCAAGGGCGCGGTTGACCATTTCTAATATTTCAGCAGGTGTTCTCATTGACGTACTCTATTTTTGCTTAACGAAAGAGGCTGCGATACGTGAAGGCAGCCTCTCTTTCCTATATAATATAATAAGGTGTAAACAGATTATTGCAGTCTGAACATAACCGGCAGGTTGAAGCGCGAACGCACAGGCTTGTTACCCTGACGTGCGGGCCTCCACTTCGGCATCTCCTTGACGACGCGCTCAGCTTCCTTCGAGAGGGAAGGATCGGGGGAACGCAGCACCTTGACGTCGACGATGGAACCGTCCTTGTTGACAACGAACTGCACGAAGACACGACCCTGAATACCCTGCTCCTGTGCGATGGCGGGATACTTAATGTGGTCTGAGAGCCACTTGTAGCAGGCTTCATCGCCGCCGGGGAACTGTGCGTTCTCCTCAACGACTTCGAAAATGCGGTCGTCATCGGACTCCTCACGTACGGGACCGACCGGACCGGCAGCCACCACCGTGGGCGCACCGTCGCCGACAGCCGTCGTGATGGCCTGATTGACTTCCTCCGAGGTCTGCACTTCTTCCTCGTTGAGCTCCGTCTCATCGTCCACGATGTTCAGGATCTCAGCCACCTTAGGAGCGGCAGCTGGCGGGGGAGCCATCTGCTCTTTCTGCGTGGTGATAGGAATCATGTCTTCCTCGAAGTTGCTCTCGTAGATGGGCTCCAAGGTGTCGAACTTGATCTCACGTGTCGTGTACTCAAAAGCCACGAACATCAGCGCGAGCACCAACACATAACCTAACAGGAGGCTTGTACCGCGTTGGTTGCGCAATTCTTCAGTCATAGATTTTGTTTCTTCCATAATTGGTATATAGTTTTATTTGATAGCACGTGGATTATGACGCTTTTTTCAGCGTCCACGGGACAAAAGTAACACATTTTTTCGATACACGCTTTCCTTTGCCTCATTTTTTTTCGTTCAAAGGCATTTTTTTATGAAAATTTGCCCTCTGACACCCTAAAATGGCCTTTTCTTTCGTTATATTTATGAAATTATGTGTACCTTTGTGCGCAAATAAACAACATGAGACGCATTTTTCTTCTCTTCACACTCACGATTACTCTCTTTGCCCCTACTTTTGTGGAGGCACAGAACGAGAGCACGACGATTTTCAACTTCCTCAGCCTGCCCACATCGGCTCATGTCACAGCCCTCGGCGGAGCCAATGTGTCGCTCTACGACGACGATGCCTCACTGCTTTTCCACAATCCGGCGCTGATGTCCAATGCGCCTCACCGCAGCATCAACCTCGGCTTCTTCACCTATATGCAGGGCATCAAGGCAGGAAACGCGGCTTGGACGATGGCCGCTGGCGAGCGCGGCACGTGGGGCATCGGTGCGCAGTTCGTCGGCTACGGCACCATGAAGGAGATGAACGTAGAGGGCATAGAGATGGGTGATTTCTCGGCGTTAGACATGGCTATCAGCGGCGGCTATTCCTACACGCTCACCGACCATCTTGCAGGCGGCGCCACGGGCAAGTTTGTCTATTCCAAGTACGGCCCCTACACCTCCGTGGCCCTCGCCGTAGACCTGGGACTCAACTATCTTAATGCCGACAAAGGTTTCTCGGCCTCGCTCGTTGCTGCCAACCTCGGCGGACAGGTCAAGCCCTTCGCCGACCATCGCGAGAACTTGCCCATAGACCTCCGCATCGGCATCACCAAACAGCTCGCCAAAGCTCCTATCCGCTTCTCCATCACCATGGTAGACCTGACGCGCTGGACATCAAACAGCTACTACAACCCATCGCGCGAAACAGAGAAAGCTGGACGCATCCTCTTGAATCATTTCGTCGTCGGTGTCGACGTTATCCCCATGGATCTTTTCTACGTCTCCGCCGGCTACAATTTCCGTCGAGCTGCCGAGCTCAAGGCGGCAGGCTCCACCCACGCAGCTGGCCTCTCTTTCGGCGCCGGCATCAACGTGAAGAAGTTCAGTCTTGGCCTTGCTTATGCCAAATACCATGTCTCCTGCCCCAGCTTCATGATTACTGCACAATATCACCTGTAAAGACTCACCCACTGCCCCTCCCATGAGGGAGGGGAGTTCCTGCGGGCGGAAGTTCAATAGAATCAAATCCGTTTACCGACAACATACAGAGATTATATGGATAAAAAGATTACCATTGCCATTGACGGTCATAGCTCGTGCGGCAAGAGCACGATGGCCAAAGATCTTGCACGCGAGATCGGCTACATATATATAGATAGTGGTGCCATGTACCGCTGCTGCACACTTTTCGCCCTCGACAACAGCCTTATCGCGCCCGATGGCACTATCGACACCGCAACGCTCGAAGCACGGATGCCGGAGATACAAGTCAGTTTCAAGTTCAACCCTGAGACAAGGCGCCCCGACACGTACCTCAACAACGAGTTGGTCGAGGACCGCATACGCACGATGGAGGTATCATCGCACGTCAGCCCCATCGCTGCCCTACCTTTCGTGCGTGCTGCCATGACAGCCCAGCAGCAAGCCATGGGGCGCGAAGGAGGCATCGTCATGGACGGACGTGATATCGGCACAGCGGTATTCCCTGACGCGGAGCTGAAGATCTTCGTCACTGCCTCCGACGAGATACGTGCCCAGCGGCGCTACGACGAGCTCATCGCCAAGGGTCAACCCGCCGACTTCGACGATGTGCTGGCCAATCTGCGCGAGCGCGACCGCATTGACTCCACGCGCGCTGTGGCTCCCCTGCGCCAAGCACCTGATGCCCTCGTCCTTGATAACAGCCACCTGACGATTCCCGAGCAGAAGCAATGGCTCATAGAGCGTTTTAAGGAGAAGACTAAGACTCTCCCCCCGCCCTCCCTATAAGGGAGGGAGTGATTACCTTCAAGGACAGAAGTCATTCCATTATTTATGGCTGAAAACCAACAAGTAGCACAAGTGACTGCTCCCTCCCTTGTAGGGAGGGCGGGGGGAGAGTCTTCAGGGGGTGGGTCTTTTGGGTCCATTGAAATCGACACCGGTTCAGGCTTCTGTCACGGCGTGACGCGCGCCATCGGCAAAGCTGAGGAGGAGCTGCAGCAAGGGCAGCCCCTCTACTGCCTTGGCGATATCGTTCACAACAGCCGCGAAGTGGAACGGCTCAGCCAGCTTGGCCTTGTCACTATCGACCACAAGGAGTTCAGCCAACTGCATGACGCCAAGGTACTTCTGCGTGCCCACGGCGAGCCCCCGAGCACCTACAGCCAGGCTGAGCAGAACCACATCACCGTCGTTGACGCCACCTGCCCCGTCGTGCTCCACCTGCAGGACCGCATCCGCCGCGAGTACGAGTCCGACCCGTCGCACACACGCCAAATCGTCATCTTCGGCAAGCGCGGCCACGCGGAAGTGCTCGGACTCGTCGGGCAGACAGAAGGCACAGCCATCGTCATCGAGAAACCCGACGAGGCGAGCCAACTGGACTTCCAACGTGATATTGCCCTCTACTCACAGACCACCAAGTCGCTCGAAGGTTTCCGACAGATCGTCGAATACATCCGTGAGCACATCTCTCCCAACGCCACCTTCACCTACGCCGATACCATCTGCCGCCAGGTTGCCAATCGTATGCCACACATCCGCGAATTTGCTGCCCGCCATGATGTTGTGCTCTTTGTCAGCGGCCACAAAAGCTCCAACGGACGCGTGCTCTTCGGCGAGTGCCGCACCGTCAACGAGCGTTCCTTCCTCATCGATTCCCCCACCGAGATCGAGGCCTCCTTCTTCGACCCCTTCCCCCATTCCATCGGCATCTGCGGCGCCACTTCGACACCCAAATGGCTCATGGAACTCTGCCGCGAACGCGTGCAAGAAATATTAAAAGACGTTAATATTTCGTCTGCGCTGTAACTTTTTCCCGTCTCAATCGTCTTCTTTATAGTTAAGCCAAGAAGAATGGACTTCAAGTACATCGAACAGTTGTTGCAGCGCTACTTCGCTGCGGAAACCACAGCACAGGAGGAACAAATCCTGCGCACGTTCTTCACTCAGGACGATATGCCTGCACACCTGCGCCAATGGCAGCCCCTCTTCCGGGAACTTGACAACCTCAGTAGCGCGCACCTCGACGAGCACTTCGACGAGCGTATCCTCCAACAAGTCGGCGAGCGCCACGTCCAAGCACAGCGCATCAGCCTCGCACAGCGCCTACGCCCCCTCTATACGGCAGCAGCCTTCGTCGCTTTCGCCGTTGTCATCGGCACAGCTGTAGAGCACACCACGATTGACACTGATGCCGAAACTCCCGAGGTCGTCGCCGCGACGGCACAGGATGAGCTGGACCCCACCGAGGCTACACCCCTCGACATCCGCTCCGCAGAGGTCACCGAGTCACCCGCTTATCGCGCCTCGCTCGACAGCCTCGCCAACGAATAAGCCGTGACACCACAGCGGCCAGCGGTACAGCGCCAAGCGCGGCGCACATCAGAAGCTTTCATTTTTGCTTTTTCTATAAACAGTTAGTGCAAACTCCATAGCAGTCTCCCTGCTAACCGAAGCTGTGAAGCTTCACCCCTCCTTCTTAGAATAACATTCCGTAATCTTGAAGAACACTAACGATGAACAGAGGCGACCATTTGGTCGCCTCTCTTTGTTGTGTCAAAATTTGACTAAGATGGATTCTAAAAACTACTTGAACTTGAAGATGTTGATGAAGCCGGTCATGGCGAAGACTGTGCGGACATCGTTTGATATTCCTTTGATAAAGACCTGTCCGCCTTTCTGTTCTGCGTTTTGCAGCACGGTGAGGAAGATGCGGAGGCCGCCCGAGGAGATGTACTGCAGGTCGGTGCAGTCGATGATGATCTCCTTACCCTCGCACTCGAGGAGAGGGCTCATTGCCTTTTCGGTTTCAGGAACGGCAGCGGTGTCAAGACTGCCTTCAAGGATGGCAACCATATTGCCGTCCTGCTCTTGGATTGTCGTTTTTACCATGATAATTTATTGTTTATAATGTTTTCACTTTTCATTCTTCATTCTTCACTTTTCATTCTTCACGTTCTTCCTCAACGTCAGCACATTGAAGCCACCCAAGTGCTGATAGCTGACGCTGTCCATGATCTGGCGCACCAAGTGCATACCCAATCCTCCGATGGCACGTCCGCTGGCCGGAAGCGAGGTGTTGACCTCAGGAATCGTGGTGGGGTCGAAGGGAGTGCCGCTGTCCATAATGGTGAACAAGAGGCTTTCATGCCCCGTAGTGCCGTCATCGTCTTGGCTAATCATCTTAGCCTCCACCGTCACGTCACCACGCGTGCCGGCAGGGTAGGCGTAGTTCATCACGTTGACCGTGGCCTCCTCGACGGCCAGTCGCACCTGTGCGGTGACTTCGGGCGCGAGTCCCTCTTGCTGGCATATCTCGTCAACGAAGGCGTTCAGGCGCGGCACCTCCTGCGTATCATTGGGCAGTACGATGGTTTTTCGCAGTCGCACGTTTTCATGTTGCTTGATATATTGTATTGCCATCATTGTCAGGTCATCGCTCTGCTCCGCGTCGTTCACGAACTCCTTGACCGCCTCGCCCATGCGACCAATGAGCTGTTTGGGCTCCAGTTGCTTCTGGGGAAGGGCCTGCGCTGCCACCTCGTTAACGCGCTCCATCCTGAACTGCGCCTTGTCCGCGTCCATCGCTTCGGTCAGTCCGTCGGTGAAGAGGAAGATGGTGGTTCCCGTGGCAATCTGTGCCTCCTGCAACGAGTATTTCCATGAGGGCATGAAACCTACGGGGATGTTCGAGTCGCAGGCCAGCTCGCTCACGTCCGCGCCGAGGAGCAGCGGTGCGTCATGGCCAGCGTTGCAGTAGTGCAGCTGGCCTGTCGGCAGGTCGAGCACACCCACGAACAGGGTCACAAACATGTGCGTCTTGTTCATCTCGGCAATCGTCTTGTTCATGGCGGTTACGATGCGGTCGGGCTTCGTCTCATGTGCCGACAGCGTGCGGAACATACTTCTGGTGACGGCCATGAAAAGTGACGCGGGAATACCTTTGCCCGAGACATCGCCGATGCAGAAGTAGAGCTTCTCGTCGCGGAAGAAGAAGTCGAAGAGGTCGCCGCCCACTTCCTTGGCAGGAACCAGCGAAGCATAGATCTGCACGTCGTCGCGGTCGGGGAACGTGGGAAACTCCGTGGGCAGCATACCCATCTGAATGCCACTTGCGATGTGCAAGTCGCGTTCTATTGAGGTCTTCTGGGCAGTGGTCTCCTTCAGCTCATGAATATATTTCACCAGCGACTGCTGCATATTCTCGAACGAGTCGCGCAGCTGAGCCACCTCGTCGTTGTACTTGAACGTGGGCAGCGGTGCGTCGAAGTTACCCTTTGCCACTTCCTGAGCCGACTCGGACAGGAATCCCAACGGCTTGGTAGCGCGGCGGATGCTTTGAATGGTGAAGAGGAAAATGACCAACAAACCGACACCCATGCAGAAGAGGATGAGGATGGCAAGTACGTAACCCCACGTGAACACCAGATCGCGGTGCTGTATGACCGCCACAGTCCAGTCCGTAGAAGGTATTGACTTGAAACTGACATAATAAGGTGTGCCCTTCAGGTCTTTCATCCCCAGGTTGTCAAAGACTTCCTGCTGCTCGGCATTGAGGATACTGATGTCGAGGGAGTCAGAACTGAAAATCCTGTTGTTCTTGCTGTCGATAATCTGAATGGAGAAATAAATATTGCCCTCTTCATCCTGAAGAATTTCATCGTTGTCCTGAAACTCTCTCTTCAACATTTTCTCCACTTCGCCGACGACCTCGTTGAGCCATTGATTATTCATATCTATGCCATACACACCCACCTTGCGACCCTGGTGGTCAACGATGGGCAGCACGTAGCTGTAGTACATCGTACTGTCAACGGTGTTGTCGAAGTAGGGGGCTGTCAGATAGCCCAAGTCCTGCCTGTTCAGGCTAATTCCTTTCTTATACCATGGGCCATTGAAGTAGTCGTGAGTTGCTGAGCCTATCTGTTGGCGCTCAAAATGGGGGCTGCCCGTCCCTGCACTTGCCACAGAGTCGGTCTGATAGATGTAGGCTTCAAACCAGCGGCCCTGCCCCTCGAAGTAGTCTGGCTCGAAGGCGGCAAAGCAGCCCAGGAATTGGTTGGCGGTAATTTCGCGCTCCAAGGCATCAAAGACCTGCTCGGGGCTTCCCAAGTTCCGCTCTATCTCGTCGCGGTTGTTGGACGCCCCCACATGTACGGCCCATAGCATCGATTCTATCTTACCTTCGATCCCGTCCACGACATACTGACCGCGCATGTCGCTGTTCAAGAGCGAGACCCGAAGGACAAACACCAATATGCCTCCAATGATCAGCACATTGAAGAAAGACATGATACCGATAACGCGCCATGTGATGCGCCACGACAGCTTGCTCTTTTTCATGGGACTCTTTTACAAGTCATTATATCTGACGCTTTTGTAGAAAAAACATCCACAAGCATTGTGCCATGCTTGTGGATGTATATCAAGATGTTAGTCTAGAGGTATTTCGGGGTGCTGCACAGCGAGGGGCAGGTCCTTCTGCGAGAGGTAGAACATATAGAGGATGACGGGCTTCGTGCCACGGTTCTCGCCGTGGTGAATCGTGTTCACCATCTCCACGACGGCCTCGCCCTCATGCACGGTCTTCTCCTTGCCGTCCTGGCCGATGATGGTCAGCTCGCCCTGCACCAATATGCCGTAGTTCATCACGGGGTGGTGGTGCCAGCCCAGCTTCTGGCCTGCGGGGAACTCATACTTCACAGCCACCAGTTCGGGGCGGCCCTGAAAGTAGTCGGGCAGTTCCACACCGTCCCAGCTCTGCGAGGTGCGGATCAGTTCCGTGCTTTTCACCTGCGATGCTTTTGCATCGTCAGGCTGTGCCTTGCTGCATGAAGTGAATGTCATTGTGCCGCTGATTGTCAGGATGGTGGCGAGCATCCATAATTTCATTGTAACCTTTTTCATTGTTTTGTTTTTTTAAAAACGCTGCAAAATTACTACTTTTTCTCCGATTAGAAGAATAAAACGAGAAGAAAGTTTCAAGTTTTACGTGTATGTATTTATTTCAGAACTTAAATCTCACAAAAATCTCAACATAAATCTCTTTTACGCTTTGTGCACCTCAAGGGAACTTAAATCTGACATAAATCGAACCTTAAATCTCTCTCCGCCCTGACCCCTTTTGTGTTTTGTCTGTTTTTTCTTCCTGTAAGATTTAAGTTTTGATTTATGTAAGATTTAAGTTCCATAAAATCCTAAGAATTAGTGGAATTAGTGTAATTCGTTGTTCTTAATATGGTTCAGGTTCCGAGTAAGTGCCGTCGTCTGGGCTTTGTGCACCGAACCCGTCTTGCGGCCTCTGTTGTGACCCCTCTTAGGAGGGTTTGCGTACCCTCTTAAGAGGGTTCGCGTGTCCCACTAATGGGACACGGCGATACGTCTATATGTATTCGCGATTACGTCTATACGTGTATTTCGCACCAAGCCCTCCATTTCTTCATAAAACCTACACCTTTTTGACCAACTGCCACCAAAACTGCCACCCATACGACTGCAAGCAAATCAATGTCTTACATCGCATAGGTGGCAGTTTTGCAGTTTCTATGAAGAAATTATTATAAGAAAGCTTTTTGTCTTACCCTGAAAAACGTTGAATCAAAAACAACGTTTTAAAATGGAGAAA
>CAMZHV010000043.1 GCA_947307015.1 uncultured Prevotellaceae bacterium | reverse complement strand
TCACGGTACATGATGCTGTGAAGCGCCTGAAACTCTATACGGACTATCAGCTCGACGGGCGCATTCGGAAACAGCTGCTCTATGCCAACCAGCCGGTCAGCGTAGACCTCGACCCAATGTCGCTCGACTCGCTGGACTACTATATGCTGGAGGGCATCCGTTCCATACAGATAGCTATTATGAAGAAAGAAGAGGGCTATCATGCCGATATTGGACTGGTTTACAACGGGAAGGTCATGAAGGAGTATCGTGAAGACATAGATTCGCTTGACACATCTATCAAGACAGATTACGGTACAATCTCTTTCATGAGCAACCCAAAGTATAGAACAAACAAGAAAGACCGCTTCAAGAAGGGATCCGCGCTTCTTGTCACCATACGTCCGCCTATGGTGGTGGCGCTCGATTATATGAGACGCTTAAACGTGGAAGCGACATCGAGGGAAACCTCGATAGCAGCCATCACGCTCAACGACAAGAACATCAAGCGGGGTATCGACTTTATCAATATGCTCGTATTATGCTATAACGATCAGGCAAATATGGACAAAAACGATATAGCACGAAGGACGGAAGAGTTCATCAACCAGCGCTTGGAGAAGATTGACGCCGAACTGGGAACGACGGAGAACTCTTTGGAGAGCTACAAACGGCGCAATTCGGTCACCAAACTGGATGCAGACGCTGCACAGTCGCTGCAACTCTCCGCCCAATATGCGACCCGTCTCGCTGATGCCAATACACAAATACAGCTGCTCGACTATCTGCGACAATATATTGACAATCCTGAAAACCACTATAAGCTGATACCGACGAATATCGGCATGAATGACCAGGCATCCACACAGTTGATAGCTGAATATAACAAAAAGTTACTTGACCGCACGCGATTGATTCGAAGCGCCAATGAACAATCGCCGCAGATACAGCTGCTTACAGCCACGCTTGATGACCTGGAAGTCTCCATCCGCCAGGCGCTCATGCAGGCCCGCCATTCTGCTGACCTACAACGCAATTCTATTCAGAATGAGTATGCCAGATATCAGGGACGCATCGGTAACACACCCGAGCAGGAACGCGTGCTCAACCAGATAGGACGACAACAGGAAGTGCGATCGGGACTCTACCTGCTGCTGCTGCAGAAACGCGAGGAAAACAGCATATCCCTTGCAGCAACGGCCGACAAGGGAAAGCTCATCGCCATGCCACTGCTCCGTGGAATAGTCGGCCCACGGAAGGGCAGGATTCTTATGACGGCCTTCATCATGGGTCTGCTCATCCCGTTTGTCATCCTGATGCTCAGACAGCTGCTGCGCTACCGCATAGAGGGACGAGAGGATATCAACTCCATCACCACAGTGCCTATCGTGGCCGATGTCCCATTGGCCAGCGAAAAGGTGAAGACTGCTGCGGGCATTGTGGTACAGGCTGACAAGAACAACCAGATTGACGAGGTGTTCCGATCGCTGCGCACTAATTTGCAGTTTATGATGAAGGAAAACGAGAAGGTCATCCTCTTTACCTCGGGCATCTCTGGCGAAGGCAAGACATTCATCGCCGCCAACCTCGCAGTCTCCTTTGCACTACTCGGCATGAAAGTTGTCCTGGTCGGATGCGACATCCGCAAGCCCGCACTCGGACGACTGTTTGGAACGTCAAACCAAAAACAAGGCCTCACCAACCTGCTCAGGGCTGAGCATGTCACGGCAGAAGACCTGCACCAGGAGATATGTAACTCCGGCGTACATCCCGATCTTGACCTCCTGACGTCGGGGCCTGTCCCACCGAATCCGACGGAGATGTTGAGCAGAAAGAGCCTGAAGACGGTACTCGACCTGCTGAGCGAGGAGTATGACTACATCATCCTCGATACTGCGCCTGTAGGATTGGTATCCGACACCTTCTTATTGGCCCGACATGCCAATGTATCCTGCTTTGTCTGCCGTGCTGACTATACGCCAAAGTCTAACCTCGCACTGCTCAACTCGCTGACTCAAGAAAACAGACTTCCCAATGTCTGCGTGGTACTCAATGGGGTGGATTTGTCGAAGAAAAAGTACGGCTACTATTATGGTTTCGGCCGTTACGGCAAGTATGGTCGCTACGGTTACGGCAAGTATGGCTATGGCAAGTACGGATATGGGAGCTACGGCAGTTATGGCAACTACGCTGCCTCTCATTATGGTGACAAGAATGATGACAGCATAAAGAAATGACAAAAGCTGTAGTTAGAACTTGATATTCACCTTGTATTGAGGTATGATCTCTACGCTTTTGATATTGATAACGGGACCACGTGAGAAGTCGGGGACAGCCTGTACGGGAAGGTCACCGAGAAAGGGAGCGTTGGCGTGGAGAGGCCGGAAATAGAAGGTCAAAGGGTGAGCCTTTAGGTCATCGTCGTAGCGCTTGAGCCCGATGATCCAAGGGTCGCCGTAGTAGAAGTGGTCGTTTACGAGCTGACCATTGATGAAAGCCATGGCAACATCGGCAATGTAGTCAATGCACAGGAAAAGCTCGTGAACGGCTTCTTTTTTGTTTTCCTCATTGGAGCGAGATTCGGACTGAAGAGAGACGCTCATGCGCCGAGGACCTGCTGTCTTCACTTGAAACTGGGGTGTGACGGCAGGGACGGTGATGGTCTGTGGCTTAAATCCTTGAGATGAGGGATAAAGCACATAGCTGATGGCGTTCTGGCCGAGACTGAGGAGGTCGGCACCATCGGCAGTGGGGAGTACGGAGGCATCGGTGATGAGAAGACGGCCGTTCACCTTGACGGCATTGAGAGCTTGCTGGCGGGTGAGTGTGGTGATCCTGATGCGTCGGCCGGTCACCGTCCTGATGGAGAACGTGGATTGATAGCCGGGCTGAGGCTTGAACAGGCACTTGCCTTTGACGGTGGCCTTGTCGAAGAGGTATTCTGGCGTCATACTTTCGGGGGCGAAGAAAAAATAGTGGTCGGTGCCTTGGTCGTCAATCTTCATCAGCAGCTGTGCGGTGGCATATTTCAGCAGCGCATCGTGCATATCGAAATTGAAGGGCAAGATGACACTCTGGTCTTTCGGGAGAGTGAAGCTGCCGCGAGCGGGGATGGTTAATTCTTCATTCTTCAATCGCAGTTTGATCTGGAGATTGCTCATGTCGTGGCGCAAGGTGTCGTGATCTTGTGCGTTGATGAGGAAGAGGAAGCCAGGGAGGCAAGCGCTTCGCTCATTGAGGAGACTGATGCGGGCGCAATAGCGAAGACTGTCGCGGTTCTCGGGCTTCATCTGCTCCCATCCTTCTGGGAGCACTGTCTGCATGGGTGCCAGGCGGTCGCCGAAGTCAGCGAGGAAAGCGTGGATAAGTCGCAGGTTGCGATAGGCGGGGCGGGTAAGTCCGAACTCGCCGATGGGTGCCTGAAAGTCGTAGCTGATCTTGGGAACACCTGAAGGTTCCTCGGACAAGAAGCCGACACCGCCTGTCTGCTTCGGCGTAGAACCGCCATGATACATATAATATCCAATGCCATTGGAACCGCTACCCAAGCAGCGCACCATCATCGCCTCAGCTGTGGCAGGATAGCAGTAGGGACGGCGGTTGTAGGTCATCTGTATGCCTGCGCCCATCTCGGCGCTGAAGGAGGGATATTCCGTAGGGTTGTAGCGCACTGGCGAATAGTCGGGAGTGCCCTGCATATCCTTGAACATCAGGAAGGGGGACGGATGGGGCTTGGTCCATGTGGCGTAAGGATAGGCAGCGGTCACAGGCAGTGTCTCATGAGGTATTACGGCAGCGTTGCCCCATCCGGTGGCCGTGTAGAACGGGGTGATGATGCCAGCCTCCTGAGCGAGTTGCTTGAGGGTGCGCATGTGCTGCTCTCCAAGTTCAGCGCCTGTGGCTTTTCGTAGCTGCACCCCCACTCCTTCACTCGCTTCGGCAGCATTATAAGAGGCTGCTGTGCGGTCTTTGGGTTCACCGGGATAGCAGATGCCCCATGGTGCTGCCGAGTGTTGCATCTCATTCTCAATCTGACACCCGATGACAGGGCCACCGTCTTTGTAGAGTAGTCCTTGTATCTGTTGGCCAATCTCGGTGTACAGGCGTCGCACATACTTCAGATACTCCGGATCATTGGATCGCACCTCCAGCATCTTGGCAAAGATCCAGTCGGGGAAACCGCCGTTGCGCATCTCTCCGTGGCAAAAGGGACCGATGCGAATGATGACAGACATCCCGTGTTGCTTGCAGAGCATCAGGAAGCGTCGCAGGTCACGCTGGCCATCCCAACGGAACTGCCCTTCCACCTCCTCGTGAAGGTTCCAGAAAACGTAGGTGGGAATGATGGTGACGCCGCCAGCCTTCATCTTCAAAATCTCTTCCTCCCACTGTGCTGCGGGGTAGCGTGAAAAATGAAACTCGCCCATCACGGGAATCACAGGCTGCCCGTCGACGCTCATGTAGTAGCTGTTAAAGCCGATGTTACCACCCGTGGGACTGGTGCCACCCATCTTAAGATGCCCTTCCTTGATCTCCATGGGCTGAGCGGGAACCATCAACTCATACACTGTCTGAGCATACCCTTCAAGAAAGGGCGACGGGAGCATACAAACCATGAGGACGATAAGAACAATCCTATATCTTTTCATACCGATGCAGCATTAAGTAAGTAGTTATTATTGTGTGGGATCAATGCGGAATAGCTTGTCGCTGGGACGGATCTTAGCCTCAACGTGGAAGGAGACATTTGTGCCTTGAGAAGCTACGGTGACGGCGGCGTTGCTGTCGTCGTGCATCTCCTCGATTGTGCCGTAGAGGGCTCCTGTTGTGGGCCCCGTCACTAAGAACTTATCGCCCACGTGCAGCTCGGTGGCTTCGATGCGGAACTCCCCGAGTCCAAGTCGCGAATAATATTTGCGACCGCGACCCACATAGACCTTACGCTCAGTGGCTTGCGAACCGTAAACCGCCGACCATTCACCCATGCGCTGCCCTTGATAATAGCCATCCCAGAAGCCGCGATTGAAAACACTTGCCAGACGTGCATCCCAAGCATCACAAAGCGTCTGCCATTCTTCGCTTTTGACGCTTCCCGCTTCATTATTCACAACCGTCTCCACGGCCTCACGATAACATTCGACCACCGTACGCACATATTCAGGTCCGCGCGCACGACCTTCAATCTTGAAGACACGCACGCCAGCATAGATGAGCTTGTCGAGGAAGCGGATGGTCTTCAAGTCCTTAGGCGACATGATATATTTATTGTCTACCTCCAACTCGATGTCCGTTTCTTTGTCCTTCACAACATAGCTACGGCGGCACAGCTGCATACATTCGCCGCGATTGGCCGAGCGCCCTGTGTTCTGCAAGGAGAGGTAACATTTGCCCGAAACGGCCATGCAGAGTGCCCCGTGACAGAACATCTCAATGCGCACAAGCTGTCCGGAAGGGCCGCATATATGGTCACGAACAATGCCTTCGTAGATTTCCCGTACCTGATCAATATTCAACTCGCGGGCCAGCACCACCACATCGGCGAACTGGGCGTAGAAGCGCAGGGCTTCGACATTCGAGATGTTCAGCTGCGTGCTCAGATGCACCTCCAAGCCAATCTGTCGCGCATAGCTCATCACGGCTATATCGCTGGCTATGACGGCGCTGATAGCGGCGGCCTTGGCTGCATCCAGAATCTCGCGCATCAGCGGTATGTCTTCGCCATAGATGATGGTGTTAACAGTCAGATAGCTCTTCACGCCATGCTCGCGGCATACGGCAGCAATCTCCTTGAGGTCGTCCACGGTGAATGCCGAGGCGGAGTGTGCCCGCATATTCAGGCGCGTCACGCCAAAATAGATGCTGTCGGCTCGCGCCTGTAGCGCTGCCGCCAAACTCTCCCGCGAACCCACGGGCGCCATAATTTCAAAGTCTTCGCGTCGCATTGTCATAGGTTATGGTGTCATGCTTGTTCTTGGTCTAACGTATGGCCCCAGATCTTGAAAGGATAGCGGCGGAGATGGGAGTTGTAGAAGCGACGGTCGCCCGTAACTTCTTTGCCGATGAAATCGGGCTTTTCGAAAGCTTCATCCTCGCTTTTCAGCTCTACCTCGGCCATCACGAGCCCCTTGTTGTCGCCCTCGAACTCATCGACTTCGAAGATGTGGTCGTCGGCAGCACGCACCAGCCATCGCGTCTTGCATACGATGCCGGGTTCGCAGAGCGCCATGAGATCGCTGGCATCGGCCAGGGAAATCTCTGTCTCAAATTCGTAGCGCGAGAGACCGTCGGCATTGCTGGCTCCCTTAATCGTGAGGTAGCCGCGGTCGCCGCGGATGCGGACGCGCACGCTGCGGCCTCCGCCGGAGACAATATAGCCTTGAGCGATAGACGAATGATTAAAGGCGAGCGCCTTATAGGCGTCGCCCTTAACCAAGAACTTACGTTCAATCTCTTGTGCCATTGGTCATCAGAAGATGAGAGCGTAGACAGCTGCGATAACGAACAGAACGACGAGTCCGCCTACGATCCAATTGATGACGCGTTTGGCCTGAGCTTCTTCGCGTGCGGCCTTTTTAGCGGCACGTGACTCTTTTTTTGCCTTACTCATAATAGAATTTATTTATTAATTATTGATGATTATTTCGGGATAACGTTATAATGTAATGTTCTATGTTGGGAAGTTATGCGCCTAAGGCGCGGAAGTTATATGAAGTTATGTGGCCTTGGCCACAGAAGATAAAGACGATACCTGTGCCAACTGCATAACAACTGCTGGCCATACTATCGTCTGTAGTCGGAGACCACTTAACTTCCGTCGCGAAGCGACATATCTTCCATTAACTTCTTTAACTTCCATTTCAATTTTCCGTCTCCACGCCGCCGAACTCCATGAGGTAAGCTTTGATGAAGGCATCAATCTTGCCATCCATCACACCGCCGACATCTGAGGTCTGGTAGCCGGTGCGGTGATCCTTGACACGACGGTCATCGAAAACGTAAGAGCGAATCTGCGAGCCCCATTCAATCTTCTTCTTGCCCGCCTCAATCTTGGCCTGCGCCTCCATGCGCTTCTTCATGGCGCGATCGTAGAGCTGCGATTTGAGGAGTCGCATGGCGTTCTCACGGTTCTCTAACTGCTTGCGGCTCTCGGTGTTCTCGATGAGGATTTCCTCTTCCTCGCCCGTGTCGGGGTCTTTGTACATATAGCGCAGTCGCACGCCCGTCTCCACCTTGTTGACGTTCTGACCACCGGCACCGCTGCTGCGGAAAGTGTCCCATGACACGCGGGCGGGGTCCACATAGACTTCGATAGTGTCATCGACGAGGGGCGTGACGAAGACGCTGGCGAAGCTGGTCATGCGCTTGCCTTGGGCGTTGTAAGGGCTGACACGCACGAGACGATGCACGCCACTCTCACTCTTGAGGTAGCCGTAGGCATATTCACCCTCAATCTCCATCGTGACGGTCTTGATACCAGCCTCGTCGCCGTCCTGCAAGTTGCTGACGGACAGCTTGTAGCCATTGGCTTCAGCCCATCGCATATACATACGCATGAGCATCTGTGCCCAGTCCTGGCTCTCAGTACCACCGGCGCCAGAGTTGATCTTAAGCACAGCGTCCATTGGGTCTTCCTCCTGACGCAGCATATTGCGCAGTTCGAGGGCTTCGATGGCCTCGGAGCACTTGGCATAAAGGTCGTCGATTTCTTCCTCGGTGACAAGTTCCTCCTTGTAGAAGTCGAAGGCTGTAGCGAGTTCGTCGGTGAGCGTGCGCACCTCAGCGTAGCCCTTGATCCATTTCTCAAGCCCCTTGACCTTCTTCATCTGCTCCTCGGCACGCTTGGCGTCGTCCCAAAAGTCGGGTGCCTGCGTGCGTATCTGCTCCTCCTCGTATTCCATCTGCTTACGCGGGATATCGAGGTATTTGTTGAGCGCCTCCACGCGCTCCTGCATCTCTTTTAATTGTTCAATGGTAATCACCTATGATATTTTACAATTTTACAATTTACAATCTAATTTTTCACTCTTCACTTTTTCACTCTTCACTCTTATTCCTCGTACATCTTATCGATGAGCGCCTTGTAGTTTTGTGCGATGACGGGGCGTCGCATCTTCAACGTATTCGTCAGCTCGCCCTTTTCCATCGAGAAGGGTTGCGGCAGGAGAGTGATGCGCTTGATCTGCTCGTAGTAGGCAAACTCCTGCTGTAGCATGACGATGCGGTCGAGCACCATCTGCACAACGAGGGCATTGGCACAGAGATCCTCGCGTGACTTGAAGCCGATACTGTTGTCCTTCGCCCACTGCTCGAGAAGCTTGTAGTCGGGGATGATAAGCGCCGAGACAAACTTACGCTCGTCGGCGATGATGGCCACTTCGTCGATGTAACGATCCACAACGAGCTTTGACTCCAACGCCTGCGGCGAGATATATTTGCCATTGCTCGTCTTGAAGAGGTCTTTGATGCGGTCGGTGAGGAAGAGCTGGCCGTCTTTGATATAGCCGCTGTCGCCTGTGTGGAACCATCCATCTTTGTCGATGGCCTGAGCCGTTATCTCAGCCTTGCGGTAGTAGTTCTTGGTGATGGTGTCGCCCTTGAGCAGTATCTCGTTGTTCTCGCCGAAGCTGATTTCGATGCCTTTGAGCACACGTCCAACAGAACCGATGCTCACGGGCCAGTCGTGCCAGTCGCAGGACACGGTGGCTGTCGTTTCGGTCAGACCATAGCCCGCAGTCATGTTGATGCCGCAGGAATGTACGAACTCCTCCACCTCGCGCGGTATGGCAGCGCCGGCGGTAGGGAAGAAATGCGCATTCTCCAATCCAAGGGCCTTCTTGAGCTTCGTGATGATGGTCTTCTCGTAGAACATATAGCGTAGCCTTAAAGTCACTGGCGGCTCCTTCTTTTGCATCTTGTAATCAATATTGTATTCCCTACCTACGGCAAGGGCATCAAGCATCAACTTGCGCTCAATGGCCGAGCTGGAGGCAATCTTCTCCTGCACGCCCGAATAGACTTTCTCCCAGAAACGCGGTACGGCGGCCATACAAGTGGGATGCACCTCGCGAAGCGTCATCTGGATGTCCTGCGGCTTCAGGTTGATGGCCAGCTGACAGCCGCGGCTGAGGCACCAATAGCTCCATGCACGCTCGAAGACATGCGTGAAAGGCAGGAAGCACATGATGACATCATTCTCCGACAGGTGCATGATGGCATCGTTGGCGGGAATGGCGGCTGCATACATACGGTAGGTCAGCGTAACCCCCTTCGAGACACCTGTTGTGCCGCTGGTGTACAAAATGTTGGCAAGGTCATCGGGGTCGAGAGCAGCAGCGCGGGCTTTCACCTCCTCAGCGAAGGGGAAACCTTCGCCCTCACGCAGAAACTCCTCAAAATATAGGGAAATCTGATCCTGTGGGTTCTTCTGCACCTTACGGTCGAAGATGATGAGGCGCTGTAGCGTTGGGCAGAGTTTCAGCACGCGGAAAGCCGTGTCATACTGATACTGCTCACCGACAAAAACAAAACGGATGGAGGCGTCATTGATCATATATTGGATCTGAGCCTCGCTACTCGTAGCATAGAAAGGTATGCTGACGGTTCGGATGCCGTATGCTCCGAAGTCCACACAGACACTCTCGGGTTTGTTCTGCGAGAAAACGGCAATATTCTCCTGCACGCCGACACCTAATTTCAGCAAAGCATTGCTGACAAGGGACACCAACTCGGAGAAACGGTTCCAGGAAATCGTGCGCCACGCCGCCGCTTCGTAATCGCGATAGCTGAGCGCCGTACGTTCACCATAAACTTTAGCTTGTTCATGGATCAACGTGGTTAATGGAGCAGTATTCAGCATAGTTTTTCAAATTTTGTGCCACAAAGGTACTTCTTTTTACTGAAATACCAAAGAAAATGTGTAACTTTGTGCCCGAAAAACAAACAACTATGGATTTTCAACCTTTCTCCGCCGAGGCCATTGACCTCCTGAAGCTGCTCATCGCCACGCCGCGCGTCAGTCGCAACGAAGCTGAGGCTGCATCTATTTTAGCCCATTTCATCGAGGAAAAAGGCTTCGACGTACATCACGACGGCAACAACTTATGGGTCAATGCCAACGCTTATGACAGCGCCCGACCCACTTTGCTGCTCAATGCGCACATCGACACCGTAAAACCCGTAGCTGCGTGGACACGCGACCCTTTCACGCCTGTTGAGGAGAATGGACGCCTCTACGGCCTGGGTTCCAACGACGACGGTGCTTCGCTTGTCAGCCTCCTGCAAGCCTTCCGCATTCTTGCTACGCGTCCGCAGGCCTACAACCTCATCTTCCTCGCAACGGCTGAGGAGGAGGTGTCGGGCAGCGAAGGCGTGGGACGTGTGCTCAAGCAGCTGCCACCCATCGATGTTGCACTTGTCGGTGAGCCTACGGGAATGCAGCCCGCCATCGCAGAAAAGGGACTTATGGTGCTGGACTGCACGGCGAAGGGGCGCGCAGGTCACGCCGCCCGCAACGAGGGCATCAACGCCATCTATCAGGCAATGTCCGACATCGAGTGGTTCCGCAACTACCGCTTCGAGCAGGAGTCGCCGCTTTTGGGACCCGTGAAGATGACTGTCACAATCATCAATGCCGGCACGCAGCATAATGTTGTACCCGACCGCTGCACTTTCACCGTGGACGTCCGCTCCAACGAGCTTTATTCCAACGTGGACATATATAATAAGGTATGTGCCAGTGTGCAATGTGATGTCGTTGCCCGCTCCTTCCGCCTCGGTTCCTCACGCATCGATCCTGCTCATCCCCTCGTCCGCCGCGCCCTCGCCCTTGGACCCACGGTCAACGGCCAGCCCCGCACCCCCTTCGGTTCACCGACAATGTCCGATCAGGCTCAAATGCCCTTCACGTCGATGAAGATGGGACCCGGCGACAGCGCCCGCAGCCATACCGCCGACGAATACATCGAACTACGCGAAATCAGTAATGCCATCACTGACTACGTCGCAATGCTCGACGGCCTCAAACTCTGATCAAAATTACACCTTGATATAAAAAGGTGAGGGTCAAATGCCGTCTTTTAATTTGTTTGTGTTTGTGTTGTGCAGCTAATATGTTGATGTGTTTGTACTTTCCCTAATGTTCAGGCTGGCCTTGACGACGACGTGTTTCACTTCGGTGCTGCCATTGATCAGTTCTAATAGCAATTTGCAGGTCTTGCGACCAATGTCCCTTTGGTTTTGCTTCACGAAAGTCATGTGGGGGTACACCATGCCTGACACCCAGTCACTCATGAAGCCGACGATGGACACATCCTGCGGTATGTGCAGTCCCTTGCTGATGATGGCCTGAAAGGCAGCAATGGAAAGCAGACCGTGGTCGGCGAGGATAGCATCAGGCGGTTCGGGAAGACTGAGGAGCTCCAGCGTGTCGGACAGGCCTGAGTTGAAGCTGACATGATCGCATTTCACCAGTTCCTTACGGATGGCTATGCCGCGCTCGCGCAAGGCTTCGAGATAGCCGTGCTTACGCAATGCTGCCTGCTTGATACGGTTAGGACCTCCGAGGAAGGCGATGCGACGAGCACCGCTGTCAATGAGGTGTAGCGTAGCTTGCCGCGCCGACTCGGCATCGTTGATGGTCACTGTGGAACAGCCTGCATCGGCTACGCGATCGAACAATACGAGGGGTATCTGTCTGTCTTGGAGCCGTTGCAGATGAGTGATGTCAACGGTGTCCTGCGAAAGACACATCACAATGCCTTCCACATGCATATCAACAAGCTTTTCTATACATTCCACCTCGCTGCTGTACTTGTCGCCCGAATCTGTAACGACGCACATATAGCCATTCTTACGCGCTTCTGCTTCAATCCATTTCACGATGTGCGCATAGTGGTTGAAGGAGAGATCGGGGACAACGACACCTATCGTGCGCGTAGATCCATAGCGCAAACTCATAGCGAAAGGATTAGGACGATATCCCTCATCCATCGCCTGCCTGATAATCTGCTGCCGTAGTTCATGACAGACACCGGGCTGTCCGTTCAGCGCTCTGGACACCGTGGAGACGTTAACTCCCATGATGCGGGCTATTTCGCGCTGTGAGATACCTTTCTTCATGCCATTCGTTGAAAAACAGCACAAAAATACTGCTTTCCCATTTCATAAGTAACGCCATACCCTCAGAAGTGTTGCGCAACGCGTTGCGCAGAAGCACCCAGCCTATCCACCCAGTCAATCCCCGTGAGGGAGGAAGGAGGATCAAAGGTCGAAGTCAAAAAGGCGGAACTCATAGCCCTCAGCAATAAGCCATTCGAGACTCGGCGCGAGGATCTTTTTGAGCTTGTCGATGCTGCGCAGGCTGTCGTGGAAGGTAATGATGCTGCCGTTGCGGGCATAGCGGCGCACATTCTCAAAAACTTCGTCAGCACTCAGACGGCGGCTGTAGTCACGTGTCACGAGATCCCACATGATGATGCGGTAGCCCTGCTGACGGATCACAAGGTACTGCAACGGACGCATCCAGCCGTGAGGGGGACGGAAGAGGGGAGAACTTAAATGAGAAATGGACAATGGACAATGAACAATGCTTTTTGCCTGAGATTCTAATTGCTTAGGATTCATTGTCCATTGTCCATTGTCCATTGTCCATTGTCCATTGTCCATTGTCCATTTATTAATCACCCCTTGTGCTTTCTGCGTATTCGCCAAGTAGTCTTTCGAGAGCCAACGGAGGCCGCCGATGTGGTTGAAAGTATGGTTGCCGATAGCATGACCTGCCCCAACAACCTGCCTAAAGATGTCGGGATGCTTGCGCACGTTGTCACCGACCACAAAAAAAGTGGCCTTGACACCATAGCGAGCCAGTGTGTCAAGGACAAAAGGTGTGGCCTCGGGGATGGGTCCGTCGTCGAAGGTCAGGTAGACGGCCTTCACTGACGGATCCATACGCCAGATGGCACGGGGATAGAGCCACCGCAAGAAGCGGGCTGGTTGCTCGATAATCACGCTAAAACACGCCGCTAAAGATTGGTGCGGCTCTGGAACTGCTCGAAATAGGCGCGAAGCTCGGCGTCGTACTTCTTGCTTACCTTTTCGTCGGTTTCATCGAGGATTTTCAGCGCATTGGAAAGCTGTAGGAGATAGTAGTAGCAATCCTCGGCTGAGAGCTGTAGACGGTGGTCGCTGAGACAGACATACCATTTGCAGTACTCCGAAGCATTCTGTGCTACAGCTTCAGCAAGGTGCAATGCCTTGTCCTTCTTGTCGAGCGAGAGCCAGGCCTGTGCCAGTTCGAGCGAACCGCTCTGATAGCTGTGCGGGACATTGTACTCGGGAATCTCTTTCTCTGCTTTCTCCAGCACTTTCTGCGCCTTGTCATTCTTGCCCTCGGCGATAAGCTGTGTGGCGAGCTGCGAGAACATACGACGATGGGTGTAGCACATACGCAGGACGGTCTCGTCGAGATAGATACCTTCCTTGTCGATGCCTCCGAACTTGAAGCGGTTCATCATGTTGTCGTACATACGCTCGGTGTCAATGCGCTTACCGCTCTGCTTGGTGTTGAAAGGCGTGATGCGGTTGGCGAGGCCCTCCTGCACGAAGTTGTTACCGAGGTTGCCGTAGTTCTCAGAGCCGACGGTCATGGCGACATAGAGGGGACGCTCCCAGTTACAGCGGGCAAGCATCTCATACATCATCATCTCGCTCTTGTAGACGGCGCGCTTGCCCTTCAGTGAGATGTGCATCACGTCGGGGATGGAGTCGCCGGCCATCATCATGCCCGAACGCTTCACGGCTTCCTTGTCAATAGTGATGACGAGGCTGTCGGTGGGGAAGATCTGCATCTCTTTGTTGGGATTGAGGATCCAGCGGTCGATGACGGTGGAGAGCTCGTAGGGGTTCTCGCCGAGCAGCGAGTGCATCTTCACAGGGTCATCCTTATAGTACTCGATAGCCTCCTCAAGGGTACCTGGGCTGACACGAATACCTTCGCGCGTACCTGCCGCGTAATCTATTCGTTTCCACGAGATAGGCACGCTGGGCGAATCGTAGGCGGGACGCTTCATCTGGTCTATGTACCAGTCGGTCTGCAAATAAGAGAGGTTGCACACGCGAGCATCGGTGCGCACGCCCTCGGTCTCCTGATTGTACCAGAGCGGGAAAGTGTCATTGTCGCCGTTGGTGAAAATGATGGGATTGCCCTCCTGCGGCAGCGACTGCAGGTAGTTCTGGCCAAAGTCGCGGCAGGTGTAGCGTCCGCTGCGGTCGTGGTCGTCCCAAGTCTGCGAAACCATCTGCACGGGTACGAGCAATGCTACGCATGAAACGAGGGCTCCCAACATCGGTTTGTTCGTCCACTTGTGCAGGAGGTCAGCGATGGCAGCTGCGCCGAGGCCAATCCAGATGGCATAGGCATAGAAGCTGCCAGCATAAGCATAGTCACGTTCACGCGGCTGCTGCGGTGTCTGATTGAGGTAAAAGACAATGGCAAGGCCTGTCATGAAGAAGAGGAAGAAGACCACCCAGAACTGCTTGACACCCACGGGGTCGCCATCGCGCTCTTTCCACGCCTGCCAGCACAGGCCGAGGAGGCCGAGCAACAGAGGCAGACAGAAGAAGAGGTTGCGGCCTTTGTTCTCGCGAAGTTCCGTGGGCAGCAGATCCTGGTTGCCCAAGCGTGCGTTGTCGAAGAAGGGAATACCCGTGAGCCAGTTGCCGTGCTCCAACTCACCGTTGCCCTGGATATCATTCTGACGACCGGCGAAGTTCCACATGAAGTAGCGCCAGTACATGAAGTTGACCTGATAGGAGAAGAAGAAACGAATGTTTTCCAACTGCGTAGGCATCTTCACCATGATGGGTTCGCCGCAGCGGTCGTAGGGAACCTGTGTACCCTCAATGCCGCCCATCCAATCTTCGTAAGCCTGGGCGTGGCGATCGGAATACATACGCGGGAATAACATGTTTTGTGCATAGATGTATTCCAAATCATAACGCTGGATTTCATAGCGGTCAGGCTCGTCGGGCGAAGCTTTCTCCTTCCGCTGATAGACGGGTGCGCCCTCTTCTGAAACGGGTACGCAGTAGCTACCGTCTGTCTTCAGCTTCACCTGCGACGTATAAGCAGGACCGTAGAACAGCGGACGTGTGCCATACTGCTCGCGGTTGAGGTAGGTGCCAAGCGTAAAGATATCTTCGGGTGAGTTCTGATCCATCGGCGTATTGGCAGTGGAGCGGATCACGATGACGGCATACGACGAGTAGCCAATCATAATCATCAACATACACAGCAGCGAAGTGTTCATAACACGTGCCGACACCACCGACTTACCATTGCGCTTCCATTGCAACAGGCCGTAGAGGGCACCTAAGATGATGGCACCGATAACGATGCTCTTCCAGCCATAGCCGTAAAAGGGAATGCCGAGCATGGCCACGCTGATGAGATAGGCGATGTTCATGCGCAGGCGATTCGATTTTGCATTCTCCTCTCCTACACTATTCACTCTCTGTGTTTCCCAGATAGCCCAAAGCACCACAGCTACGAGCAAGACAAGATAAACGATCAAGCCAGTGTTGAAGGGTAGGCTCAGCGTGTTCACGAAGAGCAGCTCAAACCATCCGCCAACCTTCACGATGCCCGGTACAATACCATACAACACGGCTGCAACGAGCACGAATGAACCAATCAGGGCGTAGATGGAGCCTTTCAGCGTGGCATTGTCCGAACGCTTATAATAATATATAAGAACGAGCGCGGGCAGGCACAGCAGGTTCAGCAAGTGGACACCGATACTGAGGCCCGTGAGATAGGCGATGAGGATGAGCCATCGGTCGGAGTGCGGCTTGTCGGCATTATCCTCCCATTTGAGCATCAGCCAGAAAACCACGGCGGTGAAGAGCGACGAGTAGGCATAGACCTCACCCTCGACGGCGGAGTACCAGAACGTGTCGCTCCAGCAGTAGGCCAGCGCACCCGTCATGGCAGCAGCCTCAACTGCAATAAGTTGTGACGCCGTGCTCACCCAGCCGTCCTTGCAGATGAGCTTGCGTGCCAGGTGTGAGATCGTCCAATAGAGGAACATTATCGTCAGCGCGCTCAGCAGGGCATTCATGATATTGACCATCAGTGCCACCTTGCCAGGATCAGAGGTCAACTGTGTGAACAGGTTGCCCGTGAGCATAAAGAACGGTGCTCCTGGCGGGTGACCTACCTCCAGCTTGTAAGCTGTGGTGATGAACTCCGGACAGTCCCAAAACGAGGCCGTGGGCTCTACCGTGGCGCAGTAGGTGAAGGCGGCAATGGCAAAGGCCAGCCAACCCAGCAGGTTATCTACTAATCGAAAGTGCTTCATAGATTATTTCACGGGCAAAAGCCCGTAATTAAATGTTTAATGTTTAGTGTTTAGCGCATTTTGCGGCGCAAAATTACTCAAAATTGGCGTAATAGACGAAGAAAAGACCAAGAAACTTTCATTTTTCACTTTTCATTTCCTCATTTTTCACTTTTCATTCTTTCGTTTTTCACTAATATCGCTGGTATCATCAGCGCGAAGCCGATGAAACAGGGGATGGGAGCCACCTTGATGCGACGTACATCAAAGGCACCGGGACCGGGCGACGGAGCATAGCGACCGCCCACGGTGTTGCGGACGTCCGTTTCGGGTAACATCAGCAGGCATCCCACGACGATGAAGGCGATGGCCACACCTGTCAATGCGAAATTCTGCCACGCAAAGGCACAGCGCCATGGACAGTCTGCCTTGCGTCTTTTGCTTTCAGGTTTGTCTGTTTTCCTTTTCATAACCTTTCTTTGTTTTAATTGCACATTAGTCGCTAAGTGAGTTAGCTTTTCGGCTGCAAAAGTACAAAGAAAGAGGCAGAATAAGCAAGGGAACTGTCTGACATTTGCCTGACAATTCCCTGACATTTTCTTTTCTATTTGATAATCAACTGATAGGAATCACCCCTGTTACACGTTATTTTCATTCCTGTTGCCTCATCGAGGATAGGTTTCAGGCGTCGGATGAGCGTGTAGAGCGTAGCGGAAGCATCCGGTTTCTTGGGCCATAGGTGATCGCAGATGTCCTGTTGCGAGAGGCGATGGTCGGGGGCTGCAAAGAAGAGCTCCATCAACGCGCGCTGCATCGGCGTGAAATGCAGCTCTTGTCCGTCATAGAGGAAACGCCGACGCTGCTCGTCATAGCACAGCGCGCCCCGCTGCACGCCAACCGCCATCATTTGCACATCAGCTGCCATCACCTCACGACGGCGCCATGTCAGCCATAGGCTCAGCGCCAACCACAATGCAGCAAGTGCTGCCAAAACACCCGAGGCACGCTGGTCGGAGAGCATCCAGAGGCGACACAATGTCAAACCCGTGTTAGCCGTCAGCATTGGTTGACGATGTTCATCGTCGGCCATAGCCAAGGAGAGTGAGGCCGTGTCGCGCAACGCCATCATCGTGAGATGGCTGCGATAGACGCGAATGGTGTCGGCATCGATGCGATCGGGTTCGCATTCACGCAATGTCAAGGCCAGCGCCCGATCCACGTCCCACTGCGCCCGCTGTTCCGTGCGCAGAAGACTGTCGATACCCGCGGCCACCGAGGTGGCGAGGATTACAAAGAAGACGAAGAAAGCTGTTTGCGGTTTCATATTTGATATTTGTCGCGCAAAAGTACCTATTTCTTGTTGAACGGACGAAGAAAAGACGTTTTTTCGAGTTCGCTTATACCTTTTTTTATATGTTACAACATTATTTCCGATTTTTTGAAGCCTCAAAGGCAGATATTTGGCATAAAAAGAGTACCTTTGCACGGCAAAAACACAAGAATTACAACCCGCAATGATGAAACGTATTTCCTTTTTCTTGATGTGCCTGCTGCTGAGTGCAGGCAGCGAGGCTGCACTACGCCTACCGCGCCTTTTCAGCAACGGCATGGTGGTGCAACGCCAGCAGCCTGTAGCCATATGGGGATGGGCAGATGCAGGCGAAAACGTAACCGTGACTTTAGGTCGTGGCAAGGCGGTGACCGCGACAGCCGATGCACAGGGAGCCTGGCGCGTGACGCTGCCCCCGATGAAGGCTGCCGGTCCCCTGACAATGACTGTTGCAGCGACGGGAGGCGATATTTTGCGCATCGAGGATGTGTGGGTCGGCGATGTTTGGCTCTGCAGCGGACAGTCGAACATCGACACCAATTTGGAGCGCGTCTACCCGCAATACCCCGATGAGATCGACAACGATAGCACGACACGTGTACGTCTCCTGCGCGTGGAGAACGTGGCAGCCCTCGACGGCCCCCGTCAGGACATCGTGACCACGGGCTGGCAAACGCTCAGCAAGGCCCACGCCTGGCGCTTCACCGCCTTGGGCTATTTCCTCGGCAAACGCATGGAACGCGAGACAGGTGTTGTGCAGGGCATCGTGCAGAGCAGCTGGGGCGGCACCCCCATCGAGTCGTGGCTGCCTGCCGACACCGTGCGCCGTTATGATAAGCGCAAAGCCGACGAAGCTGTGCTCTGGGCTGATGCCGACTTGCAGCGCCGCGCCAATGAGGCCAATGCACGCGCCTCGGAACGATGGAACGCCCTGCTCAGCGAGCGCGACCCGGGACTCAGCGGTGGCTGGACAGCTAAGGAATACGACGACAGCCAATGGCAGCGCGCCAACCAATATGCCCTGCCCGTGTCGCCCCGCCATGGTTTCTGCGGCACCTACTGGCTGCGTCAGCATATCCATGTCGATGCCGACCATGCCGGACAGGCAGCACAGCTGCTCGTGGGCACACTCGTCGATGCCGACTACACATTCATCAACGGCCAGGAGGTGGGACGCACCTATTATCAATATCCCCCAAGACGTTACCGTGTACCGGAAGGCGTGTTGCAAGCAGGTGACAACGTGCTGACCGTGCGCTTCATCAACCGGGGTATGGCGCCGCAGTTTGTGCACGAGAAACCCTACGGACTGCGCTGGCCTGACGGCACATGGCAGCCCCTCTCCGAGGAATGGCTCGTTCACGACGGTGTGCAGATGCCCCAGCAACCCTCCATGCCTACCGGCTTCCAGAACATGGCGGCAGCAGCCTACAATGGGATGCTCCAGCCCATCACGCCTTACACCTTCGCTGGCGTTGTATGGTATCAGGGCGAATCGAATACCGACCGCCCCGCAGCATACGAGCAGTGGCTGACAAGCCTGATAGCGTCGTGGCGCCAACGCTTTGACAACGCCACGCTACCTTTCGTCATCGTGCAGCTGGCCAACTACATGGCGCCCAGCGCCACGCCGCAAGAGAGCAACTGGGCACGCCTGCGCGAAGCTCAGCGCCGCGTAGCCTTGGCCGACAAAAATGCCGAATCCATCGTGAATATCGACCTCGGCGAAGCCAACGACATTCATCCGCTGCGTAAGCGCGAGGTGGCAGAGCGTGTGGCCGTAGCCGTCGACAAACTGGTCTTCGGCAAGCGCGTGATGCTCTCACCCCAACCCCTGCGTGCCACGGCATCTGTCGACGGCACCGTCACCATCGATTTCGACCAGCCTCTTGCCACTGGTGCCGTCCACGGCTTTGAGGTACAAGGCGCCGATGGACGTTTTATCAATGTCGAGGCTACAGCCACAGGCTCCCACGTGACCCTTCGCGCCCCGTCTTCCTCAACCAAAGTTCCGCGCGTCCGCTACGCTTGGAAAGACAATCCGGTGGAAGCCGACTGTCGCTCCGCCAGCACTACCCTACCCACCACGCCTTTCGAACTGGCGGTAGAATAACCCTCAAAATAGAACACACCTCTAAATAAAACTTAATTAACAGATATGGTATGAGGAAACGCGTATTGTTTTTCATTTTTCATTTATCTCTGTTCTTTCCCGTTGTACTTTCCGCACAGCAGAATGACCCTCGCGAGATGGCCATGCGTAAACTCTTGCAGTCCACCATCATGATCAATCAGATGTACGTGGATACGGTAAATATAGACCGTCAGGTGGAGGACGCCATCGTGGGGATGCTCTCCAAGCTGGATCCGCACAGCGCTTACACCAACGCCAAGGACACCAAGAAGCTAAACGAACCGCTGAAAGGTAACTTCGAAGGTATCGGTGTGCAATTCAACATGTTGGATGACACATTGGTAGTCATTCAGCCGGTGTCGAAGGGACCGTCGGAGAAGGTGGGCATCGTGGCTGGCGACCGTATCGTCAGCGTCAACGACACGGCAATAGCAGGTGTCAAGATGAGTCGCGAGGACATCATGAGCCGCCTGCGAGGCCCGAAGGACACGAAGGTGAATCTGGGCGTGGTGCGTCGCGGCATCAAGGATGTACTGACATTCACGGTAAAGCGAGACAAGATTCCGGTGAACTCGCTGGATGCAGCTTTCATGATAGCTCCCAATATTGGGTTGGTACGTTTCTCGAATTTCGCCGCCACGACGCACGATGAGGTTACAGAAGCTATCCGTAAGCTACAGAAAGAAGGGATGAAAGACTTGATCATCGACCTGCAAGGCAATGGTGGCGGCTACCTGAACGCGGCGGCCGAGTTGGCAAGCGAGTTCCTGCCAAAGGGTGATATGATCGTCTATACCAAGGGACGTGGCGGCATGAATATGGGTGAGTTCCGCAGCACTGGCGGCGGTCTCTTCACCGAAGGGCGCATCGTGGTGCTGGTGGACGAATATTCGGCATCGGCATCAGAGATCCTCTCGGGTGCTATCCAAGACCATGACCGCGGCACCATCGTGGGACGCCGCACCTTCGGCAAGGGTCTGGTGCAGCGCCCCATCGATCTGGAGGACGGATCCATGATCCGACTGACCATCGCCCGCTACTATACGCCTTCGGGCCGATGCATCCAGAAGCCCTACGAGAAAGGCGATGCGAAGAGTTATGCCCGCGATGTCATTGACCGCTACAACCGTGGTGAGCTGACAAATGCCGACAGCATTCATTTCCCCGACTCTCTGCGCTACAAGACATTGAAGTTGGGACGCACGGTATATGGCGGCGGTGGCATCATGCCTGATATCTTCGTACCCCTCGACACAACACGCTACACCAAGCTGCACCGCGAACTGACCGCCCGCAGCTACATCGTGAATGCGAGCCTGCACTACATGGACCGCCACCGCAAACAGCTCGAGAAACAATACAAGACGTTTGAGGCGTTCCGCGACGGCTTCAGCGTACCCGCAGAGGTGCTCGACACAATGCTGGCAGAAGCGGCGCGCAAGGACAGCCTCCATGCCAAGGACGATGCCGAGCTGACGAAGACGCGCACGGACGTTAGCCTGATTCTCAAAGGCCTCATCGCCCGCGACCTATGGGACATGAGCGAATACTTCCAGCTCATCTATGCTGAGGATCCCACGGTGCTGCGCGCTTTAGAAGTGTTACGTAAAGAAGACTAATCCCCATATAACTATGAAAAAAATAAGCAACAAAGTGATTGCGACCCTCATCATGGGTTGCTTGAGTGTAGCTCCGGCACTGGCCCAGATGCCCGATGTGCCCGTGGCAACAGGAAAGTATAACGCCGACTGGGAGAGCCTTGCAGCATGGGAGTGCCCCGAATGGTTCCGCGACGTGAAGTTCGGCATTTGGGCACACTGGGACCCGCAGTGCCAGGCAGCAGCCGGCGACTGGTATGCCCGCTTCATGTATTATCCTGGCGATTGGAAAAACAAATGGCACGTAGAACATTTCGGCGACCCCGCCACGTATGGCTACAAGGAACTGTGCCGCGACTGGAAAGCCGAGAAGTGGGATCCCAAAGAACTCGTTGAGCTCTACTACAGCGCTGGTGCCCGATACTTCATGACCATGGGCAACCACCACGACAACTTCGACTGCTGGGACAGCCCGTATCAGGAATGGAACAGCACGCGCATCGGTCCAATGAAGGACATCGTAGGCGGCTGGGCCGAAGCCTGTAAGAAATGGGGTATGCGCCTCGGCGTTTCGTTCCATGCCAGCCACGCCTGGACATGGATGGAACCCTCGCAGCGCTTCGACGGCAACCTGACCAAGGCCGATGGCGAAGGCACATGGTGGGAAGGCTTGGATCCACAGGAGCTCTACGCACAGCGCCATGAGCACAGCAAGGGCTGGGAACGTTCCGGCACGATTCACAGCCAGTGGAACTGGGGCAACGGTGCCAGCCAGCCCTCCCAGGCTTACAAGCAGAAGTTCCAGAACCGCGTCCTACAATGCATCGACGCCTACCATCCCGACATCATCTATTTCGACGACACCGTGCTGCCCTTCTGGGGATGCGACGAGACGATAGGTCTGAACATCCTTCAACATTATTATAATAGAAGCATCGCGCTTGGCAGCACTGGCAAAGCCGAAGTTGTGGTCACAGGCAAGATCCTGGAGGACAAGCACAAGAAAGCGATGATGTGGGACGTGGAGCGTGGCGTCCCCGACCGCTGTCAGGATTTGCCGTGGCAGACATGCACGTGCCTCGGCGATTGGCATTACGAGAATGGCATCTACGAGCGCGGCGACTACAAGAGCGCGGCACAGGTCATCCGTATGCTCGTGGACATCGTGTCGAAGAACGGCAATCTGCTGCTCTCCGTACCCGTGCGTGGCAATGGCACTATCGACGAGAAAGAGCGTGCTGTGGTCATGGGCATCAAGGACTGGATGGACATCAACAGCGAGAGCATCTACGGCACCCGCCCGTGGAAGGTGTGCGGCGAAGGTCCCCTCTTCGAGAGTGCCAACCCGCTCAATGCGCAGGGCTTCAACGAAGGCATCAAGTATTCCTCCGACGACGTGCGCTATGTAGAACGCAACGGCACCGTGTTCGCCACCATCATGCGCTGGCCCGAACATCTCGACTTCATATTCAAAGCTTTAGGCAGTGCTTCGCCTTATGCTGTCGGCAAGGTGAAGGGTGTGCAGCTCCTCGGCTACGGCGCCATCTCCTTTGAGCAGCGCGTCGACGGCCTCCAGGTCTTCCTACCCTTCTCGCATCCCAACGAGATCGCTCCCGTCCTCGCCATCACCTTCGAATAACATTCCAGCGAGAGAGCAAGAAAACACTCTTTCTCGTAATGAAATCTTGAGATGCCAAATTGGCACCTCAAGGTGGGGCGGCAGCAGATATGGTGCTTTGAATGTCCATTGATTAGTAGAGCTCTCTAATTCTTAATCTTCTTGCATCCTCACAGCCTTTCTGTCCCCACAGGAGGGCTTTTTGGTGACCAAATATTGAAAAAAGAAGGCGCTTTTTCTGCATTTTTTCCTTTTTCTTCTTCTCTTCTAAATATTTTATTTATCTTTGCCCCGTAAAAACATAAGAATGAACATCTATGGAAAAGAAAGAAAAACCTATCATCGGACACATCGGAGTCATAGGTCTCAGAAAGATTTCGTGTCGCAGGAAAAGGCGCGTGTTGAGTCTGGAAGAAAGGGAAAAACTGATAGCTCAAGCAAAAGCTGCTTATGAAATACGTATCAATTGAACTGAAAGAGTATCTCATCGAGCCTTCTTTTAGGATGTGTACTGATTGCGTCCTTTTTTCCGAGGACTATCTCAATCTGTTTGCCGCCGATGCCGCACTTATTGACACTGGTGCCACGCGCACCTCTGTGAGTATGGATATTATTCGTCAACTGGGCGTTTCGCCAAAACGACAGGAACTGATAGAAATCGGTAACAAGCTACACGATGTGAATGTCTACAATGTAAAGATGATGCTTTCGCCAGAACTGATATTTGATCTGGATGTATATGGATTGCCTGGAGAAGGCCTGGGCGCAGTGATTGTTGGCATGGATATCATCGGTATGGGCAAGCTTACAATAGAACCTTACAAAGGCAAGCGTCACAAAGGTGAACTTTTAATCGCAACGCCATAATATTTATACATTTATTACATCATACATTAACATAAGTTTGGCCTATGACATAACATCATAACTCAAAGGACATAAGACTGGACGTCCACTTTTGATTCTTGCTCTCCCGTCCCCACAGGAGGGCTTTTTTATGCTCAAATGGAAAAAAGATGGTTCATCCTTGCAGTCATATCAAAACTAATCGCTATCTTTGCCACCGCACAGCCCGATTTGTACCCCTGATGTGGGGATGAAAACGATGGGGCTGGCACTACATAATGGAAAAGCGTCACACGATGCTTTGTCGATTGGCTTCCTGAAATTACCACATTCGATAGCAAGTCAAAGACAATGCAGAGTTCGATGCCACGGGAATGCTGAATACGTATCCCCGTTGTGTGCGGCGAAGGCTAACCAAGCCTTCAATGCACACTTTCGGGTGTATCAGCAATTCATTCGCGTGGGTATCACTCTGTTCGTCAACTTGCAGGGCTGTGGTAAGCCTCAGGAAGCAGATGAGCAGAAAGTGGATACCTACGTTTTTCGTTGTGTGGTAACGAGAAATCAAAATTAGAACCTAAACTTGGGTGTCATAAGGATATAATAAATCTATGCTCAAAAAACTTAAATGGAGATTAAATTTTGACTTCTGGGGGATATGCCGGAATAAAGAAAAAACATAGTCAAAGCTATGCTTTTATCACAACAAGTCGTAATTAGAACTAACAAAACAATAAATAATGAAACAATGAAAACAAATAAAAGATTTTGGCTATTGGCTATAATTGCATTCTTCGAAACAAATATACATGCATATGATGCCTATATAGATGGAATATATTACAACTTTTCTGGAAACGAAGCAGAGGTGACATTTATGAAAACTGACACAACATATTCCAGTGTTGGTTCTTATAGTGTAAATTATATTTCTTATTATGACGGAACTGTTAATATTCCCAATTATGTCATTTACGGAAACAAAACATATCGTGTAACTTCAATTGGGGAACACGCCTTCGAAAATTGTAGCTTTCTGACTTCTATTAACATCAGTAACAATGTAACATTCATAGGCCAATGGGCCTTCGCAAATTGCCATCAACTGACAACCCTCAATATTCCAAACAGTGTAACATATATAGGATACTTGGCATTCGAGGGAACTGGCTGGTATAAAAACCAACCAGATGGAGTAGTTTATGCAGGCAAGGTGGCATATAAATATAAAGGCACGATACCAGAAGGTACTGAGATAATAATTGAAGAAGGAACTTTTGGGGTTGCTGAACAAGCTTTCTATGGTTGTAGTGGTATAACTTCCATTGACATGCCAAATAGTGTAACTAGTATCGGAAGGTTCGCTTTCGATGGAACTGATTGGTATGAGAACCAACCAGATGGAGTAGTTTATGCAGGCAAGGTGGCATATAAATATAAAGGCACGATGCCAGAAGGTACTGAGATAATAATTGAAGAAGGAACTTTAGGGGTTGCTGAACAAGCTTTTTCTTTTTGCAGTAATCTAGCATCCGTAAGCATTCCTAATAGTGTAACATACTTAGGTAGACTTTCTTTCTCTCTCTGCATGAACCTAATAGAAGTAAACATTGGAAATGGGGTGACAAATATCGGTCAAGGAACTTTTTACTATTGCAAAAAATTATCATCTGTAATGATAGGCAATAATGTAAAAACTATTGGTAAAGAAGCTTTTTGCGAGTGTTATAAATTAACCTCACTTACCTTACCTAATAGCGTAACCTCTATTGACGACAAAGCATTCGCTTACTGTAATATATCCTCTTTCGTTTTTTCAGAAAAACTGAAAACTGTTGGGAATAGTGCCTTCGAAGGTTGCTGGAACCTGAGTTTCTTAAATTTACCTAATAGTTTAGAAACTATTGGTGATTTTGCTTTTTCTGGCTGCGGTAATGTCTCATCTATAACATTAGGAGAAAATATCTTATCAATTGGTCAGAATGCTTTCGAATGGTGTTACAATTTGACAGATGTGTATTGTTATTCTATACAACCTCCCAGAACAGAGCTTAATGCTTTTAGACATTCTATATATACAGGCTACAGTAATGAAGAATTATATGGCCAGATCAAAAATGCAACATTACATGTACCAGCAGGTTCTGTAGAGGCTTACAAAGTTGTGGTGCCTTGGAGTCAGTTTGGAAATATAGAAGCAATAAACTATCCAAACATTGTTGATGGAGGCTTTTATGACAATACAATAATAATAGATGATGACAACTTTTCCTACACCCGCACTTTTAACAACACCAACTGGCAGGCACTGTATGTGCCGTTCTCGATGTCGTACGATGATTGGAAGGATGACTTCGATGTTGCTGAGATCAACAATTTCCATGAGTATGATGACGATGAGGATGGTACGATGGATAGGACTACGTTGGAAGTGGTCTATAAGAAATCGGGATGTACGCTGCCGAATACACCATACGTTATTCGCGCCAAACAAACAGGAACAAAGACGATATCGCTAGAAAACACGACACTCTATCCTGCGGAGGAGAACTCCATCGACTGCTCGTCGGTGAAAACCAAATACACCTTTACGGGCACCTATAGTGGTGTGAGTGGCGAGGATATGTATGGCAATGGGTACTATGCAATGGCTGACGGTGTGTTGAGCCAGGCATCATCGTCAAGTGTGTCTCTTGGCTCGTTCCGTTGGTACTTGAAGACAGAGAGTCGTACAGGCAGAAATGCAGCTCCTTTGCGACGGATTTCTGTGCAGGTGATTGGCGAGGATAGCGGTGAAACGACAGGAATAGTAGAGGCGAACATTAATGACACGCCTGCAAACTATTTCAATATCAATGGTGAGAAAATAGAACGGCCAAAAACATCCGGCATCTATATCGTTAAGTACTCAGACGGCAGCACGAAGAAAGTTCTCATAAAATAAGAAGGCACTATGAAAAAGAACTATATAACACCATTTTGCTTGAGTGTGCAGATGGTGGAGAAAGAATGTGTCTGTACCACCTCAGAAATAGACGTAGGTGGAAAGAGCGAGCACTACGATGTCAAAGGTATTGATTGGAATATCTTCGAAGATAATGCTGAATATGAAGAAGATGAGTGCTTTGAAGCAATTCTATAAGAGTTGCTGACGAATCTCCGATTTCTGTCTATGCTTTAGTTGCACGATGAGTGCTTCAGCCATCTGTCATAACGGTAAAGCACCATCCCTGTCCATCTATCAGATTCCATTGACTACATGAAGATTGGAGATAGGAGTATATGAATCGAAACGAAATAATAAAATAAACATTGAAGTATGAAAGATAATCGTAACAAAGAAGAAGATTTTAAAGGCTTCGTACAGGAATTAGTAAACAGTTGTCGCATAGAAGGCAAAGAAGCAGGTATTGCTAAGCTCATGATAGATAAGGGTTATGATGCCCTATCAGACAAGCAAAAATACGTGTTTGACAAGATGATAAGTGAAAACACGATTGACACATGTAAACGCTGTGGGTGTGACATCCCTTTGTGTGAAATGCTTGAAGCGCTTGATAATGGCGGTTTTTGCAATTATTGCCAGCACATGATGGAAAAGATAGAAAAAGAATGAATTGAAGTTGAAAGTGAAGCAAGATAAGTGCCACGGTGAAGAGAATCATCGTGGCACTGAACGTCATGATGCCACAGTTACAGGTCCTCGACATCCTGGAACAGCGGGCGAAAGGAAGGTCATCATCAAGTAAATCGAAAGAGAAAAGCTTCTACCTTTCATTTTATGAGCACCCCACATCGCTTTCTGTCCTGATTGAATGGAGAACAATGATTGTTCTGAATGGCATCCTATGATTCCGCAACCATCATAGTCTCCTCATCATACTCAGGATAATCCTTCTGATGATACACTTGCAGGATAGGGGCTTCAAGAGCGGTCTCGATAGCGACCAGCGTGTCGATGGTGAAGTTATGGGTGCCGCGCATCCATTTACTGATTTCAGCCTCGCTCTTGTCCAAGCGCTCGGCCAAATCTTTCTGTTTCAAACCTTTCTCTTCAAGGATGTCATGAATCCTATCAACTATCCGGAAGGATAAGGCAACGGATGCGCGAGCCTCAGGGCTCACCGCCTTGCGTCGTTTCTCTAAAATGCTACTCCTTTTCATATCTCAAGTGACCAAAGGTCGGGCGCAGAGTTAATAGTTCACGTAAGGAAAAGGTAAGAAGCATATCACACAGCTATAAGCTTCTCGCCAACAGCGTGGAATGCGTCTTTGATTTGTGCAAGACGTTCGGGACTGGGATGCTTGATGCCGTAAATGTATTTGGCTAATAGGCTTTTGTTGATGCCGATGTAGCGTGCCATTTCGGAGACGTTCAATTGTGGAAACATGAGGAACAGCCGAGCCACTTCGTTTGTCATATCCGGTTCGGTGGTTTCGTAGAAGCTGGAGAGATGAATGTCTTCGTCCAAAGTTTCCCAACGAATATCATCACCAAAGCGACCGATTGAAAAAGCATTACGATCCCTGCTTGATGCCTCTTTCAGCACAGGAAACGCTTCCAACGGACGGCTCATTGTCTGTCCATCGTCCGTCAAAACATATATTCGTTGGTCATCAAACCATACTTTCTGTATCTTAGCCATAGTCATCGGTGTTAAGTTAATCAATATGCTCATGCCATTTCTTAATGAAATCTTCCTTGAAAGTCCTGCAAAGGGCTTTAGCTTTCTTCAGGTCCTTGGCCTTCATCCCTTCATTCTTGACCAGTTCAATAGTAGGTTCCAATGAGAATTTGGCCCGCCCATCGCTGTTCTCGACATGTACATGAATAGGTTCATGTTCTTCTGAATAGAAATAGAAACGTAGTCCAAAGACAGTAAGTATTGTTGGCACAAGGTATATTGCTTTGTCGATGCAAAAGTAGGGACAATTTTTTATCCCTGCAAATTATTGACAGAAAAAGTAACTTTTTTCGAGCATTTATATTGCATACCGCCACCAAAGTTCGAGCGTAGGGTTAATGATTCACGAAGGAAAGATGTATGAAGTATGAGACTGGCTGATGAACCTCACCAATGAGCAATCATGACGACAATTAGTTCGTGCGCGGAAAATCCAGCCATTTTCAAAAAAGGGTTCAGCTTTCAGATTTGCTTGTATCTTATTTACAATCAATAGCTTTCAGGCTGAACCTTCATCAGCGAAGTTTCAGCAGGTTTCAGGAGGCTTCAGTCACCACGAATTTCACGTGCTCGGCGCTTGCGACGCTTGACCCTTCAAGATTTTCAGAAATTGACATTGCACGGTGTGAGAATAAGATTTGATTTGCTGAAACCTCCTGAAACCTGCTGAAACCTCAGAAGCAAAGGTTCAGACTGTATAGATCTGAATGACAATGTATTAAACCCCTAAGCTGAAACCTGAAACCTTTTTGATAAATGGCTGGATTTTTCGCAACTCGCCACACGTACAGTCGTTCAGCGCCACACGTACAGACGTATTTCGCTACACGTATATACGTGTGAGCCCATACGTATAGTCGTACATCGACGCACGTATATACGTCCACACCCTTAGGAGTATTCGCGATAACCCTTAGGAGTATTCGCGATAACCCTTAGGAGTCTACGCGTAGTCTCTTAGGAGGGTTCGCGTAGACTCCGTATAGGGTAAACGAAGAAAGCCCTCCAGTCGTCGGACTGAAGGGCTTCTTCTTAAAAGTGGCGGCTACCTACTACCCTCCGTCGCCATAGGAGGTATGGCTCCCCT
>CAMZHV010000042.1 GCA_947307015.1 uncultured Prevotellaceae bacterium | reverse complement strand
CTTAAAATCCCTTGGCCAGTGATGGCCGTACGGGTTCGATTCCCGTTCCGGGCACAAAGATATATGGACACGTTCCGAGACTAACTAACCACCGATAACCCCCATTATGAGACAGCATCATTTCTTGAGTAAAGCATTCGCTTCGCTCCCCTTTGTTATTGCATTATTCTCTTTCCACCTTTCAGCTTTCACGCTTTCTGCCCAGACGCTCCCGACATTCTCGACGGACGACGCGGAGACATGGTATCTCATCCAGTTCCGCAACGGCGAGGCTGCCCTACAGGATATGGGCGAAGCCGCTAAGTTGGTAACGGCTTCCATCGACAAGCACAACGAAGCACAACTTTGGAAAGTGACGGGTTCGCAATCCAAATGCGAGATCATCAGCAAGGCCGGACGCCACATCTATTACAACGGCGAGCGCTTTGCTGCTTCGGCATCACAGACGGGCAACCTGAAGCTGGTGAAGACCACCAACGCCACCTACAAACCAGCGTGGGAGATTCAGTCTAACGGCAAGAGCATGAACCAATGGGGCGGCGCAGGTGTAGGCAAGGAACTCGGCGCTTGGAATGCCAACGACCCCAACAACCCGCTGCTCTTCATTGATCCCGCCACGCTGCCCGATCCCGACCCACAGCCCGAGAAGCTCACCGAATGGGCTGTCACAACCAATACTTCCTATCGCCCCGAGGAGCCGCTGACCATGTGGTACACAGCTCCTGTCACCAAGGCCACCGTCGATGACCCGTGGATGGAATACGCCCTGCCCATCGGCAACGGACAGCTCGGAGCTATGATCTATGGTGGCATACGCCAGGATCTCGTGCAGTTTAACGAGAAAACGCTCTGGTCAGGTTCGTCCACCAACTACAACCGCGATGGCGGCTACCAGAACTTCGGCCATCTCTATATCGAAGACACCGCCGTGCGTTTCAGCACAGCCTCCAGTCAGGGCGTCAAGGAGTATGTCCGCACGCTTGACCTCGCCAAAGCTATAGCCACCGCCGAGTGGAAAAGTACCGATAAAACCGTCACTTTTCGACGCGAATACCTCGTTTCGGCACCAGATAATGTCATTGCCGTTCACCTCACCGCCAGCGAACCCGGACAGCTCTGCCAGCGCATCTATTTATGGAACGCGCACAACATACGCGGCACCTATGCGGATGGCGAAGGCTCATTCGAAGGCGCATTGCAGACGGTGTCCTACAATGCCCGCATGAAAGTCGTTGCCACGGGTGGCACCACGACGACGGATGCCGAGGGCGTACACGTCGAAGGCGCTGATGAGATTCTCATCCTCGTTTCCGCCGTGACGGACTATGATCCCGTGGGCTCAGGCTTCGTCAGCGGCACCGACGCGATGGCCTCGCGCACGAAAAGCGCCGTCGATGCGGCTGCTTCCAAAGGCTGGTCTTCGATTCTCTCCGACCACGTCACGGACTATTCGCAGTTCTTTGACCGTTGCCGCCTCGACCTCGACGGCGCCACGAACACCAAGACCACCGAGAAACTGATCACCAACTACGCCACGCTGACCACGAAGAGCGCCCTCACGCGTTCCAAGGAGGCACGTATGCTGGAGATGCTCTATTTCGCTTACGGTCGCTACCTCCTCATCACCAGTTCGCGGGGCATAGACCTGCCCAACAACCTGCAAGGCATCTGGAACCACAAGAACAACCCGCCCTGGTGCTCGGACATCCATGCCAACATCAACATCCAGATGAACTACTGGCCCGCAGAGATCACCGGCCTGCCCGAGATGCACGAGAAATACCTCAACTACCTCTATAACATGGCCATTGTGCAGCCCGTATGGAAGAACTACGCTACTGGCAGCGGCAGCGACGGACGTTTCCTGCATCAGTCGAAAGGCTGGGCGTGCTATACGGAGAACAACATCTTCGGCTGCTGCACCGACTGGATGGCGGCCAACTACCCCGAGGCCGGCGCATGGAGCTGCGACCACCTGTGGCAGCACTACCGCTTCACCCTCGACCGCGACTTCCTCAAGAACACCGCCATGCCCGTGCTCGTATCCGCCACGGAGCTGTGGATGGAGCGTCTGAAGAAAGCCAACGACGGCACTTGGGAGTGCCCCAACGAATTCTCGCCCGAGCACGGCCCCGTCGAGAACGCTACGGCGCACAGCCAGCAAATCGTGTGGAACCTCTTCGACCAGACCATCAAGGCCATCGAAATCCTCGGCACCAGCGAGGCCGGCGTCAGCGACAGTTTCCTCAACGAGTTGAAGGAGAAATTCGAAAACCTCGACACGGGTTTGCACACCGAGACCTACAACGGCAACTTTGGTGCAACACGCGAGGGTGTCAAGACTGGCGACCTCATCCTGCGCGAGTGGAAATACACCGACTTCGCTACTGGCAACGGTGGCGAGGCGGGCCACCGACACCTCTCCCACATGATGGCCCTCTATCCCTTCGCCAACCTTCCCGCCTCCAGCCCCTACTACGCTCCTGCTGTGAATAGCCTGAAGCTTCGCGGCCTGCCCTCCACGGGATGGTCCATGGGTTGGAAGATGAACCTCTGGGCACGCGCCCTCGAGCCCGAGCAGTGCGTAGAACTCTTCAAACGTGAATTTACGCACAGCACCAGCTACGGCACAGACCAGTCGAAGGGCGGAGTCTACTACAACCTCTTCGACTCCCATGCTCCCTTCCAGATCGACGGCAACTTCGGCGTCGCCGCAGGTATGGCAGAGATGCTCCTGCAGAGCCACACCGATACGCTCCAACTGCTGCCCGCCCTGCCGTATATCTGGCAGAAAGGTAGCATACGCGGTCTGCGTGCCGTTGGTGGATTCGAGGTCAGCGAGGAGTGGGAAGCAGGCAAGCTCACCAAAGCCTCCATCATCAGCACCGCCGGACAGCCGCTTTACATCGACTACAAAGGTCTGGATGAATACGCAATCACAGCCGACGGGCAGCCCGTGGAAGCTTCGCGCCCCTCACCCGACCGCATCATCCTTCCCGCCACCAACGTCGGCACGACCTACACCATCGAGCCCAAAGGTCCGGAGGATCGCATCACATCTCCCACAGCAGCTGTCACACCCCCCGACACCATCTACGACCTCAACGGTCGTCGCGTCGATACCACCAATCAGCGCGGCATATACATCAAGGAAGGACGCAAAGTTGCCGTGCTAAAATAAAAAATTTTGTTCGAAATAGACTACAGACTACAGCGGGATAGGGGCATCGGAGAAAAATCGCTGTAGTCTGTAGTCTTTTTCAAACAAAAAAATTTTTGCGACATCAGTATAGTCGTCTGTCCCCCCCACTTCTGAATCTATACCCTTATAGGTTTTTGCAAAAACGTCTATAGGTTTTCGCGAAAACATCTATAGGTTTCTGCGGAAACATCTATAGGTTTCTGCGGAAACATCTATATCAATCAAGCAAAACAAATAGCAATCTGCAATCAATCCTAATGACCGAATTGGGCTAAAAGTGAACGAAATGCACCAAAATCACATGTATTAGTAACTTTTATTGCCTATCAAACCTATGGTTTGAAATATTTTGTGTATTTTTGTGCCAAATTGAAAAGAAGGACGCTTATTCCTTCGGTATAATCAGCAAGAAACAAAGAATATGAACAACGAAATACAATTCATATTATATCAACTGCCCGACGATGAAGGCAAGGTACAGGTGGTTATCAAGGACGAAACCATTTGGGCAACGCAGAAGGCTATGGCCCAACTGTTTGATTGTTCAACAGACAATATCAGTTTGCATCTGAAAAACATTTTCTCTCAGAATGAGTTGAAGAAGGATTCAGTTACCGAGAAAATCTCGGCAACTGCCGCAGACGGGAAAAATTATGTAACACAATTCTACAGTCTCGATGCCATTATCGCCGTGGGCTATCGCGTGTCGTCAGCACGAGCTACCAAGTTCCGTCAGTGGGCAACAAAGATTCTGAATGAGTATATCCGCAAAGGATTCGTACTCGATGAAGACCGGCTTAAACAGGGAACAGCAGTATTTGGCAAAGACTACTTCCGTGAACTGTTGGAGAAGGTGCGCAGCATTCGTGCTAGCGAGCGTCGCATTTGGCAGCAGATAACAGATATCTATGCAGAATGCTCGTTCGACTATGATTGCAACTCGCCCACCACACGGGAGTTCTACCAAATGGTGCAGAACCGTTTCCACTACGCCATCACTGGCCAGACAGCCCCTGAGATTATCTACACCCGTGCAGACCATACAAAAGATCACATGGGCTTGCAGACGTGGAAGCATGCGCCAGACGGTCGTGTGCTGCTCAGCGATACAAAGATAGCCAAGAACTACCTACCCGAAGTTGAGATTCGCCGTTTGGAACGTGCCGTATCTGGTTACTTCGACTACATTGAAGACTTGATAGAGCGTGAAAATGCTTTCAGCATGGCGCAGTTCGCCGCTTCTGTCAACGAGTTTCTGACCTTCCGTCGATATGCCCTTTTGCCCGATAAAGAAAGGATTAGTCGCGAGCAGGCAGACCGCAAAGCAGAGGAAGAATACAAACTATTCAACCCAACGCAGAAAATCGACTCCGATTTTGACAAAGAGGTGAGAAGATTATTAGATATGCAATAAGAACCATTACTACAAGCAGAATGAGTGTAAGGCATATATTACATATCAGGCGGAAAGGACAGAATTGAAAAGTGGGTCAAGCATAAAAAAGCCGTGGCTTGAATGAACAAACGTACGAAAAAGTGAAGAAATAGGGAATAAAACGAATTGATTTGTAAAATAATGCGGTTTTTTTTAGTGATTCCTAAGATATTTTCGCTATTTTTGCAGTCAAAACAATCCATATCCAAATAATGGAAATGGATATTAATCGCCTAAAAGCAGAATTAGCGAATAGCAAGTTTGGTGATACAATTTGAAAGAAATGAAACAGGAGTTAATAAAGAAATTGCTTGATGCGCTCAAGGAATATGAGTCATTGGGTATTGCTGATCAGATAGATTATAAAAAGTTCTATCTGTATTCACTGATTACCCATTCCACAGCCATTGAGGGCAGTACAGTTACAGAGATTGAGAACCAGTTGCTTTTCGATGAAGGTATCACCGCAAAAGGCCGTAGCATACAAGAGCAGATGATGAACCTCGACCTGAAAGCGGCATACGAACAATCTATGCGATTGGCACATCTGCACGAAGATTTTTCTGTGGAAATGCTCAAAAGCCTTTCTGCGCTTGTGATGAAGAATACTGGCGCCTCCTATAACACAGCACAAGGCTCTTTCGATGCTTCAAAAGGTGACCTTCGTTTGGTAGGTGTAACAGCCGGCATTGGTGGACGTTCATACATGAATTATCAAAAGGTGCCAACCAAGTTGGAAGAGTTCTGTAAGCAACTTAACCAACGAAGGAGTGAACTGTCAAACCTCGATGACATGATTGCTAAATACCTATTAAGTTTCGATGCTCACTATCAATTGGTGACCATTCATCCTTGGGTAGATGGCAATGGACGTATGTCTCGCCTGGTAATGAACCACCTACAATACGAGTTCGGATTAGTACCTGTGAAAATCGTCAAGGAGGATAAGGCTGAATATATCCAAGCCTTGATTGATTCCCGGGAACAGGAATCGCTCGAGCCATTCCGTGAGTTTATGATGGAAGAGCACGTTCGAAATATCAGCAAGGAGATAGAAGAATACAAGAAATCACAAGAGGAAGACCCGATAAAAGCCACTTCTGACCCGATAAAAGCCACTTCTGACCCGATAAAAGAACGGCTTTATCAAGCTGTTTTACAGGATGGCACACTCAACTATGCTGAATACGCAGCTATCGTAGGTGTATCAGAAGCAACAGTGAAGCGTCGCCTCGGAGAGTTGAAAAAAGAGGGCGCTATCATTCGAGTTGGAAGCAATAAAACTGGACATTGGGAAAATAACAAAGAGAAATGAGTGTAAGACATATATTAGGCATATCAGACGGAAAGGATAGCGCGGCTCTCGCCATCTATTTGAAGCAGAAGTACCCATCATTGAAGTTCGCGAAGGCAGATTGATGCTTGCATCAGCTATGCCGAGCGTGAGCAGACCCGACCGAAGGTCAAGCTGAATGAGCATTTGAAAGTATAAAAAACAAGACATACAATAATATGGCAAAGAAGAGCGAAATAATCGTCAAGGACGTCAGCATCAAGACGATGACCATCGATGGCGTTGACTATATCTGCCTCACAGACATTGCTAAGCAGAAGAATGCAGCCGAGCCTAAAGATGTGGTCAAGAACTGGATGCGTCAGAAGAACACATTGGAGTATCTGGGCCTTTGGGAGAAGTTGAACAACCCAAACTTTAAAGGGGTTGAATTCGACCCCCTTTTGGCTGAGGCTGGCAGTAACGCCTTTACAATGAGCCCTACGCGGTGGGTGGAATTGACCTCAGCTATTGGCATCGTCACTAAGAATGGTGCCGGTGGAGGAACGTATGCCCAACGAGACATTGCCTTCAAGTTCGCCAATTGGGTATCCGTAGAGTTTGAGCTCTATCTGGTCATGGAATTCCAGCGCCTGAAGGCTAAGGAGCAGGAACTGATTGGTTGGACGGCGAAACGCGAGCTCTCGAAGATTAACTACCGCATCCACACCGATGCCATCAAGAGCCACCTCATTCCAGAAGAGGTAACACGCGAACAGGCAAACTTCATCTATGCTGAAGAAGCTGACGTTTTGAATGTTGCGATGTTCGGCATGACCGCCAAGCAATGGCACGAGGCCAATACTGACCTCAAGGGCAACATACGTGACTATGCTACGGTCAACGAACTGATTTGCCTCTCGAACATGGAGAACATCAATGCCGTGCTCATCAACGACGGTATGCCCCAGAGCGAACGCCTCGTGAAGCTCAACCAGATTGCCATTCAGCAGATACAGGTTTTAGAAGATCATAGCGGCAGGAAACTTTTGAAGTAGGTTTGAGAATTGAAACAGTTATATTTCTAACCAATAACTATGGATTCATTGTTCTTAACAAATACGTCGAAACTGACATTCTTAGACAAAATCAAACAAAGTTTAAGAACATGTAACTCATTTTACTTTTCTGTCAGCTTCATAAAAAGAGCAGGCCTGGTCTTGTTGATAAATGATATAAAGGCTGCAATAGAACGTGGAGTAAAGGGAAAACTGATAACGACTACATATCAAAACTTTACTGATGTCGAATCTCTTAAATTCTTTTGGGGGTTAGCAGAGCATCCTAACTTTGAATGTCATCTTGATTTTGATTGCTTCTATGATGATAAGAATTACTCAAAGGTTGGTTTTCATACCAAAGGCTATTTATTTGAATACGAAACCGAATCAGAACTGATTATTGGCTCATCCAACATCACACGTTATGCCTTGCTGAAGAATGTGGAGTGGGATATGCTTTTCAAAGCACCTCATCATAACGATACAATTATTCAGGCAAGAGAAGAATTCTTAAGATTATGGAATAAGACTCTCCCCCTCGATATTGCATTAATTAATAGGTATGCGCAACGTCTGAACTTTGCGATAGAACGCTGGGATATGGATTATGATTTGGCTGCACATGAGATTAAGCCAAATTATATGCAGAGAAAGGCTTTGAGAGAACTTAATCGTTATAGGGCAATGGGGCAGAATAAAGCTTTGGTCATTGCCGCAACTGGTAGTGGAAAGACTTTTCTTGCAGCTTTCGATGCATTGAACTTTTCTCCAGATAGATTGCTTTATATAGTACATGAAGGTTCTATACTTAAACGATCTCTTGAAACATTTCAAGCAGTTTTTGGCGGAGATATTTTCATGGGAGAATATACGGGAGAACATAAAGACACGGAGGCACCTTTCTTGTTTTCAACGAATATATCAATGTGCAGATCCTTAGAGCTGTTTGACAAGAAGCAGTTTGACTATATTATCATTGATGAGTGCCACCATGCAGCAGCAGAGTCGTATAAGAAAATCATTAATTATTTTGAACCAGAATTTTTGCTGGGGCTTACTGCGACACCGGAACGAATGGATGACCAAGATGTGTATGAACTTTTTGGCAATAATGTCCCTTATGAGTTAAGATTGCGTGACGCATTAATAAATGACTTAATAGTGCCCTTTAAATACTATGGAATTCGTGACAAACAAGTTGATTTTTCCAAAGAAAATGAGCGAAGGATGATTTCACAATTTGTCACCGACGAACATTGTGAATTCGTAGTTGAGCACATAGAGAAACATCGTATTCCCAATCAGAAGCTTAAAGCTCTTGCATTCTGCAAAACAGTCTCTCATGCAAAGATGATGGCAGAAGCATTTGAACCGTATTATAAATCAGCATATCTTACAGGTAAAAATGATACTGGTGAGCGAATAAGAGCATTTGAAGACCTGCAAAGTGATGACGAAAACACGTTAGAGGTGTTGTGTGCCGTTGACATTCTAAATGAGGGTGTGGATATACCTGGAGTTAATATGGTCTTATTCTTGCGTCCAACAGAATCTTCAACCATCTTTATTCAGCAGTTAGGCCGCGGTCTGCGCAAATTTGAAAACAAGTCATACGTGCCAATAATTGACTTCATTGGCAACAATTATAAACGTAGCTCTCAAATCGCATTGGCATTAGGAGGGTTGGCTCAAAAATATGTGATGGAAAAACGATTGTTGATGTCATTGATAAGGGATGATTTCAGACCACTTGGACTTAGCCAATATGGTGTTGAAATAAATATTGACAATCTCTCGAAAGAAGAGATTCTGAATTATGTGGAGAGTGAAAACTTTTATAGTTTAAACTATTTAAAACAAGATTATAACAACTTCAAGAAGTACATCAATTCGCCAACTTATCCTAAGCATATGGACTATCTCAATAGTGATAGTGCTCCCGATTTGCTTAAGTTTATGCAGAAGAAAATGGGTGATGGAAGAAAATCCAACTCATATTATGGCTTCTTAAGGGGTATTGGAGAAGAGAATCTTGTTGAGTTCAATCCAAACCAAGAAAACGTTATTAACTACCTGTCAGGATTGTTACAATTGGTACGTCCCCATGAATTCCTAATATGCAAAGCGTTGTTGGATTCTATTGATAATATTCCATCCATAGAGCAGGTCGTACGAAATGAGGTTGAACATTTCGACAAAAAGGAATTCAATCATGCATTAGAGTATTTGGAAAAGAATCATTCGATAGTTATGAATGGAGATACCATACTCTTAAACTGTGAGATAACAAATGAATTCAAAGAGTATTTGGATGATCTTATCAAATACGGTTTGACCAAATACAAAGCGGACTATTTGGAAGCTCCAGATATGTTCTTGCTTTGGAATGATTATAGTAAAAGCCAAGTCCAATTAAAAAGATGTGTTAACCCAGGTGACATTAATCCTGGCACATTTTATGGAACAAATGGTGATGTGTATATTTTCGCATCAATCAAAAAGGATATTGCAGAAGGGATGGAACATTTGAACTACAAAGACAAGTTTCTAGAGCCATCCTTGTTCCAATGGGAATGCAAAGCAAATATTAGTAACAGAGATTTGAATCTGCTGAATGGAAGCAAATACGCACATTTGTTTATCCGTAAAGTTGAAAGCGAGAATGGTATCACCCTTCCATTTACCTACGTAGGCAGGGGACATTTGGATAATCCAAGAAAAACCCAGAATAAAGAGAATAAACGAACTTTTATTTTCGATATTCACATGGAAAATGAGTTACCTGACTATCTGCAATATGATTTTGGACTGGCAAATTAGGGAAGAAGAATGGCAATACAATTGACATATAGAAGAACCAGCAGACTGGCGATGCGCATCGTAAAAAATGGCGATGTTCATGTGTCGGCTCCTATTAGTTTGTCGAAGAAAGAGGTAGAGGAATTCATAGCGAAGCATAGTGAATGGATAGTAGAGGCAAGAAAGAAAACGGCTGAACGACAGAAACTGCGGGCGGAGTTTTACAACCAGTTGCCGCTTACAACCCGTGCACAAAAAGAACAGGCTCTTTTTAAACTGAAAGCATTGATTGAACCTATGGTAGAACGTCATGCAAAAGAGATGGGAGTTAGCCCCTCTGTTGTTTATTACAAGCCGATGATATCACGATGGGGTATGTGTAAGGTAAAAGAGCGTTCTGTCTGCATTTCTACCTATGTGTTATTGTTGCCCGAGTGGTGTGCAGAACATATTGTGGTTCATGAACTATGTCATCTATTAGAACCCAGTCATAATACCCGTTTCCATGCGCTCATGGACAAATTCTTCCCAAAGTGGAGAGAGGCGCGTAAAGAGACTCGCAGAGTATCAAAGGGTGGGTAGGATTTAATTCTTAGGGAAATATGAAACAGATTGAAGTCGTAGCAGCGATAATTCGCAAAGGTGATAAGATATTCGCCACACAGCGAGGTTATGGGGATTTTAAGGACTGGTGGGAGTTCCCTGGCGGAAAGATGGAGGCTGGGGAGACACCAGAGGAGGCACTCGTGAGGGAGATTCGCGAGGAGCTGTCTGCGGAGATCAGCGTAGATGAGTTTCTTTGTACGGTAGAGTATGATTATCCTGCCTTTCATCTCACGTTGCATTGCTATTTCTGTTCGCTGCTGACGGAGGCGCTGCATCTGAATGAGCACGAAGCGGCGAAGTGGCTCACGAAGGATGAATTGGATAGTGTGAAGTGGTTGCCTGCGGATGTGGAAGTGATAGAAGCATTAAAGAAACAATAACAGCCGCTCGGCGTCGATAGAAGACGCTTGCCAAAAATCTCAAAAAGGTGTAGTATATGGTAGAGCAAAAATCTCAAAAAGGTGCAAACGGCATCATTATGAAGCGCAAAATATAGAGCACAGACAAGAAAAAAGGAGTTGCGCGGTTTGCGTAACTCCTTTTTTTATGTGGACCAGCTAGGGCTTGAACCTAGGACCTCCAGATTATGAGTCTGTTGCTCTAACCAACTGAGCTACAAGTCCAACACAACGGCGCAAAGCTGATTTTGCGCTTTTGCGCCGCAAAGGTACAAAATTTTATGACACGAGCGAAAGGAAACGGGATTTTTTTTCAAAAAAGTGCGAAATCACCTATCGCTGCCTGTTCGCCTTATTCGCTCGTCAACCTTCCTCGATAGTGTCGAGATGTGCAAGTGTTTGCAGACGGCGCATGGCGGCGGTGTCATCCTTTGGACAGATCATGAGCACGCCGGACTCCTCGCTGATGACAAAGTTGTCGAGGCCGCTGATGACTGCCAAATGTCCAGACGGCAGACGCACGATATTGCCTGAGGCGTTGTCGAAAAGTGCATCGCTGTGCAACGTGACGTTACCTTGTTCGTCTACCTTCACGTTCGTGTCCGACTGCAACGAGTTGCGTTGGTCGGCCGACACCACGTCGGCATTGATGGACGGCCAGCTGCCCATGTCTGCCCAGCCGAAATTGCAGCGCTCCACGTAGCGGTGGTTGGTGTGCTCCAGCACGGCGTACTCCATGGACAGGTTGGGCAGGGCGGCGTAGAAGGAGGGTGGGACAAGCGTCGACTGCGGCGCGTCAGGGTCGCTCAGTTCGGGGAACTCGTCGCGATAGACGGGTACGTGCTTGATGATGTTATGCATCATGTATTGCGCATTGAAGACGAAGAGGCCGGTGTTCCACAGGAACTCGCCGCTGTTCATGAACATCGTGGCAAAATCCAGGTCGGGCTTCTCGGTGAATGTCTTCACTTGGTAGATCTGCGCGCCTGTGCCTACAGGTTCGTCCATCTGCACGTAGCCATAAGTTGTCTCAGGGCGTGTCGGCGGCATACCCATCGTGACGACACCCTCATGCGTGGCCGAAAATTCGAGCCCAAGAAGGATGTCGGAGGCGAAGGATGCGAGGTCGTGAATCTGCTGGTCGGCAGGCGACACGACAATACGCGCCTCCGGGCAGAGGTGGCGAATGGCACTCGTGGCCCATGCCACAGGTGCCAACGTGCCACGTCGCACGGGCTCGGCAAGGATTTGTTCGCGCGGCACTTGGGGCAGCTGTTCCTTGAGAATGGGAAGGTAGTTCTCCTGCGTGCTGATGAAGATGTGTTCGGGTCGTATGAAGCGTACGAAGCGTTCGTATGTCTGCTGGATGAGCGTCCGTCCTGATCCATCAAAATCCAGGAATTGCTTCGGACATTTTTCACGGCTTGCGGGCCAAAGTCTACTGCCAAGACCTCCAGCAAGAATCAGGCAGTAGTTTTTTTCTGTTGAGTTCAAAATAAGGTTTTTGTTACTGGGTTTTTCGTATTTCAAACGCTAAAGTACATCCTTTTTGCCGTTCTGACAAACTTATTAGCTTTTATTTAATGAAAAAGGATGGTTTTTCAGCAAAAATTAGTACTTTTGTACACGCTTATGTCATCTGAAGCCCAAAAATCGACTGCAATGGAAGTGAAAATGGAAGAAAGTTGGCGCCAACGCCTCGCGTCCGAGTTTGAGAAGAGTTATTTCGCCGCCTTGGTGGCTTTCGTGCGGCAAGAATATGCCACAGGGGAGTGTTATCCTCCCGGAGGCAAGATCTTTAATGCCTTTGCGCAAACGCCCTTCGACAGGGTGAAGGTCGTCATCCTCGGGCAAGACCCCTACCACGAACCCGGACAGGCAATGGGGCTCTCGTTCTCGGTGCCCGATGGTGTACAGCTGCCGCCGTCGCTCAAGAACATTTATGCGGAGATACGCGACGAGTTAGGCATCGTGCCGCCTGCTTCCGGCGATCTCACACGCTGGGCACGACAAGGCGTGCTACTGCTGAACGCTACGCTCACCGTACGTCGCGGGCAGGCCGCCTCGCATCAGCGCCGTGGCTGGGAGACCTTCACCGACGCAGCTATCCAGGCTCTTGCCAATGAACGCGAGCATATCGTCTTTCTCCTCTGGGGAGCCTATGCGGGACAGAAGGCCGCCTTCATAGACCCACAACGCCACCTCGTACTGCGCTCGCCACACCCCTCACCCCTTTCAGCCTCCCGCGGCTTCTTCGGCAACCACCACTTCCAGCTTTGCAATGATTACCTCGTTCGCACTGGACAACAACCGATTCAATGGTAAAGCCCCCTCCAGCTCCCCCAAGGGGGAGAGAAGAAATGATGCAAAATAGAAAAGGGAAGTTAATGAAGTTAAGGGAAGTTATGTCGCTTCGCGACGGAAGTTAAGTGGTATACGACCACAGATGATTGTATTGCTATCAGTTGTTATATAGTTAGCACAGGTGTCGTCCATAACTTCCGTGGCCAAAAGCCACATAACTTCCTATAACTTCCGCGCCGCAGGCGCATAACTTCCAAACAGAATAACGAATGATGAGTAACAACGTAAGACAGATACCTATCCTTGAAGTCGGCGGCGTGCTGATTTCCACGTCCATCCTGACAGAGCCGTTCTGCTGCGACCTCGCGGCGTGCGGCGGCGCCTGCTGTATAGAAGGTGATGCCGGCGCACCCGTAACCCTCGATGAAATCGGCGAAATTGAAGCATCCCTCGATGCCGCATGGCCGCATCTCTCAGCTTCGGCACAGGCGGTCATCGACCGTCAGGGCGTAGCCTACACCGATGTCGAAGGCGAGCTCGTCACGAGCATCGTTAATGGCAAGGACTGCGTCTTCACCTGCTACGGCGACCTCGACATCGACGGTGAGCACATTGAGCATTGCTGCCTCTGCGCCTTGGAGAAGGTGTGCCGCGAGGGACGTTCACGCTTCCAGAAGCCCATCTCCTGTGCCCTTTATCCTATCCGCGAGAAACGTTTCAGCGGCGGACTCGTCGGCCTCAATTACAACCGTTGGGACATCTGCGAACCAGCACGCAAAAAAGGACAAGCACTGGGCCTGCCCCTGTATCGTTTCCTGCGCGAACCGCTCATCAGGCGTTTCGGCGAAGCATGGTATGCGGAGCTCGAAGAGGTAGCACGAGCATTGCGCGACGAGGCCGGTCAAGAATGACTCCCGCTGGGTGGCGTGCCAAGCTCCGCCACAGGCACGGTGAGCGTCGGATAGCTGACGCGCGTATGGTAGATGCTCTTCAGACGTTCCTTGAGGACACTCTTCGCCGTCTCGATGTCGAGGAAGGTGATGGGGCACAGGCGGAAATAGCCTTCGGCCACTTGCCCGTCGATGATGCGATCCACGAGTTGCCCGATATTCTCTTCCGTGTATTCATTTAATGACCGTGCCGAGGCTTCCACAGCATCGCACATCATTAGTATGGCCTGTTCTGTCGTTCTGGGGTTGGGACCAGCGTAAGTGAAGTCCTCCACGTTCACCTCAGCGTCAGGATGAGCGTTCTGTTCCGTGATATAGAAATATTTAGCCATGCCGTGGCCGTGGTGGGTGGCGATGAAATCGCGGATCACACGCGGCAGCTCATAGCGGTCGGCCAGCGCGAGGCCGTCGGTGACGTGGCGCAGGATGATAGCTGCGCTCTCGCGGTTGCTGAGGTTGCTGTGCGGATTGATGCCGCCAAGCTGATTCTCGGTGAAGAACTCTGGATTCTCCATCTTGCCAATATCGTGGTAGAGGGCACCCGTACGAACGAGCTGCGCCTTGGCATCAATCTTATTGGCCACTTCGGCAGCCAGGTTGCTAACCATGATGGAATGCTGGAAGGTGCCGGGGGCAATCTCGGAAAGGCTACGGAGCAGCGGACGATTAACGTTCGAAAGTTCCACCAGAGTCACATTACTCGTGAATCCAAATAAGCGTTCCAGCAAGTACATCAGCGGGTAAGCGAACAACAGCAGCACGCCGGAGGTGATGATATACCTGTAGGTGTTGATGTTGGCCATGATGCCCTCCCAGACGGACTCGGTGGTAATGTTGTTCTGAAGGAGCTCCAGCGCGATGTACATCACCAGCGTCACGAACGTCGACAGGATGGCGGTGCGGAAGATCTGCGAACGTTCCGAGAGCTCGCGCAGGGAGTAGATGGCTACAAGCCCGGACATCAGCTGCGTGGGAATGAAGCTGAAAGGGTAGTTCAGCGGAGCGGCACAAAGCAGGATGGTACAGACGTACGTGAAGAAAGCGGTACGCGAATCCATGAACACGCGGATAAAAACGGGGAGCATGGCATAAGGTATCATATACACCGACATCCACATGTGTCGTATCAGCAGGCACGTCAGCAGCGTGAACGACAGCACCAGCACGGACATCAACAGCACGCTACGCCAGCTGCTGATGTAGTCGCGGCGGAAGAGGTTGAAATAGACAACCAGGCAGATGATGATGACAGAGACGTACAGCAGCTGTCCCCACATCAAACGGTCGCCCCTGCTGTTGCCTGCATTCCTCTTTACCAACTCTTTATAATAGCTGCTGAGCACGAGGGTGTCGTGCGCATCGACAACTTTACCGCGCTCAATAATACTCTGTCCTTCAACGATGTATCCCGAATTGGGGAGAAGCGAACTCCGCATGTTCTCCCATCTCTCCGTCGACTTGGCCTCGTCGAAGCGCAGATTGGGGTGGATGAATTGGTTGAGGTTCAGATGTTGCAGCTTGGAGCGTTGGATGCCGGCGCTGTCAACTTCTGCCACTAAATACTCATAGGCGGTCTTTGGGCTGAAGAGCCTGCTAACGCGACGCTGACGGCCATCGTTGCCCTTATAAACCAAGATGGACAAAGTGCCCTCGTCGCGCAAACGGCGCAGGTCCTCGCTGGTAGTGACGCCACGTGCGTACACCGTGTGCAGGCGCTTCTCGATGAAGATGCGGTAGTCGTTGGGGAGGTCGGCGGAATGGTGGAGGCGGAACGTGTCGCGGAAGGCTGTAATTTGCTTCTTTTCAACCGCCTCATTTTCCTCAAAGTATGGCGAATATTCGCGCCGAATGCTGTCCAGCTCGAATTGCTGCTGCGCCGCGCTCTTACTGACGGGAAAGTCGAAGGGAGCAAACAGCTGTTCGTGGTTCCACGGGCGGTCAAACTCGTAGGACAGCTGCCTGACGGTGTTGTGAGGCAGGAACCAAATGATGATGAAGATGGCAGCAGCAGCCGCCAGCACCTGTTGGAGGTAGTGTTTCCAATCTCTTTTCCGGGATTTATTGTAGCGACTCATAAACGGTACAAGTTGACTTCTGTGGGTGCAAAGATAATGAGAAATGTGAAAACTTGTATGTTTCTTGCCCGCTTTTATGGATTTTTCCCTTTTCTTCTTTACTTTTTATCTCATTTTTCCCGCTTTCTCTTCGCTCTTTTCGCTAAAATCCCTACCTTTGCACAGTTTTACACCTTATATATGATAGAAATGGACACTCAACAGAAAGTTCGCGTTCGCTTCGCGCCATCTCCCACAGGGCCGCTCCACATCGGAGGGGTCCGCACCGCTTTGTACAACTATCTCTTTGCACGCCAGCACGGCGGCGAGTTCATCTTCCGCATCGAGGACACCGACAGCACACGCTTTGTGCCGGGTGCCGAGGAATATATCTTAGAATCCTTCCGTTGGCTGGGCATCGACTTCGACGAGGGCGTCAGCTTCGGCGGCAACCACGGCCCCTATCGCCAGAGCGAGCGCAAGGAGATATACAAGGAATATGTGAAGCAACTGTTAGACAACGGACGTGCTTACATCGCCTTCGATACGCCAGAGGAACTGACGGCCAAGCGCGAGGCAGTCGAAAACTTCCAGTATGATGCTTCCACGCGTATGCAGATGCGCAACTCGTTGACGCTCGGCGAGGAAGAGTCGGAGCGCCTCATTGCCGAAGGTGCGCCTTACGTCGTGCGTTTCCTCATCGAACCGGGCGAAGACGTACATGTCGACGACATCATCCGCGGCGACGTGGTCATCAACTCCAGCATCCTCGATGATAAAGTGCTGTGGAAGAGCGCCGACCAGCTGCCCACTTACCACTTGGCCAACATCGTCGACGACCACTTGATGGAAGTGACGCACGTCATCCGCGGCGAGGAATGGCTGCCGAGTGCGCCGCTGCATGTGCTACTCTACCGCGCCTTCGGTTGGCAGGACACGATGCCCCGCTTCGCCCATCTGCCGCTGCTTCTGAAGCCCGACGGCAAGGGCAAGCTCTCGAAGCGCGACGGCGACCGCTTGGGCTTCCCCGTCTTCCCGCTCGAATGGCACGACCCCAAGAGTGGCGAGATCAGTAGCGGCTACCGCGAGAAGGGCTATCTGCCCGAAGCTGTCATCAACTTCCTCGCTCTCCTCGGATGGAACCCGGGCGACGATCAGGAGATCATGACGATGGACGAGCTCATCGAGAAATTCAACCTCGAGAAATGTTCCAAGAACGGCGCTCGCTTCGACTACATCAAAGGCTTCTGGTTCAACCGCGAATACCTCATGAAACTCACCGATGAAGAGTGGGCACCTGCCTTCGTCAAGCTCTTGAAAGAACAGGGCATCGACTGTACCGAAGCGCGTGCAGCCGAAGTCGTCGGCATGATGAAATCCAAGGTCATTGAGTACGATACGAAGGACGGGCCGCGCAAGCGCAACATCTCTTTTGTCAGCGACCTGTGGCCGCTCTGCCGCTTCTTCTTCGTGGCACCGACGGAGTTCAACACCGAGGATAAGTTCGTCCGCAAGAACTGGAAGCCCGAGACAGCCAACGAGATGCAACAATTCCGTGACCTTCTGGCCACTATCGACGATTTCAGCGTCGAAGGCCAGAAAGCCGTCATCGACCCATGGGTTGAACAAACCGGCATCAAGCCCTGGAACGCCTGGCGCGTCTGCCTCGTCGGTGAAGGTCAAGGCCCCGACATGTTCGGCCTCGCCGCCTTCCTCGGCAAGGAGGAAGTGCTCAGGAGGATGGATTTCGCGATTAAAGCGTTAGGATGAATCTCAAGCAGCAGACCGCCCAAGGCCTCATCTGGGGAGGCTTCAGCAACGGCATGGTTCAGTTGCTGGGGGCAGTCTTTGGAGTGTGGTTGCTCAATATCCTCGAACCTGACGACTACGGCAAGATGGCGGCGCTGGTCATCTTCTCGAATATCGCCAGCGTACTGCAGGAGAGCGGTTTCACCGCTGCGCTGGCCAACAAACGTGAGCCGACGCACGAAGAGTATAACGCCGTCTTCTGGTTCAACATCATCGTGGGCATCGTGCTTTACGTGATCCTTTTTTTTGCGGCTCCTCTCATTGCCGATTTCTACAACGAGCCGGTGCTGTGCCCTTTGGGCCGTTTAGCGTTCCTCGGTTTCGTCTTCTCGTGCTTCGGCACCGCCCAGCGTGCTTACCTCTTCGGCCATCTGATGGTCAAGCAGACGAGCATCATGCAGATGGCCTCCATCACCATCTCCGGCATCGTCGCTGTCTGCCTGGCTTACGCCGGTTTGGCCTATTGGGGGCTGGCTATTCAGAACCTCGTCTATGTCGGCAGCGTCACCGCCTTCGCCTGGTATTTCTCGCCTTGGAGACCGAGTCTTCCTGCTATGCAGAAAGAAATGGACAATGGACAATGGACAATGGACAATGGACAATGGACAATGGACAATTCAACCCAAAGAGACATTCCACAGCTAAATCCTAAGCAAAAAAATCATTGTCCATTGTCCATTATCCATTCCACGCTTTCTCCAGCGTGGCGCATGTTCGGTTTCTCCTCAAAGCTCCTCGTCAACAGCCTTGCCTTCCAGTTCAACAACAACGCCTTCGGCGTGCTTCTCAACCGTTTCTACCCTGGCGGTCACGTCGCCGGCATCTACTCGAATGCCCGCAAGTGGGACGATATGGGTATTGCCACCATCGGAGGTATGATCCAGGGCGTGGCACAACCGGTGCTGAGAGAGGCTGCTGGAGGGGAATCTTTTATTGTCCCTACTTTCCGCAAGCTTCTTCGTTTCACCTGCTTCGTCAGTTTCCCCTGCCTCTTGGGCTTGGCTTTGATTGCCGAGGACTTCATTGTATTGTTGGCTGGCGAGAAGTGGCACGAGAGTGCGCTACTGCTGTCTATGCTCTGCATCTACGGCGCTTTCTCCCCCGTCGTGACGCTCTACTCTAACCTCGTCATCTCGCGCGGACGATCTACTATTAATATGGTCATCGGCCTGTTGAACTGTGCCTTCGTGTGGGGCGGCATCATCGTTTTGCACGCCTTAGGCTATAACTTGACGGAGATGGTCATCTTCTACGTGGTGTTGAACATCGGCTGGCTTCTCGTGTGGCAAACCTGCGCCCGTCGTCTCATAGGTCTCCGCTGGTGGCACGCCTTCAAGGACATCGCACCTTTCTTTGTCTTTGCCTTCGCTGTGATGACGATTGCCTGGTGGCTCACCCGCACAATGGATATCTCCTGGCTCCGCATGTTCCTTCGCATCCTCATCGCCGTAGTCCTCTATGTCGGAAGCCTCTGGATCGCCCGTGCCAAAATCCTCCGCGAAAGCTTCGAGTACATATTCAAAAATAACGGGAAAAAGTAGAGAGAAGTTGAAAAGCACATAAGGCGTGTTATGAAAACGAATACAATCATACTCGAAGGCGGCTTAGGCAACAGAATGCGCGTGGCAGCAGCCGCTTATGCGATGGCCAAGCAGCTCGCCGCCCACGGTACCCCAATCCCTTTTCGCGTCCTTTGGACAAAGCAATGGGGAATGCGATGCAGGTTTGATGAATTGTTTAAAGGCCAAGACCTAGCCCCCGAAGGCCCAGCACTCCTAGACTCTCCCCCCGAACCAGTTCAGCCGGAACACTTAATAGTTCCGGCTTCCTGGCACCCTGTTAGGGAGGGGGCGGTCACCTATGACTCTGGAGAGTTGACTTCTAAGTATCGTAAAGCGGAAGCCTGCTCAGAACAAACCGCCCCCTCCCTGATAGGGAGGGCGGGGGGAGAGTCTCCGGGGGGAGAGTCCGCTTTCTTTCTGCGCGATGCCCACGGTTTCGAGCGCTTCCTCTTCGCCCGTCCCACAGCCAAGAACCTCCATCTGCCACGCCTCCTCCAGCGGCTTCGCTATCGCAAGATTATCCTGGCGCCTGAAATTTGGTATCTCAACCGCGACGGCTTCGACTATGAATCATGGTTCCGACAGGGCGGCACGCTAATGACAGCCTATCGAGACTTCTGCCCATGGACGAGCGACGACCTGCGTCATCTGTTCGTGCCTAATGACGAAGTGCAGCGCCTCATCGATGAGCGCACAGCTGCATTTTCTGCCCATTCCATCGGTGTTCACATCCGTCGCACCGACCATCAACAAGCCATCGACGAGAGCCCCCTCGAACTCTTCTTCGAAGCCATCGACCGCGAACTAGAGGACTCACCCCCCGCCCTCCCTGTTAGGGAGGGAGCAAATACCTTTAATAATGGCAGAGCGGATGCCTGCTCAAAACAAACCACTCCCTCCCTCACAGGGAGGGCGGGCGGTGGGTCTTCCTCTATCTACCTCGCCACCGACGACGAAGCCACCAAGACCGCTATGCGCCGCCGCTACGGCTCTCGCGTCATCACCTCCGAAGCCGAAGCCACACGCGAATCGACTGATGGCATTCGCGACGCCCTCGTCGAGATGTTCGCCCTCAGCCGCACAAGCCACATCTACGGCTCTGCCGGCTCCACCTTCTCCCCCATCGCGGCCGCCCTCGGCGATGTCCCCATCACCATTCTCCAGCGCGACGGAGCAGGAAAGATTGACCTACTCTGCCAATTGAATCAGTCGAAAAACCCAGCGAAATAGTTTGCTGCATCACGAATCGTCAATTGCAGATTCGTGATGCTGCAATTGATGATTCACGACCCTGCAATTATTTCATCGGCTCCATGTGTAGCGTGACATGGGTTGCAGCGCCGAAGCGTTCCTTTAGCTTGCGCTCGATGGTCGTGGCCCGTTCGTGAACGGTGAGGAGGGGGAGGTGGCCGTCCATGCGGATGTGCGCTTCGATGGCCATGCGGTTGCCGATGCGTCGCGTGCGGAGGTTGTGCGGCTCGTGGACGTCGGGAAAGGATTGTATGATGTCGATGATCTCTTGCTCGATGTCGGGGGGCAGGGAACCCTCGGTGAGCTCGCCGATGCTGGTGCGCAGCAGTTCCCAAGCCACCTTGACCAGCATGAATCCCACGACGATGGAGGCCAACGGGTCGAGCACTGTCCAACGCTGTCCGAGCCAGATGGCACCGCCGATGCCGACAGCTGCACCTATTGAGGAGAGGGCGTCGCTGCGATGATGCCAGGCATTGGCGATCATCACCTGTGAGTCGAGCTGGCGCCCTTTGCGTGCGGTATACTGATAGAGGCCTTCCTTGACGGCGATGGACAGCAGGGCAGCCCACAGCGCAATCCAGCCGGGAGCTTCCAACGCCGCGCCCTCCCACCAGGACACGAGCTTCAGCATGCCGGAGACTACGATACCTGTGGCGGCAGCGACGAGGGCGAGGCCAATGAGGAAAGTGGCAATGGTCTCGAACTTGCCATGACCGTAGTCGTGCGACTGATCCTGCGGTTTGGCGCTGATGCTGACGAAAGCCAGCACGACGATGTCCGTCATGAAATCCGAGAGCGAATGTACGGCATCGGCTATCATGGCGGAGCTGTGTCCCAGAATGCCGGCGATGAACTTGAATGTCAGGAGTGCCACATTGCCAGCGCTGCCTACGAGCGTCACCTTATATATTTCTTTCGCGCGCGTCATATTTCTCTGTCCTTTTCGTTTTGCAAAAGTACAACATTTCATGTTATGGTCGGCATTTATCCACAAGAATTTGCACAAAAACGAATAGAAAGAGCAAAAAACTTGCACAAATGGCAGATGTATCGTAATTTTGCGCTTCGAAACACAGTCCCAAGTATACGCAGAGACAATCATTTGGAAAAAAGAAAAAATATTTTCATTTTCTTGTAATTTTCCGACCGCTTCGTGCATCTAAGGGTTAGAAACAGCTAAAAAGAAACGATGAAGAAAGAAGATTATTTCACCCGACTGGTACGGGAACACAAAAGCACCATCTACAGCGTGTGCTATATGTTCTCGCAGGACGAAGACGAGGTCAACGACCTCTTTCAGGAGACGCTGATCAACATGTGGAAAGGCATTGAGACTTTTCGCGAGGAGAGCAAAATCAGTACCTGGATCTACCGTGTAGCCCTCAACACCTGCCTCTTGCAGGAGCGTAAGAAGAAGCGCGAAGTGCCCAAAGTGCCCCTCACCATGGATGTCAACTTCTTCGAAGACAACGATGCCAAGAGCACACAAGTCCGCCAGCTGCATCAACGCATCGGCAAACTCGGCCTGGTCGACAGGGCTTTGGTGATGCTATGGCTCGAGGGCATGAGCTACGATGAGATTGGCGACGTGATGGGCATCTCGGCCAAGAATGTCGGCGTGAAGCTCTTCCGCATCAAAGAACAGCTGAAGAAAGGTTGAGCCTTTTGAGCGTTCAAGAGTTTAAAAGTTCAAGAAGTTTAATGTAAAGATTACAAGGATATGGAAGACATGAATTTCGAGGAGATGCGCAGTCAGTTTGCCATCCTCAAGAACGAATTGAAGCAACAGGAAATCGTCAACGACCGCCTGCTCCGCACCACGATGAAGTCCAGGAACAAGGACATCAGCAGCACGAAACGCTTTGAATTCATCTGTGTAGGCATCTGCCTGATCATCTATCCAATGACCTATTTTACCCACCTCTGGAGTTTCGCTTTCGCCGCTGGCACCTGCATCATGGTTCTCTTCTGCGCCGCAGCTACTTGGTACATCCACAAACCCGTTGAGGAACTCAACTTCATGCGCGACGACTTTGTCACAGTGGCCCGCGTCATGGCTAAGTTCAAAAAGCAGTACGATGACTGGCTGCATTACATGACACCCACACTTCTCATTCCCTGGCTCGCCTGGGCCTGCTATGAGATCGTTTGGAAAAATGCCCCTGAAGACATGGATACCAAAGAGCTGGTGATGATGTCGCTGCCGCTCATCTTCGGTGTACTTCTCGGTGGTGCCATCGGCTACCGTAAGAACCGTCAGGCAGCGAATGCCGCTCAGGACATCCTCGACGAGATAGATGAGATGTAAGAACAGTCCACCCCTATGCGAACAGCAAGCGTAGGGGTGTTTTTGGTGAAAAGTCGACTACATAATCCATTTTGTCTTTTTTGTCAAAAAAAAGGGTCTGAAGCGTGGAAATGTGGAAAAAATGTTATAATTTTGTGCCCGCTTAAAACGTGACAACCATTCATACAGACTCTTTTTACATGAAATCATATACTTATATCCTTGCGCTGATGGCGCAACTATGCAGCCTGACGGCAATGGCAACGGAGATTGAGACCGGCGGCATCCGTTACGACATCGATGCAAAAGAACAATCAGCCTCTGTCATAGCTAAAGGCTCTGGTGAGAAATATGAAGGCGACATCGTCATACCAGCAAGCATCATCTTCAACAACATGAAATATGATGTGACGGCCATCCAGAAGCAAGCTTTCTACAACTGTCGTGAAATGACATCGGTGGTCATACCCAGTAGCGTGATGGAGATCGGGGCGTATGCTTTTTGCTATTGCAACGGACTAACCAGCATAGTCATTCCCAACGGTGTGAAAAGCATTGAAATAGGCGCATTCTGGGGCTGCGGCAATATAACGCAAGCGGTCATTGGCAATAATGTCACGACCATTGGCTCGTCAGCCTTTGCCTACTGCACCGCCCTGGCTACCGTGACTATTGGCAACAGCGTGGAAAGCATTAGCGACGGCATGTTTTGGGGCACCGGCTTGGTGCGTGTTACGATTCCCGAGGGCGTGACAAGCATTGGAGGATCTGCGTTCTACGGCTGTCTCGACCTGAAGTCGGTGACCATTCCGAGCAGTGTGACGAGTATCGGCGCCTCGGCATTCTATGGCTGTCGCAGCCTTACCAACGTGACCATCCCCATGGGCGTGGAGGAAATCGGCGACCGTGCCTTCCTGGGTTGTAACCTCGAAACCGTCACCTCCCTCATCACGATGCCGTTCCACCTGAAGGGCAAGGATGATGACTACAGCCCCTTTGCAGAAAGCACCTTCGCCACGGCTACGTTTTACGTGCCCGAAGGTACGATTGACAAGTACAAGACAACGGTGGGTTGGGAGGACTTTGAGTTCATCGAAGAGATGGAGGGTGAGCCAACAGATCGGGTATGCGCCAAGCCTACCATACATTATCAAGACAGGCACCTGACATTCACGAGCGCCACACCTGGAGCCGTCTGCAAGGGACGCATCTCTGATGAGGATATTCAGACGTTTGAGGGTAATGACTTAATGCTCAGCGCCAAATATACCATCACAGCATACGCCACGTGTGAAGGCTATGAGGATTCCGAGATCGCCACCGCCACACTTTGCTGGATAGATGCAACGCTCCTCAGCGAAGGTATTACAGATGATGAAGATGTCGTAGCAGAGATCCGTGCTGTGCCCGTGCTGATACAGGCTGAGGCAGGAGCTGTAACCGTAGATGGTGCCAACGTCGGCACGCCCATCAGCGTCTACGATCTCAGCGGGCGCCTTTTAGGTAGTGCTAAAGCCGCCAACGGAATGACGAAGATTGCTGTGGCGACGGCGGAGAAGATGGTCGTCGTGCGTGTAGGCAATCAAAGCGTTAAGATTGTGAAGTAAAAATCTGGAAAGGATTATTTCGCCGCCTGTTTGACGGTACGACGGAGACGTTCGATAGCGCGATTGAGGGGTTCTGTGGGTTCGATGATGTTGTCAGCCCCCCAGAAGTCGGGTTCATCGAAAAAATCAACGTTATCGTAAAGATTATCCTTGCTACGGAAAGTGTCGCGACCGCGGATGGGCACGGCTTCGGGCAAGCGGTCGGTGACGACAAACTCGCTGACCACGGTGAAGGGCGAGGCGAAGAGGCGGCGGTGCCAGTCGCACTTGAAGCGCATCACATTGCGGATATAGCTGAGGTGGGTGATGCCGCCTTCTGTGCGGTAGAAGATGTTAAAACTGAGCTCAAGGGGCGTGAAACGCAAGCCCTTGGGATGGTGTACGAGGATGGTGTTGGTGGCCTGCGCACGGTTGCGGAGGTCGAGTTGCAGGTCAGCACGAGAGATGGCGAGCGACTGCTGATCGATGTAAAGGGTGGCGTAGAAGAGGGCGTAGGGCTTGGCTCCTTTTTCCGGAACCATGCGAATGACATAATGCGAACGCTCGTCAAGCTTCTCGTCGCCTTCGTAGATGTAGCGGTAGCTGGAGAGGTCTTCGGGATAGAAAAGGAACTCCTCATTCTTAACGACATCGGCGAAGATAGGTAGCGTGGGACCGCCTTTGAGTTTCACGGCAAGCGTATCGGTACTCTTGATGTTGATCATGCGCCGCCCGCGCTGTATGGCCACGGCATCGAAGAGGATATCCTTGTCGTAGGGCATCTTGTAGAGGTCCACGACGGCTTCGCTGATGCTGATGTACTTCCTACGCTTCTGCATGACTTCGCGGTAGAAGCCTTTGTAGGAGGTGGCGTCCAGACTGTAGTTGGTGTAGAATTTGGCGATGGCGGCACGCACGATGTCCTCAGCAGAAAGGTAGCGCACGACGACCTCGTTGAGCGTCACAGCCGTAGGTTGCAGACGAATGTCCAACTGCTGACCATTCCCGTCGATGGCCACGCGTTGGCTGCGGTAGCCGATAAGGGAAACGGTGAGGGCTTTAGTTTCGGGCTTGAGCTTCAACGTGAAGCGTCCCTGTTCGTTAGTCACCGTGCCCACCATCTCCGCAGACACACTGGCGTGAGGCAGTGGCTGATGGGTCTGTCGGTCAGTGACGGTACCGCTGATGGTGATGATGTCCTGCGCCGTGAGGTCAGAACAGAACATCACCAGAAGCAGAATGAGGAGGCCTCTCCCTAACCCTCCCCTGAAGGGGAGGGAATAGGTTTGAGGGTATTGAGGGCGTTGGGGGCGTTGCATGGTTGTCGTGGTGAGGTTGTGTGAAGAGGTGTGTCGTGAGGATTACAAGCTGGCCAGCGATTCGCGCAGCGAGGCGATCTTCTGCTGTGCGTCGGCCAGTTTCTTGCGTTCCATCTCAACGACAGCGGCAGGAGCGTTCTGTACGAAGCGCTCGTTGGCGAGCTTCTTCTCCACGCTGGCCTGGAACCCTTCGATGCGTTCCAGTTCTGCCTGCAATTTCTTGCGCTCGGCTTCCACATCGATGAGGTTGCCAAGGGGCACGGCATATTCGTTGGTGCCGACGAGGAATGAGACGCTGCCCTTGGACTTCTCCGTGACAACGTTGACAGCAGAGAGATTGGCCATCTTCTGAATAGCAAGAGACAGACCCTCTCCCCGCTCCCCCGTCAGGGGGAGTGCCTCGCTGTCGCTCGAAGGCTGCGCGTTGCTCACGACCTCCAACACTAACTTTTCTTTTGGTGCGATGTTCTTCTGGCTGCGCACGGCACGGACGGCGGTGACGATTTCCTTGGCAGCCTCGAAATCGGTGCAGAGCTGGCGGTCGGCATCTGTGGCGGCGGGCAAGTGGAGTTCAGCACGCATAATGCTCTCGCCGGGTTGACGCTCATAGAGAGCCTGCCAGAGTTCCTCGGTGATGAAGGGCATGAAGGGATGCATCATCTTGAGGAGAATCTCGAAGAATTGGAGCGTAGCGTCGTAGGTGGCGCGATCCACAGGTTGCGGTTTGCCATCGACGTAAGCAGGCTTGACCATCTCAAGATACCAGCTGGAGAACTCGTCCCAGAAGAGCTTGTAGACGGTCATGAGGGCTTCGGAGAGGCGATACTTTGAGAAGTCATCAGCCAGCTCCTCGGCTGCGATGCGCAGTTTGGCTTCAAACCAGGCGGTGGCCAAGGAAAGACCCTCTCCCCGCTCACCCGTAAGGGGGAGAGTCTCACTCTCGTTCGAAAGCTGCGCGCCAGCCTCTCCCCTCCCTCCACGGGAGGGGTCGGGGGTGGGTCTTTCCCATCCCTTGACAAGTCGGAAGGCGTTCCAGATCTTGTTGTTGAAGTTTCGGCCTTGCTCGCAGAGTACTTCGTCGAAAAGGATATCATTGCCAGCAGGAGCGCTGAGCATCATGCCCATACGCACGCCGTCAGCACCGAATTTCTCGATGAGCTCCAACGGATCGGGGCTGTTGCCGAGGCTCTTGGACATCTTACGACCTAACTTGTCGCGCACGATACCCGTGAAATAGACGTGCTTGAACGGCATCATACCCTCGTATTCGTAGCCGGCCATGATCATGCGGGCGACCCAGAAGAAGATGATGTCGGGACCCGTCACGAGGTCGGCGGTGGGATAGTAATACTTGATCTCCTCGTTGCCAGGATTTCGTATGCCGTCGAAGAGACTGATAGGCCAGAGCCAGCTGGAGAACCAAGTGTCGAGAGCGTCTTCGTCTTGACGCAAGGAGAAGCCCGTGGCCCCCCCTACGGCCCCCGAGGGGGCTTCTAATGTCTTGAGGATGGGATATGTCTCAAGAGCAAGTTTATAGGCTTCTTCCTCGTTCTCAGCTACGATGACCTTGCCCCAAGGGAAGGCCCCCTCCCTCGGGAGGGTTGGGGTGGGGCCTGGCTCAATATACCATGCGGGGATGCGATGACCCCACCAGAGCTGGCGGCTGATGCACCAGTCCTTGATGTTTTCGAGCCAGTGGCGGTAGGTATTCTTGTATTTGGCAGGATAGAACTGAATGTCATCGTTCATGACGGGCGACAGGGAGATGTCGGCCATGTGCTGCATCTTCAGGAACCATTGCATGGACAGCTTGGGTTCGATGGGCACACCAGTACGCTCGGAGCAACCGATCTTGTTGTCATAATCCTCAATCTTCTCCATGAGGCCGGCGGCGACCATGTCTTCAGCGATCTGTTTGCGGCAGGCAAAACGCTCGGTGCCGACGTAGCGCTGCAAGTCGATGACGAAATCATCGGGCACACTCACCTCTGCCAGCGATTTCTGCTGGGCAGTGGCGATGCGGTCGCTGAGGGTGGCGTCGTCGTTGAAGATGTCGATGGCTTCGAGGTTGTACTTTTCGCCGAGCATGTAGTCATTGACATCGTGGGCCGGGGTGACTTTCAAGCAACCGGTACCAAACTCGATGTCCACGTATTCGTCCTCGATGACGGGGATAACGCGACCGACGACAGGCACGATGACCTTCTTGCCCTTCAACCATTGATTCTTTGGGTCGTTGGGGTTGATGCACATGGCCACGTCGCCCATGATGGTCTCAGGACGTGTGGTGGCGACAACGGCGTAGTAGCCGCGGTCATCCTTGTGCACCACATTGCCGGCCCCTTCCCCGTCCCCTCCCCTGTTAGGGAGGGGGGACTGGTTACCCTTATCATTCTCCGCCCCAACAGGGGAGGAGTCAGAGGAGGGGCATACGTAATATTTCATGTAGTAGAGCTTGGTGTGCTCTTCCTTATAGACCACTTCCTCGTCAGAGAGGGCGGTGAGGGCTTTGGGATCCCAGTTGACCATGCGTACGCCGCGATAGATGAGGCCTTTGCGATAGAGGTCAACGAATACCTTGATGACACTCTCGCTGCGGGGACCGTCCATGGTGAAGGCCGTGCGATCCCAGTCGCAGGAGCAACCGAGCTTGCGCAGCTGCTTCAGGATGATGCCGCCGTGCTCCTCGGTCCACGCCCAGGCGTGCTTGAGGAACTCTTCGCGGGTGAGGTCGCTCTTCTTGATGCCCTGCTCAGCCAAGCGGTTCACGACCTTGGCCTCCGTGGCGATGCTGGCATGGTCGGTGCCCGGCACCCAGCAGGCGTTCTTGCCTTCCATGCGAGCGTGGCGCACAAGGATGTCCTGAATGGTCTCGTTGAGCACGTGCCCCATGTGCAGCACGCCTGTCACATTGGGCGGCGGAATAACTATGGTGTAAGGCTCGCGGCCGTCAGGTTTGGAGCTAAACAGTTTGTTATCTAACCAATACTGGTACCATTTTCCTTCCACTTCGGCGGGGGAGTACTTGGAGGCAAGGGACCCTCCCCCCTGCCCCTCCCTTGTAGGGAGGGGAGTAGTCACCTCTGAGTTCTTGTTATCTTTCATAAATAATGTATTTGTCAAATATTTAAAATCCTAATCTCGTAAGGTAATCACTCCCCTCCCTACAAGGGAGGGGCAGGGGGGAGAGTCTCCAGTTTCTTCGCCTCCTCCCATATCTTGTCCATCTCTTCCAGCGTCATCTCCGTGAGGGGCTTTCCGATGCGGATGCTATGCTCCTCGAGGTAGGTGAAGCGGCGGATGAATTTGCGGTTGGTGAGTTCGAGGGCATTGTCGGGGTTGAGCTTGTACAGACGAGCGGCGTTGATGACAGCGAAGATGAAGTCGCCAAGTTCCTGCGTGCTCTTCTCCTTATCGTCGCGGTTGAGTTCCACTTCCAGCTCGTCGAGTTCCTCGCGCACCTTTGCCCATACCTGCTCGCGCGTCTCCCAGTCGAAACCTACGCCGCGTGCCTTATCTTGGATGCGGTAAGCTTTGATGAGCGAAGGCAGAGCGTCGGGCACGCCAGAGAGCACACGCTTGTTGCCCCCCTTCTCCTGCACCTTCAGCTGTTCCCAGTTCTTGAGGACTTGGTCGGCGGTAATAGACCCCTCTAAATCTCCCCGTGAGGGGAGACTTTCTTTCCCATCAGCCGTCTCTGCGCCAGACTCTCCCCTCCCTGACGGGAGGGGTTGGGGGTGGGTCTTTGGCGGATACACATGCGGATGCCTGAAGATGAGCTTGTCGCAGAGCTTGTTGCAGACGTCGGCGATGTCGAAGTCGCCCGTCTCGGAACCTATCTTGGCGTAGAACACGATGTGGAGGAGCACGTCGCCGAGCTCCTTGCAAATGTCTGCCTTATCGTTCTTGATGATAGCGTCGGCCAGCTCATAAGTCTCCTCGATGGTGTTGGGGCGCAGGCTCTCGTTGGTCTGCTTACGATCCCACGGACACTTCTCGCGGAGGTCGTCCATGACATCGAGCAACCGTCCGAAAGCTGCCAATTTTTCTTCTCTGGTATGCATACTTTTTGCGAATTTGGCTGCAAAGGTAGTGAAAAGATTAAAGATTAAAGATTAAATATTTTTTTATTTGCCTTTCGAGTTTCTTTTTTTGATAAAAAAAACCTGCCCGCTTCATCACGACGGGGGCAGGCGG
>CAMZHV010000041.1 GCA_947307015.1 uncultured Prevotellaceae bacterium | reverse complement strand
CCAGGAAGACGGAACTATTAAGTGTTCCGGTTGGACTGGTTCGGGGGGAGAGTCTCCTTCTTTTTTCCTCTACCGCGACTTCCAAGCACGCAATGTTATGCTTGATGCCAAAGGCAATCCTCACTTCATTGATTTCCAAGGCGGTCGCCGTGGTCCTCTCTACTACGACCTCGCCAGCTTCCTTTGGCAGGCCTCTGCCCGCTATCCCCAATCTTTGCGCGACGAGCTCATCGCTGTCTATCGCGAGAGCCTTGACAACACTCTCGCCTCCATCGGTCTACCTCCCTTCAAATTCCAACGCTCAACGCTTAATGCCTTCGTCCTCTTCCGTCTCCTGCAAGTCCTTGGCGCCTACGGCTTCCGTGGCTATTTCGAGCGCAAGCAGCATTTCCTTGACAGCATACCCCCAGCCCTCGCCAATCTCCGCGAAGTGTTGAAGGAAGAGGGCTGTTGTCCCTATCCGGAACTGAGGATGGTCTTGGAGAAATTAATAGAGACTCAACCCCTCCAAGACCCACACCTCCAAGACTCTCCCCCCGAACCAGTCCAGCCGGAACACTTAATAGTTCCGTCTTCCTGGCACCCTGTAAGGGAGGGAGTGGAATGTATTGAGCAGGCATCCGCCGAACACTCCGTCCATTCGGCCAATTCTCAGCCAAGCGGACGCCCATCAAAGGTAATTGCTCCCTCCCTTATAGGGTGCCAGGAAGACGGAACTATTAAGTGTTCCGGCTGGACTGGTTCGGGGGGAGAGTCTTCAGGGGGAGAGTCTACTGGGGGTGGGTCTTTAGTTGTCCGCATCTTCTCTTTCTCCTATAAACGCGGCATTCCCGAAGATAAGAGTTGCAATGGTGGAGGCTATGTCTTCGACTGCCGATCTACACACAACCCAGGTCGTTACGAGCCTTACAAGCAACTCACAGGTTTGGATGCTCCTGTTATTCGCTTCCTCGAGGACGACGGCGAGATTACCATTTTTCTCGATAGCGTCTATCGCTTGGCTGACCACCACGTTGAGCGTTACTTGCAGCGCGGCTTCTCCGATCTCATGTTCTCCTTCGGCTGCACGGGCGGTCAGCACCGCTCCGTCTATTGTGCACAGCACCTCGCTGAGCACCTGAACAAGAAATACGGTGTTTGTGTTGACCTCACCCACCGTGAGCAAGGCATTCACACTATCCTCCCCTCCTCACATCCCTTTTCCCAATAGTCCCCTCCTCACAATAGCTTCCCCTTCCGCACAATAATCCCGCCCCTCGCGCGTTCTATAATATATTACTATTCCCGAGGGTTCTCCAGAGGATCTCATCAGTGAAACACTACCTTCCATATCTCCTCTTTCTCTTCCTTCTTCCCTTCGTAGCCCGTGCTCAGGAAGAAGGCACGCCAGCTGTGGGTTCGTCTGGCACTTCCACCCCTGTAAATGACACCCTTAGTTGCACTCTCTCCGGTCGTGTCATCGACGAGGACCAGAAGCCCCTTCCATTTGTCACTGTGAAGGTTGAAGGTCAGATGGCAGGTGCCGTCACCAACCTCGATGGCCGCTATAATTTTGATTTCCATACTGCCGATTCCATCGTTGTTAACTATACCCTCATCGGCTACGAGAAAAAGTCGAAGACGCTCATGCACCCGCGTGGCAAACTCACGTGGAACGTCACTATGCGCTCCAGTGGTAAGGATATGAACGAGCTCGTCGTCAAGGACGTCCGTCGGCAGATGGGCACTACGCAGGTGCTCTCCACTGAGGAAATCAAGCGTATGCCCTCCACCACAGGTAATGCTGTCGAGGAACTGGTGGCCACGCAGGCAGGTGTCTCCTCACACAACGAGCTCTCGTCGCAGTACAACGTCCGCGGTGGCTCCTTCGATGAAAACTGCGTGTATGTCAATGGCATGGAGGTTTATCGCCCCCTGCTTATTTCCAGCGGGCAACAGGAAGGACTCTCTGTCATCAACTCCGACATGGTCGAGCGTGTGCAGTTCTCGGCTGGTGGTTTCGAGGCCAAATACGGCGACCGTATGTCCAGCGTTCTCGACATCACCTACCGTCGTCCTGAGCGCCACGAGGGTTCTGTCAGCGCCAGCCTCCTTGGTGCCAGCGTCTACGACGGTTTCCGCATCAAGAGCCTCTCGTTTTCACAAGGTCTGCGCTACAAGAGCAACCGCTACCTTCTTGGCTCCCTCGAGACCAGCGGCGAGTATGATCCCTCGTTCATTGATTATCAGGCCTATCTCTCATGGCAGCCGACGCGGCTCTGGTCTATAGATGCCATCGGCTATATTTCGCGCAACAATTACCGTTTCAAGCCCAAGGACCGCGAGACCAAATTTGGCACGATGGAAGATGTCAAGAGCTTCAAGGTCTATTTCGACGGCGAGGAGGAAGACCTCTTCCGCACACTCTTCGGCTCGCTCTCCATTTCGCGTAAATTCGGTGACCTCAGCACGCTGACCCTCGGTGCTTCGGCCTTCACTACCAAGGAACGTGAGACCTACGACATTCAGGGACAGTACTGGCTCGATGACACCAACACAGCCGAACAGCTCGCCGTTGGCACCTATATGGAGCACGCCCGCAACCTCCTCACCTCTAACACGCAGACGCTCCGTGCCATCTATGAAATTCGTCCCCGCAACCATCAGATCATGGCTGGTTTCCTCTACAAGCACGAGAGCATCCGCGAGAACACGCGTGAATGGGAGTTCCGCGATTCTGTTGGCTATTCCATGCCTCACTATGGTGACCGACTTGAACTCATTTACAACCTCAAGTCCGTTCAGAATATCAGCTCCAATCGTTTTGAGGCATTCCTTCAAGATACGTGGCGTAAAGAGTTTAAACTTGGTATTATATCACTCAATTACGGTGTTCGTCTCAGCCATTGGTCATGGAATAATGAGACGCTTTTCTCGCCGCGAGCCAGTATAGGCTTTGTGCCGGCAGGGAACGACAACCTCACCTTCCGCCTCGCCACGGGTATGTACTATCAGGCACCCTTCTATAAGGAGCTTCGCGACACCATGACCATCGACGGTGCCACCGTCGTGCAGCTCAACCGCGATATCAAGAGTCAGCGCTCCTTCCAAGTCGTCTTAGGCGGTGAATACAAGTTCCGCGTTGCCGACCGTCCCTTCAAGTTCACCGCCGAGGCTTACTACAAGGCGCAGTCGAACCTCAACCCATACAACGTCGATAACCTGAAAGTTGTCTACTATGGTCGCAATGAGGCCACTGGCTATGTTGCAGGTGTCGATTTCAAGGTCTTTGGTGAGTTCGTTCCTGGCACCGACTCATGGATCTCCTTTTCTTTGATGAAAGCATCTATGAGCCTGCACGGCAAGACTATCCCGCAACCCACCGACCAGCGCTGGAACCTCAACTTCTTCTTCTCTGATTATTTCCCCGGCACCGATCGCTGGAAGATGACGCTGAAGATGGCCTTTGCCGACGGACTACCCTTTGGTGCGCCCCACTCCGGTCTTGAGAAGCGCTATTGGCGCGCTCCTGCCTATCGTCGTGTGGACCTCGGCATGAGCTACCGTCTGCTCAACAACGAAGATCACCACCGACGCACCGGCTTCGGGAAGCACCTGCGTAATGTGTGGCTTGGCCTCGACTGTTTCAACATCATCGGCATCAGCAATGTTGCTTCCTACCTGTGGATCACCGACATCTCGCGCCAGCAATATGCCGTCCCCAACTACCTCACTGGCCGCCTCATCAATGCCCGCTTCCTCATCGAGTTCTAATGAGGCTCATTTCCTTTCACATCATTATCTTTTGCCTCATAACATCATTTAACCTCCATCGTTTGCCTATCCGCGCGGTTTGACGTAACTTTGCATCCGAAATGAATGCATTACGTAAATACACCATAGCGATTATGCTGATGATGACGCTGCCAATTATGGCCGCCAGCGTCATCCGTCAGGCCAAGGAGGCCATCAAGAAGAAGCAAAACCTTGAGCAGACGGCCAACACTTTGCTGGCTGAGGCAGCAAAGCCCGAGACACGGCACAAGGACAAGGTGGAGTGCCTGCTGCTGGCCGCTGAATGTAGTCAGAAACTCTATGAGGCTGAGAATCTCAAGCTTTACCTCAAGCAGAAATATGACACGGCAAAGTTCTTCTCCTCCATCCTCGATATGTTCGTGCGGTTAGAGATGGCCGACAGCATTGGAGCTTCGCCCGACGAGAAGGGGCGCGTGAAACCCGTCTACCGTCGCCGCAACCATGACGTCCTCAAGCCTTTCCGTGCCAATCTCCTCAATGGTGGGCGCTGGTATTTCCGCAAGACACAGATGGCGCAGGCCTATCCCTACCTCGATACGTATGTCAGCACGGCGACGCATCCCTTCTTCGTCGGCGACTCGTTGCTGAAGACTGACACGCTTATCCGCCAGACGGCTTATTTGGCATCCGTGGCGGCACACGTAAGCAGCAATCCCGACGGCGTTATCAAACATGCGGCGCTGGCCAAGGAGGCGGGGCTTAAGAGCAATATCATTCAGGAATACTACGCCCGTGCATGGCAGGCCAAAGGCGATACCGCTTCGTGGTTGCGTGCGCTCGACGAGGGCAACCGCGAGTTCCCTGCGCACACGTTCTTCTTCACGAATCTCATTGATTATTACATCGCTGGCAATGATTACGACCGTGGCTTGGCACTTGCCGATTCGATGACACACGTAGCTGACACCATAGCTATCTTCTGGTATGCCAAGAGCCTTGTCTATCTCAAGCAAGGCAAGGATCGCGAGGTCATCGATGCTTGCGACTCCTGTCTGGCACGCGATGACAAGTTTGTCGACGCTTATTACAACAAGGGCATCGCATCCCTCAACCTCGCCGCCATCTATGCTGAGCAAGCCTGCACCGACATCAACGACCCGCAGATGCGCCGCGACCGTGAGATTCTGAGGAGTCTCTATCTGCTGGCCCGACAGCCCATGGAACAGGTACGTGCGCTCAGCCCCGATGATAAAGCACGTTGGGCGCCGCCTCTCTATCGTATCTATCTCAACCTGAACATGGGCAAGGAGTTCGATGAGATGGACCATATTCTCAAGGAAATACAACAGTAGCTGTTATGCGCCGCGCGTCGTTGCAATGGTCACTGCTCCTGGGCATAGCTCTCGCCTGTCTCTGTGCTGGAGCTTGTGGGAAGCACAACGATGCTTCCTCGGCAGCGATGCGGGCGCAAGTGGACTCGCTCAACACCCTCGCCTACGATTGGCATTACCGAAATGTCGACTCCGTGCGTGCATGGTCGATGCGCGCCATGGCGCTGGCCGACAGCTGCGGCTACGATGAGGGTTTGGCTGAGGCAATGAACAACCTCGCCTTCGAGCGTTTCCATCAGATGGACTTCGACAGCGCGCAAGCCATCACCGCTGCCGTCAGTCGCACGACCGACGATGCCGTGGAACTCCTTGTGGCGGACGTGATGCAGATGAAGGTGGTCCAGCGCACCAGCGACAACCTTGCTTTTTTCCGCCACCGCAGTCATGCCTTGCAGCGCATCGCCAAGCTGGAGCCGCGCGAGAAACGCATGACTTCTCGCCGTCGCCATCGCTTCAACTACGCCTGTGGTGACCTTCACATCGCAGCTTCCACTTATTTCTACTACCTTGACCAGCAGGAGCGAGCTATTGCCGAGATACGTGCGGCAGAGCCTTATTGTCATGTCCCCGAGGACACGGCGCAGTGGCTCTACTACAGTTATATGCGAGGCTCCGGCGGTCTGAGCGAACAGACAGACGCCGCCGCCATAGCGCGCGAGGAGTTTGATTATCTACTGCCCTGTTTCTGGTTGGCGCGCCGCAGCGGCTTTCTCTTTTTCGAGGCCAATGCAGAGCAGTCGCTGGCCACGTTCTTTGCTGACAGTCTGCGACTTGAAGCCGTCCGCTCAACGCAGCCTGAGGTGGTGATGATGCTCACGCAGCTCTTCGGTACGGATAATACGCCCATGGCGATGGCTCAGGCGGCCTACGACCACTTCGTTGATTACGACGACCTCTACCAGCAGGCCTGTGCCCTCCGCACCCTCGGCGAGCTTTCCTTCGAGGACGGCCGCTATAGTGATGCCATACGTCACTATGCCCAAGCGCTTGCCTGCGTCAACTTCCACCATCAGAGCTACTACGCTCCCAATGGAGTGCAGACTGCTTCGACTGCCGACCTCCTCCAAACCTACAATCCCCTGCCCGAGTCCGAGTCCGTGGAGCGAAACTGGATGCTGTCGCCCGATGTGCGCACTGTGCCGGAGTGGATAGCAGGCATACGTCAGCAGTTGTCCGTGGCTTACAGCGCTTTAGATATGAAAGATGAGAGCGACTACAACCGTAATATTTACCTCGACCTGCTTGATGTGACGCGTGAGGATGCTGAGCTGGAGAGCCGTGCTGCAGAGCTCCGCAATGAGAGCCTGCGCCTGCGCTGGACGTGGGCTGCCGTGGTCGTTGTGGCTCTGCTCATCGTCGCCTTCATCCTCTATCTCCTGCGCAGTTGGCGTCGTCGCACGCAGACGCAGAACCGCCTCCTTCGGCAAAAGATGCAGCAGATTCGCGATGCGGCGCTACAGCAGCAAGCCGAACTCGAAGAGGAGCAGGAACAGCTCCGCGAGCAGCAGGCGGCCACAGAACTGCGCCTCCTGCGCGACAAGCAACAGAACATAGAAAAACGCGCTAAGCTTCAGTTGGTCAATGGTATACAGCCTTTCCTCAACCGCATCATACACGAAGTGGAACGGATGCAACAGCGCGGCGAGACCTCGTTGTCGTCGCTCACCTATATCAGCGAGCTCACCAATCGCATCAACGAGTACAACGGAATCCTCACCGAATGGATTCAGATGCAGCAGGGGCAGCTCAGCTTACAACTCACCTCCTTTCCCCTCGAACCGCTCTTCGATGCCATCCGTCACAGCCGCTTCGCATACGAGCAAAAGGGACTGACGCTCAATGTGGCTACGACAGACCTCAGCGTCAAAGCCGACCGCGCTCTCACGCTCTTCATGCTCAATACCTTAGCCGACAATGCCCGCAAGTTCACACCCGAGGGCGGCACGGTCAGCATCACGGCTGTCTGCGGCGAGAACGAGGACGGGCGCTACGTGGAACTTGCCGTGCAGGACACGGGTTGTGGCATCACAGAGGCCGACGTGCAGCTGATATTAAATAATAAGGTTTATGATGCTACGAAGATCAGCACGAGTTCCGACGACCGTAAAGGTTTTGGCTTCGGACTCATGAACTGCAAGGGCATCATCGAGAAATACCGCAAGACCAGTCCGTTGTTCAGCGTATGCCGCTTCGGCATCGAGAGCAGGGTAGGAGAGGGCAGCCGCTTCTGGTTCCGCCTGCCGCGTGTCATGACCGTTGTGTTGGCTATGCTGATGGCTTTCGTCATCCAGCCTTCCTCGGTCTTTGCTGCTTCTTTCCCCAAGGAGGCGTATGCCTTGGCCGACTCCGCTTATTATTGTAACATCGAAGGTTGCTACGAGGAAACATTGCAATATGCCGAGCGGGCCTTTGCGCTGATGGGCGAAGGACGCGACTCGCTGGACTATTCCCTCGTGCTGGGCTTGCACAACGAAGTAGCCGTTGCAGCCCTTGCGTTACATGACTGGCCGCTCTACCGCAACAGCAACCGCCTATACACCAAGCTCTTTAAACTCACGAATCGCGACACGACGCTCGAAGCCTACTGCCTGCAAACCGAACGCTCGCAGCAGACTGAGCGCTGGGCCTTGAACCTTCTTGTCATCCTGATCCTGCTGGGCATCCTCGCGTTCTATCTCTTCTACCTGCGTCCGCAGACGGCTTTCCGCCGCAAGTTGGCAGAGCTCAACGACGAACGCCTGGCACAGCTCCAGCGTATTAAGGATGCAGAGCACGAGCGCCGTCAGAACGACTTTGAACTGGCTGAGGATGAGCACCGCCGTCGGCTTTACGAGGAGAGCCGCCTTCATGTGCAGAATCAGATTATAGACAACTGTCTCTCGACCATCAAGCATGAGACGATGTACTATCCCGGGCGCATCCAGCAGCTCGTGGAACGCCTGCAAGAAGCTGCTCCTGCCGATGATGGCTCCGTAGACAGTTTCCCGCTCCTCTCGACCCTCGCCGAGACCGTTTCCTACTACAGCGAGATCCACGGTCTCCTCTCTGCGCAAGCTTCCTCGCAGTCCGAAGCCCTCAACTTCCGCCGTCGCCGTCAGACCTTTGCCGAGCTCACTTCCTCGCTGCCTCAGCACGTTGCTGCCGTCGCCCAGCGCCTTGGCCTCCAAACCACGCTGACCCTTGATGACGCTTCTGCCGATGCCCTCGTCATGGGCGACCCCGACCTCATCACCTATCTCCTCACGGAGCTTCTCGACTACGAAATCAAACTCTCATCCGCCAAAGACGTTGCGCTCACCCTCTCCGCCACGCGCGATGACCGCTTCCTGCGTTTCACCCTCATCAATCCTACGGTCGCCCTCACGGATGCTGAGCTCCATGATTTCTTCATGCCCCACGAGGGAGCCATCCCGACCCTCATCTGCAAGCAGATTATTCGCGAGCACGACACTTTCCTTGGCCATCCCGGCTGCCGCATCAATGCCGAAAGGGTGGGAGAGGGTCACGCTGTCTGGTTCACGCTGCCCTTATATATTAATCATTGAACTTTCCCAATACGTTAAACGCTTAAAGATTATCCTATATGAATCCCTTTAAAGTCATCATTGTCGAAGACGTGAAGCTCGAGCTGAAAGGCACCGAGGAAATCTTCCGTTCCGACATCCCCGAAGCCGAGATTCTCGGCACCGCCATGAACGAGGGCGAGCTGTGGGTGCTCATGCGCAAGCAGTTGCCCGACCTGCTCCTCCTTGACCTCGGCTTGGGGGGTAGCACCACTATTGGTGTAGACATCTGCCGTCAGGTACACACGAAATATCCTGATGTCAAAGTGCTCATTTTCACGGGTGAGATACTCAATGAACGCCTTTGGGTCGATGTGTTGCAGGCAGGTGCTCAGGGCATCATCCTGAAGACCGGTGAATTGCTGACGCGCAATGATGTACGCCTGGTCATGAGCGGTCGTCAGCTGGTCTTCAACCAACCCATCCTGGAGAAGATTGTGGCGCGTTTCAAGAAGAGCGTCACAGGCGACAGCCGACGTACGGATGCTGTCATCGACTACGACATCGACGAGTACGACGAGCGCTTCCTCCGTCATCTGGCTCTCGGCTACACCAAGGACATGATTTCCTCGCTCAAAGGTATGCCCTTCGGCGTCAAGAGCTTGGAGAAGCGACAAGTGGACCTCATCAACCGTCTCTTTCCGCAGAACGAACGGCAGGGCGTCAATGCTACACGGCTCGTCGTCAAGGCTTTGCAGCTTCATATCATCGATCTCGACAACCTCAAACCTGACAACGAATAGATGGCTATCAACCTCAACGACCTCAATGAAGCGCAGCGCGAAGCCGTGCTCTACATCGACGGCCCTTCATTGGTTATCGCCGGTGCCGGTTCGGGCAAAACACGCGTGCTCACCTACAAGATCGCTTACCTCCTCAGCCAAGGTATGCGTCCATGGAATATCCTCGCGCTGACCTTCACCAACAAAGCCGCCGAGGAGATGAGGACGCGTATCGAACGACAGGTGGGCTTCGAGGCATCGCGTGGGCTGTGGATGGGCACTTTCCATAGCATTTTCGCACGTATCTTGCGCGCAGAACATGAGGTCATAGGGTTCTCTCCCGACTTCACCATCTACGATGCCGCCGACTCCAAGAGCCTCGTACGCAGCATTATACGTGAGATGGGGCTCGATGATAAGGTCTATAAGGCCAGCGCTGTGCTCAGCCATATCTCTGCTGCCAAGAACCGCCTCATCCTGCCTGCGCAGTACCAGCGCGATCCGCAGCTCTTCAAGGCCGACCAGAATGCGCGCATCCCTGAGACGGGTAAAATCTATGCCAACTACTGGGCGCGCTGCCGACAGGCTGGAGCCATGGATTTCGATGACCTGCTGCTTTACACCTATCTCCTCTTCGCCCACAAACCCGAGATTTTGACCCGTTACGAAGACCGCTTCCAGTTTGTTCTCGTCGACGAGTATCAGGATACGAACTATGCGCAGCACGCCATCGTGTGGCAGCTTACACAGCACCACCGCCGTGTCTGTGTCGTTGGCGACGATGCTCAGTCTATTTATAGTTTTCGTGGAGCCAACATCGACAACATATTAACTTTTCAAAAGTTATACGAAGGGGCGCGCCTGTTTAAACTTGAACAAAACTATCGTTCGACCCAGAACATCGTAGGCGCGGCCAACAGTCTCATCAAGCACAACCGCGGACAGATTCCTAAGGAAGTTTTTTCGGAAAAAGAACAGGGCCAACCCATACACATCTTCGAGTACTACAGCGACATCGAAGAGGCTGCAGGCATCGGCAAGAAGGTGGAGAACCTTCACCGCTACGACCACGTCGCATGGAACGAGATCGCTATACTCTACCGAACCAACGCACAGAGCCGCACTTTTGAAGAAGCCTTCCGCAAAGAAGGCATACCCTACCGCATCTACGGTGGCGTCAGTTTCTACCAGCGCAAGGAGATCAAGGACATGATTGCCTACTTCCGTCTGGCCGTGAACCCCAACGACGAGGAAGCCTTCAAGCGCGTTGTCAACTATCCGGCTCGTGGCATTGGCGACACCACCCTCAACAAGGTCATTGCCTGCGCTTCACAGCATGGCGTGAGCCTTTGGCAGGTAGTCAACGATCCTGTTCATTATCAACTCGATGTCAACCGTGGTACGCTTGCCAAACTTGATGCCTTCGTCGGGCTTATCAACAGCTTCCGTTCGGAGATCAACGATGTGAATGCCGCCCAGTTGGGTCTCCGTATTGCTAAGGAGACTGGCATTACCGCCGACCTCTTCAGCAGCCGCGAGCCCGAATTTGTCTCGAAGCAGGAGAACCTGCAGGAGCTTCTCGATGGTATGCAGCAGTTTGTCGATGACCGTCAGGAAGAGGAGGGTAGCGGGCGCACGTTGATGACGCACTACTTGCAGGAAGTGTCGCTGCTCAGCGACCTCGACGAGAGTGATGACGAGAGCGAAGAGAAGCTCTCGCTGATGACGGTTCATGCCGCCAAGGGGCTTGAGTTCCGCGTTGTCTTTGTTGTAGGCATGGAGGAAAACCTCTTCCCCAACCAGATGTCTGCCACGTCGCCACGCGAGCTTGAGGAAGAGCGACGCCTGTTCTATGTGGCCATCACGCGTGCCAAGGAGCAATGTTATCTCACTCATGCACAGAACCGTTACCGCTTCGGAAAGAGCGAGTTCTGCGACCCCAGTAGCTTCCTGTCCGATATAGATCCGTGCTTTGTCACCAAAGATCAATCCGCCTCTTCGGGTTCCCGTCGCCGCCCATCTCTCTTCGGTTCCTCTTCTCCTTTCTCTTCCTGGGATTCCGACAGCCCCTTCACTTCGCGTCCCTCCTCCTCCTTCACCTCGCGCCCCTCCTCCTTCGGCACTTCCTCTTCTGCCACGCGTTCCAGTGTCAGCCGCACTACGCCCTATAACAGCAACCTTCGTCCCCTCACCTCTTCTTCCTCATCCTTCAAATCTCAGCCCTCAACCACCCCGTCATCTCCTTCCGTTTCCTCTCTTTCGACGGCTTCTGGCACATTGACCCTTGGCAGTCGTATCGAGCACGCCCGTTTCGGTCGTGGCGAAGTCATCGCCCTCTCTGGCAGTGGCATGGACGCGAAAGCCACCGTTAGTTTCGACAATGTCGGCACCAAGCAGCTCCTTCTCCGCTTCGCCAAGTTCACCATCCTCAAATAGGTGAGGCTTATTCAAGTTTCGCAAGCTCCGCTTGTTTCTGAAGTTCTTGAAGGGTCAAGCGTCGCAGAGCGCCGAGCGAAAGAAGTTAAGGAAGTTCTTCAAGTATGAAGCGACCAGAGGTCGAGCGATGTGGCCTTGGCCACAGAAGTTAAAGACAATAGTTCTATAGGCTGATTTCTTACAAGTCGCATAGGTGTCGTCTTTAACTTCTATAACTTCCGTCGCGAAGCGACTAACTTCTTTCGCTCGGCGCTCTGCGACGCTTGACCCTTCAAGAACTTCCATAATATGCGAAAGTTGAGTTACAATTTCTCTCCGCACTGCGAACAGAACTTGTCGTTCTTGCGCACTTTGGCATCGCAGCGGGGACAACGGCCGTTGCGCACAGGATCGTTTGTCGTGTTGATGAACGACACGGTGACGATGCCTCCGGGGACGGCGATAAGCGTGTAGCCCAACAGCATGATGAAGGAAGATAGCAGCCTGCCTAAGGATGTGGAGGGTGTGATGTCGCCATAGCCGACGGTGCTGAGCGTCGTGATCGCCCAGTAGATGCTGGTTCCAATGTCGCGGAAGGCGCTGTCGGGCTGACCGCTCTCAATGATGAACATGAGCGTGCCGAGGCAGATGACGAGGACGAACACGAAGAGGAAATAGACGGCAATCTTGTGGAAGCTGCGTCCGATGGCCTGCAGTAGCAGTTCGCCTTCATTCAGGAAGGAGAAGAGGCGGAAGATGCGGAATATGCGGATGAAACGGATGCTACGCATGATGAGCAGATAGCGCGCTCCGGGGAGGAAGTAGGTCAGATAGGGCGGCAGCACGGCCATCAAATCGATGATGCCCCATCCGCTGAGGGCATAGCCGCGGCGGCTCTCAGCGCAGTAGAGGCGGGCGATGTATTCTACCGTGAAGAGCACGGTGAGCAGGGCTTCCAGCACGCCGAGGGTGATCTTCAGCCAGGTGGGTAGTGAGGGGTTGCTTTCCACGAAGAGGATGACCAGACTGACTGCGATGGCGATGGTCACAGCAATGTCAAAACGGCGACCTGCGGGCGTGTCGTCATCAAAGATGATGGAACGTAGTTTCTCGCGTTCTAACCAGGGGTGTTTTTTCATATTAGATGATTTTAGTATCCTAGTTTAGGGTGGCTCGTTAAAGTTGCGTCAGCCGGAAATTGCGCCAGAGTACCTTGATGTCGTTGCCGTCGTGAATCTGTAGCATGATGCGTCCGGGCGTCTTGCCGATGAGTTCGTCCTTCAGGTCGGCCATGGGGACGCCGTTCAGCCACGTCTGTACGTGGTCGCCCTTCACGCGTAGGCGCAGCGTGTTCCATTCGCCTTCCTTCAGCACGTTCTCCTTCTCGTCGGGTATCTGTTGGAGCCAGCCACGACCATACGACTCGTAGATGCCACCGGTGTCATTACCTTTCGGAGCCACTTCGCATTGCCAGCCGTGTACCCTGTTGAAGCCTTCGATGAAGGAGTGGAAGAAGAGGCCGCTGTTGCCGTTGCTTTCCTGTTTGAACTCCAGCGTGAGGTCGAAATCCTTGTAGTCCTTGCTTGTGCAGAGGTAGCCGTACTGCTTATCGTCGCCGTTCTCTGTCACAAGGTTGCCGTCCTTGTCCACGCTCCATTTGCCGTCGCCGCGAGGCTCCCAGCCCGTGAGGTCCTTGCCATTGAAGAGGCTTACTACGGTGTTCTTGGCCACCGCTTGGTCTTTCGTACGGCATGAGGTGCAGATCGTACACATCGCTGCTACCGTGAGCAGCATCAACATGTTCTTTTTCATAGTCTTATCGTTTTTGTTTATTTGGTTGATAAAAAGAAAGGAAGCGATGGGAGTGCGTCGAGCCAGCTGAGGAAGGCGACGAGGGAGGCGTTCCAGTTGATGGCTATCTCGTTGGAAGCGTAGGATTTTGTGATGTCAAGGTAGGATTCGTCGGGGAAGTCGGAGGGGTAGGGCAGAGGCAACTCTGCCTTGTCCTGCTGTCCAGGATTCGGCCCGCCGACGAGCATCCCGGGGAAGGGGCGTTCTATGCCGTCGGAGGCTGACGGACGGTGGTGCGGGTGCATGGGACTTTTGTCGCCGAAGCCTGTGACATAGCAGTAGCCCGTGGCGTTTCGCCCCAACAAATAGTCGGCATTTTGCAGCGCGTAGCGACGGTATTTGTCGCTGCCGAGTAGCTTGTCGGCATAGAGCAGGGCGACCCCTTGACAGCAGCAGCGCTCGGCCAGACAACCCCAGCCGAAGTCGCGCGGGCTGTTGCCGTAGGGCGACTGGAAGCACGAAGTGTCAACGCCCTTGATGGCTTCATTGCAGTAGGCCGTCAGTTGTTCGAGCATGGTGTTGCGGAGTGGTGAAGCGTCTGTGGCTAACCATTCGAAAGCGCCGAGCGATGCCACGTTGGACCACGACGGCGTGGTGAAGCGCTGCGGCTGGTTCTGTCGGGCGTCGTCGAGATAGTGTTGCTTGCCCGTGAGCCGGTAGAGCGCCGAAGCTGCCCAGAAAAATTCGTCGCGAGCGTTCCTGTCGGCGTAGGTGCCGGTGGTGACGGCGGGATCTTTCAACTGATTCTGATGATAGAAGTCCGTGGGGTGCTCCTTAGCCCACAGATAGGCACGCTCGGCAACGGCTGCCGCTATGCCCGCGAAGCCGGGATAGTCGTGCTGGAAGGGTTCGAACAGGCGGGCGGCATCAGCCATCACGGCAGCGAAATCGAGGGTGGCGGTGACGCTCTTCGCCACCACGTAGCGCGGCTGGTGGCAATCCACAGGCATCTTGAAGTCTTCGAATTTTGGCGTGGTGAGTTTGTGGTAAACGCCGCCGTCCAAGGGGTCTTGCATGGTGAGCAGCCAGCGCAGGTTGAACATCATCTCGTCGAGCAAATCGGGTGTGCTGTTTCCGCTCTCGGGGATGTCTGTTTTCGTTTCAGTAAAATATTCTTTATTAGCCTCGTATGCAGCGAACATTAAACCAATACTAAAAGCTGAGTTGACGACATACTTATTGTAGTCGCCCGCATCATACCAGCCGTAGGGCGAGCTGATGACGGTGCCAGCAGGGCGCAGCGATGAGGCAGCAGAATTGTGGACGATGACCTGCGTATCGGGATGTCCCAACGGACGGTTGTAGTCGCCGCCCTGCTCAATGGAAACGCCGGAGCGGATCAGATAGAACAGCCGCAACGATGCTTTGGCGATGTCGCGGTAAGGCCTGTCCGACACGTTGATGCCGCATGTCTGGTTGCCGACGCTCACCTGGTAGCTTCCCGGAGCCTTCAGGTCGCCTAAGTCCACAACATAACGCGTCTTGCCCGACCATGGTGAAGTGGCCTTGCGGATTGTTGCCTTGGGTTTCAGCGTCTTGCCATCAGGAGCCGTCACGCGCACCTTGCCTTTGGGATTCACCCCCTCCACCACGACGACCTTTTCCTGCTGCGGGTAGTACCCCACTTGATTGCGCCGAATCGCTTCACTCTCCTGAGCGGAAACGGTGGAAATGCCAAGTGATAAATGACAAAAAATGAAGAATAGACGAGGGCTTTCCATTGTCGCGTGCGTATTGGTCGCCGCAAAGGTATAACAATAATCTGAAATAATCAAATTTTTACCCATTTAGCCAATAAATATAAAATGATGTGGCAAAAAAGCCCCTAATTTCCAAAAATAAATGTACTTTTGCAGCCAATAACATACCATTATGTATAAACTGCCAGGACAAGAAGACCTTTTCTATTATATGCTTTGACAGGTGCATCAAAACGTTCATTTTAAAACAAAATTAGAATACACCAATAATGCAAATCTGCCCCGCAAGCTCCTTACGTCTTGCGGGGCAGACACGTCAATGGTTCCAAGGAACAGGGCTAATGCTACGCCGACTCAAATCTACGAGAAGCAGGTTGGAGGTCTTAGCCTTAGTTACCGCCGTTGTCACCTTCGCCCCAGTCGGCGTTCGTCTGGCCAGCCTTGGCAGCAGCCTTCGCAGCCTCCTGAGCCTTGCGGGAGATGGTGAACTCGAAGTCCACATCCTCGCGGATGTTCCACTGTAGGCCCTTGCCCGGTTCGAAGTTCACGTTCAGCGCCTTGATGTTCTCGTCGGTGAAGCTGTCGAGGCTCTTGGCACCCTCCGACTTGATGGTCACCTTGAGCTTGCCCAGCGAGCCGAGCTCCACGTAGTTGCCCTCAAGCAGCGCCTCGCGTGCGCAAGTCACCATGTCCTTCAGCACACCAAGGATGGTGCCTTCGGAGTACACAGATCCGTGCTTGCGGATGTGTTCACTGAGCTCTTCGAGGTTTACCGTTCCGTTGCTCTGCAAGGTGGCGTATGCCTTCGGAGCCTCTTCGGCCTTCAAGGGGTTAGGCCTCATGCAAGTTGAATACTTAATTGTCTCTTTCATGATTGTAAAATTTAAGAGGTTAATGAAAAGTGGTTAATTAAATTGTTAAAATGTTTGGTTGTTTGAAAAGTGTTTTTCGCGTCTCCGTTCCGTCTGTCATTCGTGCTGGCCTTGTCCCTCCCATCCTCCTGCATAGCGCTCTACAAGAATCCGTTCCGTCCTCCGCCGAGGGCACTCCTAACATCCTTCCCTTTGACGTTGCAAAGATACAACAAATTCCCGACACCTGCAAATATTTTCCCAACTTTTTCCATCAAATCCATCACTTTTTTTCGACCGAAATCATCCCTTTCTTCGCCCACTTTACGGGCTCCTTTTCGAGCCTTTCCAAGCACACTTTAGATTATTTTCAAGCCCTCTCCGTTTCTGTCCCATCAGAGGGACACGGCGATACATATAGACGTATAAGCCTGTACGTATATACGTGTGGAGCTGTACGTCTATATGTGTGGAGCGATGCGACTGGACGTGCGAAGTAAGAAAGTAGGAAAGTCACTTATGGACAGGAACAGAATCGCGAGGAGGACATCTCTATAAGATTATTATTAGGGTTTATTATAATCTTTATTATATTCTATTATTTATTTATTACCTTACAACCAAGAAATCATTCCTGTCTACAAGTTACTTAGTTACTTTCCTACTTTCTGCCTTCAGCTCTCAAAAATGAAAATATGACTCTTAAAATTTTGTGCCTTTAGCGCAATTGTGTAACTTTGCAGTCGAAAACAACAAAGATTAATTTTTTGGAATCATAAAAATGAAAAAACTTCTTTTCCTCGTTTTGATCATGCTACCATTGTCGGCAAGTGCCCACGACATTGAAGTGAAGAATGCTCGTGGCGTTACCATTTATTACAATTACGTGAATGACAGTACGGAACTGGAGGTTACTTACCGTGGCGGTGATGCCAATTACTATTTTTATAAATACACGGGTAAAGTAGTAATCCCCAAGGAAGTGACCTATATGAACAGAACTCGTAAGGTCACCGCCATCGGGAAGAATGCTTTCTATGACTGCAAGGATTTAACTTCCGTGACCATCCCTTCATCCGTCACCAGCATCGGGGACTATGCTTTCCCTGAATGCAATAGACTGACCTCCATTACCATCCCTTCTTCCGTCACTAGCATCGGGGAGGATGTTTTCTGTGGCTGCACAGGTCTGACATCCGTAACTATCCCTGAAGGTGTCACCACCATTAGGAGAGGTACTTTCTATTGCTGCTCGGGTCTGACCTCCGTGACTATCCCTTCAACCGTCACCTCCATCGAGAACGGCGCTTTCGCAGAATGCACGGCCCTGAGCTCCGTAACTATCCCCTCAACTGTCACTTCCATCGGGGTCGAGGCTTTCTGTGCTTCGGGTCTAACCTCCGTGACCATCCCTTCATCCGTCACCACCATCAGGACGGGGTCTTTCCATGCCTGCGCGCGTCTGACCTCCGTGACCATCCCTTCATCCGTCACCTCCATCGGAATCCGGGCGTTCAGGGGCTGCAAAAAACTGGCTGATGTGTATTGCTATGCAGAGACGCTGCCGAGAACAGATAATGAATATGATGGCAAAGACATTTTCTATGCCTCGTTTATTGAGTCTTCGACCCTTCATGTGCCAGCATCAGCGATTGAAGCCTATAGGACAACGGAGCCGTGGAGTAAATTCGGAAAGATTGTGGCACTGAATGATGAGGATGCGGTGAGCGAGGTGAAGGCGGTGCCGGTGCTGATTCAGGCAGACGGCAATGGGCTGATGGTAGATGGCGCACAGGCTGGCACTCCGATAGTGGTCTATGACCTCAGCGGTCGGATAATAGGGCAGGCAATGGCTAATGATGGTGCGACGAGAGTTGATGTGACAGGGGATGAGAAGGTGGTGGTGGTGAAGGTCGGCAAGAGATGTGTTAAGGTTGCAAAATGACATATATAAATAGTTGCAATAATGGCAAAAATAGATTACACAAAAGTACCCAAACAGCTGATTTACATAGAAAAGGACGATGTCGATGACTTCTTAGAGGACTCTTCAGATTCATTAGAGCATATCTTTCTTGAAAGGCTGACCAACCGTTCCTTCATTAAAAAAGGAGAGAATGCGTATGAATATGTTCTTGCCATATTCAACAATGCGGCCTATATATGTACGCTGATAAAGATGGAGAAGCATCCTTCTTTGTTCCTGAATAAGTATTTTGATTTAGCTGTTCGTGGTAATCGAGATATATTGTGGAACAATCATATCTTACCTGCTACAATGGCCTTGGTCTGTAATTGGCTTCACTATTATGAACATTATAACACGGAAGCGGGTATAATCAAAAATATAAGAGACAATTTCCAAGATTGGGATAAGAAGGGGGCTCCAGAAGGTAAAGATGATTTCTTTTATTTGCTCCTCACACAAAATTTTCACCCAATCCTATCGAGAAATATTCAGTTCACGCCCCGAGATATTCGGGACGAAGAGATTGACGATGTTGATATTGGTTTAGGTGTAGATTATGCTGTCGAAGCGATTAAGAAGCTACCATGTAAGGAAGACAAGTTAAGAATCCTTGAAGGTACTATTGAACAACTTGAAGATAGAGAAGAAATCGATCCCGGGTGCAATTCCTACGGTTTTAACAACTTGCGGATTATCAATATTTTGAGTGATGTAAAGGATGAAGTCATGAACGAACCTGAAGTTATTTCTGCCGATATCAAAGAGAAGAAGCCTACGCAGGATGTCCATGCAACAGAGATTGAAGGTCTTCGGAAACAGTTAGCCCATTTAGGGCAAGAATTGCAAGAAGCAAGGATAGCAATAGAACAGAAGGAAGAGAAGATAAAAGATTTGCAAGAAAAAGAGAAAGGACTTACCCGCGAGCAAGCACCCATCTTTGTTTATGCGATGGCTAAACACATGGCCTTTACATTCAAAAATAAGAAGGCTGAATTAGCCCCTTTGATACACGATTTGTTCGGCTGGGGAACCTCATCAATGGAGAAGCGCCTATGTGAAGGTTATTCTTCAACCGATAAAGAAGCGGTAGCGAAACTCTTTGATTCTCTTTGTCCGTCATTTGCCCAACAAATTAGAGATTTGAAATAGATGGCTCGAATAGCGTAGGTGACCCCTCTCTCTCTTTGAGGTGACCCACGACAACTTTTGAGGTGACCCCATACTTTTAAAAAAGTGACCCTTTCTGCTGATGTCGGAAGGGGTCTCTTTTTGATGTATAGTTGCTGTCATCCCTAAAAACTCCGTACCTTTGCACCGTGAAGTTTAGGCTTCGAGGTGCATTTTGTTTTTGTGCCTGTCTGGAAGCAAACCTTCCCACGCACATGCATGCTACGCGTGGTAAAAACCATTATAAATTATTCAATATTTAAAGAATATGCTAAAGACAGATTCAACCCCCAAGAAAGTCAAGGTTCGAGGAACCGGCACTTTCGACCCCTCGGACAACAGCTTCGGCTTTGTCCCCTTCAACGAAGCCCCCTCGACGCAGGCTAACGTGAAAACCTGTGCGGGTGGCGGCAAACGCTGGACAACGACAGGCGCAGACCCTTCGAAGATGCTCACGCTGAAGTGCAAGGAGTCGTCACCCGACCCCTACGCTGAGTTATCAAAGCAGTTTGCGGCATTGACCAAGGACTTGCGCCCGAAGAAACCCGTGGAGCAACCAGCGGAGCAGCGCGTGGTCTCAGAAGGCGGATTGCAATGCTGGCTCGACACCGAGAAAAGCGAGCTCGCCTTCTCTGGCACCATCGACCTCACCAAGCACACCCGCGACTGGCAAGCCGAGGTGCTGCGGCAGGTGCAGCTCATGGTGCGCCGGCTGCCTGCAAACGAAAGATTTACAAAACTCATCACCAACATTAAAAAAGAACACAATCATGTTTAAAATTACCTATCAAGTCAGCACCTGGCACGAGATGCAGCATCTCGGCTGGGAACAGTGGCAGCAATGCCTCGCCAAGGCTAAGGACATTGTGGCCGAAGTACGTCGTCTGCTCAAACTCTATCACGAGACGGGCGACAAAACGTACAAGACGCAAGCCGACGAGCGGAAACGCTCGCTGCCTGGCGCCTGCTTCCAAGCCTCGGAGTTCGAGGTCAGCGTAGGCACAAAGAAGTACAATCAAGACAAGCGCGGGCATTGGCGTGAACAAATCCATGCTTTCCTGTCTGGCCTCGTTGTCATCGATGTGGATCACGTGGACAACCCGCAAGAGTTGTTCGAGCGCATCAAGGCAGAACATGATCTGAAGGAGCTGGGCATCCTGCTTGTCTATATCTCGGCATCGGGCGAGGGCATGAAGATTGTCTTCACGGCTCGTGCGGAATGGGGCAACCTCATCTGCAACCAGTATGAGATGGCCAACTTGCTGGGCGTGCTCGACAACGTAGACGATGCTTGTAAAGACAGTTCGCGTCTCTCGTTCCTCACTGGTCCCGACGATGTTCTCTACATGGACAAAGAAAGTTTGTTCAATGAAGACGCTACCTTGTTCACCGACTCTGAAGAAGTGAGCCGCACAGACTACGACCTCCAGTACGGAGAGCGTTACCGCACAGCACCAAAGGGCGATTCGTCGCCCACGGTGCAGAAGTGGATTGACTTTGAGGCCGAGCGCAGCAAGGACAAGCGCAAGAAGAGCGTCAAGGAGCCTGCTGTAGAAGCCGAGAAGCAATCGGAAACTGCTGCTCAGACAACCCCAGCCAGTACCCAGACATCAGCGCTCACCGAGCGTCAGCAAGCCATCATCAAGGCGCTAAACGAGTACTACGGCGAGCGTTTGGGTGAAGGCCAGAAGCACCCGACGTTCTGCCAGCAGACATCGCATTGGCTGTGTTGGCTCGCTGACAACGACCCGCAGAAAGCCATAGCCATGGCCAAGGAACTCGACTACGTCAAGGACTGGCAGCCGCAGCCCGGCGAAGTGGAGGACTTGATCAATTCCGCCGCCAGCAAGAAACTGCTGAAACGTACGCCGAAGGAGTTGAAGGACTTACTCACGAAGGCAGGCATCGATAGCGAGCTGGCAGCCACTGCAGGCTCTGCCGAAGAGGACTTACCCTTCGAGGAATGGGTGGAACAGATTCGCGCCCTGTTCGATGTCTATCCCTGCGTGCGTGAGGTCTGTGAGCCCCATCCCGAACGTCTGTGGCCCTTCCTGTTGTTTGCCTCGGCAGCGCTGATGGGCACGCTGATGACCTTGTGCTGGTATCGTTTCTACGACCAACCTGAGCAGCGTCGGCGTTTGAACTACAACGTCCTCGGCGTTGGTGACCCGGCAAGCGGCAAAGGAGCATTGGTGCGTATTGCTTCAATCCTGACTGAGCCGATGGAACAGGCCGACCAGTTGGCCAACGATGCCATCAACGCTTGGAAAGAAGAACAGCGTTCCAAGGGGTCGAACAAAGACAAGGCTGCTAAACCAAAGGGCATCATACGTTTGCACGGAGCGCGCACCTCGAACAACGTGTTTATCAACGATATGATCAACGCTTGGACAGAGGTCAATGGCGAACGCGTGCCGTTGCACATGCTCACCGTAGACACCGAAGCCCTCAACAGCATCAAGCTGCAGAAGGGCGGCTCATGGATAGATAAACAGGTCATGGAAATCAAGGCGTTCAGCAACGAGAAGGATTCGCAGCAGTACGCCAATCTGGATTCCGTCACAGGCTTCTTCCATGTCTATTGGAACCTTGTGCGCACGTGTACACCGCCAGCCCTGAAACAGATGGTCAACGACCGTAACTTCGGCACCGGCTATCCGACGCGTCTGGCAGCGCTGCCCGTGCTTGGCACTGGCTTCAAGATGATGGAGCTGCGCCAGCAAAGTCCGAAGGCCGAGGATGCCGACGAGACGTTGCGCGAGTGGGCTTATAAGTTGGACAAACGTCAAGGCGAACTGCCCTTGTGGCCATTAGTTGAGCATTGCTGGCACTGGACAGACAATCGCATGGACATCGCCGCCTTCAACAACGATAAGGCCGACGAAATGCTTTTGAAGCGAGTTTCATATTACGGGCTCTGCGTATCCGCTCCGTTCATTGATATGCGTCATTGGGCTGAACGTGAAGAGACTGGCACCTACGAGATTGACGACACCGACCGTGCCCTCTGCGATCTCGTGCTCGACATTCAATATCGCACGCAGCACCACTTCTTCGGTGAGTTGGCTCGCAACTACTTCGAGGAACAGATGTTGGATGCTACGCAGTTCCGTCGTCGCACAACGCGCTTCGAGCAATGCTTCCAAAAACTGCCCGAGGAGTTTTCCACCGAACAGTTCACCCAGATCTTCGGCTATGCCAACAATCGTTCAGCCGCCAAGACTCTTGACCGCTTCCTCAAGGACAAAGCCATCGAACGCACCAAGCGTGGTGAATACCGCAAACGAGTGCAAAGCATCGGGTGAAGCAAAACCCTACGATGAAAGTCACTAAGTAGGAAAGTCACTTGTGGACAGGAATACTTCGCGTTATCTCCCAAATCTTGTTTCACGCAAGGTTCGGGGGATTTTTTATTGCTTGCAATTCAATTATTGGTGGTGGACACTATGAGTCCCCAAAGATCGATAGACAAACAGAAAAGCCGCCCTTGCGAGGTGGCTTTTAATTGGGCAGTATCGATAAGGCCTTACCCCACGCGGGATTCTACCCGGATAGTCCAACATTTCTGTTTGACGTTGCAAAGTAAGCTCTTTTTTCGTTTCCCTCCAAATTTTTCCCCTCTTTTTTGCATAAATAAGCTATTTTATCGATATCTTTGTGCCGCAAAAAATAAATAAAGCTATACAGATGTTTTTCCATCGCTTCGGCGGATTCTCTTTTCAGAACCTGAACGCTCAGCAGGGATTACATCAATCGGGGAGTAAAACTCCTGACTTCATTCTCATGCGCACACCCATCATGACGAAAATAAGAGTGAGAAACAGGAAGCAAAAGACGAAATTGAGAATTTTGTTTGGAAGATTTGAGAATTTTGTATATCTTTGCGCCGAGTAAAATGACGTGGGGACAGGTTCGTGACATCACGGAACCTATGGGCAGAAAAGGTCATCATTCTGTACCTTTGGCCCCACAAACAACCAAACAACAGGAAAAATGAATAGGTCAGGACAAAGGATACTTATCATCGGTGGCACAGGCACCATCAGCAGTGCCATCACGCGTCAGTTGGCAGCAGCAGGCCATGATCTGTGGCTATTGAATCGCGGAAACCGCAGGCATGAGGTGCCGGCAGGCGTACGGCAAGTGGTGGCAGATATTGATGACGAGGCAGAGGTGCTACGTCAATTGGGAGACGTCCGATTTGACGCCGTCTGCGAGTTCATCGGCTTCGTGCCTGCACAGGTGGAGCGCGACCTCCGTCTGTTCCGTCATCGCACGCGGCAGTACGTTTATATCTCGTCTGCCTCGGCCTACAACAAGCCCGCTGCCAGCCATGTCATCACAGAGGGCACGACGCTCGCCAATCCCTACTGGCAGTATTCGCGCAACAAGATTGCCTGCGAGGAACTGCTCATGCGTGAGTATCGCGAAAACGGTTTTCCCGTGACCATCGTGCGCCCAAGCCACACCTACTGCGAACGCGGCGTGCCGGTCAGTGTACACGGGCCGAAGGGCAGCTGGCAGGTGCTGCGCAGAATCTTAGACGGGAAACCTGTGGTGGTGCAGGGCGATGGCTCGTCGCTGTGGACGCTGACATGGAACGAGGATTTCGCACGGGGCTTCATCGGGTTGTTGGGCAATCCGAAGGCCATTGGAGAGGCGTTCCAGATTATGAGCGACGAGCAGTTGACCTGGAATCAGATATACCAATGTATCGGCCGGGCGATGAACAAGGAAGTGAACATCTATCATGTCGCCTCCGACTTCCTTGCCGCAGTGGCTCCCAAGGAATGGGACTTCGAAGGCAACTTGCTCGGCGACAAGAGTGTGACTGTGGCTTTTGACTGCACAAAACTCAAGCGCGCCGTGCCGGGATTCCAGGCAACAACGCGCTTTGACGAGGGTGTGCGGCGCTGTGTGGCTCATATCCTTGCCCATCCTGAACTTCAGGTCGAAGATCTTGAGTTCGATGCGTGGTGCGACCGCGTCATTGAGGCACAGGAGCGGGCAAGGACGGCGCTCATTGGAAACCCCAAGCGGTAGGGGTGACGTTACGCTCTACTTGCTCTTCGATGTCGTCGGGGAGGTTGCAGAAGAAATCGATGCCGGTGAGCTCCTCGAGGCGTTCGATGCTGACGATGTACGGTGATACATTGGATTCATCAGCATACGCAGGTTTTTTGTGTTCCAAAAAGAAACCTATGGACTTATATCCTTTGTTGATGGAACTACGGTTCTTGCAAAGAATAGCCATAAAGAAGTACTTGGGCACTATAAGTCCTGAGTATGTTGTTTCAATGATATCGGACGAGTGGTCGATGGTGCCGCCTTTGACTACGTAGAGTGTGTCACGGAAAGCATCGTTATTCCATGTTCGTATTTTATTTTCCAAAGTCAGCCATATACCTCCGTTGAAGTTCCAATATTGAGGGTGCATGTTGCTGTAAAGGAAGGTCTGTCGATTGTTGTCAAGAGGCAATTGTTGTCTATCCTCTGAGGCGACCATGTGGCCTCGTGTATAACCGGAACCACTATAGAAACTCTGATTAGTACGGTAAAATTCTGGAATATCAAAGTCTTCAGCCCATGCCTCTGTTCGGCCAATATCGTCATCTTGATAGCTTTTATCCCACCGAAAGGCAACCCAACGCTGCGCCTTCTTGCTGATGTCCCACTCCAAGCAAAAATTGATGCCAAAGTTCTGCACTCGTTTAACCAAGAACATATTGACAACGCCTTCTTTGAGTTTTGGTATTTCAATACGTCCTGCTTCTGGGTACATCCGTGTTGCATTGGCATTGACATTGGCAGAGGAGCCGCCGCCTTCGTCGTCGTCATCTTTCGAACAACCCCAGATGATGAGCGCTGAAGTGATGAGGGCGAGGGGGAGTAAATAGATTTTAGAATAGTGATGCATATATCTTCCGATGACTGAACCCGCGTGAGATGGGTCACGCGGGTTCTTGTCATAAGTTATCTTGCTTATTAGTTCTTCTTGATGGTGAAGTCGTCGACGAGGACGTCAGCACCGGGGTTCTTGGAGTTCATGACGACGAGGCAGATGGTGGCCTTCTCAGCAAGTTCAAAGGTGTGTTCCACCTTAACCCATTCGGCACCAAGGTCGTTGACATAGTCGCCATAGACGTAGCTACCTACTGAGCCGTCATCTTTGATGGGAACATAGCCGGGACGTACGCTGCCACCGTTGGCGGCTGCTTTGCAGAAGAAAGCCATGGTGTAAGAGCCTGCCTCAAGCACCATCTCTTTGTAGGCAAGACGCTTGTTGGCCGAGGCGGCGCCGCCGACCTTCACGGAGTAGCTGCCGCCGTGGGCATCGGTGCTCTGGGAGAGGGTGGCGTTGCCAGCTGTTGAGGCTGTCTTCCAACCGTCGGGCTGTCCGTCGGTCCAGCTTTCGAAGTCGCCATTGGTGAAGTCGGCGAGGGTGGAGCCGCCTGTGCCGGGATCGGGTGTGTCGCCGCCGTCGTCTTCTGTCTTGCCGTTGAGGCTATAGATATAGCAGTCGCCTTGCACGGTCTCAGGTGTGTTGCCCTGATAGTTGGTGAGCTTAGCATAAATGACCACTTCGTCGCCGACCTTGATCTGCGTGTTGCCGTTTGCCCACTTCTGGTTGCCGAGGAAGAGGGCGCGGAAGATGTAGAACTGATCGGTGTTGGTGCCGTCGTCAGAGATGTAGAAGGAAGCGTTGCCGTACTGAGCGCTGAATTTCTCCTTAACGCTGACGACTTTACCCTTGATGTAGTAGGCTTCGCTGGTCTTCTCACCCGAAGCCAAAGCGCTGGCGATGTTGTTGGCTGCTACGCTGTTGTAGGGGTCTGCGAGTGAACCTGAGCCTTTAGCTTCGCCGGGGGTGCCAGGTGTGGGCGTTCCACCAGCTGTCTCGCCGTTGAGGCTGTAGAGGTAGCAGTCACCTTGCACGGTCTCGGGCGTGTTGCCCTGATAGTTGGTGAGCTTAGCATAGACGATGACTTCGTCGCCTTCCTTCAGCTGCTTGTCGCCGCTGGTCCATTTCTGATTGCCGAGGTAGAGGGCACGGAAGACATAGAACTGTCCGGCCGTGGTGCCGTCGTCAGAGATGTAGAAGGAAGCGTTGCCGTACTGAGCGCTGAATTTCTCCTTAACGCTGACGACTTTACCCTTGATGTAGTAGGCCTGATCGGTCTTGGCATTTGATGCTAAAGCGCTGGCGATATTGTTGGCAGCAACGGAGTTGAGGGGATCTTCGAGCGTACCTGTTCCCTTAGCGTCGCCTCCAGTACCGGGTGTCGGAGCACCTCCTGTCTCGCCATTCAGGCTGTAGATGTATGTGCTACCCTGAACGGTCTCAGGCGTGTTGCCCATATAGTTGGTGAGCTTAGCGCAGATGATGACTTCGTCGCCTTCCTTGATTTCCTTGTCTCCGGCTGCCCACTTCTTGTTGCCAAGGTAGAGGGTGCGGAAGATGTAGAACTGGTCGGTGGTGGTGCCGTCGTCAGAGATGTAGAAGGAGGCGTTGCCGTACTGCGCAGAGAACTGTTCCTTGACGCTGACGACTTTACCTTTGATGTAGAGGGCTTCTCTGGTCTGAGCGCCGGAGGTGAGCGCGGTGGCGATGAGGAGGGCAGAAGCGCTGGTGTAGGGATCTTCAATCGTTCCGCTGCCTTCGAGGTTCTCGACGGGTGTTTCTGGGGATGTGCCGTCGCCTTTCTTCAGGCTGTAGAGATAAGCCTTGTTCTGGACGGTTTCGGGTGTATTGCCCTTGAAGTTGGTTATTCTGCCACAAATGATGACGGTGTCGCCAACTTCAATGTTCTCGCCCGAGGAGTACTTCTGGTTGCCAAGATAGAGGGCGCGATAGACATAGAACTGGTTGGATGTGGTGCCGTCTTCGGAAATGTAGAAGGAGGCATTGCCAAAGTTTGTGGAGTAGCTTTCAGAAACTGTGGAGATGATGCCTTGGATGTAATAGTCCTGCTCGCTTTCGGCTCCAGACGCCAAAGCTTTAGCTGCCTGAATAGCGCCAGCGGCATTAAACGGATCCTCTAACGTACCCGTACCCTTGGGTTCGGCAGGTGTCACGACAGGCGTGGGTTCCTCGGTCGGAATGTTGTAAGGTGCTGGTACGTCTTCACAAGCGGTGAAGAATCCCAGACTGATGGCTGCGCAGAGCAGCGAGATGAAATACTTTTTCATAATGTATATCTGTTTTTATCTTTTCTTATTTCTAATTCTACAACTTGATATCTTCTTCGGCACGGATGAGGATCTGCCATGTGTCGCGGTAGCGGGTGGCTATGCCGTAGATGGTTACGGGCTTGGAAGGAATTACCCACGAAGCGAAGTCGGCGTATGTGCTGGTGCGCAGCAAAAGCTTGTTCATCGATTGATTGTTGATGGTGTGATGAACGTAGCCATTGGTCGAGCCGTTGTAGGTGAGACTCGTGCCAGCCTTGTATTCGGGTGCTATGGGACTTCCTGCATCACCGATGGTGACGTTCTTCAAGCAGACGAGATGACCGCAGTAGCGTGCCATGTCATTCTGTGCTACGGAAAAGAAATCAATGGTGTCGATCTGTGCCATGTCGTGAGTGGGCAAAATCTTCACGTGCTGTTCCCACTTCGAGGTGCTCATGCGGCCGATGCTGCCATTGTACTCGTCGCCGAGCTGTGTCTGCTGGCCATAGCCGCCGATGCAGAGGTCTTTGAGGTCGATGAGAATCTGCTGGCCTACGCTGAGGAAGGGGAAGAGGCCTGTGCCGTTGATGCCTACAATCATGGCTCCCGTGGGATCTTGGACGACAATCTGCTTGTAGATGTTGCCGCCGATGTCATTGCCGATGACGGTGCAGACGAGCTGTTTGTCGTCGGTGATGCGCTCGAAGCTGCTGTTAGAGATGGCAGAGGAGTACTGCGTCTTGAGGTCGGCGATGGTCACCAGCTTGGCGTCGTCCTTGGTGATGGAGTTGTTGCCATAGGGTGGGTTGGTCATATCGGGTGTCTCCCAGTCGCCGTCCATGCAGGAGGTCAGCGCCAAGGCTGCGATGATGCTCAGAAAAATATGTTTAGCTTTCATAATCTTTAGTAACTTATATTTTTCACTTTTCATTCTGTCACTATTCACTTTTCATTCTGTCACTTTTCACTTAAAACCTGTAGTTGAGGTTCAGCATGAAGTTGAAGCCCTGCACGTAGTACTTCATCGGGTTCATCTGGAAGTTGTAGGTGCGAATGGAAGTCTTCTCGCCCGTGGTCTGGTCGGTGGTGTAGCTGGAGCGGCTCTGTTCGTAGCCACCGCTGACGAGCTTGCGGTTGTTGAGGATGTTGGTCAGCATGAGGTTGACGCTGAGCGGCTTGTTGGCAATGCGGAACTGGCGTCCAATGGAGCCGTCGAGCATGAATCCTCCATTGCCCTTGGTCTGTTCGGGAACAATGAGCGAACCGTCGTTGTCGACTGCGCCGGAGCGGATGAGTGTGCTCTGGTAGCGTAGCGAGGGAGCGTAGGAGAGGTAGATGCGGTCATAGTAGTTCAGCTTGAGATTGAACCACCATCCGCTGACGTTGTAGTTCAGGCCGATGCTTCCGACGGTGAGTGGCGTGCTGGCCTCGCGCATACCTTTATTATATAAGACGTCCGTGGTGACGGTGCCTTGTGTGGAGAGCAGGTAGCTGACGTCGGTGTTCTTGGTGTATTTGGCTTCGGCCATCGAACCGATGAGGTCGAGGGTGAGCCCCGATATGATCTTGAAACGCATACCGAGTTCTACGCCGTAGTAGACTTTCTCGACGCCCGTCATGCTGACGTAGGTGAATGAGTTGACATCGTCGTAGTAGTAGTTCTGCCACTCGTTCATGTGTGTGCCACGGTTGAAATAGGCAGTCAGGTTGGCGCGCATCCAACTGGTGGTGAGGGCGTAGCCAAGCTCTGCGCTGAGCATGTGCTCCACTTTCAGGCCGTCGATAAAGTTGTTGTTCATCTCAGCCGCCTGGAAGGCCGAGCCGCCGTAGCTCGAATAGGCTGCGGGCGCGTAGGTCATATAGCCTACGCCGATGCCGATGACGTTGCCTTTGCCGAGATTGAGGTTGACACCGGCCTTGGCGCCACCGTCGAGGAAACGTGCCGTGCCGCTCTTGCCGTAGCTGTTGTTGGCGAAGAGACCGTTCTGCATCTTGCCGTCGCGCCACATCTGCGTGCCGCCAACCTTTGCGCTGACGAAAGCGTGAGTGATGCCGCGGTCGTAGTTGTACTGAGCCCATGCGGTGGCTTTCTGCACGACGATGTTGAAGTCATAGCCAAAGCGGTCGCCGACGCCAACCACGCCGTTCCTGTTGCGCAAGTCGTACTGTACGCGGTCGTCGCTGCCAGCGTAGGTGCCTATGGCATAGTTGTTGACGTTGTGCAAGTATTGGGCGCCCATCATGTCGCTGACGGTCTGATAGTGCATACCTGTGTTGGAGCCCAGCTGAATACCGCCCTGCAGTTTCTGGAAACGGTCGATATCCCAGTTGAGCGTGGAGCCGAGGTTGATAGAGAGATGGTCGTTGTGGCGGGCGAGCATATAGTATGCGGCATCACCTTTGACCTGGTTCATCTGTGAGTTGGCGTAGTAGAGCTTGTCCCACTGTATCTGACGGTTAGCCTTCGAGGATGTCCAGAAATCGTAGCTCTCCTGCCAGGCGTTGACGTCGTTGTTGGCGCCGTCGGTCAAACCCCATACGTCGTAGTTGTACGACGGGAAGCTCTTCCAGTAGTCGGGCTTGGGGTTCTGCGAGTTGTTGTACTGCAGACGTGTGCC
>CAMZHV010000040.1 GCA_947307015.1 uncultured Prevotellaceae bacterium | reverse complement strand
GGTGCGCACCATCGTCAGCTACCTGGGTGAGCCGTGAGATCCTGAACACATCGAATCTCACGGAAAGCTATGGCATCATGTGCGAGCCTCCTGATGCCTATCATTGGCGCTCTCCGATGTCGTACCTTTGCACCGTCAAACAAAAAGGTTTGCCATGTTCCACTTAAAACGATCATCATGAAACAGTTCATCTTAATGAAGCCACGGCCACCACCATCCCGACTGACGCTTAAGGGTTCGACCCAAAACCCTTAATGCTTTTCGCCAAAAACCATAAGGCTTTCCAAAGAAACCCTTTGGCCTTTATTCAACAGCGATTTTTGACTTGACGAAGAGAAAAACGCTAAGTGCAAAGGGGGACGATGGACTGAGACAACTGAGTGTTGTCAACCTTCAAGAGTCACCCCGCGCTCTTTCGATTTCTCGATTTTTCGGTGAAAGATGAAAGCCCAATTGGCCTAAATGCCAACGAAGAGCCAAAAGAGATACCGCCCGAAAGCTAACTTGCGGCATTCGAGCGGTTTTATAAGAGATTTCCAGTCTATCTCGTGGGGGGAGAAACGCAAGCTACACGCCCGCGTTAGCAGACCCTCTTGGAAGACCCGTTCCCCAGGCGCTCCGCCCAGGACATCATCAGGTCTTCACGCCTTCCGAAGATATCCTTCTGCATGCCGATGACATCGTCGAAGACCATCGTCTGGCGGTCGTCTCCCGAGAACTTCTTCCACTCGTATTTGTCGGTGGAGGGGTTGCCTGTCCGGGCGAAGTTGGTCCACATTTCCTTTACGACGTGGCGGAACTCGCAGTCTTCGTTTGAAACGATCTCTCCGCTCCCCATCGGGTCCAGTATGCCATGGTCAAACAGGTACGGAAGTTCGGCCGCGTGTACAGCACCAAGCTGTGGGGTTGTCACCGGTTTCTTGACGAAGTACATATAGGTGTTGCCGCCAGCGGCCGCGTGCCTGATGGCCATATTGGTGTTTCCAGCGCGGAAGTTGATGTCGTTGCAGTATTGCTCCAACCTGCTCCCCTCGCTTTCGTTGGCGAGCGTGGCCATGAACTCGTCGTACATAGCCTTCTCCTGGTCATTGAGCTGCGGGCGATCCCTCTTAGCAATCCACCTCAGCGTATTCAAGAAGCTTTCTTCTCCGCCCTCGAGCGGAACGAAGTACCTGATTTCGTCCTGGTTGGACCCAATCATCAAATCAATCTTGGCCCTCTTCTCGTCTCCCCACATCCCGTACATGACCGCTCGGTCCTCGGGCAGTGTGACGCCGTCCAGGAGCGGGAAGTTGGCACCTCCGAGCAGGCTGTTCTTGTCAATGGCATAGGCTTTCAGATAGGCGTCTACGAGCTGCTCGGTGGTGAGCGCCATCAGCTCGTCCATGGTCTGGCAGCCCGTTGCGGTCAGGAAGTTCTGCGTGACGTGGATGCCGTGCTCCATGGTGTCGCAGTAGGCGATGTTGGCGCTCTGGGCGATGCATCTGCGGAAAAGCCCTTCGCTTCCGTCGATGAGCGGGAGGAATGTGACACTTGCCGAGCCTGCCGACTCGCCGAAAATCGTCACGTTGTCCGGATTGCCGCCAAACCCGGCGATGTTTTTCTGTACCCACCTGAGGGCCTCAAGCTGGTCAAGCAGACCGAGGTTGCCTGCCTCCTTGAAGTTCTCTCCGCCCGGAACCCGCTCGAAGTTCATGAATCCCATGAAGCCGAGCCGATAGTCGATGGACACGAACAGGATGTCGGGGTACTGTTTGGCAATGTTGCTCAGGTCGTAGAGGGGCGACGCCTGGGATTCGGCGCAGAATCCGCCACCATGAATCCACACCATCACCGGCTTCTTGGTGTCGGCGCAGCTGGTGTTGCAATAGATGTTCAGCACCAGGCAGTCCTCGCCGAACTCCGCCGTTCCCATCGAGTCGTTCAAGGGGCCGATGGGAACGTGGCCGGGCTTTGTGGCGTCGTACACGCCGTCATCGTCGGCGGCAGGAAGTGCCTTCTGCCAACGAAGCTTCCCCACTGGCTGCGTTGCGTATGGGATGCCCTTCCAGATAATCAGTTCATCAGTCTCCTTGCCGATGAAAGTACCGTTGTTACATTTGACGGCCTTTTTGTTCTCGTTTATCATATTCCTCTGTTATAATATGTTATAATATGTTTATGCCTTGTACACTTCTTCGCCGTCGACGATGGTGGCAACGATGTTGGCCTGTGCGACCTTCTCGATGTCATCGTGCAGGAAGTCGCAGTCGAACACCGTCATGTTGGCAATCTTATCGACCTCGATGGAGCCCAAACGGTGCTCCTGATGGAACTGACGGGCAACGTTGATGGTCATGGCACGCAGCGACTGCTCGCGGGTGATAGCTTCTTTGAGATTGCGCGCTTTGACGCCATCAATGCCCATGAATCCTGCTGGAACATTACGCTTCTCCGCCATATAAACGCTGAACTTGATGTCCATCATCGGAGATACGGGATAGTCGGAGTGGAACACCACGTTGGCTCCGGCATCATAGAACGACTTGATGGGATAAGCCTGATCTGCCAACTCCTGACCCACATACGATATTTCCTGCTCATAAACGCCAGGGACAGCTGGTGTCCACAGTGGTGGAACAGCTGCCACCGAACCAGTTTCTGCCATGCGACGGACATCTTCGTCGGTCACGAAGTGCAGGTGAGCAAGCACGTTGCGCTGGTCCTTATTGCCCGTGATCTTTTCGGCATCCTCGATACAGCCCAGCATATAGTGTGTCGCACCGCCACCCTCAGAGTGAACATGAACGGACATTCCTTCCTTGTCCGCCTCTGCAATCAGCTCCACCATCTTGTCGTGGTCGTTGTAGCGCTCTGCACCGTGATAGCCGGGCTGATCCAGGTAATCTTGGTTCTGCCAACCGGTATGCGCCTCGGTCACGCCGTCGAGGAAAGCCTTAGCACCGATGATATGGAAATACTCACCACTCATCTCAGCACGCTGGGCAGCGATGCGGGCAATCTCCGTCTTTGCGTCGGCATTATCCGTCACATACATCCATGCGTATGTGCGCAACTTCAGCTTGCCTTCCTGCTGCAGTTCAGAGTATGCCTGGGGAGCTGCGCGATGTATAACTTCCGCACCAGCGTCACCAACGGCCGTATAACCTTTGCTGAACGCAAATTCCTGCCATGAGAGCAGATAATCCTTGACATCTCTCACCGTAGTAGGCAATTTCGGTACTATTTCGAACAAAGGCCCTTCGCAGATATAGCCGTCGGGTTCACCATTCTTATCTACATGTACCAAGTCATAACCCCATTTCTTGGCATACTCCGCATCAACTCCTGCCCATTCCAGCGCCTTGCTGTTCAGCAGCATAGAGTGTCCGCCGCCAGTTTGCATGAAGAGCGGCTTGTCGGAACAGATCTCGTCAAGATATGACTTATCGACGTATTCGTCATTCTCCACCCAGCCGGCAGCCACGTAGAAGCCACGCTGTGGATTCTTGGCAATAAACTCCTTGATAATCTCGCGATATTTGGGATAATTCGTTAAGCCTGCCTGCATCAAGTTCGCCTGTCCGATAGCACGTTCTCCGGCAAAGCTGCCGTGGCAGTGGGACTCCATGAAACCTGGATAGATGAAGTTTTCACCATAGTCCAGCACCTGCGCGTCTTTATCAGAGAGCCGTTTCGCCTCCTCTGCGTCGCCGATATAGGCAAATACGCCGTTCTTCACTAATGCAGCCTTGGCAAAGGGCCGCTTTTCGTCCATCGTAATGATGTTGCCGAGAATAAGAGTCTGTTTCATTTTCTTTAAGCAATTAGTTAATTAGGTTCTTGTTTGTGTAACCTTGTTTTTGTAACCTTCCGGCTGCAAAAGTACAACATTTTTTGGAATTAGCAGCCTTTTCGACCAAAAAAATTGGACACGCATCCATAAAATGCGAGCCCAATTTGTGAGTTTATCATTGTTTGACCGGTCAAATGCAATAATACTTGGTCAGGAAATACGTTCTCTCCCAATCCACGATCTTTCGCTCAGATTCCTGTAGCTTTTTTCTTATTTATTTAACTCGTCACGATCCTTGACACGCTTTAAGTAATGGCTGTTTACGCTGCCGTCGTCGTCCCGGCTCACAACGATTTCAATCTTGTCATGCGCCTTGTTGGTCGTCACGGAGAATGTATCCCGCATATTGCTTTCAAGAGATTGCCGCAGTGATTCCGTCCACGCCGCTACGTTTATCATCCCGATCATGTGCATGACGGAATCGCGCATCTCCGGCCTGTAAGTAATACGCGACGTGTCTAATTCCACTTCTGCTGATTGCGGAGAGCTCACCATGAACAGCGTGTCATCCTTGAGACTCCATTTCCCGCCATATATATATGTCATGATAATATCATTATTATAAAAGGGATTGGCATAATGCATCATCAGCCTTGTGCAGAAAGAATCTTTTTCCAGGAATTCATAATACTGGTCTTGATATCCCTTTGCCTTACATTCCCATTGTCCAATCAGGTCACGCTTGTCAACACGGCTTCCGCCCCGCTGGCTATCCCTGATATAATCGGCCAGTTCCTCGTCACTGATATTCATGATGAACTTGTTGCGGTCGCTGATATCCCTCCAGTCTTGCGCATGGTTGCGGTAATATCTCACCCGCGATGTAGACTGGTCGATAAAAAACTGCACCTTGCTATCCTTCAGCTTTTCTTTCAGGATGGCCGTGTAGTCCATTCTGTAATTATTTGCCTTAGAGTCAATCATCATCTGGCTCCATTCTTCAAAGGAAATAGGCTCGGCGAAAAACATACTTTTCACCATATAGGCCTCAACAGCTTTCCTTTCACTATAGAACCGCTCCATATTATCAATGAAAGCCATGTTATCCAGGTTGCTCCAGATGTCCTGACTGCTTTTGAAGATATTCTCCTTGGCATTGTCGAAGGTGGTGGGCATGCCATCGTAATCTATCAACATATCTATGGCCAAATCAATCGTATCCTTGGGCAATGACGCTATCTCATCCCAGTGCGCCAGGATATACTGGACAGCATTGATCCTTTCCTCCTCATCTTTGGCCATCTCCTCCAGCTGATCGACGCACATGTCGATGTCGTGAATCACCATCATGGCCGTCTGCCGCTGCGTGTTTGCTTTTTCCTTGCTCTCAATCAATGCCGACGTTCCAAATGTCAGAAGAATAGACACCGTGGTGCCCAGTACGCTGGTGAAGAATCCCTTTCCCCACGAGCTCTGTATCTTATTGGGTTTAAAACTAATCATACGCTCTGTCAGTTAAATACAATAAATGATTTTGTAACCTTTTGCCTGCAAAAATACAACATTTTGGGGACATAATCATTATTTTATCGAAAAAATAAATTATCGGGCTGTTACGAGGCACAAAAAAAGCCTGCCCGCGTCATCACGACGGGGGCAGGCGGGGATGGAGATTATTGATTACTTCGCCTTATACGCCGCGACGCGTTTGGCCACGTTGTCCTTGATGTTGTTGAAGTAGTACATATAGTCGTAGGCGTGGCGGCCATCCGGTCCGAAGAATTCGGCCGATTTCTTAGCGACCTCCTCCGGCACCTCCGGAACTTTGGCATGCGTCACCACCACTCCGCGTTCGAGGTTAATCTGCGCATCGGCTCCGACATCGCCGATGGTACGCTCTCCCTTTTCCTCGTCCAGTATGATGGACCCCAGGTTCATGCTGGAGGGAGCATAGGTTTCGTCCAGCTTCCAGTTCAGGGGATTGATGCTCATGGTCTCGGGCAGTACCACTACATTGTGGGCTTTGAGTTCCACGTTCTTGGGTCCCTCCGTGTTAAAGGCAATGATGACGCCCGTGTCGGTCTCGCCGGTGGCAAACTTCAGGTGCGGGTTGGCGGCAAGATAAGGCTTGGTGACGGAGTAACCGATGGTATAGGCTGCCAGCATGCGTGCATAGTACTCGGGATGGTCCTTGAAGTAAGTGCGGAGCAGCAGTAAAGCCATGGCCGAGCCCTGACTGTGACCAGCGATGATGAAGGGACGGCCGCCGTTGCAATGCTCGAAATAGTAGTCCAGCGCGGCGGTCATATCGTCAATGGGCATCCCCATAAACGCACCGTCAGCGCTCCCGGTCTTCGCGAAGACTTCACCGGCGTATTTCAGGCCGGATTGTCTATAATACGGCAGGAATACATTGGTTGCCTCTGCGAAGGCGGCTGCGTGATCCCTGTATTCCACCTTCACACCTTCCCGCATCTCGACGTTGTCGATGGTCGCGAAATCGGGAGCACCCTCCTCAAAACTGCCTAGGATGTACTCCGTGGCGTAGATGTAGAACGTGTCAACCTCCTTGGTAATCTCAGGAAGTTTGTACCAGTTTTCTTTTTTAGAATAATCAATGGGATTCATATTGTTCTTTGTATTCGGGGTTAACGTAAAACTAAAGCATATAATATTTGGTGAGGAAATAGGTCTTATCCCAATCCACAATATGAACTTCGGATTCCTTGGCGGGATGGATGTCGAACTCGTCCAGCACCATCACCCGCTTGTCTTTCAGGTCATAGAGCGGCCATTCGGGCGATGGGCAGCCGGTTCGTGCGAACTGCACCCACATCTGACGCATAGCCTTTGAGAAAGCAGGGTCGTATGGCCTTCCATCAACAAATTCCGGATGAGCGAAGACGATGGGAACTTCCTCAAAATGAGCACTCTTGCGGATCGGGTCTGACGACTCCACCCTATAGAAATAGGTATAGGACTTACCGCCGCCTATGGTCTGGCTCTCCGACAACTTGATGGCACCGTCGATAAACCAGCTATGGCTGAAAAGGCGGCTGTCCGGCTCCCAGTCCTCTACCGCACCTTCCTTGCAGTAGCTCTCGATCTTCGCTTTCTCCTCATCTGTGAGCAGATGGGCGAACTTCTTCGTCTTGCGGTCTGCGGCCCACACCTTGAAGTTTTCCACTTGCCAGTCTGCCACGAAGCAGTTCATCTCGTCCTTATTGCACCCCTGTAGGAAAGTGATATCCTTAGCCACGCCGTTTTCATATTCCTGCCAAGGATCCAATGGCAGGATGCGTCCGTCGCGCTCGGGGAAAAGGCGCAGGGTAACCGTCTCGGCGGCAGCAGCGATAATTTCATCAGCCGAGAGCTTCATCATTTCGGCGACAGTCTTGCAGCCAAGGGCCGCAACCAGATCATTCGCTGCGGCGATGGCCTCGTCTGTGGAAGATGTCTGGCAGGGCGCGCCGCTCTGAGCGATAACCTTCTTGAAATACTGCTGGGAACCTTTAATAAGAGGCTGCATCGTCACACTTCCTGCGCCCGCCGATTCACCCCAAATGGTTACGTTGTCGGGGTCGCCGCCGAAGGCTGCAATATTCTCATGCACCCACTTCACCGCCATCTTCTGGTCCAGAAGTCCAAGGTTTTGCGCGTCGGGATAGTCCTTGCCGTCCGGAAGGTGCGACAGATGGAGGAAGCCAAGGGCGCCCAGCCTGTACTGGATGGTAACAAAGATCACATCTGGATGCTCTTTGACCAGATTGGCACAGTCAAACAGCTCGATGTTTGTTCCTCCTGCGGCGAAAGCACCGCCGTGAATCCACACCATGACAGGAGCCCCCTTCCCTGAAGCCGCCTCATCCGACCGCCATACGTTCAGATACAGGCAGTCTTCACCTTGATACGGAAGGACAGACTTGTCCTGACAGGCGCCTTTGGGGAAATAATAGGCCTCATATACCCCATCACTCGGAGCCGCGTCCACAGGAGCCTTCCAGCGCAGCTCACCGACAGGCTGCTGGCCTACGAATGGAATGCCCTTATAGGCGATGACATTCTCCGTCTTCCTTCCGACGAAGGTGCCGTTGATACACTTGACCGCCAGCGACTTGTCATAAGTGCCGTCGGTAATCTTCTTGTTCTCGCCATGCAGAGCCATGATGTTCTCTTCCATTTGCTCGCTGTCGAGCATTTCGTTCTTCATTTCACTCATTGTTTTTTCTTCTTTAGGTTATTGATTGCTTTGTATTAAGGTTACTGCGTGCAAAAGTACAACTTTTTTCGGAATTAGTGCCCTTTTCCCCTACTTTTTTAAAAATATTTGAGCACACCTATATTTATCGGCTATAAGACAACGATAAACAATATGAGAAACGAGATATTATCTTCGCGGAAGGGGTTTTTGCTATTATTTAGGGGTGCGGGGTGCAAAAACTTTAGGCATTATACCTTAAAACTTGAACTATTCACTATCTTTGCACCCGAAAAACGGGCAAGAAGCACGATGGAGAAACTGCTGCACTACGTATGGAAACACCGCCTCTATCCATTGGAGGCGCTGCGCACCACGGACGGACAGACGCTGGAGGTCATCGACCCCGGGCTGTCCAACCCTCATGCTGGCCCCGACTTCTTCAACGCCAAGGTACGCATCGACGGCACGCTGTGGGTGGGCAATGTGGAGTTGCACCTGCGCTCCAGCGACTGGCAGCGCCATGGCCATCACACTGATGCAGCCTACGACAGCGTAGTGCTTCACGTGGCAGAGGTCGTCGACGCGGATGTCGTCACCTCCAATGGCCTGCGCCTGCCCCAACTGCAGCTGCCCATCCCCGAAGGCATCCGTCATAGCTACGAAGAACTCCTTCAGACCGACGACTATCCGCGCTGCTGGCGTGTGCTGCCAAAGGTGTCATCGCTGACGGTTCACTCGTGGATGTCGGCCTTGCTGTGCGAACGCGTGCAGGAGCGTGCCGACCGCTGCCTGGCACGCCTTGCCGCCACCGATGGCGACTGGAACCGCACGTGGTTCATCACCCTTGCCCGCAACTTCGGTTTCGGTGTGAATGGCGACGCCTTCGAGCAGTGGGCCACACATTTCCCTTTGCACGCTGCCGCCAAGCATCGCGACGATGCCTTCCAGCTCGAAGCCCTCTTCCTCGGCACCGCCGGACTGCTCGAAACCGATGCCCTGCCGCCTTCGTCGCGCGAGGCAGCACAGACCGATGACTACTACCGCCGCCTCCGTCGCGAATGGGAGTACCTCAGCCACAAGTTCCAGCTGCCTCAGCCCATGCGTGCCGCCGCATGGCGCTACCTGCGGCTACGCCCACAGAGCTTCCCGCACCTGCGTCTCGTGCAGCTGGCACAGCTCTACGCCCACCAACAGGCTACGCCCGACATCCTGATGCACGCCGCCGACCGCAAGGCCCTGCACGCCGCGCTCGACACCGGCGTCTCGGACTACTGGCGCACCCACTACCTCTTCGGACTCCCTGCACCGGAGGGCGACAAGCGCCTCTCAGCAGCCAGCCGCGACCTCATCATCATCAACACCGTGAGCCCGATGTTTTTCGCCTACGGACAGGCGCACAACGACGAAACGCTGCAAGAGCGCGCCCTCACCTTGCTCGAACAGCTCAAAGCCGAACGCAACTATATCCTACGACAATGGCAACAATGCGGCATCAGCGTCGACAATGCAGCCGACAGCCAGGCCCTCATACAGCTCAAACGCAACTATTGCGACCGCCACGACTGCCTCCGCTGCCGATTCGGATATGAATATCTAAAACCCGCAACTTGAACCTCAAATAGTGGAAGACCAGGAACTACTTTATATGATGGCGCTGACCATGTCCATGCGCCAAGCATCCAAGCACCAACGTACGCTGCTCGACACCTTGGGCAGCGCCACTTCCGTCTATGAAAACCGCCATGACCTGAGTCGCTTTTTCGAGCACCTATCGCCAAAAATGGGCGATTCCATCGGGACAATGGCGGCACTGCTGCCGCGCTGCGAGGAGGAGCTGGCTTACGCGCGAGCTCATCAAATACGCGTGCTGACCATCAACGATGACGCCTATCCGATGCGCCTGCGCCAATGTGACGATGCGCCGTTGGTCATCTACACGCTGGGCAACACGGACTTCAACACCCAGCACGCCGTCAGCATCGTGGGCACACGGCGCTGCACGGAACGAGGTCGCGACCTCACCCAACAGCTCGTGGCGGGCATTGCTGCGCGCTGTCCCGATGTGCTTATCATCAGCGGTCTAGCATACGGCATAGATATCGCCGCCCACCGTGCCGCCCTCGACGCAGGCGTGCAGACCGTTGGCGTGCTCGCCCACGGACTGGACGAGATCTATCCGCGCACACACCGCCAGACGGCGATTCAAATGCTCCAGAACGGCGGGCTGCTCACCGAATTTACCAGCCACACGCCCATCGACCGCCTCAACTTCCTACAGCGCAACCGCATCGTGGCCGGCCTGGCTGATGCCGTCGTCATCGTGGAAAGCCCCGTCCGCGGCGGCTCGCTGAACACCGCACGCTTGGCTAACGAGTACCAGCGCGACGTCTTCACCTTCCCCGGTCGGCCGACCGACCCCACTTCCGAGGGCTGCAACCAGCTCATACGCCACAACGGAGCCATGCTCATCACCTCTGCCGACGACCTCCTCAACGACATGGGCTGGGAGTCGGCACCCGCCAAGGACAACCGCCAGAAGACGCTCTTCCCAGACCTCACGGCTGACGAGCAGGCCATTGTAGATGCCCTGCGCAACACAGATGCCGACTTGGCGCTGAGCGACCTCGCTGCCGCCCTCGACTTACCCACATACAAAATAACGCCCCTCACACTCGCATTGGAGATGAAGGGCGTCATCAAGGTGATGCCGGGAAGCTGCTATCACCTGATCGGCTCATAGTGCCTCGAAGGCACCACGGATAGCGTCAGCCACAGCCTGCATCTCTTCGGCAGGCAGCTGCAGTTTGGGATTGGAGAAGAGCATATCCTTCTCGCTCTGCATCGGCACTAGGTGGATGTGGGCGTGCGGCACTTCAAGACCCAGCACAGCCTCACCAACTTTCACACAGGGGATGACTTGCTTGATGGCACGTGCCACATGGGCAGCAAAGACGTGCAGGCGTGCCAGCTCATCGTCCTCAAGGTCGTAGATGTAATCCACCTCGCGACGAGGGATGACCAGCGTGTGGCCCTTGGCCAACGGATTGATGTCGAGGAAAGCATAGAACTCCTCGTTCTGCGCGCAGCAGTAGCTGGGAATTTCACCCGCGGCGATCTTACTGAAAATACTCATCTTTAGAATGAATGTTTGATTGTTATTGATGATTCTTATTCTTCGAAGCTGATGCCGAGGATTTCGAGGTTGATGATGCCCTGTGGCACCTTGATTTCAGCCACTTCACCGACTTTCTTGCCGAGGAGACCTTGAGCGATGGGCGTCTTCACGCTGATCTTGCCTTCGCGCAGGTTGGCTTCCGTCTCGCTGACGATGGTGTAGGACATCTTGGCGTTGTTCTTCACGTTGCGCAGCTCCACGCGGCTGAGGATCTGCACCGTGTCTGCGTTGAGCTTGCTCGTGTCGATGATTTTCGCTGCGGCGATCACAGCCTTGAGCTGAGTAATCTTCATCTCAAGCAGGCCCTGTGCCTCCTTGGCCGCATCGTACTCTGCGTTCTCGCTGAGGTCACCTTTGTCGCGGGCCTCTGCGATGGCAGCCGATGCCTTTGGACGCTCCACTGCTTCCAGCTGCTGGAGCTCAGCTACGAGTTTGTCGTAGCCCTTCTGTGTCATGTAACTCATTTCTGATGTTTTTTATTTGTTTTTGTACGTCTTTTTGCGGAGTAGACAAAAGGAAAAGAGCTCCGCTTGCATCGCGGAACCCTTTGTATCCTGTCGTTTTCGGCGCAAAGGTAAGGGCTTTTTTTGGTTCAGCCAAATAAAATGGCAAAAATATGCCCCGAATGTTCATTTTTGGCCTTTTCGCCGATGCAAACGCCTCATGCGAAGACCTCTGAGAGCACGGAGAGGCTCTGCAGCGCAGGAAATTCCGGCACGTGCAGGCGATAGAATTCCGTGGTGATCTCAAGTGCCCGCCGACGCATCGCACCGTTGAGCCCAACGCCCCGCATGGAGCGGATGTCCATGCGCATGAATTTGGGCACGAGCGCCGACTCTTGTGGATTTAAATAATGTACGTGCGACGGGCACGCGCGCGTGAAAGTAGCTGACTCCAGGTCGAAGTAGCTGCCTTCGCTCCAATCCTCCACATTAGGCATAAACCCCAAAAAGCGCGTCAGGTGGAGCAGGAACACAACATGGAAGTTGACATAGTGCGCGTCGGCCTCGTCGAACCACGTCAGCGCGTTCACCAAATAGTCGAACAGCGGCGCATTGGCCTGCTCCGAGTGCAGCGCATGACCCAAGAACTCGCCAAGGAAGAGACACATCGCCGTCTTGCTCGGCTCGAAGGGCAGGCTGCGCCAGGCGTGCGACAGCGACAACTCGCGCGGCTTCTGCAACGACAGGCGCGGACGGGGTTCCCAAGTGACCTCCACGAGCGACAGCGGCTGCCAAGCCACCGACATCGTGGCGCCGCGACCTTTACGCGAGGGACGCACGATAAAGGGCACCGTCCCCGCCGACTCCGCGAAAATGTCGACGATGATCTGCGAGTCGCCATAGCGCAGCGAACGTAGAACGATACCGCGTGATTGCATGAGTCTGAAACAGGTTTAACGTCACGAAATTACCAAAAAACGACGGAAAATGGCCCGCTAAGGGTGTTGAAAAGCGGAAAAATGGCATCTGAAGAAGATTTTTTACCGAAAAGTTTGGCGCGTATTACTTTTTGCAGTACCTTTGCACCCGCAATTCGCGAAAAAGCGACGTGAAGTTTTTCAAAACGCCGATTCGCCAAGCGCAATGGTCCATTCGTCTATCGGTTAGGACGAGAGATTTTCATTCTCTAAAGAGCAGTTCGACTCTGCTATGGACTACGAGATAAATACCTAAAACAGTAATTCGTCAAATCGTAAACAGAAATGGCAAACCATAAGTCATCATTAAAGAGAATCCGTCAGGAGCAGAAGCGTCGCCTGCATAATCGCTATTATGCTAAGGCTATGCGCGCTGCCGTGCGCAAGCTTCGCGCAACGACCGACAAAGCTGAGGCCGAGAAGCAGTATCCCGTCGTGCAGAAGATGCTCGACAAGTTGGCTAAGACCAACATCATCCACAAGAATAAGGCTTCCAACCTCAAGAGCAAGCTCGCCCACCACATCCAGAAGCTCGCATAAGCGAACTGCTGGCGTGGGTCTTGCATCCATACAATAGACATCCATAGCATTAGCATTTCTATAAGTTAATTGAAAGACGACTTGCCGTGAGGCAGGGCGTCTTTGTTTTGTGGCTTCCCCACCCCTTCGCATCCGCCATTTCTTGTGCGCACACGCGCGCGTGCGTGAAAAGATGTGAAAAACGAGAAATCTTTAAACCTTAAACTTTACGCTTTAAACTTTTCTTGCTATCTTTGCACGCAAAACCGAAAAGATTCGCACTCATGGAAGAAGAAATCAAGAACGGCGCCGACTATAGCGCCAGTAATATCCAAGTCCTCGAAGGCTTGGAAGCCGTCCGCAAACGCCCTGCTATGTACATCGGCGACATCAGCGAAAAGGGTCTGCACCACCTCGTGTACGAGACCGTTGACAACTCCATCGACGAAGCGCTGGCAGGATTCTGCACCCACATCGAGGTCACCATCAACGAGGACAACTCCATCACCGTACAGGACAACGGACGCGGTATTCCCGTCGACATGCACGAGAAGGAGCACAAGAGCGCCCTCGAAGTGGTCATGACGGTGCTACACGCTGGCGGTAAGTTCGACAAGGGCTCCTACAAGGTTTCCGGCGGTCTGCACGGCGTAGGCGTCAGCTGCGTCAACGCCTTGAGCTCGCACATGACCAGCCAGGTGTTCCGCGACGGCAAGATCTATCAGCAGGAATACGAGAAGGGCAAACCGCTCTACGACGTCAAAGTCGTAGGCGAAACGACCCTCCGCGGCACACGTCAGCAGTTCTGGCCAGACGGCTCCATCTTCATCACCACCGAGTACAAATACGACATCCTTGCCAACCGTATGCGTGAGCTGGCGTTCCTCAATGCAGGCATCACCATCACGCTCACCGACATGCGCCCCGACGACGAGGGCAACACGCGCCAGGATGTCTTCTACTCCAAGGATGGCCTGCAGGAGTTCGTGCGCTACATTGATTCTACACGCACACACCTCTTCAATGATGTCATCTACCTCAACACCGAGAAGCAGGGCATCCCCATCGAGTGCGCCATCATGTACAACACCGCCTACAGCGAGAACCTCCACTCCTACGTCAACAACATCAACACCATCGAGGGCGGCACGCACCTCCAGGGCTTCCGTATGGCCCTCACGCGTACCTTAAAGAAGTATGCCGAGGAACAGTGCAGCAAGGAGCTCGAAAAGCTGGAGAAGAACAAGGTGGAGATTTCCGGCGAGGACTTCCGCGAGGGACTCACCGCCGTCATCAGCATCAAGGTGGCCGAACCCCAGTTCGAGGGACAGACCAAGACCAAGCTCGGCAACAGCGAAGTGGCAGGAGCCGTGCAGCAGGCCGTGGGCGAGGCGCTCACCAACTACCTCGAAGAACACCCCAAGGAGGCCAAGCTCATCGTCGACAAGGTCATCCTCGCCGCTACGGCACGCGTAGCAGCCCGCAAGGCACGTGAAAGCGTGCAGCGCAAGTCACCGCTCTCCGGAGGCGGACTGCCTGGCAAGCTCGCCGACTGTTCCGACCGCGACCCCGCCAACTGCGAGATGTTCATCGTCGAGGGTGACTCGGCAGGCGGCAGCGCCAAGCAGGGCCGCAATCGCCATTTCCAAGCCATCCTGCCCATTCGCGGTAAGATCTTCAATGTAGAACGCGTCATGTGGCACAAAGCTTTCGAGCACGAAGAAGTCAACAACATCATCCAAGCTCTCGGCGTGCGCTACGGACTCGGCGAGGACTCCAAGGAGGCCAACTACGACAAGCTGCGCTACCACAAGGTGGTCATCATGACCGACGCCGACGTCGATGGTTACCACATCGACACCCTCCTCATGACGCTCTTCTACCGTTATATGCCCGAACTCATCCAGAACGGACACCTCTACATCGCCACACCGCCGCTCTACCGCTGTAAGAAAGGCAAGATCGAAGAATACTGCTACAACGAGCAGCAGCGTATGCAGTTCCTCCTCAAATACAACGACGGCCAGGAGCAGGGCGTGTACACGCAGCGCTACAAAGGTCTCGGTGAGATGAACCCCGAGCAGCTCTGGGAGACCACCATGAACCCCGAGACGCGCCTCCTCAAGCAGGTGACCATCGAAGATGCAGCTGGCGCCGACTACGTTTTCTCCATGCTCATGGGCGAAGATGTGGCTCCCCGTCGCGAGTTCATCGAGAAGAACGCCAACTACGCCAACATCGACGCATAGCGCAAGCACTGCATAAAATACAATGCCCATTCCTCTGGAGCCTTCTCCGATGGAATGGGCATTTTTCATGGAACACACCTAAGGGTTTGTGCGAAAACGCCTAAGGGTTTTGACGATCACACCTAAGGGTTTCGCCGAAAACCCATAGGAGTGTTCGTTGTTCGGCCATGGTGGAACAATGGAGGGACATAAGAAAGGTGGCGGGAAAAACTAATTTTACGTGAGAACTGATTTTTTCATGCACTTTTGCACTCTACGGCTGTAAGACATTGGCGATGAGGATATAGCGAGAGTGCATGAATAGTGTATTTTTGAGTGCAAAGTGCAAAATAATAGCGAAAAAGTTTGGAAATGCAGAAATTTTGTCGTATCTTTGCATCGAAATTAAGGGGTTCAAATGAAACCCTGAACCTTATAAACGTTTAAAACCTTAAAACCTTAAACTTTTCAACCATTAAACACTTAAACTCCCTACAAGACCATGACAAAAAGTACTACCACAAAGAAAAAAAGTCTGGCGCGTCAGGCGCCTAAAGTCGAAGACATGGTGATGACGTTCGAGACGCTGCGCGGCAAGAAACGGCTGACGCTTGGCACGCACACCATGGATGAATTTATTGCGTTGCTGCACAACGGCAATCACCGCGATGCAGTGGAGACACTGCGCATCCTGCTGCCCGAATCGCGCGGCTTCACCTCCGATCACGAAGAGATCTGGCACACGCCGCGCGTCTGCCCAGCCGGTGAGTTCAAGAAGCAGAAGGGCAGTCTCGTCATCAAGAAGATGAACGGCCTCCTGTTCCTTGACTTCCAGAACGTCTATACACCCGAAGAGGCGGCATACATCAAGGCCAAAGCTGCCCTGATGCCGATGACCGTGGCTGCCTTCGTCGGCTCCAGCGGCATGAGCGTGAAGGTGCTCGTGCGCTACTGGCCGCAGGATGGTTGCCTGCCCGCCACGTTCGAAGCCTTTGAGGCGTTGCACGATGAGGCTTACCGTCAGGCACGTACGGTCTACGAATCCATCATACAGCGGCCTGCGAAAGAGCCGGAACAGGCGACGGCGAAGTTAACGTTCCGCCTCAGCATCGATCCCGAGGCTGTCTACCGCCCCGAGGCACAGCCCATGCCCGTGGCCGTAGTGAATGCGTTCAGCACGTCGCCGCTGGCCACGCCACCGCAGCGCGACGTGGCAGAGGGTGTGGAGGGCGCAATGCCCGACGGTATTCCGCCCGTTGACAGCCGTCACTATTATTACTACTACAACCGTTTCATGCAGGCGCACTCTGATGTGCAGTCCCGCTTCATCGAAGCGCATCGCGACCCGGAGTTGGAGCCGCAGGCGTACCTCGAAGCCCTCACGGCACGTTGCCATGAGCTGCAGATCCCCGTGGCTGAGGCTCGCCGGCAGATTGTGGATCGTGCGCCGTCGGGACTGAGCTACGACTGGGGGCTTTATGTAGACGACTACTATGCCTCGCAGCAGCAGAACCTTACGCCGGACGGCAGGATGGCCAAGGGCGTCCGAGCCATGCAGCGGCTCCTCGCCTCGCGCTACGAGATCTATCGCAACGATATCGACGGCACACTCTACTATCGTCCCCGCACCACACGCGGACGCTGGGAAGCGCTCACCACGGAGAAGATACGCGGCATGGAGTTGGAGTCGCTCGAAGCCGGTGTGCTCAATTCTACGAAGCCCGTGCAGGTGTTCTTGCAGAGCGACCGCATCCCGCACCGCAACCCCGTCAGCACTTTTCTCAACAACGTCAAGAGCCGATGGGACGGGCGCGACCGTATCACGGAGCTGGCACGCTGCGTGGTAAGTGACAACCCGCTGTGGGAACGCGCGTTCCATATCTGGTTCCTCGGCATGGTACGACAGTGGATGGGCATACGCAGCGACCACGGAAACGACCTGATGCCGCTGTTGTGCGGTCCCCAGGGCACGGGCAAGAGCACGTTCTGCCGCAAACTGCTGCCCGACGAACTGCGCTGGGGCTACCTCGACCATATCGACCTGACGAAGCACACGGAACTGATGCGTCAGATGGCTCAGACGCTGCTCATCAACATCGATGAGTTCGACCAGTACCGCGGCGACACGCAGCGCGGCCCGCTGAAGACCCTGCTACAGGAAGTGGACATGCGCACACCCAAGAAATGGCATACAAATATCGAGATACGTCAGCGCTTAGCCTCGTTCATCGCCACCTGCAACCCCACAGAAGTGCTTGTCGATGAGACAGGAAGCCGCCGCTTTATATGCGTGCGCGTGGAACATTTCATCAGCATACCCGAGAACTTCAACTACACACAGCTCTACGCACAGGCTGTCGATGAGATCAACATGCGGCGCCTCAACCCCGACGCCTACGCCAAGGACGACATCACGGGTCGCTGCTACTTCACCGATGAAGAACGCGCCGACGTGGAACGCAACAATCTCCACTTCCGCATACAGTCCATGGCTGTAGAGCGCTTCCACGATTTCTTCGAGCCTATCGCCGTGCGCCACATCAAGAGCGATGCGGGAACGATGGAACTCACCCGCTCCGAAATTGCGGAATATCTGCAGCGCCACACCGAGAAGAAATTCAACCGCGAAGATTTCAAGCAGCTCAATGCCCATATCGAACAGCTCGTCGACGAGGGTGTGCTGCACAAACGGCGCAGCAGCCAGTCGTACAGGTATCACCTGAAACGTAAGTCACAGCCCACCATCTGAACGCAAATCACCCATTTTTACACGCACTTTTGCACTTTACACTCAAAAATACACTGTTCATGCACCAAATCAATAGTATGAATATGTGTGCGTTATGAGCGTAGAGTGCAAAAGTGCATGAAAAATCACAGTTATGATAAAAAGGAACTTAAATCTCACATAAATCTGACCTTAAATCTTTCAGGAAGAAAAAACAGAAAAAACTCTACGCTCAGACAAAACACAAAAAAGGGCAGGGCGGTCATGGCTATGACGCTGTGCCTGCTGCACCGCGTCTATGTAGGTTTGCCGTGTGACCATCTGGAAAGCGAGCTTTCCGAGTGGCACCCGACAAGCCTACTACGGCGAGCTTCTAAACAGAAGCACGCTTATGCCATGCCCGAGTGCGGGGGCTAATCTGTGGAATCTGTGCGGGAGAGATTTATGTTTAGATTTATGTCCGATTTAAGTTCCATAAAAATTCGTGTAATTCGTTGTTCCATTAAACCCAATACTGCTGTACTCAGCTGTGCTGTGCTTACAATATGTCTGTATCTTATTTGAGTCCGAACTTATATCCCAATGTAAACTGGAAAACGCTGTTCCTGGGATCTTTATGATCGATCATCTTCAGGACACCCAGGTTGTAGCGAGCGTCAATGACCACATTCTTAATTTCATACGAGATTCCTATTGGGATGTCAAAGTCAAACGGCCTGACATCAACACCTATAGCCGAAAGGTAGTCGTCATTTGTCTCTGAAAGGCCGCCTTCAACATCGACAGACTCCGTATATTTGGCAAGGACATTGAACCCGGGCTGCACACCTAATTTCAGGGCAAGGCCTTTGTAGACGTAGATATTCGCCATAATGGGAATATTGATGTAGTCTATCTTGGACGTCATTTTAACCGTAGTTGTCGGCATTATCTCATCATAACATCCAGAAGCCGTTGTCTTTGATTTTGCACCTTGCATCGAATAGAGAGCTCCGACAGACAAGCCGATATGCTTGGTGAAGTCATACTCCACTTCGAAGCCTCCTGCAACACCAACTCTGGGGTTGTATTTGTATGAACTGATGAAACTGGAAACATTCAGACCTACTTTGGGTTGGATGGTCAGTCTGCCAGCCTCTGGTTGTGCATAAGCACCTACAGATGCAATTGCAACAAACATGGAAATCAATAATCGTTTCATAATCTTTTTTTTGAATTTGTTGAGTGAGTAATAAATTTTATTTGGTGGTATATGAGTTTTTACTCCTTTATAATAGAACGCAGAAAACGGAAATTTATTGTATATAGATTAACCCAACTTCAACGCTTGAAACCTTTAGAGAAAAGTTCCAAGCGTTAAAGCTGGGTTGAGATGTAATGTTCCTCTGTCGTCAGAGGACATTATGCGCTGAGGGCGCGAAGATTACTGCTCGGGGGTGGGCTCGGGCTCCATGATGACACGGATGCGGTTGCCTTCGGCGAGGATGGTGGTAGCCATCTGCTTGATGTTGGAGGACGTCAGGGAAGAGACGATCTGCTCGTAGTTCTCAGCGGGGTCGTAGTTGCGACGTGCGATGCTGGCGATGCGGCTCATCCACCAGCCATTCTCGCGCTGGTTCTCCTTGTAGGTCTTGAGGAGATATTCCTTGGCCTTGGTGAGGCTCTCCTCGCTGACACCGTTCGCAGCGACATCTTCGAAGACATCCTGAACGATCTGGAGGCAGGTGTCAGTCATCTCAGGCTTCAGGGGGAAGGCAGCCTGCAGGACGTAGCGGGGACGGTCGTCGGTGCCACGTGTGATCATACCCTGTGCGCTGGTGGTGTAGGCAGCGCCGAGCTCCTCGCGGATCTTCTTGAGATAGGTCTCAGCGATGCAGTTGCCGAGCACGGTCATCAGTACGTTGTTGCGAACGGTCATCTCCGTGTCGCCAATCCATGCGCAGACGATGAAGCTCTGCGGCGTCTCCATCTTCTTCTGGTAGCGGTTGGTGATGTCGCCGGTAACGAAGTTGAGACCCGGATCGACAGCCTTGTCGTCGCGCTTCACCTTGGGCAGCGTGGCAAGATACTGAGCTGAGAGCTCGCGGATCTGCTGCTCGTCGATGTTGCCGAGGAAGACGAAAGTGAAGTCGGAAGCGTCGGCGAAGCGGTCGTTCCACATCTCGAGGATACGGTCATAGTTGACCAGGTCGACCTCGGCCTCGGTCATCGGCTCGATGCGCGGGTGATGACCATAAATCGTGGCCTGAAGGCTGTCGCTGAGGCTGGACATGGGGTTCAAAGCTTTGTTGCGCAGGCTCTCGCGCAGGCTCTCGAGGTAAGCGCCCACGGCATCCTCGTCCTTCTCACGCGGCTGGAAGGTCATGTAGATGAGCTCGAAGAGCGTCTGGATGTCCTTCTTGGAGCTGAAGCCGGAGAAGCTCTCTTCGCGCACGTCGACATCGGCACTGCTGCGGACGTTCTTGCCGGCAAGGGCTTTGGTGAGTTCCGTTGAGGTGAAACCACCAATCTTGGAGTGACCAGCCACGCCGTCGAAAGCTTCGAGGTTGATGCGCTCGCTGTCGGGATAGCGGCCGTTACCGCCCTCGCTCCAAGCCATCATACGGATCTCATCGTCCTTGAAGTCGGTCTGCTTCATGATCACCTTGACACCGTTGGAGAGCGTAAGCACCTTGGAGTCGCAGGGACCTGCGGCCTCTTTCTTCACCTTGCCAGGCTTCGGGAGCTTCGCGATCAGCGGACCCGTCTTGACATTGTCAACCCAAGCGGCGAGCTGGCTCTGCTGGGCAGCGTGGATAGCACCGAGGAGCTGATCCTTGGCGGGAATCTGAAGACCTTCCTTCTCGGGGTTGAGGGAGAGCACGACGAGGTTGGTATCCGTGCGGCTGATGAACTGTTGCAGGGTCTGATTGTAAGCCTCTACGGGAACCATTGGCAGCATCTGCTTCAGCAGCTGATACTCAGTCTCGATGCCGGGGATAGCTTCGTTGTTGAGGAATGAGCGGTAGTACTCGCGAGCGTATGAGATGCTGCGCTGCTTGTCGCGGTTGTTGTAGAGCTGCTCCATATTGGAGAGCGTGTTGAGAACGGCGCGATCAACCTCACCCTTGGTGAAACCGAACTGATCCACGCGATAGATCTCTTCCATGACGGCCTTGACAGCTTCTTCGACGCGGCCTTCCTTCGGCACGATCTCTACGTTGAAAGCTCCCGTGACCTTCGAGGAGAGCAGGAACTCGCCATCGCTGACATCGGCACTCTGGAACGGACATTCGGGCTTGAGCGACAGCTCATGGAGGCGCTGATTGATGATGCTGCAACCTGTGCGGATCATGTTCTCAGCGAGGTAGATAGGTATCGTGTTGCGCACGCTGTCGGGGATAGCCTCATGCTTCATGGAGATCATGACGACCTGCGAGGTCACTTCGGGATCGCTGTCGGCAACGACAATGGCCTCATTGTTGTCGGGTACGCTATAGAACTCGCGCTTGGCGACGGGCTGCTCCACGGTGATGGGGCCGAAGATGTTCTTGATCTTACCTTCGATCTGGTCGACATCGACGTCACCAACAACGATGATACCCTGGAGGTCAGGACGATACCACTTGTGGTAGTAGGCGCGCAGCGTGTCGTAAGGGCACTCGTCAACGACTTCCATCAGACCGATGGGGAAGCGGCGACCGTAGCGGCTGTCGGACATCAGCTCCTCAAGATGCTTGACGAGGATGCGGGTGAAGCCGGTGTTGCGCATACGCCATTCGCCATGAATGACGCCGCGTTCCTTGTCGATCTCCTTGCCGTCGAGCGTCAGGTCGTGGCTCCAATCGTGGAGGATGAGGAGGCAGGAGTCGATAGCCCCTTCACGCGCGGGTACATTATCTATATTATAAACGGTCTCTTCGACACTGGTGTAGGCATTAAGCTGTGCACCAAACTTGACACCGATGCTGCCGAGGTACTCGATGAGCGAGCTGTCGGGGAAGTGTTTTGTGCCGTTGAAGCACATGTGTTCGAGGAAGTGTGCGAGACCGCGCTGGCTCTCTTCCTCCTGAATGGATCCCACCTTCTGGGCAATGTAGAAGAAGGCCTGGTTCTTAGGCTCCTCATTGTGGCGGATGTAGTAGGTGAGTCCGTTGTCGAGATGACCGACGCGCACCTGCGGATCAACAGGCAGGGGCTGCATCAACTCACTCATGTCCTGCGCTGTAGCGTAGGTTGCCGTCAGCATAAGGGCGGCACTCATAAGAATCTTTCGAAGTTTCATAGTTGTTGTTATTGAGTTGTTGAATTATGGTGTTTTTATCCTTAGATGCTCTTTATGTATGAAAAATTACAGAAGTGACCTATATTTTTTGTTTTTAATCTTTCAAGCCCCCTTTTAATATCCCCCAAAGGGGAAAGACTCCCTCCCCTTGGGGAGGGTTGGGGTGGGGCTTTCACTGCTCACCACCACCAGCCGCCACCCACATTCGTGATGGTGAAATGGACGCGGACGTTGACTTTGCGGAGCTCGGTGCCCACTTGGTAACGATATTGCATCGTGACGGTATGCTCGGTGTCGTAGCAGGTGTCCTTACGCACGCCGCAGCTCCAGTCGAACAGGTCGGAGAAGACTTCGATATACACGTGACCGCCGTCCCATACGCGAGGATTGCCGTCGCCGTTGAACCATCCGCCGAAAACGCCGTTGGTGTTGTTGGGTCCAGCTGTTCCGTCGGTGTTGAGCGGCACGATGGTGACCTTCGCCGGCTTGAACTGCGCTTCCTCGACGCCGAGGAGGCTGAGCACCTGAGAACGGTCAATGACTATCGAGTTGCTCTGCGCATAGCCATCGTTCCAGTTTACGGTGACGGACACATCGAGCGTGCCGCACAGCTTCTCGCCCTGCACAGGCGGGTCGGGCTGCATATCGTCGGGGTCGGGGATGCCGTTGATGAGCTGCCCGACGTAAGTCACGCGCTTCTCAAGCCAAGTCTTCATCTTCGCGACCTCGGTCTCGAAGGACTTGCCCGATATGGGCCAGCGCTGTGCCTCGCGTACCATAGCTCCTTCGCGCAAGCGGTCGAGATAATGCTCCATCTCGCCCCAGGTATGCTCCATGAGCGAGTCGGCATAGTGGTTCCACGTCTCCTTATAGAGCGTGACAAACTCTTTGCACCCGAAGAGATTAGTGAAGAAGCGGGGACATTGGTAGTTGCCGTTGCGGTTGACGGGATCTGAGCCGAGGAGGGTCTCTTTGTAATCCGCGAAGAACGTATGCCCCGTGTACATATTGCCCCAGTCGAAGTCGAAACCAGCATCGAAGTCCCACAGCGGGCCCATCGACCATTTGCCGTCGCCGTCCTTATGAAGAAAGATGCTACGCGGTGCTGACAGCTCAACATTATAGACCAACTGCTGAATCATCAGGTAGCGCACGAAGCTCTCCATATCCATGAGCTCAGAGGCAGCGGCATAATCCTTACGGTTGATGGCATCTTCGAGCGCGCCGAACACCTCACGGATACTGTCGCGCCGCGCAGGTGTCAGTAATTCGTCGTTGGGGTATTTCACCGTTGTCGGCATCGAGAAGACCTTCGACCAGAAGTTGTCCGTAGCGTCAGGATTATTATTAGGGCCGTCGTCGACATCCAAAGAGAGCAATATGCCGCGCTCATCACTGATTTCCACGCGGTTCTCACCTTGCTGCACCTGTTCGGTCAGCTGGTAGACGCCCGTGTAGTCGCCGTTGATGAAGAGCTCAACATAGCGCGTGTGATTGGTGAAAGGAAGCCCCATCCAGCGCCCTAACTCGAAGACGAAGGTGTTCATCAGGTCGGTGACATCGCGGTAGTTGGCCAACAGCACCCATGACTTGGCCTTGTCTACGCCAAGCATCTTGTGCTTCTTGTCGAGTTTCAGACGATAAGCTTTCTTGTCGTACCACTCCCACGTCGAGTTGCCGCGTCCGCGTATGCCTGCAGGCAGCAGGCGGTGGGCATAGCTGTCGCCACCGTTGACAGCAACGTAACAAGGAATGTAGTTTTCCTTGGAGGTGATGGCCTTGGCGCCCTCGGTGAAGAGGTACATCTGGAAGACAGCATAGCGATCCTTGCGCTCCAGCTCCTCATCGAGGGCGGCAGCGAAATCAATGCTATCGGTGGACGTCACGGCAAAGGGGATGACGAAGCCGTCGTTCAATTTCACGCGCAACGTCGTGAAGCCGCCCGTGAGGTCTATCTCCTCGATGCTGTCGGTGTTCAGGGGCACAGTCCATTCGTGCGCCATCGCCTTGTGATGAACGCCAATCCATTCCTGAGCCTCCGCCTTGCCTGAGACGAGCAGCGCCAGCAGTAAACCGATGAGAAGCCTGTGTCGCATGTGAGGTCTTTGAGTAAAACCCCGCCAGCAGCACCAAACGTCTGTGGCGGGGTTGAGAGTGATTATGTTAACGAGTTAACAGTAAGGTTTTACAGCTGGGGACCAGCGGCGACGAGAGCCTTGCCTGCCTCGTTGGTGGTGTACTTGCCGAAGTTCTTGATGAAGCGGGCAGCGAGATCCTTGGCCTTCTCCTCCCAGATGCTGGCCTCAGCATAAGTGTCGCGAGGATCGAGGATGGCGGGATTCACATTGGGCAGCTCGGTGGGCACCTCGAAGTCGAAGAAAGGAATCTTCTTGGTGGGAGCCTTCAGGATGCTGCCGTCGAGGATAGCGTCGATGATACCGCGAGTGTCGGGGATGCTGATGCGCTTGCCTGTGCCGTTCCAGCCAGTGTTGACCAGATAAGCCTTGGCACCGCTCTTCTCCATCTTCTTCACGAGCTCCTCAGCATACTTTGTGGGATGCAGCTCCAGGAATGCCTGGCCGAAGCAAGCGCTGAAAGTCGGGGTGGGCTCAGTGATGCCGCGCTCTGTGCCGGCGAGCTTAGCGGTGAAGCCGCTGAGGAAATAGTACTTCGTCTGCTCAGGGGTGAGGATGCTGACGGGAGGCAGCACGCCGAAAGCGTCGGCGCTGAGGAAGATGACGTTCTTGGCATCGGGACCGGCGCTCTTGCCGTTGACCTTCTTCACAATCTTCTCGATGTGCTCGATAGGATAGCTGACGCGGGTGTTCTCGGTCACGCTCTTGTCGGCGAAGTCGATCTTGCCGTCCTCGGCCACGGTGACGTTCTCGAGGAGAGCGTTGCGCTTGATGGCGCCGTAGATGTCGGGCTCATTCTCCTTGCTGAGGTTGATGACCTTAGCATAGCAGCCGCCTTCGAGGTTGAACACACCTTCGTCGTCCCATCCGTGCTCGTCGTCGCCAATGAGGAGGCGCTTCGGGTCGGTGGAAAGGGTGGTCTTACCTGTGCCGGAGAGACCGAAGAAGATAGCGGTGTTCTTACCTTCCATATCGGTGTTGGCAGAGCAGTGCATCGAAGCGATACCCTGGAGGGGGAGGTAGTAGTTCTGCATGGAGAACATACCCTTCTTCATCTCACCGCCGTACCATGTGTTGATGATCACCTGCTCGCGGCTGGTGGTGTTGAAGGCTACGCAAGTCTCGCTGTTGAGACCGAGCTCCTTATAGTTGTCCACCTTAGCCTTGGAAGCGTTATAGATGACGAAGTTAGGTTCGAACTTCTCGAGCTCTTCCTCGGTGGGCTGGATGAACATGTTCTTGATGAAGTGAGCCTGCCAAGCCACCTCGAGAATGAAGCGGACGGCGAGGTGAGTAGCTTCGTTGGCGCCGCAGAAAGCGTCGACAACATACAGCTTCTTACCGGAAAGCTCCTTCACGGCGATGTCCTTAACCTGTGCCCAGACAGCTTCGCTCATGGGATGGTTGTCGTTCTTGTAGCCCTCGGTGGTCCACCACACCTTGTCGTGGCTCTGAGCGTCATCGACGATGTACTTGTCCTTAGGCGAACGGCCAGTGAAGATACCGGTCATGACGTTCACAGCGCCGAGCTCGGTCTCCTGACCAACCTCGAAGCCTTCCAGACCTTCCTTGGTTTCTTCCTCAAAGAGGAACTCGTACGAAGGATTGTGGGCGATCACGGTGCTACCCTTGATGCCATACTTCTCTAAAATTGAAGCATCGAATTTTGCCATTGTGTGTAGAATTTATTATAGGGTTAATAACTAAGCTTTGCCAGCCGAGAGGACGCAGTCCCTTCTCTACGGCGTTGCAAAAGTACGCTTTTCTTTCGATGTGACGAAATGAAAGAACAAAAAAATTGTGAAAATGAGTGGATTTGTTTGATGTAAGCCTTTTCAATGCCTACAAATTTGTTTATCTCGCACGTTCTTTGTACTTTTGCGCCGTGAAATCCATTATCTAATTGAAATATTGAAAATGGAACTTAAAGAAGTTAAAGGAAGTCATGTCGCTTCGCGACGGAAGTTATGTGGCCTTCGACCACAGACGTTAGTATTGCTGTGAGTTGTTATGAAGTTGGCGCAGGTATCGTCTTTAACTTCCGTGGCCACAGGCCACATCGCTCGACCTCTGGTCGCTTCATACTTGAAGAACTTCATATAACTTCCGCGCCGTAGGCGCATATCTTCTAAGAATTGTCAAATTGTAAATGGTCAAATTGTCCAATCAAATGATGAAGATTCTCCTCTTGGGCAGCGGCGGTCGTGAGCACGCCTTAGCCTGGAAAATAGCCCAGTCGCCAAAAGTGGAGCGACTGTTCATTGCACCTGGCAATGCCGGAACTGCCAGCGTCGGCGTCAACGTGGCGCTCAAGGCCGATGATTTCGAAGGCATACGCCGCTTCGTGCTCGACGAGGGCGTGGATATGGTCGTCGTAGGTCCTGAAGATCCGCTGGTCAAGGGCATCGTTGATTTCTTCCGTGCTGATGAAGCGCTCAAAGAGATTCCTGTTATTGGTCCCTCCAAGGCTGGTGCCCAACTCGAAGGTTCCAAGGACTTCGCCAAGGGCTTCATGCAGCGTCATCACATCCCCACCGCCGCCTATCAGACCTTCGACGGCACAACGGTAGAGGAAGGTTGCGCCTTCCTCGCCACCCTCCAGCCGCCCTACGTCCTCAAAGCCGATGGCCTCTGTGCTGGCAAGGGTGTGCTCATCCTGCCCACTTTGGAGGAGGCACAGAAAACGTTGGCTGACATGTTAGGAATAGCAGCAGGTGATGTGCCCCCCTCGGGGGGCGACAGGGGGGCCACGCCCATGTTTGGACAAGCCTCTGCTCGCGTTGTCATTGAGGAGTTCCTCAGCGGCATCGAGTGTTCGGTCTTTGTTCTCACCGACGGCCACGATTACAAGATCCTACCCGAAGCCAAGGACTACAAGCGTATCGGCGAGGGCGACACTGGCCTCAATACCGGCGGCATGGGCAGCGTATCGCCCGTACCCTTTGCCGACAAGGCGTGGATGCAGAAGGTTGAGGAGCGCATCATCCGTCCCACCGTCGAGGGCTTGGCTGCCGAAGGGCTTGACTACAAAGGCTTCATCTTCTTCGGACTCATCAACTGCGACGGCGACCCGAAGGTCATCGAATACAACTGCCGCATGGGTGACCCTGAGACGGAAACCGTCATGTTGCGCCTCAAAAGCGACCTCGTGGATCTGTTGGAAGGTGTAGCCGAAGGCAACCTCGCCAGTCGCTCCATCGCCTTCGATGAGCGTGCTGCCGTCTGCGTCATGCTTGTCAGCGGCGGCTATCCGGGCAAATACGAGAAAGGCTTCCCCATCACGGGCATCGATGAGGTTGAAGGCAGTGTGGTGTTCCATGCGGGCACGGCGCTGAATGCCGAAGGTCAGGTGGTCACCGCAGGTGGTCGTGTCATCGCCGTGTCATCCTACGGCAAGGACAAGGCAGAGGCTCTCCAGAAGAGTTTCGCTGAAGCACAAAAGCTCCATTTCACCGGCAAATATTTCCGTCGCGACATCGGCCAAGACTTATAATGTGGGGGGACAATGCGTCGATGGCAAAACAGAATGGCTGAGAGTTCGGCAACACTGCCGACAGCGTGTGTCGTGGCGACACTCCTGTGGTGGTTGCCCCAAGGCGGCTATTCTACGGATTACCTGCTGAGCTGGCTGACGTGTGCGCTGATGACCTATCTCATACTGGAGATGACGGCACAGAACGCCCTGCTGCGCATCCGCTCACGCATGATTTCCAGCCTCTTCCTCTTCGTCATGGCCGTCTGCGGCTTCCTGCATCCCTTGCAGACAGGTGTCGTAGTGATGCTCTGCCTCACGCTCTCCTTCTATTACCTCTTGCGCACATGCGGTGCTTACCGCCCCGAGGTCGAAACGATGCATGCCTATCTTGCCATCGCCATAGGCAGCCTGCTGTGGCCGCCCCTGCTGCTGCTCGTGCCCATACATTGGTGGAGTCAAGGCGTCTATCTGCGCTCCCTTACATCGCGCAGTTTCGGCGCAGCGCTCATCGGGCTGCTCCTGCCCTACATCTTCTGGGCTACAGGCGCTTTTGCCCTCGGGGACATGACTCCTTTCATCGACCATGCCGTAGCCATCATCTCCCCATTCACTGAGCCGTGGTACTGGCAGTGGGTCGTAGACCAGGTTCAATCGCTGGAGGCTGGCGTGCCTTTCTCTGCCGCTTTCTCGGAGATCTTCAATGCCATCTCAGCGCACTTCACGGCGCAGTGTGTGGCACATCCCACGGAAACCATTGCGCTTGCCTTCGTGCTGCTGCTCGGCCTCACGGGTTTCATCCATTATGTCAACAAGAACTATGATGATAAGATCCGTGTGCGTATGTGCCACTATGCCATAATGGCCATGCAGGTCGTGCTCATCCTGTGGCTAATCCTTCAGCCCCAACTTTTCTACCATCTCTTCCCCCTGCTCATCATCTGCACAGTACCTGCTGCCGGCCATTTCATCGCGCTGACACACACTTGGTTCACCAACGCCTGGGTCATCGTGCTCATCCTGCTGCTCATCACCACTGGTGTCTGCTGTCTCGCTTTCCCCACCGTCCTCGACTGGCCCCAACCGACCTCTCTCCAAACCTATCCCGACCTGCTCTCCTCTTTAAACTTTAAACTCTAAACTTTAAACTACCTCCCCTCCCTTGTCCGCCTTTCTCGCACTACTCGAATCCTGGGGTTATTGGGGTATGTTTGTTGCCTCATTCATCGCCGGCAGCGTCTTCCCTTTCAGCAGCGAAGCCGTACTGACCGCCTTGCAGCTCGCAGGTCTCGACCCTCTGCACCTCTTCATCGCAGCTACGACGGGCAACGTCGGCGGTTCGATGCTCAACTACGGCATCGGACGCCTCGGCAAGATGGAATGGATTGAAAAATACCTTCATGTGGAACCCGAGAAGGTGCGGCGCACGGAGCGCTGGATGGAACGCTACGGCGCATGGATCGGCATCCTCTGCTTCATGCCCATCCTCGGCAGCGTTGTTGCCGTGACGCTCGGCTTCACGCGTGCCAACCCCTGGTTTTCCCTCCTGACCATCACCATTGGCAAAGCCGTCCGCTATGCCCTCCTCATCTTCGCCGTGTCGCTGCTGTAAGCTGCTGCCCAAAGAAAAAGCATAAAAAATACGTGTCTGATGACACTTTTTGCGTAAAATGTGCGTACGTCTGCATATTTTTATCTACTTTTGCACCCACAAAACCATCATATTCATTATTATATTATGAGAGTCATTATCGAACAAAACTACGATCAGATGTCCAAGTGGGCAGCTGAGTACATCATCAACAAGATTAACGCTGCACAGCCCACGGCTGAGAAGCCTTTCGTGCTGGGCCTCCCCACCGGCAGCAGCCCCATCGGCACCTATCAGGCACTCGTGAAGGCTAACAAGGAAGGCCGCGTGAGCTTCAAGAACGTGCTGACATTCAACATGGACGAATATGTGGGTCTTCCCGAGAGCCATCCCGAGAGCTACCACAGCTTCATGGCCACTAATTTCTTCGACCACATCGACATCCCCAAGGAGAACATCCATATCCTCAACGGCAACGCCAAGGACCTCGTTGCCGAGTGCGCTCACTACGAGCAGATGATCAAGGACGCTGGCGGCATTGACCTGTTCATGGGCGGTATCGGTCCCGACGGCCACATCGCTTTCAACGAGCCGGGCTCGAGCCTCAACAGCCGTACACGTCAGAAGACGCTGACCACTGACACGCGCGTGGCCAACAGCCGCTTCTTCGGCGGTCGTCCTGAGGACGTTCCTGCTACAGCTCTGACCGTAGGCGTCGGCACCGTGATGGATGCCCGCGAGGTGCTTATCCTCTGCAACGGCCACAACAAGGCCCGCGCCCTGCAGGCTGCCATCGAGGGTCCCGTCACACAGTGGTGGACGATCAGCGCCCTGCAGTTGCACCCCCACGGCATCATCGTCTGCGATGAGGCTGCCACCGAGGAAATCAAGCACGGCACCTACAAGTACTTCAAGGATATCGAGAAAGATAACCTTTGATTTAGAATTAGAAAAAGGAGAGCCTCGCCGGTCTGGTGGGGCTCTCCTTTCTTAAAAATAGGTTCTAAGGATTAGAACACACCTTAACATTGCTCATGCCTAAAAACTGACCGAAATGAAAAAGACGTATATCCTGCTGCTTACCCTGCTGCTGGCCACGATGGCTCAAGCGCAGAAAGTGATATTCCTTCAGGAACAACAGGCTGGCGCGGCCACCTCGTCCAGCAACTGCTGTTCTGATTCCCTGTCATAGAACTTCATGGCTCAAATGATAATGGCCATTATAATAATGGCGGTTATTTTTCTGCAAAGGTACCGACTTTTTCCGAATAGACAAGCGATTTTGAAGGAAATTTGATATTTTAATCGCTTTTATCGTCCGAAATTGCAAAGGTACCTAACAAGCATTCAACCTATGGCAGGGTTAAAGTAAAAACCATTCAACTTTTTCTAGGGTAGTACAA
>CAMZHV010000039.1 GCA_947307015.1 uncultured Prevotellaceae bacterium | reverse complement strand
GCCTTGGTGGGCCGTTACCCCGCCAACAAGCTAATCAGACGCATCCCCATCCCTTAGCGATTAATCTTTAGTCAGCTTCAGATGTCCTCTATTGACAACATAGGGTATTAATCCGACTTTCGCCGGGCTATGCCCTACTAAGGGGAAGGTTGGATACGCGTTACTCACCCGTGCGCCGGTCGCCATCAATCAAAGCAAGCTTTGATCATGATGCCCCTCGACTTGCATGTGTTAAGCCTGTAGCTAGCGTTCATCCTGAGCCAGGATCAAACTCTTCATTGTAAAGTATTTTTGTTCCAAAAATCCTTTACGAGTCTCCTTCGCGACTCGGCAATTCAAGCAAGCTTGATTGCACTCGCTGCTCGGAGACTTGTAGAATCCGTAACACGAAACGTACTACGGAGGATTCCGGAAACTTGTCTGTAAATAGAAGACACCTTCATGAGAGTGACCTGTATCGGATCAGAAATGACGGTCGCAATTTCTTGCTTCCTGTACTACTTTGTCTCTTTAGCTAATCTTTCAAAGAACGTTTCTTCATGCAAAACCGGCCTTCTGAGCACTGCCTCACAGGCTCCTTTCCTGTTTTGCGGGTGCAAAGGTACGGCGACTTTTTCATTCCTGCAAGCGTTTCTGCAACTTTTTTCGAAAAATCTTTCCCCGCATTGACCTTCGTCAACGGTCTCGCGCGCGTTCCTTATTATATTATTTCCAGCGCGCTAACGACTCGTCAAGCGTTATTCCTGTAACTTTTTCAAAACAAACACGCGCTGTCTTGACTGTTCCAAAGCCAGCATCGAGACATTCTGCAAGTTTGCGTACTTCACCTGCGTTGATCATTCGCTTGAGTTCGTTGACGCGATAGACATTGATATAATCGTGAATGTTGTTATATCCTTGGCTCCGGACGCTCTGAAGGAGCAGGTGACGATTTATGCCTATGGCCTCACACAGTTGATCGCGTCCGAAGGTGTAGTTCTTCCAAGCCTCGCTGTGGTGCTGCATCCAAAACTCTGCTTTCTCGAAACGATGGAGGTTGGCTTCATTGAAATCCTCCTGTTCTTCATCGTCGTTAGTAATGACAGGTTCCACATCCACGACTTGTATCTCGGGCTTGGGCAAGCTGAGCGCAATTGTCTCAAGCGACCGCAGACACATATAGATGTTCGCAAGCGTGAAGAGAATGAGCCATATCTCAAAGGTCAAGACGGAAAAACGCAGTATAAGCCAGAAATAAAGGCAGGAAGTCAGTCCGAGGCAGAAAGCATAGACCTGAAGGTAACGCGGCACATGAGGATAGCGCAGCATGATGCGTGGCAGGAGGAAAATATTGATAATGTAATGTAGACTGACAACAAGCATGGCAGCCCGCAGCAACATGTCAATCGTGAAAAAGCCATTAGCCAACTCGCCCCAGGTGTAGTAGTTGGGCGCCGTCATGCCCATCAACATCAAAGAAGCGTAGAGCACTCCAAGCACGATGACGGGTAGCGCATATCGCCACATACGTGCCCATTGCAGATATCCAGGCATGACAATGCCGAGCGGATAGATGCTCTGCAGGTAAGTGAAGGCCATCATGACGAAGAGCGACCCTGGGTGAAGCATGGCCGGTCGCAAGGTCTCAAGGGAATCGGCAAAAGGTATGACACAGGTCGCAGCGGCGCCGAAGATACCTATAATCCAAGCGATGGAAAGGTACTGCACCTTGTGTCGCGCGAACAAAGCCATGACTGCGGCCATCAACCAATGCCCAACAGAAACGCTTAAAAGGGTAGAATGTAGTGATATCATAGTCAAAAAACCGTGCAAAGATAAATAGTTTTGAGAGATTGAGCAAAATTAAGGCAGAAAATATGGGCAATCTGACATTTATCATTAACTTTGCAGCGCGAAGTTAATCAAAAACGATAAAATTATGATGTACGAGAAGGTTTTAGAGGCGACAAATTGGCTTAAGCCCAAGATGCCTTGCCACCCCACTACCGCCATCGTTCTGGGTACCGGCCTGGGACGTCTGGCAGAAGAAATCGATGTCACGCTGTCCATCGAATACAAAGACATTCCCCATTTCCCCGTTTCTACGGTGGAGGGTCACTCCGGACGCCTCCTATTCGGCAAGCTTGGCAACAAGGATATCCTTGCCATGCAGGGACGCTTTCACTTCTATGAAGGCTATTCCATGCAGGAAGTCACCTTCCCCATCCGTGTGATGTATGAGTTAGGTATCAAGACGCTCTTCGTGAGTAATGCTGCCGGCGGCACCAACCCCTCGTTCTCCATCGGCGACCTGATGATCATCACCGACCATATCAACCTCTTCCCTGAGCATCCCCTGCACGGCCCCAACTATCCGACGGGTCCCCGTTTCCCAGATATGTCTGAGGTGTACGACCATGAGCTCATCCAGTTGGCTGATACCATCGCAGCGGAGAAAGGCATCAAGGTACAGCACGGTGTATATTTAGGCACCCAGGGGCCGACGTTCGAAACGCCTGCCGAATACCGTATGTTCCACATATTGGGAGCCGATGCCGTCGGCATGAGCACCGTGCCCGAAACCATCGTAGCGCATCATTGCGGCCTCCGCGTCTTCGGCGTCAGCATCATCACAGACCTCGGCATAGAGGGCAAGATTGTTGAAGTCAGCCACGAAGAGGTGCAGGAAGCTGCCAATGCCGTACAGCCGCTGATGGCAGACATCATGAGAGAAATGATCAATCGCAATTGATTGCGGCAAAGTATAACGGAAAAGGTATAAGGTATAATTGGAAATCGCCGCATTGGGTGAGTTTGGACTGATAAGCCGCCTCACCAAAGACATTGAGCTGAAGAATCCTGAGACGAAACGGGGCGCCGGTGACGACTGCGCTGTCTTAGCTTTTGATGCAGGCCGTCAGGTGTTGGTGACCACGGATCTGCTGTTGGAAGGTGTGCATTTCGACCTTCAATATGTCCCGTTGAAGCACTTAGGCTACAAGAGCGCGATGGTCAATCTCTCGGACATCTATGCCATGAACGGACGTCCACGCCAGATGACGGTGTCCCTCGGACTTTCCAACCGCTTCACGGTAGAAGATATAGAAGCGTTCTACGAAGGTCTGCGTCTGGCCTGTGAGGCCCATGGCTGTGACATTGTAGGCGGGGACACATCGGCCTCGCTCACCGGGATGACCATCAGTATCACTTGTATCGGCGATGCGCGTCCCGAGGATATCGTCTACCGCGACGGCGCCAAAGCTACTGACCTCATCTGCGTTAGCGGCGACCTGGGTGCCGCCTATATGGGTCTCCAGCTGTTGGAACGCGAGAAAACGGTGTACAACCAGCAACTCCGTGAGGCCCAACAGCGTGGCGAGAAGCCCGAAGACCTCCCTGCCTTCGAACCCGATTTCACAGGACACGAATATCTGCTGGAACGTCAACTGAAGCCCGAAGCGCGCAAAGACATCATCGAGGCGCTGGCCAAGGAGGGCGTCCGCCCGACAGCCATGATGGACATCAGCGACGGCCTCAGCAGTGAGCTGTTCCACATCTGTACGCAAAGCCATACGGGCTGCCGCGTCTACGAAGAGCGCATCCCCTTAGACTACCAAACAGCCAGTCTGGCTGAGGAACTGAACATGAACGTGACGACCTGCGCCTTGAATGGCGGCGAGGACTACGAACTGCTCTTCACCGTGCCGCTGACGATGCACGACCGCGTGGCAGCCATCCCTGGCGTCAAGGTCATCGGACATATCACCAAACCAGAACTGGGCTTGCAACTCGTCTGCCGCGACGGTGTAGAGATGGCGCTGAAAGCACAGGGATGGAACCCATTGAAGCATGAAAAATAATCAAATAATAAAGTATAAACTGAACTGGAAGGAGATCTGATTCATATCAACGAATGGCTGAAACCGCTCTCGTGGTTTTATGGTTTTGGTGTGTGGGTACGTAACCTGCTCTTTGACATGAAAGTGTTGAAAGCGCAGACGTATGATCGCCCCATCATCTGCGTAGGCAACATCACCGTGGGCGGCACAGGCAAGACGCCACATACAGAGCTGCTCCTGCACCTACTGCTTCCCAACCATCGCGTCGCTGTGCTCAGCCGTGGCTACAAACGCAAGTCGAGCGGTTTCCATCTGTCCGACAGCAAGACACCTATGCCCGTCATCGGCGATGAGCCCTGGCAAATGAAACAGAAGTTCCCGGATGCCATCGTCGCCGTCGACAGTAACCGCCGCCGCGGCATAACCACCCTTCTCACCAGCAACGAGACGCGTGATGTCGATGTCATCCTGCTCGATGACGCCTTCCAACACCGCTATGTCAACGCGGGCCTCAACATCCTACTCACTGACTACCATCGGCTCATCACCGACGACAAACTGTTGCCGGCCGGTCGCCTACGCGAACCGGTAACGGCCAAGGAGCGAGCACAAATCGTCATCGTGACCAAATGCCCGTCGGACATGAAGCCAATGGACTTCCGTGTCATCCAACAGGCCCTGCACCTGAAGCCCTATCAGCAACTCTTCTTCTCGTGTTTCCGCTACGGCCGCCTGCGACGCCTGTTCAGCAATCTCCCCGGCCCGGAAGAAGAGCTAACCTCTGACACCTACATCCTTTTGCTCACGGGCATCGCCTCGCCAGAACAGATGATGATGGACCTGAAGCGCACAACGCGCCATATCACCCCGATGTTCTTCTCCGACCATCACCACTTCAAGCCCCACGACGTGAAGCGCATAGAAGAAGCCTTCACTGCCATGCAAGGCAGCAAGCGCCTGATTATTACCACGGAGAAAGATGCCTCGCGTCTCTTACTCATCAAAGACCTCACGCCTATAGTCCGTCGTCATATCTATGTCCTACCTATTGAGGTGGAGATTCTGCGCGGCGAAGCCGAGGATTTCAAGCGTGCCATCTTGGACTACACCCATTGATTTCCCGCGAGCTCATTCCCATCGGGTCACTTCTTTCCTTTTAGGCACACCAAAAAGCAAAAATGATTATTAACTCAATAACCACTAACAACAATGAAAGAATTTATTAAGTATGTGTTTGCCACAGTCGTTGGCTTAGGCTTGTTCATGCTGATTGCAGGCATTTTCTTTTTCGTCTCCATCATCGGCATGGCCGCCAGCGAAGGTTCTACTGGCTCGGTGAAGAAAGGGTCCGTATTGCGCATCAACCTCAACGGCACTCTTGAAGAGCGCGCCGAAGAGGAGAATCCCTTGACAATGATTATGGGCGACCAAATGGCTTCGCTCGGTCTCGATCAGCTGTTGGACGCTGTCGACGAAGCTGCCAAGAACGACAAAGTCGAAGGTATCTACCTCGAAGTCGGCTCCTCATTCAGCGGCGGAACACCCGCCATGCTGCAAGAGCTGCGCCAAGCCCTCGTGAAGTACAAGGAAAGCGGCAAGTGGATCTACGCCTACGGCGATATTTATGACCAGGGCGCTTACTATCTGACATCTGTCGCCGACAAGATCGTCGTCAATCCTGAAGGTCTCGTTGACTGGCACGGACTGGGCGGTGCCCCGATGTTCTACACAGAGACCATGAAGAAGATGGGTATCAAGATGCAGGTCTTCAAGGTTGGTACCTTCAAGAGCGCCGTTGAGCCTTACATCCTCACCGAGATGAGTGAGGCCAACCGCCTTCAGACAGAAGCCTACCTTGGCTGTATATGGAATCAGATGGTCGAGGCCGTCGGAGCAAGTCGTCAGCTCAGCGCCGAACAACTGAACAGCTTAGCGGACACGCTGACTGCCATGCAACCCGCGAAATTCCTGATTGAAAATGGCCTTGTCGATACCCTTGCCTACATCGACGGATTCAAGGACATGCTGCGCACCAAGCTGGAACTGAAGGAAAAGAAGCCCATCAACTTCGTGTCGCCAGCCGAACTCGTGGCTGCTGCCGATAAGAAGGATGAGAAAGCGCGCATTGCCGTTTACTATGCATACGGTGAAATCATAGACCAACCCTCTAGCAATCCCCTCTCTGCTGGCGAGACATTTATCGAGACTATGCCCACGATCCGTGAGTTGCAGAAACTGCGTAAGGACGAGGACGTGAAGGCCGTGGTCATCCGCGTCAACTCACCTGGCGGCAGCGCCTTTGCCAGCGAGCAGATCTGGCATGAAATCCAGCTGCTGAAGGCTGAGAAGCCCGTCGTCATCTCCATGGGCGGTATGGCTGCCAGCGGTGGCTATTACATCAGCTGCGGCGCCAACAAGATTGTTGCCGAGCCTTCGACGCTGACCGGTAGCATCGGCATCTTCGGCATGATTCCCGATGGCAGCGAGCTAATTCAAGACAAAGCAGGTCTGCGTTTCGATGTGGTCAAGACCAACAAACACTCCGACTTCGGTGGCCCAGCTGTCATGGGCATTATGGCACGTGGCTTCAACGAGAGCGAAGGTGCGATGATGCAAGCCATGATCGAACGTGGATACGACCTCTTTACCAGACGTGTGGCTGAGGGTCGCAGTATCTCTCAGGACAGCGTCGACGCCATTGGCCAGGGTCGCGTATGGACAGGCGAGCAAGCTATCAAGATTGGTCTCGTCGACCAGTTAGGTAACCTCGAGGACGCCATCGCCGAAGCCGCCAAGTTGGCTGAACTGGAGAAATACTCCACCGACACTTATCCCGCTCCTTCCACCTTCATCGAGCAAATGCTGAACCAGAAGCAGGAAAGCTACTTCGACACACACCTGCGTGCTGCTTTCGGCGATGCCTATCCCATGCTCGCCACCATGCAACGCATGATGGAGAAGCAGCGCATCGACCAATGCATCTACGCCCGCATACCTTTCGACCTGAAAATCTGGTAAGATAATATAGAATCCATCATGTTTTTAGGCTTCGGTCTTGATGCCTGGATTACTATCGTGACGGTGCTGGGCATGTTCACTATTCTGCTGTTCACCAAGTGGCGCAGCGACCTTGTGTTTCTCGGAGCCATCGGCGTGCTCTTCGTGACGGGCGTACTTGATGCAAAGGATGCTTTTTCAGGTTTTAGCAGCACATCGGTCGTCACCGTTGGCGTGTTGTTCGTAGTCGTCGCAGGACTGATGCATACAGGTGTGCTGCAATGGATTGTTAAACATCTGCTTGGCACACCCGACAGTTACGCGAAAGCGGTGACACGACTGATGCTGCCCGTGGCCATGCTCAGTTCATTCCTCAGCAACACAACGGTCGTAACGCTCTTCGTCAGCATCGTTAAGATGTGGTCCAAGAAGCTCGGCGTGTCGCCCTCGAAACTGCTCATTCCCCTGAGCTATGCCTCGGGCATGGGTGGCGTCTGCACCCTGATCGGCACACCGCCGAACCTCATCATCAGCGGACTCTACGAGGAGAAAACGGGCGTGGCCATGAACATTCTGGCGACGACCATCCCCGGCCTGTTCTGTCTGGCCGTCGGTGTGCTGTCGGTCATTGCCATGCGTCGTTTGCTGCCCGACCGCAAGGCGCCAGAGAGCGCGTTCGAATCGACGGGTGACTACACCGTAGAACTGTTGGTTCCCTCAGACAATCCCTACATCGGCAAGACGCTGGGTAAGGCCGGCCTCGTCCATGTCAACGGCGGCAGCCTCATCAAGGTGTACCACTTCGACGATGCTCAGGCAGCCAACTTGGAGGACGAGTTTATCATGGGCGGCGACCGTCTGGTCTATGCCGGACAGATAGACGAAATCTTAGAGATTGCGAATAGTCACCAGTTAGTAAGCGCCGACCACCATATCTTTACCATGAGCGAGGTAGACAAGAACCGCCCCTTGCGCACAGCATACGTTGATTTCGGCAGCAGCCTGATAGGCAAGACCATCGGCGGCAGCTCGTTTGAAAAGGACAACGATGTCATCCTGGCAGCTGTGGCCCGGAGCGGCGAGCGCATCGACGAGGCACCGCGCAATGTGGTGTTGCGAGCCGGCGACACGCTGTTGCTGGTATGCCCGAAACACCTCAATGTTGAGGCATCTGCCATGAAGAGCGATCTCCACTTCTTCGACTCCGACGACGTGCCTAACATCGGACGCGGCACACTCGTCTCCACCGCTATCATGATTGCCATGGTGACGCTCTCGGCCTTCAACATCATACCGCTGCTGCAATGTGCCTTCCTCGCTGCAGCCGCCATGCTCATCTGCCGCTGCTGCAACATGGAGCAAGCTATGCGCTCCATCAACTGGGAGATCCTCATGGTCTTTGCAGGCAGCGCTGTCCTCGGCTTAGCCATCCAGAAAACGGGCCTCGCCGAATGGCTGGCCAACGGCATCCTCGACGTCTGCGGCACCAACCCGATTGTGGTGATGACCGCCGTCTGTCTTGTAGGCACCTTTGTTACTGAGTTCATTTCGAACACGGCTGCGGGTGCCATGTTCTTCCCCATCATGTACGAGGCAGCTGAGAAGTTGGGCTACGAGCCGTTCCCCTTCCTCATCGCCCTGATGATAAGCGTGAGCAGTAGTTTTGCCACTCCCATCGGTTCGCCCACTCACATGCTGGTCTATGGCCCTGGCGGCTACCGCTTCAGCGATTTCATGCGCATCGGCTTGCTGATGAACATCATCATCCTTGCTGCCAACATCTTTATCGTAAATATCGTTTATCCATTAACACCATTACAATAAAAGACCGTTCTAATTAAGACTATATTCACACCTTTGCAGTCGAAAAGATGTCTGCAGGAGGGCAAAATAGGGCAGAAAAGATACATTGTGCAACAAAATCGCCTGAAATAATTGCTTTTTGTCAAGAAAACAATGCTCAATGTGACATAATGTGTGGATAATATTTGTTTGTAATAACACTTTGCACTACTTTTGCAGCGAAATTCTAACAAGAAGTTAGTTTTTTAAGGAAAAAGGACGTAAAAAGTAATATAACAAACCAAACAAGCACAATTATGGCAAACGATTTGAGATTTCAGGTTGTCGGCGAGGCTTTCAAGAAGAAGCCGCTCGACTTAGAGGCACCCAGTGAGAGACCTTGCGAGTATTTCGGCAAGAAGGTCTTCAACCGCGAGAAGATGTACAAGTATCTGCCCAAGGATATCTATCAGAAGATGATTGATGTCATCGACAACGGCGCTCACCTCGACCGCAAGGTTGCCGATGCCGTGGCTGCTGGCATGATGCAGTGGGCCAAGGAGAATGGTGTGACGCATTACACGCACTGGTTCCAACCCCTGACGGAGGGCACCGCCGAGAAGCACGACAGCTTTATCGAGCACGACGGCAAGGGCGGCATGATTGAGGAGTTCTCGGGCAAGTTGCTGGTGCAGCAAGAGCCGGACGCCAGCTCGTTTCCCAGCGGCGGTATCCGTTCGACCTTCGAGGCTCGCGGCTATTCGGCTTGGGATCCCACGAGTCCCGTTTTCATCATCGACGACACGCTCATCATTCCCACCGTATTTATATCTTATAGTGGTGAATCGCTCGACTACAAGGCTCCACTGCTGCGTGCGCTGAAGGCCGTGAACGTGGCTGCCACGGAGGTCTGCCACTATTTCGACCCCGCAGTGAAAAAGGTTACGAGCAATCTCGGCTGGGAGCAGGAGTATTTCCTCGTGGATGAAGGTTTGTACGCAGCCCGTCCCGACCTGTTGCTGACGGGACGCACGCTGATGGGCCATGACTCTGCCAAGAACCAGCAGATGGATGACCACTACTTTGGAAGCATCCCTGAGCGCGTCGCAGCTTTCATGCGCGACCTGGAGATTCAGGCGTTGGAGCTGGGTATCCCCTGCAAGACTCGCCACAACGAGGTGGCACCGAACCAGTTTGAGGTGGCACCTATCTTCGAGGATACAAACCTCGCCGTAGATCACAATATGCTGCTGATGTCGCTGATGAAGCGCGTTGCCCGCAAGCACGGTTTCCGCGCCCTCTTGCACGAAAAGCCCTTTGCTGGCATCAACGGTAGCGGTAAGCACAACAACTGGAGTCTCTCCACCGACACTGGCGTGCTGCTCCATGCACCCGGCAAGACCCCCGAGCAGAACCTGCGCTTCGCCGTGTTTATCGTGGAGACGCTGATGGGTGTCTATAAGCACAACGGCCTGCTGAAGGCCAGCATCATGAGCGCCACCAACGCCCACCGCTTGGGTGCCAACGAGGCTCCGCCTGCCATCATCTCCAGCTTCCTCGGCAAGCAGCTCAGCGAGTTGCTCGATCACATCGAGAAAGCCGACAAGGACGACCTCTTCCAGATGGACGGCAAGCAGGGCATGAAGATGGACATCCCCGAGATCCCGGAACTGCTCATCGACAATACTGACCGAAACCGCACCAGCCCATTCGCCTTCACCGGCAACCGCTTCGAGTTCCGTGCTGTGGGTTCCGAAGCCAACTGCGCCAGCGGTATGATTGCCCTGAATGCTGCTGTGGCAGAGGCTTTGACGAACTTCAAGAAGCGCGTAGATGCACGCATCGCAGCCATCGCCAAGGACTTCGAAGGTTCGGAGCATAACGCTATCTTCCACGCCATCATAGACATCCTACGCGAGGATATCAAGACCTGCAAGCCCATCCGCTTCGATGGCAACGGCTACAGCGACGAATGGAAGGCAGAAGCTGCCCGACGCGGCCTTGACGTGGAGACCAGCTGCCCCGTCATCTTCGAGCGCTACCTTGATCCTGATAGCATCGCGATGTTCGAGAGCATGGGCGTGATGACAAAGAAGGAACTGGAAGCTCGCAACGAGGTGAAGTGGGAGACCTACACCAAGAAGATTCAGATTGAGGCCCGCGTCCTCGGCGACCTCTCCATGAACCACATCATCCCCGTGGCTACGCGTTACCAGAGCCAGCTGCTGAGCAATGTTGAGGATATGCGCACCGTATTCCCCGCCGAGAAGGCTGAAACGCTCAGCGCCCGCAACCTGAAGCTCATCGAGGAAATCGCTTTCCGCACCAGCAACATTGAGACGCAAGTAGAGGAACTCGTTGCTGCCCGCAAAGTCGCCAACAAGATTGAGGACGAACACGAGAAGGCCATCGCCTACCACGACACTATCGCTCCGATGTTGGACACCATTCGTCGTCAGATCGATAAGTTGGAACTCATCGTGGATGATGCCCTGTGGCCTCTGCCCAAGTATCGCGAACTGCTGTTCATTAGATAAGAAGGCATCCTATAATTTGCAAAGAGACTGTGTCACAACTGTCGACACAGTCTCTTTGCTACTTGTACCCCTTCAGTCGTTGGCTGTCATTCAATCTTCTTTTGACGAATCTATGGGGCATCTACATACGCTCGCTACGCGAACCTTATTATTTTAGCAGATTGAAATAGGTATCGAGGAGATGTTTGGCAGCGACGAAGGAGGTCTTCTGACCTTCGAGAACGGTACGTTCGGCAGCAGGAAGCAGGGTGGCGATAGTAGGATGGTTATAGAAACCGTTGCGGAGCTGCTCGTTGATGCTCTCGTACATCCAGTACTTGGCCTGCTCGGCACGGCGGTGGTCGAAGTAGCCGTTCTGTTTGACAAAGTCTACATAGTCGTAGATCATATCCCACACCTCCTTGATTCCGAGGCCAAAGAAGCCAGAGTAGCACAGTACCTTAGGTGTCCAACCGCTCTCGGGCATGGGGAAAAGGTGGAGGGCATTCTGGAACTGTCGCGCTGCGAGGTGGCAGGCTTCGACGTTGTCGCCGTCGCATTTGTTGATGACGATGCCGTCGGCCATTTCCATGATGCCGCGCTTGATGCCTTGCAGCTCGTCGCCAGTGCCGGCGACCTGGATGAGCAGGAAGAAGTCGACCATAGAATGGCAAGCCGTCTCGCTCTGTCCCACGCCCACAGTCTCCACGAAAATCTTGTCGAAACCGGCAGCCTCGCAGAGGATGATGGTCTCACGTGTCTTGCGTGCCACGCCGCCGAGTGACCCTGCCGATGGACTGGGGCGGATGAACGAGTCGGGATGCACGCTGAGCTTCTCCATGCGCGTCTTGTCGCCGAGGATGGAACCCTTGGTTTTCTCGGAGCTGGGGTCTATAGCCAGGACGGCGAGCTTACCGCCCGTGCGTTCGAGGACATGTATGCCGAACTCATCGATGCTGGTGCTCTTGCCTGCACCAGGCACGCCACTGATGCCTACGCGCACGCTATTGCCGCTATAAGGCAGGCATTTCTCTATGACTTCCTGCGCGATGACTTGGTGGTCGGGATTAGTACTCTCGACGAGCGTCACCGCCTGTCCGAGGATGGTGACATTACCCTTGACAATGCCTTCGACATAATCGGCGGCGGTGAGGTGACGACGGGCAAAGCGCCCTCGCTGCAGGTAGGGATTGACATTGGAAGGCTGTTCTATGCCGCTGTTGACGATCAAGCCTTTATATTCTTCATTGTTCTCTGGATGCTCCATGAACGTTTACTTTTATATCCACTTTGGGATGGGTAGGATCGTTAGTAATAAGGAGGATGTGGGGTTCGGGATCATCGGCACGAACACGGTCGGCGAACAGTGTCACCTTGAGCTTGACGCGCTTGCCAGGCTTGACGACACGGTTGGCTAAACTGACGTTGAGGGCACGCCCTTCGAGCTGCACACAGCTGATGTTGAGAGGTTTCTCACCGGCATTACCGATGGTGAGTGTCTGCGAGACTGTTTTCTTGCCAGCGCTATTGCTGAAATCAAGACTATCGGCAGAAAGCATTACGAGGGGTGCCGTCTTCAAGTCGTTCTCACTGAGGTTCGAGAAGTTGGGCAGGAGCACGGAGCTAACGCTGATAGCATTGTCCGGCGTCACTTTGTCACCAGCTTTGCGTGCGAGATAGATGGTCGTCTCGTTGAAACCATAGCTCTTCATGCGATCGCTGTTGAGACGCAGGGTGATGCGTCCCACACGGCCACCCGCCAATGTCTCAGGCTGATAGATGGCGGTGAGGTATGAGGGCAGGTGCATCAGCACAGGTGTGATGTTCGTGCGGGTGTTGTTGAGGACGAGGAGATGAGCTTCAGGGCGATCGCCACGGTTGACATTGTCAAAGATGATGGCGTTAGTGGATAGGCGCACATCGCCCATATCAATGGGAAAATCACCCTCAATGTTTGTCGCTGTTGACACGACACGCCCTTGCAGTGTGAGATAGACGGGGGCATCTCCGGCATTTGTGAACACTTCTATTTCCTTTTGAAAATAGCCCAGCATACGAGCGTCGTAGGTCGCAGTGATTTTAACCGTCTGTCCGGGTGCGATGGGCGAGTTAGGCCATTCGACAGCGGTGCATCCGCAGGACGGCTTCACGGATTTCAGCTGCAAGGGAGCCTTGCCGCTACTGGTCAGCTCGAAGGTCGCCGTGCGTGGCTGCAAGTAAGTCAGCTCACCCATGTTCACAACGTCATGCTTCACAGTCAACGCGGGTGCCACGTTCTGCGCCTGCAACGCACAGGCCGCCAACGCGAAAACAAAGTATGATAACAGTCTTTTCATTCTTTACTTACTTTTTCTTGCGCTTCACCTTCACCGCCTTCACACCCGTGTTGGTGGGCTTAACAGGCTTGATGGTGCCGTCGGCATTGAAAAACATCTGATCGATGCAAGTCTGGCGGTGGAAACCTGGGCCACGGTCACGGTCGAGGTAGTTAGCATTGATACGATGGTAGACAATGTACCACTCATCCTTGCCCGGCAGTTGCAACACGCTATTGTGCGCAGGCCCATAAATGCCGTTGGCTGGGTCTTGGATGAGCACGATAGGCTGGTCTGCAACACGGATAGGGCCAAGGGGCGACGAGGACGTGCCGTAGGCGACATGGTAGTTAGGTGAACCTGTGTCATCTACACTCCATAGGAAATAGTACGTGCCGTTGCGGAAGAACACGTATGGTGCTTCGCGGTAAGCATAGTCCTGCAATGTTCCGCCCTGTGGTGTCATCACCGTGATGGTGGTGGTGTCAATGCTCGTCATGTCAGTATTGAGCTTGGCGCCAGCCATATAACCGTTACCCCAATAGAGGTAATCGTTGCCAGAGACGGGGTCGTGGAACACGTCGACATCTATCTGCTGGCCACCATGCACGCCGTCAGGAAGGCGATTGACAATCGGTTGCCCGAAGTCGGTGAAGGGACCTTCGGGTTTCGAGGCTACGGCGACGCCGATGGCCTTGCGGTTGTTCTTGGGATTGTGGCCGCTGTAATAGAAATAGTAGCGCCAGCCTGCCTCCGTCTTTTTCTCGATGATGCAGGGTGCCCAGGCATTGCCCGTAGCCCACGGCACCTGATCCGTGCCCAGGTCAAGCATGATGCCGTCGTGGCGCCAGTCGACAAGGTTATCGCTGGAGAAGACGGTAAAGTAGTAACCGCCCCAGCCTGGCGCGCCATCGGTCGTAGAGTAGATGTAGAACCGGCCCGTCTGCTCGGAATAGAGCACTTCGGGATCAGCATGAAACTCGGGGAGGATGGGGTTATGGGAATAGCGAGAAGACCCAGCAGACTCTCCCCCCGCCCTCCCTATTAGGGAGGGAGCGGATACCTTTGCAAATAAAGCAGAGGCGAAAAAGCAAAAAGTTATAAAAGAAATAGTTTTCTTCATTTTGTATATTATTATTATAATGTTTACAACTATTGGGTAACCACTCCCTCACTTATAGGGTGCCAAGAAGGCGGAACTATTAAGTGTTACGCCTGGACTGGTTCGGGGGGAGAGTCTTTAGTTTTCCCTATAATAATCCAACGCCTCAAAGATGTCATCCTTCGTCGTTTGCTGGTTGATGCGGACATCACCGACAGCACCGAGGAGGGTGAAGTTGATGCGTCCGGCAGAATTCTTCTTGTCGTGCGTCATCAGTTCGTAGAGGCGGTCGTATTGCTTGCAATCGAAGTTGAAGGTGCCGTAGGTCTCGCGGACGAAGTGCGTCACTTGGTGCAGGCGCTCTGAGGGGAAGCCGCAGCGAGTAGCACTCAGGTAGAGCTCGCAGACGAGCCCCCAGGCTACGGCATAGCCGTGGAGCACGGGATGCCCTGTTGCCAATGCCAGACTCTCGAAGGCGTGCCCCACGGTGTGCCCCAAATTCAGTGCCTTGCGAATACCTTTTTCATAAGGATCTTCGGCTACGATTCGTTCCTTGATGGCGACGCTCTTGGCGACGAGCGCACTCAGGGCATCGAGGTCAGGCTGATGGATATCGAAACGCAGGAGTTCCATCAGGTCGGCGTCGTCGGAGATGAGCCCATGTTTGACCATTTCTGCGTAGCCGCTGCGGATGTTTTGGGTGTCGAGTGTGCGCAGGAAATGGGTATCGAGGATCACGGTGCGTGCCTCATTGAACACGCCAATCTCGTTCTTCAGACCGCGGAAGTTGATGCCCGTCTTACCACCCACGCTGGCGTCGACCATTGCCAAAAGCGTCGTGGGGATATTCACGTAGGCTATTCCACGCTTGAAGGTCGAAGCGGCGAAGCCACCGAGGTCGGTCACCATCCCTCCACCCAGGTTCACGAGCATCGAGTGGCGCGTGGCACCACCTTCCCCGAGTGCCGTCCACACGTTCGCCAGCGTAGTCAAGGTCTTGGCTTCGTCGGTGGAGTTTATGGTGATCATTGTGGCGTCACGGAGGCAGGCGAACGGCTGCACCACAGGCCAACACAAGGCGAGCGTCGTGGTGTCCGTAAGCACGAAGAGGCGGTCAGGACTGACGGCCTCAATAGCCGCAGTGAGCTCCGCCTGCAGGTTCCTGCTGATAATGACTTCTTGTGCCATGTAAGATATGTGTCTGTATGATTGTGGGTGCAAAGATAAGAAAAAAGTGAAAAACGAAAGAATGAAAATTGAAAAATAAATAGTCGGAGGCAAAATCTTTAAACTTTAAACTTTAAACTTTAAACTTTTTACTACCTTTGCGGCCAAATTAAACAATGAATAACATTTGACTGCGAAGAAACGCACCTTTATAAGCGTCTCCGCACGCCAAAGAGAGACGAAAAGAAACAGATGATTGTCTGTATAGCAGAAAAACCGTCCGTGGCACGTGACATCGCCAATGTCCTTGGTGCCAAACAGGATCGTGGCGGCTACCTCGAAGGCAACGGCTATCAGGTGACGTGGACATTCGGCCACCTGTGCGAACTGAAGGAGCCGCACGAATATTCGCCGATGTGGAAAGCGTGGAGCCTGGCGCAGCTGCCGATGATTCCCACGCGCTTCGGCATTAAGCTAAAAGAGGACAAAGGCATTGAAAAGCAATTCGCTATCATTGAGAAGCTGATGCAGGCTGCCGACGGTATCATCAACTGCGGTGATGCCGGTCAGGAGGGTGAGCTCATCCAGCGATGGGTAATGCAGAAGGCGGGTGTCAAATGTCCTGTGCAGCGCCTGTGGATCAGTTCGCTCACCGAGGAGGCCATCCGCGAGGGTTTTCAGACGCTCAAGGACCAGCGTGAATACCAAAGTCTCTACGAAGCCGGCCTCTGCCGCGCTATCGGCGACTGGACGCTCGGCATGAACGCCACGCGCCTCTACACCTTGAAATACGGCCAGAACCGTCAGGTGCTCAGCATCGGACGTGTGCAGACACCGACACTTGCACTCATCGTCAATCGCCAGCACGAGATCGACAATTTCCAGCCCGAGACCTATTGGGTGCTGTCTACCATCTATCGCGACACCACCTTCACCGCCGTCATGGAAGAGGGCGACCGCGGCTTCAAGACGCAGGAGGAAGGCGAGAAAGCGTTGGAGGCTATCCGCGAGCTGCCTTTCACCATCACCTCCGTTGAGAAGAAAGCTGGCAAGGAAGCCGCACCGCGACTCTTTGACCTTACGTCGCTGCAGGTGGAATGTAACAAGAAATTCGGCTACTCCGCCGACCTCACGCTACAGCTCATCCAGAGTCTCTACGAAAAAAAGGTCGCCACCTATCCGCGCGTCGACACTACCTTCCTGCCCGACGATGTCTATCCCAAATGTCCGCAGATCCTCGCCGCCATGACACCCTACGCCGGCTTCATTCAGCCCCTGCTGGCCGACGGCAAGAAGCTGCCGAAAACCAAAAAAGTTTTTGACAATACGAAGGTTACTGACCACCACGCCATCATCCCCACCAGCGTGCCCGTGACCACTGCCAACCTCTCGGCCAACGAAAAACGCGTCTATGACCTCATCGCCCGCCGTTTCATCGGCGCTTTCTATCCCGAATGTAAGTTTGAGCAGACAACGGTGACGGGGGAAGTAAAAGACTCACCCCCCGCCCTCCCTGTTAGGGAGGGAGCAAATACCCTTGATAATGGTGAAGCGGATGCCTGCTCAGTACATTCCACTCCCTCCCTAACAGGGAGGGCGGGGGGAGAGTCCTCCCCTATCCCCTTTCGCGCCACCGGCAAACGCATTGTCGACCCTGCCTGGCGTGTTTTATGGGAAAAAACCCCTTCTAACTCCCCCAAGGGTGAAGATACAGAAGGAGCTGAGAACGTCTCCCCCTTGGGGGAGGATGGGAAGGGGCTTACCGTTGCCTTCAAGAAAGGCGAGAGCGGCCCCCACGTTCCAACGCTCACCGAGAAGCAGACCACGCCCCCCAAGCCTTACACCGAAGCCACACTTCTCCGCGCCATGGAAACGGCAGGCAAGCTCGTCGACGACGATGAGCTGCGCGACGCCCTCAAGGAGAATGGCATAGGACGCCCCTCCACGCGTGCCGCCATCATCGAGACGCTCTTCAAGCGCAACTATATCCGCCGCGTACGCAAGAGCCTTGCACCCACGCCCACAGGCATCGAGCTCATCAGCCTCATCCGCGAAGAACTGCTCAAGAGCGCCGAACTCACAGGCATCTGGGAGAAAAAATTGCGGCAAATCGAGCGCCATGAATATGACGCCGCCACCTTCATCGCCGAACTCAAGCAAATGGTCACAGATATCGTCCTCACCGTCATGCAGGACAATTCCAACCGCCGTGTGCCGCCAGCACAATAAAAATAGGACATATGCGTTATATATAAAGACCCACCCCCGACCCCTCCCTGTGAGGGAAGGGCGAATGTCCTCTTGAAACACTAATGAATATTATAAACCTCTCAACGCGCCAGCTACTCCCCTCCCTCACAGGGAGGGGCTGGGGGTGGGTCTTCCTACTCCTCCCCTTATTCCTTTCCTGCAATGCTGAAAGCGCGCTGAAGAAGGGTGATCAGTTTTATGCCCGCGGTGAATACTTTGATGCCGCCGCTGAATACAAGACCGCATACGCCAAGACATCCCTCAAACAGCGCGAAAAGCGTGGCGAGCGCGCCCTGAAGATGGCCGACTGCTACCGCCGCATCAACTATACAGCCAAAGCCATAGGTGCTTATCAGAACGGTATTCGCTACACCGAAAAAGCCTTGGCTGAACGCCGAAAAGCCGAAGCTCAGAAAGCTGAAGCTGAAGCAAAGAAAATCTCAGCCAAGAAATCTCGCCGCAAGAAATCAGACGACCCCGAAACGACCACCCCCTCCGATGCGTTGGCGGTCGACGGTTCTCCCGTCGACACCCCAGAGGGTTCCGACGCCACCTCCGCTACCCTCGACTCCATCGCCGAATCCATCATTCTTGATGCTACGCTCAAGTTGGCACGCCTGCAGCATAAGAACGGCGACTACAAGAATGCCATCAAGAACTACGAGAAATATATCGAAGACGCCCAAGTCCTCTACCCCCTCTACCCCGACATCTGCACGCCACAAAACGATACCCTTGCACTAAACGGTCTCGTCGGCGCTCGCCAGGCAGCCCTCCTCAAGAAGAAAGGTTCCTTATATACTGTCAAGAAAGAGCCGCAGCTCAACTCGCGACGCTCCGACTTCTCGCCTGCCCTCTTTGGCGACAACTACGAGCAGCTGTACTGGACCACCACACGTCCGCAAGCCACAGGCGATGAGCTCAGCGGCATCACGGGCACCAAATGCGCCGACATCTTCTGGACAAAGAAGGACGAGAAAGGAAAATGGATACAGCCCGAACCAGTCGAAGGCGAACTCAACTCCGAACTCGAGGAAGGTGTCTGCTGCTTTGCACCTGACGGCAAAACCATGTACCTCACGCGCTGCACCACTGACCCCGAATACCCGCGCTACGCACAGATCTACACCTCACAGCGCTCTGATGCCACATGGGCCAAGCCGCAGGAACTCAGGATCTCCAAGGACACCCTCTCCACCTTCGCACATCCTGCCATGTCGCCAAACGGATTGTGGCTGTACTTCGTGAGCGATATGCCCGGCGGTCATGGTGGCAAGGATATTTGGCGCATAAGCGTCGAAGGCAAGGTTCTCGGCGGTGCGGAATGTCTGCCCGCACCCATCAACACGCCAGGCGATGAAATGTTTCCCACGTTCCGTCCCAACGGCGACCTCTATTTCTCCTCCGACGGCCACTCCGGCATGGGTGGTCTCGACCTTTTCTATGCACGCGAAGATAGCGTCACACATGCGTGGACCATCACCCACCTGCCCTATCCCATGAACTCTGCCGGCGACGATTTCGGCATGACCTTCGAGGGCATCCACAATCGAGGTTACTTTGCCACCAACCGCGGCGACGGTCGCGGCTGGGACCACTTGATGAGCTTCTTCTGCCCCGAGGTCGTGCAGAGCGTCAAGGGATGGGTTTATGAAAAGGACGGCTATGAGCTGCCTGCAGGGCTCGTCTATATGATTGGCTCCGACGGCACCAACCAGAAACTTAGCGTGCGTGGCGACGGCTCCTTCGAGGTCGCCATACAGCCACACATCGAATACCTGTTCCTCGGCACATGCAAGGGTTACCTCAACCACGTTGAACAGCTCACCGTGGACACCTCAAGCGTCAGTCGCGAATACGTCCTACAGTTCCCGCTGGCCTCTATCACGGCTCCCGTGCTCGTGCGCAACGTTTTTTATGAGTTCGACAGCGCAGCCCTCACTGACGACAGCACCGAAGCCCTCGACAGCCTCGTGTCGTTGCTGAACGAGAACCCCAACGTGACCATCGAGCTCAGTGCCCACTGCGACTACCGCGGCAACGATCAGTACAACGAACGACTCTCGCAGCGCCGTGCGGAGAGCGTTGTCAACTACCTCATCGAGCACGGAATAGCCGCCGACCGCCTCACGCCCAAGGGCTATGGCGAGAGCCGTCCAAAGGTTGTCAAGCGTCGTATCGCCGAATCACATCCTTTCCTCCACGAAGGCGATACCCTCACCGAAGCCTTCATTCTGGCACTCCCCGACGACAGCCTACGCGAAGCCTGCAACGCCCTTAACCGCCGCACTGAGTTCCGCGTTCTCCGCACCACCTACGGCCTCTTCGACAAGCCACAAACACCCGCTGCCCCCACCGATGAGCAAAGTGAGGAAGCCGACGAGGAGGAAAAGCCCGATGGAACAACCAAAAACGAAGAACCAGAAGAAGTCGCCACCGATGATGACGATTTCCTCTGGTAAGAACTCCCCTTCCTTTTTTATTCGCAGTCGTAAGTGTTGCCTGTACGGTCATTAGCCGCAGTAGCACAGGTCACACCAAGAGCCAAACACTTTCGATAAGCATGTGAAGCAGGCGATAGAATCTGTTGCCATAGTTTGCAGTTGACAAAAATCAAATAATTGCATCGTGCAATTTCATTTGTCAACCATAAAGACTAATTCATAAGACATTTTGCAATACATTTGTGTCAAATTAAGAACAAAAGGACATTTTATCCAATTGCAAATGGAAGAACTCAAGCATGAATGCGGTGTGGCGATGATTCGTCTGCTGAAACCACAGACATTCTATCAGGAGAAGTACGGCACAACGCACTACGGGCTGAACAAGCTATACCTCATGATGGAGAAACAGCACAACCGCGGCCAGGAAGGTGCGGGCATCGCCTGCGTCAATATGACCGCCCCCGTTGGCGAGGAATACCTGTTCCGCGAAAGGGCGGAGGGGAAAGACGCAATCACCAAAATCTTCAAAAGCCTCACTCCTAACCCCTCGTCCGTGAGAGAGGGGAACCTAATGGATAAAACTCCCCTCGCCCACGGGAGAGGGGTCGGGGGAGAGGCCGCTGATTGGTCGTCGGCTTCTCTCTACATGGGTCACCTCCGCTACTCCACCACAGGCAAGAGCGGATTGCAGTACGTGCATCCCTTACTGCGCCGCAACAATTGGCGAGCCAAGAACCTGTGTCTGTGCGGCAACTTCAACATGACGAACATCGACGAGATCTTCGCTAAGATTGTACAGCAGGGGCAGTCACCCCGTATGTTCAGCGACAGTTTCATCACCCTCGAATGGATGGGTCATCGCCTCGACCGTGAGGTGGAACGCAACTTTGAGGAAGCCAAACGTCTTGGGCTTCAAGATCTTGACATCACCCGTTATATCGAAGACCACGTGGACATGGCTCATGTGTTGCGCACCTCGCTGCCCGACTACGACGGCGGCTATGTGCTTTGCGGCCTCACGGGATCAGGCGAGATGTTTGCCGTGCGCGATCCGTGGGGCATACGTCCAGCCTTCTTCTATCAGGACGACGAGGTGGTGGCAGTGGCGAGCGAGCGCCCTGTGCTGCAGACCACCTTCGACCTCTCGACAGACCAAGTCCATGAGGTTGCACCAGGCGAAGCGCTGATTGTCAATAAACACGGAGAGACAAGAACGGAAACCATCCTACCACAGCGAGGCAATAACCAATGCAGCTTCGAACGTATATATTTCAGTCGCGGCTCCGACAGCGACATTTATCAGGAACGCAAGCGGTTGGGCGAACAGCTCACCAAGCCCATTCTCCGCGCTATCGACATCGATACCGAGCACACCGTGTTCTCGTTCATCCCCAATACTGCCGAGGTGGCTTTCTACGGTATGGTAGAAGGTTTCCGACGCCAGGGGCTTGATGTGCGCACTGAAAAAGTAGCATGGAAAGACATCAAGCTGCGCACGTTCATCACCGAGGCCGGAGCACGCAACGACCTCGCCGCCCACGTCTATGACATCACCTATGGCTGTCTGCGGCCACACGTGGACAACCTGGTGATCATCGACGACTCGATTGTTCGCGGCACGACGCTGAAGGAGAGCATCTTCAAGATCCTCGACCGCCTGCATCCCAAAAAGATCGTCATGGTCAGCAGCTCGCCTCAGGTGCGCTATCCCGACTTCTACGGCATTGACATGGCACGCCTCGAAGAGCTCTGTGCCTTCCGTGCAGCCATAACATTATTGGAAGAGCGGGGAATGGAAGAGGTGATTGAGGAGACATATAATAAATGTAAGGAAGGGGGTGAGGCCGAATCGCCCGTTCGCGCCATCTACGAACCCTTCACCGTCGAGGAAATCAACAATAAAATGGTGGAGTTGCTGCGACCTGCCGACATGCAAACGCCTATCGAACTGGTGTTTCAGAGCATCGAGGGATTGCATAGCGCCTGCCCCTATCACCACGGCGACTGGTACTTCACAGGCCACTACCCCACCCCTGGCGGCATTCGTCGCGTCAACGAAGCTTTCGTCGAATGGTATGAGAACCGACAAAACAATTAGTTGTCGGTTAATTGGCGTGGTTATGCAGGCGTACCAGCATAGTTCAACGCCCCTCTTTCGCGATTGACAAAAATCAATAAACAACGAGGTGTTTTGTTACATATTTTGCGTATTTGAGTTATTATTTGACAATTTGAACTATCTTTGCAGCAAAATAATTACAATTTGACACATTAAAGCCTCGTATGGACACCAAGTATATCTTCGTCACGGGCGGTGTGGTTTCCTCTTTGGGCAAGGGCATCATCTCCGCGAGCATTGGTAAGCTGTTACAGGCGCGTGGCTACAAGGTCACGATTCAGAAGTTCGACCCGTATATCAATATTGATCCAGGGACGCTGAACCCCTATGAACACGGGGAGTGCTATGTGACAGAGGACGGTTTCGAAACCGACCTTGACTTAAGCCATTACGAGCGCTTTACGGGCATCCGTACCACACGCGACAACAGCATCACGACGGGACGCATCTACAAGACCGTCATCGATCGAGAGCGTCATGGCGACTATCTCGGCAAAACGATTCAGGTGGTGCCGCACATCACGGATGAAATCAAGAGAAGGATGTTGAGAGCCCCCCTCTTATCCCCCCAAGGGGGGAAGACTGGTAATGATGAAAGTAATAGTTCCCTCCCCCTTGGGGGAGGTCAGGAGGGGGCTTTTGACTTCGTCATCACCGAAGTGGGTGGCACCATCGGCGATATAGAGAGTGCGCCGTTCATGGAGGCCATCCGACAGTTGAGGTGGGAATTGGGCAGGAACGCGGTGTGTGTACACCTGACCTACGTGCCATATCTGAGAGCTGCTGACGAACTGAAGACGAAGCCAACACAGCACAGCGTGAAGGAGCTGCAATCCATGGGAATACAACCCGATATCCTCGTACTGCGCACAGAACGTCACCTTGACGATGCACTGCGCATGAAAGTGGCGTCATTTTGTAATGTTGATTTAGAGTGCGTGGTGCAGAGCGAGGATATGCCAAGCATCTATGAGGTGCCTGTGAGCATGCAGCACCAGGGGCTCGACGCGGCCATATTGCGGAAAATAGGAATACCTGTGGGAGAGACACCCGCCATGAAATCCTGGCACGACTTCCTCGACAAGCAGCGCAACGCCAAGCGTGAGGTACACATCGGACTTGTGGGCAAGTACGACCTGCAGGATGCCTACAAGAGCATCCGCGAAAGCCTGAACCTCGCTGGCATATATAATGACGTGAAGGCAAAACTCCATTTTATCAATAGCGAGGAGATTACGCACCAAAACGTAGCCGAAAAACTGGATGGAATGGCAGGATTTGTAATCTGTCCGGGCTTCGGACAGCGAGGCATTGAAGGCAAAATCATCGCCGCTGAATACACACGCACCCACGACCTCCCAACCTTCGGTATCTGTCTGGGTATGCAGATGATGGTCATTGAGTTCGCAAGGAACGTGTTGGGCTACAAGGATGCTAACAGCGCTGAAATGAGGCCTACTCCCCTGCCCACGAATATGGAGGGGAGTAATCACCATTTACCCGTAGAAAAAACCGTAAATGTCATTGACCTCATGGAGGAGCAGAAAAATATCACGCAGATGGGCGGAACGATGAGGTTAGGAACTTATGAGTGTGTGTTGGCTAAAGGCAGCAAAGTGTTTGAATCATACGCGCAGTCAAACCTTTCCATCACCCACCGAGATGGACCGGAGGGCGAATCCTTTGTTATCCAGGAGCGCCACAGGCATCGCTATGAGTTCAATAATGCTTATAAAGAAGAATATGAGGCGAAGGGCATGAAGTGCGTAGGCATCAACCCCACCGCCAATCTCGTGGAAATCGTAGAGGTGCCCGACAAGCGCTGGTACATCGGCACGCAGTTCCACCCCGAATACGCTTCATCCGTGCTCCATCCGCACCCCTTGTTCATGAGTTTCATCAAAGCCTGTATAGCATAAATCCTATAATCGTCAAATCATTAAATCATCAAATATCGTTATGTGTGGAATTGTATCTATCTTCAACATCAAACAGCAAACACCTGAGCTACGACAGAAGGCGTTGCGCATGAGTCAGAAACTGCGTCATCGCGGTCCCGACTGGAGTGGAATCTATTGTGGAGGCTCAGCAATCCTTGCCCACGAACGACTGAGTATCGTGGATCCCGAGAGCGGTGGACAACCGCTGTACTCTCCTGACCGCAAGCAAGTCCTGGCCGTCAATGGCGAGATATACAACCATCAGGAGATTCGGCGCCGCTACGTTGGACAGTATGATTTCCAGACGGGTAGCGACTGCGAAGTGATATTGGCTCTGTATAATGAATGGCGGCGACAGACCCTCTCCCCGCTCCCCCGTAAGGGGGAGAGCCTCACTTCGTTCGATTGCTCCGCGCCAGCCACTCCCCTCCCTGACGGGAGGGGGCTGGGGGTGGGTCTTATGCTGGAACAGCTTAGTGGCATCTTCGCTTTCGCCCTGTACGACGAGGAGCGGGATGAATACCTGATAGCTCGCGACCCGATTGGCGTTATACCTTTATATATAGGCTATGACAGCGATGGCAAGGTGTATGTGGCCAGCGAGCTGAAGGCGCTGGAAGGGCAGTGTGAAAACTACGAACCCTTCATGCCCGGACATTATGTGTGGAGCGGAACGCCTAAAAAGGAAAGTGAAGGAGTGGATAATGAAAAACCTTATACGCTTCAACGCTATTACAAGCGCGACTGGTTTGAATATTCCGCTGTCAAAGACAATCCAGCGTCTGCAGAAGAGATCCGCGATGCGCTGACGGCTACCGTGAAGCGGCAGCTGATGAGCGATGTGCCTTACGGGGTTCTGCTCAGCGGCGGCTTGGATTCGAGCGTCGTCTCTGCCATTGCCGAGAAATTTAGTGAGCACCGCATTGAGGACGATTCGCAGACACGCGCCTACTGGCCTCGCCTGCACAGCTTTGCCGTTGGTTTGAAGGGTGCTCCCGATTTGGAAAAAGCACGCCTCGTGGCTAAGCACATCGGCACCGTACACCATGAAATCAACTATACGATTCAAGAGGGCTTGGACGCCATCCGCGATGTCATCTATTTCATAGAAACTTATGACGTCACCACTGTGCGCGCCTCCACGCCGATGTACCTGCTGGCTCGCGTCATCAAGTCGATGGGTATCAAGATGGTACTCTCGGGCGAGGGTGCTGACGAGATCTTCGGCGGCTACCTCTATTTCCATAAGGCACCTAACGCACAGGCTTTCCACGAAGAAACCGTCCGCAAGCTCTCCAAGCTTCACTACTACGACTGCCTGCGCGCCAACAAGAGCCTTTGCGCCTGGGGTGTCGAAGGCCGTGTGCCGTTCCTCGACAAGGAGTTTCTGGATGTGGCCATGCGGACGAATCCAGAGGCCAAACGCCCAAAACAGGCAGAGGGGATGATCGAGAAATATATCCTGCGTAAAGCCTTTGCGGATATGCTACCCGAAGAAATCGCATGGCGACAGAAGGAGCAGTTCAGCGACGGCGTAGGTTACAGTTGGATTGACACGCTGAAGAAGATCACTTCTGAGGCTGTTACCGACGAGCAGATGGCACACGCCGCCGAGCGCTTCCCCATCAACCCGCCGCTCAACAAGGAGGAGTACTACTACCGTAGCATCTTTGCCGAGCACTTCCCCTCTGACAGCGCCGCACGCAGCGTGAACCAGGAAGCCAGCGTCGCTTGCTCCACAGCCATAGCCCTCGAATGGGATGCGGCGTTCAAGAACATGAATGATCCCAGCGGACGAGCTGTCAAAGGAGTGCACGAACAGGCGTATTGATAGCCTCTCCCCCGACCCCTCTCCCGTGGGCGAGGGGAGCTTTAAGGGCGATGGCTGTTGGGTGAACGAATGACCAATGTATGATTATGAGAGAAGCAAGATTGATATTGAGCGACGGGACGGTGTTCCAAGGCAAGAGCTTTGGATATGAGGCTGATACCGTAGGCGAGGTGGTGTTTAACACGGCCATGACGGGCTACCCGGAAAGCCTCACAGACCCCAGTTATGCAGGTCAGATACTGGTGATGACCTATCCGCTGGTAGGGAACTACGGGGTCCCCCTCTCATCCCCCCAAGGAGGGAAGGTCCAAACTGGCTGTATCTCCTCCCCCATGGGGGAGGCTGGGAAGGGGCTTCCGGAGTTCATGGAGAGCGACAGGATTCACGTAAAAGCCTTAGTGGTAGCGGATTATAGCGAGCAGTTCAGTCATTGGAATGCCCAAGAGTCGCTTGCCAGTTGGCTGAAACGCGAGGGAATACCGGCAATCACGGGGATTGATACAAGACGGCTGACCCAAAGGCTCAGAGAAAGTGGCGTGATGCGAGGGCGAATCGAAATGGATAGCCTCACCTCCAGCTCAGCCCAAAGCGACGCTTCACACTTGGAGAATCCCTTCCCTCAGGGAGAGGGTCTTGACTACGGCTCCATCAATTGGGTGGAGAAGGTGAGCTGCAAGGAGGTCATCACTTATCATCCAGAGGAGCGGAGATCGGGTCCTTCTCCTCGTGTCGTTCTCGTCGATTGCGGCGTCAAAGCCAACATCATCCGCTGCCTGCTGCGGCGTGGTGTGGAGGTCATCCGCGTACCTTGGGATTACGACTTCAACCAACTTGATTTCGACGGCCTCTTTCTGGCCAATGGACCTGGAGACCCAGAACGTTGTGAGGTGACCATAAACCATATCCGCACCTTTTTAAGGGGTTTGGTTAAACCCCTCATGGGCATCTGTCTCGGCAATCAGTTGCTGGCCATAGCTGCTGGAGCCAAAACTTACAAGCTGAAATACGGCCATCGCTCGCATAACCAACCTGTGCGACAGGTAGGAACAAATCGTTGCTTCATCACCTCGCAAAACCACGGTTATGCCGTTGATGAGACTACATTACCTGCTGACTGGGAACCGCTGTTTGTCAACATGAACGATGGTTCCAACGAAGGTATCCGCCACAAGACCCATCCTTGGTTTAGCGCCCAATTCCATCCCGAAGCTTGCAGCGGCCCAACAGATACGGAATGGATGTTTGATGAGTTTGTAAAGACCCTCTCCCCGCTCCCCCGTGAGGGGGAGAGCCTCACTTCGTTCGTTTTCTCCGCGCCAGCTCTCCCCTCCCTGACGGGAGGGGTCGGGGGTGGGTCTTCCCCCTCCCTCACAGGGAAGGCGGGGGGAGAGTCCGTTTCTTCCGTTTTATTGCTTGGCTCAGGCGCCCTCAAAATTGGGCAAGCCGGTGAGTTCGACTATTCTGGTGCACAAGCGCTGAAAGCGCTGAAGGAAGAGGGGATAAGGAGCATACTGATCAACCCCAATATTGCTACGGTACAGACATCCAAGGATATAGCTGACACCGTGTATTTCCAGCCCGTGACACCTGAGTTTGTGGAGCGCGTGATTGAAAAGGAACGCCCAGATGGAATACTTCTTTCTTTCGGCGGACAAACAGCCCTGAACTGCGGCGTGGAACTCTACAAGCGTGGTATATTAGAGAAATACGGCGTGAAGGTGCTCGGCACACCTGTGCAGGCCATCATAGACACGGAAGATCGTGAACTTTTCGTCAAAAAACTCGATGAAATCAATGTAAAGACCATCAAAAGTGAAGCCTGCGAGACCATAGAGGAAGTTCAGCGGGCAGCTCATACGCTCGGCTTTCCTGTCATTCTGCGTGCTGCCTATGCCCTCGGTGGTCTTGGTAGTGGTTTCTACGACAACGAAGAGGAACTGCTTGCACAAGCCGAAGAAGCCTTCTCCTTCTCATCCCAAGTGCTCGTTGAGAAATCGCTGAAGGGTTGGAAAGAGATTGAGTACGAGGTTGTTCGCGACCGCTTCGACAACTGCGTCACGGTCTGCAACATGGAGAATTTCGACCCGCTCGGCATCCACACGGGCGAGAGCATCGTAGTGGCTCCCTCGCAGACACTGACGAATGCCGAATACCATAAGCTCCGTGCGCTCGCCATTAAGATCATACGCCACATCGGCATCGTCGGCGAGTGCAACGTTCAGTATGCCCTCGATCCCAACTCGGAAGATTATCGCGTCATCGAAGTCAACGCCCGTCTGAGTCGCTCTTCCGCCCTCGCCTCAAAAGCCACAGGATATCCCCTCGCTTTCGTTGCCGCCAAGCTCGGCCTAGGCTACGGTCTCTTTGACCTGAAAAACAGCGTCACCAAAACCACAAGTGCCTTCTTCGAGCCCGCCCTCGATTACGTTGTTTGCAAGATTCCGCGCTGGGATCTCTCGAAGTTCCATGGGGTGAACCACCAGCTCGGCTCATCGATGAAAAGCGTGGGTGAAGTGATGGCCGTTGGGCGCACTTTTGAGGAGGCTATGCAGAAAGGCTTGCGCATGATAGGGCAAGGGATGCACGGCTTTGTGGAGAATAAAGTGCTGCGCGTGGAGGACATGAACGATGCCCTCTTGCATGCCACCGAGAACCGCATCTTCGTCCTCTCCAAAGCGTTGCAAATGGGTTATACCATCGAACAGATTCACGACCTCACGAGAATCGACAACTGGTTCTTGCAGAAGCTGCGCCACATCATCGACATTGACCAGCGCCTGCAACAGTTCGCCCAGTTCTCGGAGTTTGCAGAGTTTATGGAAGAGACCGAACTCTTGGAGTATCTCGAAGCCCCTGAATTTGTTGACCTCCTGCGCGAGGCCAAAATCTATGGCTTCTCCGACTTCCAGATTGCTCGCGCCCTGAACATCGGCGACTGCCGCACCCCCAATGCCGCTCGTATGAGCATGGAGGAGGCTGGCCTCCTCATCCGCGCTTGGCGCAAGGAACTCGGCGTCGTGCCCACCGTCAACCAAATCGACACCCTCGCCGCCGAATATCCTGCCCAAACCAACTACCTCTACTTGTCGTATTAGGATCGGCGCATCATTTACACAAGTGTTTCGTCCTACACCCCTTATCCCTGCTGAGCGTTCAGGTTCTGCGAAGCACTGACACTCGCTGAGGACAAAACATAAAAAAGCTTGTCCTATTGCCGGTAGCTCTGTTTTTTAGCGCAAGCGCGATGTTCTTCAGACTCGTCTCATAGAAGAGACTCGAAGAAGCGAACAAGTTCGAGCGTTTGCCTCTGCTGATGTCTGTGTTTCGGGACGAAACGAGTGATGATGGCGGGGCGTGCGCGAAAGCTTGCTTTCAGGCGCATCGCCATGACAACAGCACGTAAGTCTGAAAGACTCAGACATCAGAAGAGGGGTTATTATTATTTTTCGACACCCGAAACTTTAGCCAATATAAATTGAAGTGCAATTTTTTAGTTTGCCTTCACTTTTCATCATATAACATTATATAACAATCTATTAGATGTGGTGAAGGCAAAGAATTTGCCTTCACTTGCCTTCACCTCGTCAATGAGAAGTAAAACAAGTTGTTTTACCTGCAATTGGTTTTATGAACCGCATAATACATCCTATAGTTATGAAGTAAAACAACTTGTTTTACTTATTTGTGAGTCATCGTATCATCATGCATAACCATTCTTCGTGGTCACTTCATATAGACTTTCTTTGCATTTATGTCCATCGCTTGCCGACGGCTGACAGCACACAAAATAGCAGGTAATTAAATCAAGATCAACTTTTTGTGTTCAAAAAGTGAGAGTGAAGGTAAGTGAAGGCAAAATATTTGCATTCACCTAATTTAGACAGCTAATATACAATGACATACAAAGAAAAGTGAAGGCAAAGTGATTTTTTGCAACTTTAGAAAATTACAACTCTACTCACATCTTTTTTCTCTGTAAGCATTCGATAAATCCCCCGTTGTAGCAGTTGTATTATTGTTGTACCTTTGCAGCCGCAATAGTGCACCCAACAACAACTGTTACATTTTATGACACGAGAAGAATTCTTAGAGTTACAGTCAGCCCACCAATCGAGTGGTCTGTCCCTGAAGTTGTACCTACAGCAGATAGGCGTAGGTTATTCCACTTACAATTACTGGCGCAAGAAGTATCTCAGCCCCTCAGAGGCATCCCATGCCCTGGCTCCGATCAGTTTCCGTCCGTCTTCGTCATGCCCCTCATCCTTTGCGGGTGATGTACCTTCGGGTGCGACCCTTCTGTTTCCCAACGGTCTTCGCGCGCACTTCGGTTGCGGCACGGAGGATGTGCTCATGGCATTGTTGAACAAAAGTCTTCCGGGTCATGTTCTGCCTGAATGATACGATGCGCTACTTCCTGTGTCCGTGTAAGACGGATATGCGCAAGGGCATCAACTCGCTGTGCGGGCTGGTGCATGAGGTCATGCACAGTGAGGTGCGTAACGGTGACGTGTTCATCTTCGTAGGTACGAGCCGCAAGCTGATGAAACTTCTTCATGCCGAGGACGGGGGCATGGTGATGTACGTCAAGCGCCTTGAGGCAGGCCGCTTCAGGCTGCCGGCCTACGATGAGCATACACGGAGCTATCCGATGGAGTGGCGTGACCTGATGGTGATGGTCGAGGGCATACAGGAATCTCCCGACCAGCGTCTGAGGCGTCTCCGCGCCCAGCGTAAGGAGTATGTCGTCTGATATTTACACATATTACTGAATATTAGCAATCTATAGCACTGAAAGTTTGGCGGTCTCGCATATTTTCCGTACCTTTGCAGCATAAATAAGAGGTACAGGAAATGACTCAGGAAGAGATGCTTTCACAAATGGAAGAGATGCCGCAGCCCCTGCAGCAGGTGAACGCATCACAGGCTGAGACGATCAAGAAGCTGACCAGTCAGAACGAGTCACTGCAATCCCGCATCAAGGAACTTCAGTCTCAGATTGCATGGCTGAACCGTCAGCTCTACGGGCGTAAGTCGGAGAAGCTGCCCGTCTTCGATTCGGGCCAGCTCAACCTGTTTGCCGAGGAACTTGCCGCCCTGCAGGCACAGGCAGACGGACAGCGGGACGAAGCCGTAGCCCGACTTCCCAAGGAAGAGAGGCTGACGCCGAAGGAGAAGCGTCAGGTGCGCCAGATGACGGAGGACCTGCCCGTACTGGAACAGGTACGTATCAGGCCTGAGGGCATAGACGAGGATCTGTACAAGAAGATCGGCGAGGAAATCACCCGCGTGGTGGAGCATGAGCCGGGCAGGCTCTATGTCAGGGAGATCATCCGCGAGAAGTGGGCGCTGAGGGATAACACCCAGCTGCCTCCGAAAGGAATGACGGCATTCCTCATTGCCCCCATGCCCCTGCTTCCTATATATAGGGAGTATCGTTAAAAATTAAGATTATTTATAGCCGTCTGTTTCTCAATGTG
>CAMZHV010000038.1 GCA_947307015.1 uncultured Prevotellaceae bacterium | reverse complement strand
TACTGTTGAAAGCGCTTACGAAAATCGCCTTGGGCTTGTCTTCGGGATTCGCCACGACATCATAAGGACGCATCCGCAGGAATCCGAACAAGCCGCTCTCCAGCAGCAGCTTCAGCGCATCCTTCTCACTGAAGGTTTTGGCTGTCTGCTTGCCATCGGCATCTACGCGTACGCTCATCACCTTACGGCGCTCGCCGCGCTCCACGAGAGCCACGGTGCCGCTGACAGGCGAAACGAACTTCACTTCGGGATGGTTCTTGTCCACGAACAAGGCATCCCCGACCTGGACGGCATCACCTTCCTTGACAACGACCTTGGGCTTCATGCCATAGAAATCATCGGGGACCAATGCGAATTGACCCTCGGCTTTCGTCAGCATGGTTTCCAAGCTCGCTTTGCCCTTGAGGTTTACGTCGAGGCCTTTGCGTAACTTGATTACATTTGCCATATAAAATGAATAATAAAATAGGTTTTAGCTCTAAAAAACTGCGCAAATTTAACCAAAATTGGGCAAAAACGTGCATAAACGGCAAAGATTTTTGCCAATAACGTGAAAAAAGACTACTTTTGCTGTCAATAAACGCGTTTGAGCTATCAAAAAACTCAGTTATGTGGTCCGTTTCGTGGTAGGAATCGTCCTCGGACTCTACCTCGCGCTTCTTCTCTTCACGGCCTTACCTTCATGTCAGCGTTGGTTAGCCGAGAAGGCATCTTCTGTGCTTTCCGAAGAGCTGCAGACGAACGTGCAAATCGGCAATGCACGACTCGGATTATTCAACCGCATAGTCATCGATGACGCCCTCGTTCTCGACCAAGAAAATGACACCCTGTTAGCCGCGACGCGAGTGAGTGCGAAGATGGATGTCTGGCGCCTCATGCAAGGACAGGTACGCATCGCCAACATACAGCTCTTCGGCTACGATGCACGTCTGCACCGCCGTTCCCCCGAAGCGCCATACAATTTCCAATTCATCATCGACCGCTTTGCCAGCAAGGACAGCATCAAGACACCCCTCGACCTTGCCATCTCAAGCATCGTCGTGCGACGTGGCTCACTCTCCCACAACCTCGACTATGAGCCACAATCCGACCGCTTCAATCCCGCTCATTTCCGTCTTGACAGTTTCTCCGTTCGCGCCTCTATCGATGCCTTAACCGATGACAGTGTTTCACTTTATATCAATTCGTTAAGCTTTTATGATTTTTGCAGCGGACTTGATGTAAACGACTTCAAAGCACACCTCGAGGCAACAAGGAGTCGCCTGCGCCTGACCGACTGCTCCCTCATGCTCCCCCAATCCGAGCTTTCCATCCCCCTGGTCACAGCCAATGGCGCGTTAGATGTTCCATCAACATTAGACGCCACCCTACAGGCTACGGGGTGCATCACACCCAGTGACCTTTCCTCCTTCATCCCCCAATTAAAAACATTCCGACAACCATTGCAATTTCAGACGGAGTTGAAGAAGAACGACAAACGACTGTCACTCTCAGACTTCCGCCTCACTGCAGAGGGACTCGCAGTAGAAGCTTTGGCAGATGCCCATTTCAACCTCGATGACACCACGCTCACCATACCCTTCGACGACCTGAACCTCCGCTTGCACAAGTTCGATGTGCGCCAAGATTTCTATGCATCTATTCTTCACGTTATCAGTGAAGAAGCGCCTCAGACTCTTCAACCTGAACTGGCAAGCAAACTCACGAAACTGGGCGATATCAGCGTCACTGGCAAGCTGGAAGGCAACAACAAACCACATCACGCGACGGCCGACATACAGCTAACGACAGGTATAGGCAACGCGCTGCTCAAGGGACAGCTTTTGAATGATAGTCAATTCGAATGTCACGCCGAAACCAAGGATATCAAACTGGCCGAACTCCTCGCTGGCAACGAACCCTTCCCCGTTAATAACATAACGCTCGTCGCCGATGTGGAAGGCAATATCAAGCAGAAGGCAGCCAAAGGTACGCTGGCGCTCAACGGATTAACCATCAAAGACAAGCTGATTGACCGTATCACTGCTGACCTGAGCTTCTCGCCAGACAAACTGCAAGCCCACACAGTCGTTGATGATGACGACTACGCCTGCCATTTCACTGCCGACCTCCACGACCTACAGGGTCTGAACTTCAGCCAAGCTACACTCGAAAATATACAGGGGCAAATCGCTTTGGAAAAGCTGCACATACGCAGCGCTGACTACAACTACGACCTCCATCAGCTGCGCCTCACCACACACAACGACGAGGCTGGTCATCACCTTGCCCTGCGCGGAGATTTCATTGATGCCCATGCCGATGGCGATTTCCGCTACGCTGCACTGGTGCCAACCGTACAGGAATACCTCTCGCGCATTTTGCCCTCACTCATTCCAGCGCCCAATAGCGCACTCACGGCTTCCGACGACCAGATAGATTTCGCCCTGCACATCTGGAACGCCAACCCTATCTTCCAACTCTTCAACCTTGACATCCAACTACCCGAGACGGGTCATTTCGAAGGTAGCATCGACGAGCACCAGGAGACAATGGCACTCAAGATCAACCTGCCGCGTATCATTTATGGCTCCGAGGACTTGCGGAGTGTAAATGTCGTTACTAATCAGGCTGTCGATACCTTGGTGAGCCACGTATCGCTGCAACGTATGATGGAGGACGGCCTTGTCAACGTGAGCGTATCTGCCCAAGGCGGTCACGACCTGCTCAAATCAATCATTGCATGGGACAACCGGAGGACGCCCCAACAACGAGGAGAGTTCTCGGCTACGGCACACTTTTTCCGCGACGACAACCGCACGCCGGGTGCCGAGATCGATGTGCAGCAGGGACATATCGTGTTGGCCGACACCATCTGGAACGTCAAGGCATCTAAGCTTTTGTTGCACAACGATGTCATCAACGTTCACGACTTTGAAGTCTCGCAGCTCGGACGCCACCTCCGCGTGAACGGGCGGGTATCCGATAACCCCTCCGACACGCTCTACGCCGACCTTCAAGGAATCAATCTGCAATACGTCTTCGGAATCATCGACTTCCATGATGTTGAATTTGGCGGTCTGGCCACAGGCAAGGTAAAAGTCCACGACATTTTCAATGGTGTGACGGTTGACGCCGACTTGCGCGTCGACGATTTCACGCTCAACGATGGTTTGCTTGGCAAAGTTTATGTCAAGGGCGGCTTTGGACGAAAGGATGACAGAGCCATAGACCTTGACGCCTACGTCCATGAGCCCGACCATCATCAGATTAGTCACGTCATTGGACTGATCAAGCCAGGCCATGAGGAAGGACGCGGTATGACGCTCGACGTTCAAGCGCGATACCTCAACACCTATTTTATCAACTCCTTCACAGAGGGTATCTTCACCGACCTGCAGGGACGTGCCTCTGGTCATGCCTATCTCTACGGTCCCTTCAAACGCCTTGACCTCGAAGGCGAGATTGTCGTAGACACACTCGCCACCACTATTGACGTTCTCGGCACCCACTATCACCTTCTCGGCGGCGACAGCGTCCATCTCTTTCCCGGCGGTATGCGTTTCTCCAACGTTAAGGTCTACGACCGCTACCACCAACCCGGTGAGCCCGACCATTATGCAGATCTCAACGGCGAGTTGCGTTTCGAACATTTCGATAACATGCGCTATGACTTTGACATCACAGCACATAATATGCTCGGCTATGATTTCCGCGACTTCGGCGACCAGTCGTTCTACGGCACAGTCCTCGCCAATGGCAATGTGAAGCTCAAAGGACAACCCGGGATGATGACCGTCGACCTGCAATGCCGCCCCACCGCCGGCACGGTGTTCACCTATAATGTCTCAACACCCGAGACGATGACCGACAACCAGTTCATCACTTATGTTGAAAGGAGCCACCTGACCCAAGACTCTCCCCCCGCCTCCAGCCTCACCCCCGACCCCTCTCCCGTGGGAGAGGGGAGCTTCAGGGAGGGAGCGGTTAGTTCTGAGCAGGCGTCCGCATCACAAACGTCACAGGTAATTGCTCCCTCCCTAACAGGGAGGGCGGGGGGAGAGTCTGAGGAGGCGTCCGATGATGAGCCCAACGATATTTACATCAATTTTGATCTTGACATCACACCTGATGCCCAGATGCGCCTGCTCATGGACCCGCGTTCCGAGGACTATATTACCCTCTACGGCAACGGACGCATACGCGCGAACTTTTATAATAAAGGGCGCTTCCAGATGTATGGCACATACCGCGTAGATCACGGTACTTACAAGCTATCGCTACAAGACGTGATCCGCAAGGATTTCCATTTCCAGTCAGGCGGAACTATCGTATTCGGCGGGCAACCCTTGAAAGCAGCCCTCAACCTGCAAGCCGCCTACACCGTACCCAGCGTGTCGCTCAACGACCTGGCCACAGGCAGCAATTTCTCCAACGCAAGCGTACGCGTCAACTGCCTTATGAACCTTGGCGGATTAGCCGAGAATCCTCAGATCTCCTTCGACTTCGACATTCCTAACGTGAACGAGGACGAGAAGCAGATGGTACGCTCGCTCATCTCCACCGAAGAGGAACGTAACCTGCAAATCATCTATCTCTTAGGCATCGGACGTTTCTACACTTACGGCCTTGCTGACCAGCAGAGCCAAGCAAACTCGGCTGTGCAAAGCCTACTCTCCTCGACGCTCTCCGGACAGCTCAACAACCTGCTTTCCAGCGTCATTGGCAACAGCAACTGGAACATCGGAACGAATCTCTCCACAGGCTCCATGGGATGGCAGAACATGGATGTGGAAGGCTCGCTCAGCGGTCGCCTGCTGAACAACCGCCTCCTCATCAACGGTACTTTCGGCTACCGCGACACGCCTATCGCCAACACCAATTTCATTGGCGACTTTGATGTCCAATGGCTTCTGAACTCTTCAGGAAACCTCAGACTGAAAGCCTACAGCGAGACCAACGACCGTTACTTCACCAAGACGGCTCTGACCACGCAAGGTATTGGCATACAAGTCAAGAAAGACTTCAACACCCTACGCGAGCTCTTTATGCCAAGAAAGAAATAATCTCTTAACAAAGAAATATGAAGGAAAGTATTATCAAATCATTTCTCACGCTGACACTACTCTCATTCAGTGCGGGCGAAATGAAAGCAGACAAGCAGTACCTGACATTTAAAACGGAAGACTATTGCGCAGCGAAGTGGGACCCCAGCACGAATACATTCACGTGGGGATTAGGCGGCTGGAACCCGGATTGGGTTTTCATGTCAGCTGAAGGAATTAGCGGCGACCTCAGTGCTTGGACCCTACTGCACCTGCATGTAAGCGACTTCACGAATGCGAGTGCGAAGAAGCTGACAGTTGTGTTCAAGAAAAATGACGGCTCCTATCCGCCCAATGGCCCGACCAAACAGTTTGTCGTGTCGCCTGATGCTTCCGGCGATATTGATATCCCGCTTGAAGGCGTGAACTGGGGAAACTGTGATATAAGAAATATTCAGGATTTGACAATTTATGGCTGCGCCCGAGATAATCAATCACAGAACGCTTCCGTCAAAGTAACGGATGCCTATTACATCGATAACACTGAGTCAACGGGACTTAAACCAGCCAACCAGTCGGTGAATATCACAGTGGATGGAGAGAGCCGTTCCTATTGGCTCTACGTGCCTCGCAACTGTCCGACGAATGTGCCATTAGTGATCGCCATGCATGGCGCCAGCGGACATAGTACAGACAACAGTCCCCGCTTCAACGAGATTGCTGATACGGCAAAATTCGTGGTGGCCTATCCGCAAGGTAAACTCATCTATTTTCCTGTGTTCGGAGGAACGGTAACGGGTTGGGATGCAACAGGCGAGGACAACGCCGATGCCCGATTTCTGAAAGCCATCGTCGATGAGCTGGCTGAAAAATATGAGATAGACCGCCGTCGCGTCTATTGCTGCGGCTTCTCCAATGGCGGCATGAACACCTATGCCATGGCCAATGCCTGTAGCAATGTCTTTGCCGCCTTTGCCGCCATCAGCGGCTTCCCGCTCAACGAGTTCCACCTGCGCCATACTGGCAAGCGTCCTGTACCTTTCCTGCATATTCATGGCAAGGCGGATGACTTCGTGCGCTACAAATTGATGCCCACAATCGTTGATGAGATGGTAGCGCGTATGGGAGCAAATCCCATACCCGTGAAGACAAGTGTCAGCAACAAATATGACAAGAGCGTTTATCAGGCCATGGATGGCAGTTTCCCCTACGTATACTACGAAATCGATGGTATGGGACACAACGACTTTACCTCGAACACTGAGGACGGCAACTCCTCGCTGACCATGTGGAAGTTCTTCCGAAACTACACCCTCGATACGCCGTGCGACACTACATTAAAATGGATGCCCCGTATTGAGACAGAAGGCTTCACGCCCAAGAGCCACGGCTGGACAGTCAACTCAGGCAAAACATTGCTGGCGTTCGGACAGGGCACAAAGACAGACGCCAACCAGAATGTCTACCATTCATTACAGTTCACAAAGGGTCACTACAAACTCTGCTTTAAATCACAGGGCGAAGCAGGTAAAACCATTGGTGTGAAACTACAGCAATTCCAAACGACAAAGGTTATACTCAACACCACAGTGCCAGTGGGCGAAGACATCACGCTCTACTTCGACATCAACGATGACTTCGGACAGTACAAAATCACTTTCTCTCGTGAGAGTTCTACCGATAATATCACCATCAGTGATATCGCCATCTTTTCCTTAACAGATGACGAAGTAACGGGCATGAGTCCGATGACCTGCTCGCTACCAAAAGATGACAGATTCTATACACTTGGCGGATGGCAGGCAAGCCACCCTGTGAAGGGGATCTATGTCAAAGAAGGTAAGAAAGTGGCTATAAAATAACAGCTTAGTCAAATAGAAAACCACAATAGCAATTCTATAATTACGACAGCGAGAAGCTCCGCGAGAAAACAAACACGGAGGCTGATATGGAGATCAGCAGTCGTGAGGGGACGAGGATTGTCGCCGATGTAAGGCTTCACGACAGCCTCGCCGAAGTAGTCATGGGTGCCTCCGAACCTACAATCGAGGATGCCTGCCAACGCTGCTTCGGGATAACCGCTGTTGGGAGAAGCGTGGCATTTAGCGTATTTCTTTACGAAGGAAAAGTGAGAAGTGGGGTTGGGAGAGATACATATCATCAGCAACGCCGTAAGCCTTGCAGGAATGTAGTTGGCGACATCATCGATACGTGCTGCCCAACAGCCGAAGTCCTTATAGCGCTCTGTGCGATAGCCTATCATAGAATCCAGGGTGTTGATCATCTTGTAGGTCAGCATACCGGGGACGCCAAGAAGGGCGAACCAAAAGAGGGGTGCCACGACGCCGTCGCTGAGGTTTTCTGCTAAGGTCTCAAGGGCAGCAGTGCGTACTTCTTGCGCAGAGAGGTTGGCGGTATCACGACCCACGATGCGTGCAACTTGCCGACGGCCTTCATCCAATGAGCGGTCGAGGGCGAGAAACACATCACGCACCTCGCGGCGAAGCGTATGACCAGCGAGACAGAAGAAAATGAAAATTATAGAAAGAGCCACCCCCACAATCCCTCCTCTGTTAGGGAGGAGAGCATCGTCTATCAATGGTGTCAGTTTATTGAATAGCAGCCAGGTAAGAGCGAACGTGAGGGCAATAGTGATGAGAGCTAAGAGGGCGCCCTTCAATTTGCGACGTAAGCCGTGATTGAGGCGATGTTCCCAGAAACTGATCCATTTGCCGAAGGCCACGACGGGATGTGGCAGCCACGCAGGGTCACCAAACCACAGATCTAATATCCAACCGAGAAAAAGAGACAAAGTCTTCATTTGACGATTTACATTTTGTTTTTAAGACAACGAATTAGACGCGCTCGGCGCTTGCGACGCTTGACCCTTCAAGAATTAAACGAATTAGTAATTCGTATAACACATTGTTTAGAAAGAAGCTGTTATGCATACAGTTGGGTGAAGTGGCTGATAGCGTCGATGAGTTCGTCATTTTGTTTGGGCTGCTGGGCTGCAATGCGAAAATGACCGGGTTGGAGACCTTCGAAGTTTGAGGCATCGCGGATGAGGAAGCCGTGCTGGATGGCGAGGTACTCCTTGAGGTCGGCCGCGGTGCCTTGAGCGAGGCGGCAGAGCATGAAATTGGTCTGTGTGGTAGCCACGGTGATACCTGAGAGCTGCTGTAGCGCATCGCGTAGCCGCTGTGCCTCAGTCAAATCTGGCTTGCAGATGAGTTCATCATGCTGTAACAAATATTTGCCTGCCTCCACTGCCAACGCCGATACACTCCAGGGGCGTAAATAACGGCGCAACTGTTCGGTCAGGTGCTCATGAGCTGTGATATATCCCAACCGGAGTCCTGGCACACCGTACATCTTTGTCATGGAATGAATCTGAACGGAATATGGGGTGCGACACGCCCATCGTGGCGACATGATATGGGCATCAGTATAGCACTCGTAACTCTGATCGAGCACCACCAATTCATGCTCGGCCATCATTCGATCAATATAGAGTTGGTCATATACTTCGCCCGTAGGGTTGTTGGGGTTGCAGAGCCACAGCGCCTCTCCCCTACCCTCGTCGCAACCGACTATCCTACAGGCGTCAGCGTACTCGCTGAAAGTGGGCTGTGGGATGACGGGGCGATAGCGGAAGGTCTGAGCTATTAGATAGATCGCCTCCGTGGCACCGCTGGTAACGATGACATTACGAGGGTCTATGCCGTGACGCTCGGCAATCATCTGTTCCAGCGACCACGCCTCGGGTTCGGGATAGTGGTCGAGCAGAGCGGGCTGCGCAGCCAAATGTGCCATCAGGGCTTCATGGCTTCTGTGGGCGCAAATATTGGACGAGAAATCTATCCGAATATTTTGGTATTTGTAGGCATCGTCGCCGTGTCCGTTTATCATCTAATCATCAATTATTAAAATTCTTCAAAACATCATTATCTTTGTTCATTCTTTAAGGAGTTGGTATAGTCGAGGAATATCAACGTACTGGCGAACATGAGCAGCCAGCTTGTCATACTGCTCTTCTTTGAACTCTGCAGGAGATAGTTCTCTACTATTTTCACTTTCCACTCTTTCATTTTCCACTTTACCCTTGAGTATTTGCTCTATGACGGGTGCGTTGTCGAGGAAACCGTGGATGTAAGTTCCGATACAATGGTCTGTCTGAAGGATGGCTTCGTTAGTGTCGCTGACGCCCTGATGGATTTCGTAGCCCTGACATTCGTGACCGTTGAACTGGAAGTTTACCTGGCGCGTAGTCTTTTCCGCCGTCATCGTGGTATGAATAGGCAGGAGGCCAAGACCAGGGAGGCTTGATATAGCTCCCTCGATACCTTCGGGATCGCTGACGGTCTGTCCCAGCATCTGGTAACCGCCACAGATGCCAATGATCATCTTGCCGTCGCGATGGGCACGTTGGATGGCTTGTGCACAGCCGTTGCGTCTCAACTCCATGAGGTCGTCCAACGTAGCTTTCGTGCCAGGCAAAATGATGATATCGGCACGGCTGAGATCGTTGACGTTGTTCGTGTAGAAAAGGTTAACACGCGGATCGCGCTCCAAGATGTTAAAGTCGGTGAAGTTGGAGATGTGGCGCAGGAGCACGACGGCGATGGATACGCCCCCAACCTGACCCGTAATAGAGGGGAGAGTTTTTTTCTCCAAAGCGACAGAATCTTCTTCATCTATATAGATGTCTTTGAAATAAGGGACTACGCCGAGGACAGGCACACCGCAGATCTCTTCCAGCATTTTTCGGCCCTCGTCGAAGAGGCGAAGGTCTCCACGGAACTTATTGATGATGATTCCCTTGATACGCTTCTGATCCTCGGGTGTCTGTAGCTTGATACTGCCGTAGCAGGATGCAAAGACACCACCACGATCGATATCGGCCACGAGAATCACAGCTGCATCGGCATAGCGTGCCATCGGCAGGTTCACGAGGTCGTGGTCGCGCAGGTTCAGCTCCGAGATGCTCCCAGCACCCTCCATCACAATGGGATTGTACTTGGCGGCGAGGCGTGAGTAAGCCGCCACGACCTCCGCACGCAGCGCAGGGTCATTGCGCCAATACTCATACGCACTCTTATTCCCTATCGGCTTACCGTTGAGCACCACCTGACTCGTGTGGTCGGAGTTGGGCTTGAGCAGCAGAGGGTTCATGTCGGTATGGGGCTGAAGGCCACAAGCTGCCGCCTGCTCCGCCTGAGCGCGACCTATCTCCAGACCCTCGGGTGTGGCATAAGAATTCAGGGCCATATTCTGAGCCTTGAAAGGGGCAGGATGGTAGCCATCCTGAAGAAAGATACGACAGAGGGCGGTGGCGAGAACGCTTTTGCCTACGTCGCTGCCAGTGCCGGCAAGCATGAGAGAGCGCAACATTTTTATTCGTTTAACGTTTATCGATTAGCGTTTAGAGAGCAAGGAGTGCAGATAGCTTTTGGGGGTCATCGGCCCAGTACCAATGCGGGTAGCCAGCTCGGACATTCTTGTAGTGAACAAAGAACTTGGGTGCTTCGGGGATGGTGGTGGAGTAATGGAACTCATGACCACGGAGAGCGATATCATTGAGGAGAGTCTCGCGGTAGCCCAGATGAAGGCGTGAGCCCTGCATCGTCGCACTGTAGGGAAGAATATCACACATGGGCTGCCCGTCGATGTCGCGACAAAGATACATGAAACCACCACACTCTGCCAATACCCGTCCTCCCGCCTCAGCATAGGCGCGAATCTTTTCACGCATCGCGCTGTTGTCCGCCAACTGCTCCGCGAACAATTCGGGGTAGCCGCCAGGCAGATAGAGGAGATCGCATGGAGGCAGGACATTATCTTGAAGAGGCGAAAAGAAGATGACCTCACCAAGAGCGCGCAATGCATCAATATTGGCGCGATAAGTGAAGTTGAAAGCGGCATCACGGGCAACAGCAATGCGAGAGATGGAGGCCTCATCAACCCTATTAGCCCCATGGGCTTCATCAACCCCGTTAGCCTCATTAACCCCATCAAGCCTATTAACTCCATTGGTCACCTCCAGCAGCTGGTCAACGTCGATATGCGAAACCACTTCCTGTGCTGCAAGCGTTATCAAACTATTGACCTTTTCACGTTCTTCGAGTGTGAGACCGAGATAGCGACTGGGAATGACAAGGTCGGGATTGCGGGGCAGATAACCGAGACATGGGACACCAGCATCCTCGCAAGCACGACGAAGCGTGACCAGCTGGCGGTCGGAAGCCACGAAGTTGAAGACGACTCCAGCCAAGCGAAGACGGGGATTGAAATGGCGGAAACCATAGATAAGGGGAGCCACGCTATAGGCCACAGCCTTGGCACTGACCAGCAACACCACAGGCACATCAAGCACCTCGGCGACCTCTGCAGCACTGCCACGTGGACCATCGGCACCATCGAAAAGTCCCATGGCAGCTTCTACTATACAGGCATCGGCACCGATTCCGTAATGTCCGAACAATGACTGCACATGAGCAGGAGATGACATATAAGTGTCGAGGTTCACGGATTCTACACCCGCAGCCATCTGGTGGAAAAGCGGGTCGATATAGTCAGGACCGCTCTTGAATGGCTGTACACGGAGCCCCCTATCGCGCAAGGCGCGAAGGAGTCCGAGCGTGAAAGTGGTCTTGCCACAACCGCTCGTAGGCGCTGCAATCATCAGACTATGAGACATAACGAGAGATAGATTAGCGTTTCGGTGATGATGAAGGTGGCGCCGCAGCAGTCGCCCGTGTAGCCCTGCAAACGACGATGCATCCACCAGAAGAGAAGAACACAACCGCAGGCGGGCAGCAATAGGGCGAGGAGCCACAGCGAGAGCGTCGGTACTGCGTCAGGAAGAGCAAGCAGGCACACCGCTAAAGGTGCGAAAGCCAAGACGAGGCTCAGCAGACGCTCGATGAAGGGCGTCTTCACATAGACGAGTCGGTTTTTTGCATCGGCCTCCGTGCGCGCGTAAGGCAGAACGTAAATGATGGTTGTGCTGAGTCCTTTGGCCAGCACATCGGCAACGACCAGGATGAGCGGCGAGAGGCCTGCATCGATGAGGGCTGTCAGCACGTTCCACACGACGAGGACATAAAGGATAAGCCCCAGCACGCCGTAGGTGCCGATATGGGAATCCTTCATAATTAATAAGGTACGTTCGCGCGAGGTGCCACCACCAAAACCGTCGCAGAAATCGGCGAAACCGTCCTCATGCAAAGCGCCAGTGAGCAGACAGCGCGACAGCAGGGCCAGCGCTACGCCAACGCCCGTGGAGAGGCTCAGCAGTTGTGAGCACCAGAGTACAAAGGCCATCAAACCGCCAGTGAGCCAGCCCGCTAAGGGCCACAGCGGTACGACTCGCTCAAAATAGGAGCGTTCCACAGCCGCTATTCGCCACAGCGGCAGCCGCGTGAAGAACATCAACGCCGCCAGCGTGCGCTTAGAAATATTTCGTAATCTCTGCATGAGCAAAGTTGTCCATTTCGTTTAATAGATGTACCGCAGACTCCACGATGGGATAGGCACAGAGGGCACCTGTACCCTCACCAAGGCGCATCCCCAGATGGAGAAGCGGCCAGGCGTGCATAGCGTTGAGCATCAGGCGGTGACCGCCCTCGTCGCCGCAATGTCCGAAGATGGCACACTCGCGAACAGCAGGACTGAGCTGTTCTGCTGCCAGCATACAGGCCGTCATGATGAAACCATCGACGAGGATCACCATCCGCAGCTCGGCAGCCCGAAGCATGGCGCCGATGGCCGCAACCATCTCGTAGCCTACGAAATAGCGAATGGTGTCGGCAGCGGTAAAGCCCTGGCTGACAGCGCGGTAGTGATTCACAGCTTCCGTGAGTACATTGAGCTTATGGCTGATGCCAGCGGCATCAAGGCCACTGCCAGCACCCACGCACTGAGGCAAGGGAATATCGAGGAACAGGTGCATCAGCACGCTCGACGGCGAGGTGTTGCCAATACCCATCTCACCCAGACTTAGCACATTGCTGCCTTCGGCATAACAGGCATCGACTTGCTCGCGCCCCACGGCCAACGCCCTCTCCCATTCCGCTGCCGTCATCGCGGCTTCATAGAGGAAGTTACGTGTGCCATAGGCTATCTTGCGTGGAATGATATGCGCGTGTTGCACAGGGTCGAAGTCATAATCGACACCCATATCCACGATGCGGAGCGTGAAGCCGTGCTGACGGCAGAGAACATTGACGCCACCACCCCCACGACCATAGTTGATCATCTGTTGCCATGTGACTTCACGCGGCGACAGCGACACACCTTCACGCTCAATACCATGGTCGCCTCCAAAGAGGATGTGGGCGGGATGTCGCAGTTCGGGCGTCAGGGTTTGTTGGATGAGCGCCACTTGCATCGCCACCTCTTCCAGCACACCCAACGAACCCTTAGGCTTGTTTAGATTATCTATTTTGTTCTGTATGGCTTGTCGTAAATCCATATTCATTTTTCATTTTTGACTTTTACCTCTATTCCACTCACCATCAGTACCACCTCGTCAGCCTGCGATGCCACATATTGATTGAGCCATCCCAGCAGGTCGGTGAAGCGTCGTTGGAGGGCATTGGAACTCGTACCGCCCATCCCTATCTCGTTGGTCACAAAAATAAAAGTGGCATCCTGAGCCGTAAAGCGGTCAAATTCAACTTTCATCTCAGCCAACAGCGTATCCACGTCTGGTAGTGTATCATCAGTCGAAGACGCCGTGAAGAAATTCGTGGCCCACAGCGTAAGGCAGTCGATGAGCACAACGCGCCCACTCACATCATGACGGCTAAGCTGTCGCTCTTCTTCAATGTTAGTCCATTCTGGTCCCCGGCGTTCCTGATGACGCTGTACGCGAAGGGCGAACTCATCATCCCAGATATGGGCGGTGGCCAAATAGATGGGGTTTGGTGACAGCGACAGCGCGCGCCGTTCTGCGTAGGCACTCTTGCCAGAGCGCTGTCCCCCAGTGATGAGAATGATATGCTTCATAGGTTTATTCATTTGCGACGCAAGAGGATGGTGATGGCTACGGGGGCTCCGATGAGCGCTGTAACAGAGTTGATGGGTAAGGCTCCTTCCATACCTGGCAAACGGGCGATGAGGTTGCAGATAAGTGCCAGCGATGCACCACAGAGAAGCGTAGCAGGTAACAGCGTGCGATGATCGGCGGTGGCACACAGCCCCCGAGCGATATGCGGCACCGCCAAACCCAAGAACATGATGGGTCCGCAGTAGGCGGTACAGATGGCGGTGAGGATGCCTGCCGAACAGATTATCAGGCTACGGGAGCGACGGACATTCAGTCCGAGATTGGCGGCATAGCGTTCACCTAACAGCAGCGTATTTAACGCCTTAGCCAACAACAATGAAAGCGGGCACAGCACAGCCATCAGGCCAACAAAGACATAGACCTGACCGCCCGTGACGCGAGCGAAGGAACCTAAGCCCCAGATAACGTAGGCACGAATATCTTCCTCGCTGGAGAAATACTTCAGCACACCGATGATAGCAGTGGCTATATAACCGATGAGGACACCCACTATGAGCAAGGTGGCACGTCCCTGTACCCTATGCGACAGCCACATAATCAAAGTCATAGCACACAAAGCACCGATGATGGCAGCCACCGTGAGAGCGGTATTTCCGATGAGCCCAAAATGGGTCAGCGCACGTCCACCGAAAGCACCACCCAACAGCACCATGAATGCTACGCCGAGGCTGGCAGCACTACTGATACCCAACACGGAAGGGCCAGCCAATGGGTTGTGAAAAACGGTCTGCATCTCTAAGCCAGCCATCGCCAGACCAGCACCGCACGCGATGGCGGTAAGGGTCTGTGGGAGACGGGTATGTAGGATGATGTTCGTAAACACCTCGTTATCGCAGCCGCGCCCCAGCAGAATGTCTACGACATCGGATAGCGGTATGGCCACCGAACCAATCACAAGATTCAGCAGGGCGAAGAGTGGAATGAGCAGGAAAAGGATGAGGAGTTTATTCATTGCGGATAATCTTTATTTCTAAGTCGCCGTCGGGGAAAACCGAACGACAGGTTTCGTAGCAGTGTTGGCGTAATATATCAAAGAAGTCAGGCGGCATCAACATCCACAGCTCGCGCGCCAATGTGATGCCGTCGAGAATAGCTACGCCATCTTTCACGCCAGCCTCAGCAGCCACTTCTGCGAGAAACGACTTATTCATCAACACCTTGTGAGAGTGCGTATCGAGATGCCCCTCAGCCAGCTTCACCGCCTTGCCCAACATAATGCCAAGGACAACGCGACGGAATCCGAGGGTGTAGGCTTTCTCAAGGGTGGCACCGATAAAATTACCGTAATGGATAACACGCAATGAAGGCTCGTCAGCCAACAGTGCTTCCTCACCACGCTTGCCAGAAGCCAATCCCACCGCATCGCACCCCATGGCGCGTGCCACCTGCAACTCGCGACCGATGCTCTCGATGAAAGCGTCGTTGCTGAGGGGCTTCACGATGCCTGAGGTGCCGATGATGCTTATACCGTCCACGACGCCGACACGCGGATTGAAGGTGCGTTCTGCCAGCTCACGACCGTTCTCGACAGAAATGGTGATATCAAGGCTTTGGTCGGTCAACTCACGCACCGCCTCTGTGATCATCTGACGTGGCACGGGATTGATGGCCGGTTCGCCCACGGGAATGCCTAAGCCTGGAAGAGTGACACGTCCCACCCCCTCACCTTGGAGGAAGTGAATAGACGGCCCTTTTCCAGCCTTCACCTCTGCCATAATACGGCAACCGCGCGTCACATCGGGGTCATCGCTGAAATCTTTGATACAGTAGGCACAGCCGTCGGCATAAGCGACAGCCACATCGATTGTTTCACCATCGACGAGATGAATGGGGACGGAAGCAGGTTGCTCGCCTGTGAGCATTTGGCGCGTAGCAGCCACAACAGCAGCCGTGGCACAGGTGCCAGTAGTCAAGCCGCTCTTGAGGGGAAAGAAGTCTGGCAGAAGATGCTCCACGGCACGGCGTAGACCATGAGGGCCGTTCACCTCTTCATAAGCCCAACTTTTCCCATGCGTCCCATTGGCTTCATGAATCCCCAGCCTCGGTCGCCTGAGGGCGATAATCTTCATGCCCTTCTCGCGTGCAGCCTTCACTTTCTCGCTGAAGCCACCACTTTCGCCACTCTCCTTGAGTAAGATAGCATCGGCATCAATGTCTATCGTATTACCGTCCTCGTAGAAGCAAAGCTGGTCGTCTGTGGCTCCCTGTGCTTTTGCCAACACAATGGAACTCTCGCGCTTGAGGATGCGGTAAAACACCTTTATACCTTTTGCTTCCAGTGGCTTCAGCTTGCCGATACTCTGCACGCCTGTCGTTGCCAGCAGGGTGTGTATGTCGTTAGAAATCTGTGAATAGTCGTCAATCCATGTGATATTGGGGTCGCGAGGAGGATAGATGCGGTCGTAGCGTATGAGAGGAAGGTTGCACTGGCGAGCCACCTCAATCACGTTTTGATGGAGCACTTCCGCAAAAGGATGGGCAGCATCTATGAGGAGTCGGATGTCATGTTCGCGGCAGAACGACGCGATGGCGGCAGCATCCATAGCCCCGTCAACACGTAATCCGTGGTGCAGCGTGAGTTCCTGCTCACCCGTCTTCGTGCTGTAGTAGAAGGTCTTGCCTGCCTCCTCCAACACCTCCACGGCTTTACGTCCTTCCGTTGTACCTCCGAATACCAGTATCTTCACTTTTCACGCTTTCATTTTTCATTCACCTGTGCGGAAGAGGTGAGTGAAATGTTTGTTATAGAGTTCTGAGAAGCCCTGACGATTGTCAATAGCCTTGCCCACGACAAGCATCGTGGTCAGCGTCAGGTGGTTGTCATGAACAATCTTGGCGAGATCCTTCAACGTGCCGCGATAGATGCGCTGATCGGGCCATGTCAAGTGATAACAGGCTGCAACAGGCGTGTCCTCGGGGTATTCCGTCAATAATTCTCTCTGCACATCATCCACGATGGCGGCACTGAGGAAGATGCACATGGTGGATTGACTCTTTGCCAAAAGGTGTAGCTGTTCCTTTTCAGGCATCGGTGTACGCCCTTCGCCACGTGTGAGGATGATAGTCTGCGTACGTTCGGGGATCGTGAACTGCGAGCGCAATTCAGCAGCGGCAGCAAGGAACGAGGAAATGCCAGGAGTGATGTGGTAGTTCATGCCGTGGGCGTCGAAGAAAGCCATCTGCTCCTGAATAGCGCCGAAGATGCATGGGTCGCCAGTATGCAGTCGCACAATGAGATGACCCTTGTCGTAGTGCTCTTTCATCAGCGCACATTGCTCTTCGAGAGCCATATCAGCAGAAGAACGAACCACAGCGCCAGGCTTATGGCATTCGGTGAGCGCCTTGGGAACGAGACTGCCAGCATAAAGGATAAGGTCTGCACGCTCAAGCATCTTCCGACCCCTTACGCTCACCAAATCAGGATCGCCTGGCCCAGCGCCGACAATCTCAATGAATCCAGCAGCCTTTTTTATCGCCAGCGCTGCCGTCCAGTTCTTGCCCTTCATCTTAGGCACGATCAGCTCACCACCGTTGGAACCCAGGATGGCTGCGGCCTCACAGACACTGGGTGTTCCCACGTGTTTCTGAACAGTCTCGCTGGGATTGGGAACGTCAACACTCGACAGCTGCTCAGCCGTGAAAAACTCCACTTCGACTTCTTTTTCCTCTTCCAACAGTTGGATGAAAGGCTCGTCGCGCTTCACATCAATAGTGCAATAGCGCAGCGCACAAGGTATCACGCCATGCTCCTCGAGCGCGCGGTTCATCTGATTGTAGATATCCTCGTAGTCCTCGGGATGGTATGCCAAACCGAAGCCCATCACACCCACAAAAGGAATATAATGTACGTACAACATGCCATCGGGCACCGTGCGCACGTAGGGCGACACGATAATCAGCAGCTTGTATTTCCGAGGGTCAGCTTCGCTGATATCGTTAATGATGGTGACGTGGTCGGGCTTCGTTGCTTCCATGTAAGCCGTGCCTTCATCGCGGGCCTCTATAAGCAACGCCGTAGGCTCGCGATTCACGAAAGCAAAAATGCTATCGTTCATCTCATAGGGGAACCCCACGAGCCCCCATCCGTAGCGTAAGGCCAGCGTATCCAGTGCCCACAGACCAGCGTTATCGCTTTGCGTGGTGATAACCTCGTGAGCGTCCAGCAAGCCAGCTATCTCATGCGTTAATTCGTTGGCACCACCCACATGACCCGAGAGCACAGAAATGACGTTCTGACCAAGACTGTCGATGCATACAACGGCAGGATCACTGTGTTTATCCTCGATATAGGGCGCTATCGTCCGCACACAGATTCCCATGGCTCCGATGAAGACAAAAGCATCGAAGTCGTGCCAACTGTTGCCTACATCAGTACGGGCGATGAGTTGCGCGTTCAACCTCTGTTGAAGGAGATTGGCGACACGTCGTCCGGCCTCACTTATTTGTATTACTGCTATCTTCATTATATCTCTTAAACGCTTAAACGCTAAACATTAAACCTTAATTGCTTTGAGTATCACAATAGGGTTGTTGTCATTCAGTTGAATGTGAAGCGGCGGCTCCTGCTGGAGTCCCAACTCCGCACACGCTTCGTCCCACAGCTGGTGACTATCCGTCTTTACAAGTGGAGCTTTCACGCTGTTCATCACAATCACGCCGCCAGGAGCAAGAACGCTTACGACCTTCGCCATGATCTCCTTCAGCTTTCCCCCATGCCCACCAATGAACACCGCATCCGGTCTTCTCTCTCCCGCGGGAGAGGGGTCGGGGGTGAGGCAGAAGTCCCCTATATGGAGGGTTATTCCAGGTGCCCCGTGCCTCCTTACGTTCTCGTTGATAATCGTCTCGCACTCGGGACGAATCTCGAAAGCCTCAATATGCAAACGCGGAAAAAGCAGACGCGCCTCGATGCTGACGCTACCCGTACAAGCTCCGATGTCCCACAACACGTGACGGTTGGGCAAATCGAGGGCTTGCAATGCCAGTAACCGTATCGGCATCTTCGTAATCATCTTCTCACGGCCATCAAGCAATACAAAAGAGGTATCGGGGAGGCCGAAAAAAGACTCTCCCCCCGCCCTCCCTGTTAGGGAGGGAGCAGGATGTCCTGAGCAAGCGTCCGCTTTCTCTTTCTCAAAGGTGACCGCTCCCTCCCTAACAGGGTGCCAGAAAGGCTGAACTGAGTGTTCAGGCTGGACTGGGGCGGGGGGAGAGTCTACTATCACACAATTCGGCATTGCAAACTCCCCATTAGCAGCTTCTTCGAGCGTAAGCGTGGTGACTCGTTCTTTCTCAGGATTACCCAGATGCTCACCTACATACATTTGGTAATGCGTGTAGCCGTATTCCAGCATACGCTGGGCGATGGCTGCGGGCGTGTGTTCCTTGTCGGTGAGTACGCCGATCTTGGATGTACGTTCTATCAACGCGCGGTCGAACTCCTGCCACGGCCGCCCCGTCAACGATACAATCTGCATATCGTGATAGGGCATCACGAACCGATGTGCCAGCATTTGCAAGGAGTTGAAAGTGGAGAACACCTGCATCTCCGCCTCAGGGAATTCTCGTCGCAACGTGTTGGCAAAGCCGAAGAAGAGCGGGTCGCCGGAGGCAAAAACTACAATCGCCTCTTCCCCACCCTCTCCCGCGTGAAAGCGAGAAGATCGGAATTGCTCAAACACCTTCTCTAATGGCACTATAATATCTATCCACTCCGCACCTTCGGGCAACAACGGTGCCACCAACTCGTGGTGACGCTTGCCACCCGAGAACACCTTACCCTTTTGGATAATCTCCAGCACCTCGGGCGGAAACCAAGGGTTAGGATTGTCTGTGATGCCTATGACTACGAAGCGGAGCATGGGGACACTTACTCTTTACGCTTCCATGTTTCCGTGCCGTGGAAGACCCCAAGATAGCCGCGCACTTTCAGCTCCTTGCCGTCCAACCAAATGGAACACTTGTAGGTCTTGCCAGATTTGGGGTCGTAAACCTTGCCGCCTTCATATTTATTGTCTTTCTTGACGAGACCACTGAGCAGGTCGATGCCTATGAGTTTGCGGTTCTTGAGGGCAGGGTCAGGGTTGTGCTTGTCGCGCGTGTCTGATCCCTTCTCAAGCCACACAACCTTACCGTTTACCTTGCCGTTGGACTCGTAGATCTCTACCACGCCGTCACCGTCGCCAGTAATCCACTTACCGAAAACGTCCTGCGCGTTAGCAGCGAGAGAAAGCATCGCAACCGCAAATGTCAAAAGAATCTTTTTCATTACGTTTCTTGTATATTTAGTTATCCGTCATTCTATAAGTCCCGTCCTGGTTTCAGCTGTTCTGCATCATCGTATGTGAGGATGCTATTAACCAGCGTGGCAGCAAGGTTGCTACCGCCCTTGCGACCCTCCACAATGATCTTAGGAATATGCATTAAGGTCTTCACGGCGTGCTTACTCTCGCAAACATGGACAAAGCCCACGGGAGCGGCGATGATGCCCGCGGGTTGCATCTTGCCTTTGCGGACAAGGTCGCAAATCTCGAAGAGGGCGGTAGGTGCATTGCCTACCACATAAAGAGCCTCGGGGTATTCCTCGGCAGCCAGCCGCATACAAGCCTGACTGCGCGTAATGCCCTTGTCATCCGCCAATTGTTTCGAGCGTGGGTCGTTGATGTAACAATGAACCTCGATGCCCAGCCGTTCCAGCGCGCCCTTACGGATGCCTGCTGCCGCCATCGTCACATCGGTCACAATATGCTTGAGGCGCCCATCGGCCACCTTATTATATAAAAGCTCCGTGGCGCGGTCATCCATCCACAGGCTCTCCTCCATGCCGAAATCCACCGTCGTATGGATGGCATGCAGCAAGGGCCAGAGGCGCCAACGCGGCACTTCGGGGTGCTGCATCTCGGAGAGGATTGTGTGGAACGACTCATTCATGATGGCAGCGCCTGGCCTCTCAACCGTCCCTGTAAGGGAGGGGTGAGAATAATAGCCGCGTGGGGTGATGAAGACCTTTCTCCCCTCGTCTTTTTGTCTCCCCTCTCTCACGGGAGAGGGGTCGGGGGTGAGGCTTATATAACTCTGACTATTTCCTATCAAAACGACCGTAAACATATCAACGTCCTCGGGGTCGAAGGCCGCCAGCGTCGTCAGCTTCACTTCTTGCTCCGCGCGCCCCGCTTGCCGCACATAGCCCACAGGTGTCTCGGCACTACGACCTTCCTGTAGGAATAGCTCCTTCAGACGGTACAATTGCCAGTAGCGACCCTGACTCTTGGGATTATACACCGCCGTGACAAAGTCGCCGACAGCAGCAGCACGTATGCGCTTCTCGATTACAACCCATGGCGTCATCAGGTCGCTCAGCGAGATCACACAGAAATCATGTCCCACGGGTGCGCCCAGCAGCGATGCCGCCTTCTGGAAGGCAGAGATGCCCGGCAGGACAGAGATCTCAACCGTTCTGCCATCATCGTTTGTGTGCGACGGTTCACCCGTCACATTCAAGCGTTCTCTCGCCATCTCATACAGAAGCGGCGCCATCCCGTAGATGCCGGCATCGCCCGACGAGATGACCACTACCGTCTTGCCCTGCTCAGCCAGCTCAAAAGCCTGCTCTGCGCGCTCACGTTCGCGCTTCATGCCCGTGTCTATGCACTCGCAGTCCGCCTTTACGTAAGCCTCAATAAACTGGAAATAATACTTGTAGCCCACCACGACATCTGCTTCCCGCACCGCTTCGAGTACTGCGGGGGTGATGTCCTCAGGACTACCAGGACCTATGCCTGCAACAATTATCTTTCCCATATCTGTGTGCAAAAGTACGAAAAAAGCCTGAGGCCGCCATACGATTAACGAAATTTATATCTTTACGCCAAAACAGGAAATCCTAAGTAGGTGTTCAAAATTAGTTTTATGTATTTTGGTTTCTATTTGGATGCAGATTTTTCTTTTAGCCGAAGGAGCATAGCGGGCTATGTGACTGAGGATAAGAGGAAAATATGCGCCAAAGAGAAGCTAAAAGACTTGAAACGCACCTATCATGTAAACTTATTTTGAATACCTACTCATTAATTCTGGTCAGTCAAAGAGAGGGAACTTATCAATAGTGCAAGCGGAGGCTGGCGATGAAGGAGCGGCCGGGAGTGATGGTGGAGAAGTTGGAGTTCCAGGGAGAGGTGTCGCGCTGGTTGAAGATGTTCTCGATGCCGACGCCGGGCTCCAGCGTGAAGTGCTTAAGAGTGATGGTGTGGCGGGTGGTGAGATCCCATTGGCTGAAGCCGTCCGCATAACCATAGGTGCTGCTGTAGCGCTCGCCTTGGATGTGGCCGTTGACGGTGATGTTCAAGTGGTACTTGCCCCAGGTATGATCCCATGCAGCCATGACATTACCCACATGCTTCACGCTCTTATCGACGGGCGACTCGGTGACTTCGTACTGCTGTGTCTCTGCGTTGAGGGTCTTTGTTTCCGCCTTGGAGTCGGTGAAGGTGTAGCCGCCGCCGATGGTGACACCGCCGGGGATCAGGAACTTCACGGAGGTGCTGATGCCGCGGAGCGTGGCCTTATCGATGTTGTCACGCTGACGGATGGTCTTCCAGCCTTCTTCGCGCAGAGCCGTAAGGGCGGGGCTGGCAGCAATCTCATCCTCGCTCATCGTGCGATAGTTGATCATGTCGCGGATCTTGTTCATGAAACCGCTGACGCTGATGCTCATCCATGTATTGCTATACTCGGCGTTGACATTGAAAAAATGGTTCTTCTCAGGCTTCAGCGCAGTATTGTTGATGGTGTAGCGTGCGGTGGTCTTGGCCTGATCGGTGGCGTAAAGTTGCGAGAGTGTCGGTGTGCGATAACCGCCGGCATAGCTGGCGCGCAGACGGAAGCCGCCAATGTGATAAAAGAGGCCTGCATTGGGTGTGAAAGCGGCGCCGAAGTTGTCGTTCTGCGTGTAGCGTACACCCACGACAGCCTCAAGTCCTTTCACAATCTTCAACTCGTCCTGGGCAAAGAGGTTATAGGTGTTAGTGGTCTCAAAGTCGATGTTATCACTCTCGCTGTTGAGGCTTTCCTGCACGAACTCTGCACCCGCGGAGAGTTTGTTCCAGTCGGCGAGTCGGAAGATACCACGCAGAGTCTCGTTGACATAATGTGTGCGCTTGCGGGTCTCGTCGTAAGCTTCTTTCTCGTCGGTCTGCCAGTAGGCGTAATCCGAGGAATAATTGTCGCTATAGACATCCAGATAGAGGTGGATGCGGTTGTTAGGCGTCCAGCGCGCACCGCCGCCGTAGTTATAAGAAGTATGGTGAAGGTCGTAGGTGTAGGCCTGTTTGGGGGTGTAGGAGTAAGTGTAGCCTTCGGGAGACGTGACCTTGGTTTTCTTTTGCGTGAAGTAAGTTGCTGACTGCGGACGATCGGTGAGGTAATCATAGTAGGAGCCGCGCAGATACACCGACCATTGATCGTTGAAGCGCCACTCTAAACGCTCGCTGATGTTGTTGCTGTGGTAGCCCACGGACATGGGACGTCCCGTAAGTTTCAGAACCTTGGAATCGCCCTCCTCGAATTCCTGATAGTGGTTCACCTGCCAGTTTCCTGCTTGATGGTGTGTATATTCCGTGCGACTGGAGAACTTACCTGCGTTGACATCTACAGCCACATCTTCATCTAAGCGCCCGTTGTTGAGGAGGCGCGTGTTGGAAGAAACGCTGACGGGCGACTTGCTGTCATCGGTGATGATGTTGATGACACCCGCGATGGCATCGCTGCCATAGAGCGCAGAGGCAGCACCGCTGTAGATCTCGATACGCTTCACGTTTTCCATGCTGATGCGATTCCAGCGGTCATCACCAGTCACGCGCTTACCGTTTTCGAGGATGACGATGTAGTCATCGCTCACGCCGTTGAAGTTGATGAAGGTGCCCATGCCACTGGTATGAGAGGTGATGGTGCTGCTGAGCTTCGACAGCGCGTCCTGCAGCGACGTGACATGTGCGTCCTGAATCTCTTTGGAGGAGATGACCTGAACGGCCACAGGCGAGTTCTCGGCACGGTGGTAGGTGCCTGTACCTGTGATGACAATGGGGTTAAGTGTCGTCTGTCTCAGGGAGTCCGTCTGTCCCTTAGCGGGAATGCTAAGAGCGAAAAATGAGAGAATGAAAAGTGAAAAATGAGAGTGTGAATAGCGGAAAATGGGTTTCATTGGATGAGTCGGTAATAATGTGTTGTGTAGTGAGGTAATAGTTCGGGATGGAAAGCCTTGACGAAATCGGCAAGGAGGAAATGGGGTTGCACACCGGCCAGCTCGCGGTAAGGCGTGCGAGCCAGATTACAGAAGAGGACGTGACCTTGCTTGTAGGCGTCCATCGTGGCATAACGCGGGTCTTCGTCGGCCAGCGTCTGCAAGGTGAACTCGCCATCAAAGCTACCATCGGTCTGCCAGAAGTCGGCGTGCAGACCACGGGCATATACGGCCTCGAAATCTAACGACACACCGCCGGACTCCTGATGGTCTGCCATCACGTAGTCGGCACCGGCATCGCGGAAGAGCTGTGCCAGATAGCTGCGACCTCCCGCCACATACCATCCGTCGCGCATCTGCCGTCCGCTGATGACGGTAGGCAGGGGTTGTGACGTGCGTGCTGCCACCTCGTCGCGCAATGCTAAATATTTCCGTTCGATGTCGTCGAAGACGGCGTTGGCACGGCGAGTCTCGCCCGTCAGCAGTCCCACAAGTTTGATCCATTCGGCCTGTCCCAGCGGGTCGGTCTCCTTGTAGCCGTGGTGAGAGATGAGGGGTATTCCGCAGTCGCGCAACGCCTCAAAACCGCCGTGTTTAGAGGCCGAGACAAAGATGTAGTCGGGCTGTGTGGCCAGCACCGTCTCCAGATCGAAGTTGCCTTCCTTGCCGATGCGGGCGGTATAACCACTCTCCCACTGCGCTTTCATGCGCGGCGAGAAGAGGTTGCGCAGGCTGTTCATCCCCACAATGCGATCCTCTAATCCCAGCACCTCGAAGTTGCCCAACTGCAGCGCCGTCGTGCAGATGAAGCGCTCGGCGGGCTTGGTGATCAGCAGTTCTTCAGCAGGTGTCGCCGCAGCCGACGGATCGGGATTGGTGATGGTGACATGAATGCCGTCGGAGGCATAGCGCACCTGTAAGCCACGCGCGTACTTGATGGTTATGGTGTCGCAGAACTCATCGGCACGTGCCAACGCCGAATCCTGCTCCGCAAAGAGTTCGTCGGCAAGCGGATTGGACTGTCGGACAGCAGAACTACACGATGTAAGAAGCGAGAAGGCGGTGCTCCCGAAAAGCAGGAGCACCGTCGTGAAGCAGATAGTATTTATGGTGCGTTTCATGGATTCTGTTTACTCCTCGGGATTCTTGGAGTGGTAGTAGTCGAGGGCTTCGCCGTTGATGGCGTCCTGAGTGTGCTGCATCCAGATGCCGCGGATCGTGGGCAGCTCAAGGAGACCCTTGTTGATCATCGTGGCATCGTTGCACTCGTAGCCCATGTGCTGGAAGAACATTTTCCAAGAGGTATCTTCGACTTCACCTTCCTCGTTGGGCTCGAAGCCGTTGTCCCAAGCGTCGTCGTCGCCAGCCATGTCGTTGTGACCGTGGTCACCGTCGATGGACATCAACGGGTGGCAGAACACCTTGCCGCTGACGATACCGGCTTCCAGCATACGCTCGAGGACATTGGTCTTGAAGTTCTCCATCATGTCGACGGTACCGACGAAATAGCTCTCGCTGTATAACTGCAGCGCCTCTTCGAGCTCGGTGTAGCGGACGTTAGCCTTGTAGGTATCGTAGCTGTCGGGGTTTCCGTGGCCCATGAAAGCAACGACGCCCTGAGCTGCCTTGTCCTTGTAAAGCGCGTTGAGCTGCTTAGCCACCTCGGGCACATCAGATTCGGGATCTTGGAGCAGGGGCACACCGAGCTTCAGCACGACCTTCGAAAGATATTCGTCGTCGAGGTCGCCATTGGCGTTGTTGGCGAAGTCCTTAATATAGTTGATTACGCGGGTGTACTCCTCGCCGGGGATGACCTGCAAGCTCTGCACGACGATCTCGCTGTAGCGCACGCCGTCGGCAGCGAAGGCGTTGAGCCAGAAGTTAGGAGCGTAGAAGTTGCGGGGATCGACGTTCTCACCGGCAGCAGCGCGGTTGATGCAGATAGCTGAGGAGAAGGAGAGAAAAACATCGTAGCTGGGGAACTTCTGCTTGTAGGCCTGTACGGTCTCGTCAAAAGCGTCGTAAGCCTGCTGCCATGTCGAACCGAAGGCAACAAGGAGGATGACCTTGTTCTGCTTCTTGTTGGCTTTGACATTCTTCTCCACGGCGTTCTGGTACTTCACCCAGTTGCCTTCTTCTTCATTTTTGTCGCAAGCGACGAAATTAGCGGAGAGTACGATGGCTGCAAGGGCCATCATGAAAAACTTAATCTTCTTCATTGTTGTTTTGTTTTGAATTGGGATTGAATGATTTAAATTGGGTTTTACCTTGATTAAAACGAATGGTCAGAGAAGCATAGACGGTCGTGCCCGGCGTGGTCGTACCGAGGTGGAGGCCGTGGGGCGTGCGGTCTACGTAGTTGAAGATATTGTCCACGCCGGCCTCACCACGGAGCGTGATTCCGCGCGAACGAAGCGCACGGCACTCCACATCATGCGTCGAGGAAAGACGCCAGATATGGTAGGCCTTGCCGTTGCCGTTGATCTGGTAGTAACGCATCGACGAAGCGCGTCCGTAGAGGCCAAGACCGAGGCGGTAAGGACGCTTGAAGCAGTGGTTCCATGTGGCAAACCAGTTGGCCTTGTGATGCGCCATGCCGTCGATGATGACCTCCGTCATACGCTCGTGGTCGGCATCGTACTGGTGGGCATCGGTGTCGAGGTAGCTGTAGGAGCCGCCGACGGCAAAGTCCTTGAAGGCATAGCGCACGTTCACGTCGACGCCCACGGTGCGGGCATCTTCGAGGTTCTGGTACTGCCGCGTCTTATGCAGCTCGTATTGCGTCTGGTATTCCTCCGGTGCGCGGTAGTTGGGGATGGTGTTGAGGGCTATCATGTCCTCCACCTTATTAATATATCCTGTGACGGAGAACGAGAAGCCGCCTCGTATGATTTCTGCGCTGACGGAACCGTAGTTGCTTGTCTGCGGGCGCAGGTCGGTGTTGCCGAGGTAGAGGTATGTGCCACTCATCTCGCGGACGTAGCGGTAGTGCAACTCCTTGGGCGTCGGCGTCTTGAAGCCCTGCGACCAGGCAGCACGCAGGCGCAACCATTCGGTGGGTTTGACCATCGCCGAGAGCTTGGGTGTCAAGTGGAAACCGAACTCCTGATTGCGGTCTAAGCGCAGGCCGCCCGTCAGTTGCAGCACACGCCAAGGGCTGTATTCGTCCTGCACGTAGAGCGCCTCGGTGTTGTCCGTGACTGTGCCGCCGTGATCCACGCGCATCGGAGCGTGTAGCCAGTCGTGGCGCACCTCCAGTCCTGCGCTGAGGCGGTTCTGTGCGGGCAGTTCAAAGACACCTTTCAGATGCCCCATCGTGCGACGTTGGTCGCTCTGCAGGTTTGCCTGCCCTGGGAAATAGGGGAAATAATGCGTGAAGTTGCCGTAAGGATCGTAGCCGTCCACCAGCGTTGTGTCGGTGAATACGTAGTAGTAAGCGTGGCGGTTCCAGTCGATGTCGAGGGTCAAGAGCGCCTTGTCCGACACCTGCCACTTGCCGCCCACCGATGCCGATGCGTTGCGGTACTGCAGGTCGTAGGTCTTCACGTCCACAGCAGCATATTTGCCCGAGGGACGATAGATGCGCTTACGGTAGATACTACCCTCGGCGTAGAGCTCCAGCGCTGGACTCACGGTGAAGGTGAGGCGCTCGGCCACCTGCCAATTCGTGTAGCGGTTCACCGTCTTGTTACGCGAATCGGTGATGAGGAACTCCGTCTGCTGCGGGTCTTCCGTTGCCGTGTTTTGCCAGCCGTCGGTGTGCTGTAGCTGGAAGTTGGTGAGCGACGAGAACTTGCCGATGGCGAAGCCCACGCTGTTGTGCTGGCGTAGGTCGCCGTAGCTGCCTCCGCGTGTGGTATTCTCGAGCAGTAGGCCGTCGCGGTCGTATTTACGGGTGATGATGTTGATGACACCGGCGATGGCGTCCGAGCCGTAGAGCGCCGAAGCCGCCCCCTTGACAATCTCGATTCGCTCGATGCGAGCGGGGTCGATGAGTCCGAGGTCGTTCTGCCCGCCGTTGTCGCCGTGCAGGCGCTTGCCGTCTATTAATATAAGGATATAGGCGTTGCCGAGGCCGTTCATCTGCATCTGACTGCCCATGTCATCCTCGCTGAAGGCGAAGCTGGCCGTCAATCCGCTGAGTATGTCCTCTAAGCTGCGCCCGCCGTACTGCTCCAACTCGCGGCGCGTGATGACCTCCGTCTGCACAGGCACATCCTTCAGCCGATGCTGCGTGCCAGTACCTGTGACGACAACCTCTTCCATGCGATTCGTATGGAGGCTGTCTTGTGCTGTAGAAGGGAGGGCGAAGCATAGGAGTGCCGCCGCCGTGGAAAACAGATGTTTCATTAAACTCGCGCCTATTCCTGAACGCAAAACTTTAAACGTTAAACTCTATACGTCAAACGGAAAACAGGCAGGTCTTCTGGCTCTCCCCATCTGCTCTACCTTCCCAGCTTTCGGGCAGTAAGTCAAGGTTAACGCAAAACTTTAAGCCTTAAACTTTAAACTGCTCATCACCAGTGGCGTTATACGAACAGACATCTGAAGGGGATTACAGCTGCAGGTACAGCTCCGGATTCGCACCGGATTCCCTCACATCGGACGGCGTTCAACCCTCCGATTGCCTTATTTCGAGCGCAAAAGTACTGCTTTTTGGCCAATCACGCAAATAAAACCATACAATTTTGACGACTCTGGCCCAAAAAATTAATTTTAGCGTCGCACGATGAACCAGGGGTTGTGCAGGTCTTCCTTATTATAAGTCAAAGGTTCGCCCGTCGTGGCATCCACCACCCTGCAACCTGCGGCGAGTGCAATGGCATGACCAGCAGCGGTGTCCCACTCCATCGTTGGCGCATGGCGGGGATAGATGTCGGCGCGCCCTTCGGCCACGAGGCATATCTTCAGGCTGCTGCCCGATGACACGAGTTGCAAGTCGGGATGCTCGCGCCGCAACGCCTCGATAAAAGTTTCTGTTTCAGGCGATAGATGACTTCGTGAAGCTACGACGGTGTATGGACGCGGAGGACATAATTGCGTCTTCGGTTCTTGCTTCCACGCGCCTTCTCCCTGTATACCATAATATAGTTGCTCCTTCACGGGCACATAGATGACGCCCATGACAGGCGTGCCGTCCTCGACGAGAGCGATGTTGACGGTGAACTCACCGTTGCGCTTGATGAACTCCTTCGTGCCGTCCAGCGGGTCCACGATCCACAGACGTTGCCAGTGGCGCCGCACCTCGAAGGGCAGGTGAGCCCCCTCCTCGCTGAGCACGGGGATGTCTGTGGGCTCGAGGAAGGTCATGATGCGTGCATGTGCAGCCTTGTCGGCGCGCGTCAGGGGCGAATTGTCGGCTTTGCGTTCGATTCCGAAGTCGGCGGCAGGATCGTCGTAGATGGCCATGATGTCGCGTCCAGCCGCAAGGGCTGCGCGGATGGCAACGTCGAGAAGTTCGTAGGGCTTTTTCATGATGCTAAGTGTACAAATGCAAAGCGTTTAGCACGCGAAGTACGCCCAAAGGGAATCGAACCCTTATCAAAGGAACCGGAATCCTTCATTCTATCCATTAAACTATGGGCGCAACGTTTCTCGCTTTTGCGGCTGCAAAGATACACTTTTCCCGCGAGGCAGCCAAACTTTTCTTCTTTTTTCTGTCATTTAGCGCTGCGAGCCATCCTTTCTGCATAAAAATTTGCGGGTCTGCGAGAAATGCCATACCTTTGTCAACATCTTGTCAGACGCTCGGTTTTAGTTGAAGCGTCAGTCGTTTGTGGAAGTTTATGAAAATGAAACGTATATTGTTTGTCTGCCATGGTAACATTTGCCGCAGTCCGATGGCAGAATTCGTGATGAAAGATTTGGTGGCTAAAGCCGGTCGCCAGGACGAGTACGTGATTGAGTCGGCGGCCACGTCCACCGAGGAGATTGGCAACGCCGTCTATCCTCCTGCACGCCGCAAACTTGCCGAACATGGCATAGGCTGTGCGGGCAAGCGGGCACGGCAGATGACACGTGCCGACTACGACCGCTTTGACCTCATCATAGGCATGGACACCTGGAACATTCGCAACATTTATCGCATCTGCGGCGACGATCCCGAGCGCAAGGTTCACCTCCTGCTGGACTACACCGACCGCCCGGGCGAAGTCGCAGATCCGTGGTACACGGGCAACTTCGATGCCACTTGGCGCGATGTCCTCGACGGCTGTCGCGGCATCTTGCGTAAGACCATGGATTGACTGCGTTCTCATTCTTCTTTGAACCTTTGAAGCTAACCTCTGAGTCAAGAATCGTCAAAAGACGCTAAATTTTTGGCTCAGAGTTTTGCCATTCGCTACTTATTTCGTACTTTTGCGCCCACTTTAGACAAATCGACTATTATTAATGAATAATATCATGCAGAAATTTCCTGAACATAGCCGCCTCAATCTGACTGAGGTTAACCACGAGATACTGGAACAATGGGATCGCGAAGACCTGTTCCACCGCAGCATCAGCGAGCGCGAGGGCTGCCCGTCGTTCGTCTTTTTCGAGGGTCCTCCCTCGGCCAACGGACACCCTGGCATTCACCACGTGCTGGCACGCTCCATCAAAGACACCTTCTGCCGCTTCAAGACCATGAAGGGCTTCCAAGTCCACCGCAAGGCGGGCTGGGACACCCACGGCCTGCCCGTGGAGCTCGGCGTGGAGAAAGAGCTGGGCATCACCAAGGAGGATATCGGCAAGACCATCTCCATCGACGACTACAACCGCAAGTGCCGCGAGAACGTGATGATGTACACCAGCGAATGGGAAGACCTCAGCCGCCGCATGGGCTACTGGGTCGACATGGAACACCCGTACATCACCTATGACAACAAGTATATCGAGACCTTGTGGTGGCTGTTGAAGCAGCTCTACAACAAGGGCCTCCTGTACAAGGGCTACACCATCCAACCCTACTCGCCTGCCGCCGGCACAGGATTGAGCAGCCACGAGCTGAACCAGCCCGGCTGCTACCGCGACGTGAAGGACACGACGGTGACGGCACAATTCCGAGTAAAAGCCCCCTCCGGCTCCCCCCAGGGGGAGGGATATCCCGAGAGTTTCGTGAAGTTGTTCGACATGGGATTACCTGTTTACATCTTGGCTTGGACTACGACGCCTTGGACATTGCCTTCGAACACAGCGCTTTGCGTAGGCCCGAAGATCAAGTATGTGGCGGTGAAGGGTCAGAATCCTTATAGCAAAGAAGAAGCCATCTATATCGTGGCTGAATCGCGCAAGAACGCTTATTTCCCAGAGGACGCAGAACTCCTCCCCCTTGGGGAAGGTTGGGAAGGGGCTCAGCTCCTTGGCCTCCACTACGAGCAGCTCTTCCCGTGGATCAAGCCCTGCGCGCTCGAAGGTGGCAAGGCCGTCGACAAGAGTGCCGATGCCTTCCGCGTCATCCC
>CAMZHV010000037.1 GCA_947307015.1 uncultured Prevotellaceae bacterium | reverse complement strand
CCAGGAAGACGGAACTATTAAGTGTTCCGGTTGGACTGGTTCGGGGGGAGAGTCTAAAAGATCGTGTGCCAGCTGATGGAAATCATGTTCGAGGCGCAACTCATGGAAATCGATGCCAGTGGCTTTAAGGAAGCAGTATTTGAAATAGTTGAGGTCGAACATGATGTTTGTCTCATCCATCTCAGGCTGCGGATAACATACTGAGAAATCAAGACCTTGAGCGCCAAGAACTTGAAGACGCGGGAGCTCGGCTATGGTGCGTCGAAGCAATTCGCGTTCCACTTCGCCATATTGTCCTCCGGCCTCACGGGCAATGTGCAGGGCATCGAAAAGCGAGCGCGAACCCAAATCGCTTTGCAGATAACAATGTTCATCATCGGAAACAGCCAACACTTGCGGTACAGGTAATCCCTTCGCAGCAAAATGACGAGCCAAGGTGATAAAAGCATGATTTTCTTCTACCGAGGTGCCGATAACGCCAATGATGCTTTGACCTTCAGCAGAGGTAAAACGGACATACTGACGGTTGCTGCCTGAGCCTGTAATAGGCTCTATGCTCTTGGGCGAAGCGCCTGTGTATGAAGTGTAAAGGGTGAGAAGCTCGTTATTTTCCATTGATTGTGCGATATAAGCCACCCTTTAATCGCTTGAATCGCGGGGTGAGGCGATTGATTTTACGACGGATGGCAATAATGTTGAAGAACGATACGATGACAAAAAGGGCAAAGCCGATGAGCACCGTGGTTGTGACAGAACCTTCGCTCAGCGTCGGGAACATCTGCCATAGGCGTTCGAGATAAATGCCGCGAAGCCAGAAGAGAAGCGCAAAGGCGAGGAGGAGCACAAGAGCGTTGAGGCCAATAGTCAGCAACTGGTAGGGACGTGAGACACGAGCGGGTGAGTAACCAATCAACAGGAGGTTCTGGAGCTTCTCGGCGTTCTTCTGCACCAAAAGGTAAATGCTGAGCATCAGTATATAGAACGAAAGGGCACTGATGAGCAACCCCACAGCCATCACAATGCCAGCCACGACCTTAAGGAAATAGGTCGCACGTCCGGCTTCAAGCGTGTCATTCTCCAACTCATAGCCATGATCCTGAATATACGTGGCGATGGCATCGTCGGTGGGGTTCTTGACTTCAACGATGAGACGCGTAGGTTCAGTCATGGCATTGGGAGCCAACTCGGCGTTGGTCTTCTGCATGAAAGCTTGTGGCACGAGGACGGTGTTCAGACGGTTGGAAAAGCCGACAACACGTCCCTTGCAGGTCACCTCTCTCCCCCCCTCTCCACGCAGACGGAGATCCATCTGAACCATCGATACAACGCCCTCGGAGAGTTTTGGCAGGTTCTTGGTCTGTGCGAAGCCGAAGTTGTAAATGGCAAGATAGGAACGCGGCAAGATAATCGGCACCTCCCCGTCACGTGAAGCAGGCCACTTCGTGTCGACGAAATCATCCGGCACACTCTCGAAGAACATTTCGGTGCCCATGCCCATGCCGCCCATGGAAAGCGAGCCATAGACCTGATACTGTGAGGCGGTAAACGTGCCGACACGTCGTGTGAAGCCCTGAGACTCGAAATCGCTGATGTCGGCAGCGGTGAAGGTCTGTGCCTCGCCGCCTAAAGCGTTGGTGGCAGCAATATGTTTAGACACAATGATATAAGTATTCTTCATCACGCTGTCCTCGCCCGTGAAGGCAGGAACAATGTCTTCGTAGAACTGCAGGGACAGCAACACGATAAGCATACCCAGCAGATTGGCAAAGAAAAAGCCTACGAGCTGACCTATGCTGAGGTGACGGCGAAGGAGTTTCCAAATAAGTTTCATAGCTTAAAGACTTTTTCGTAAGGTAAATCCATGTGATGACCAATGCTGGTGATGATGACGCCTGCACCTTGGCGCTGTGCTTCTGCCATCATCAGTTCACCCATCACTCGGGTATTCTCTGCATCCAAGTGACTGACTGGTTCATCGGCAAGCAGGAAGTCGAACGGCTGGCAGAGGGCACGGATGAGTGCCACGCGCTGCTGCTGCCCATAGCTCAAATGGCCGAGTCGCGTGTCGCGTTTGTCAGCAATGTCAAGCGTCTCAAAATATGTGGCAATTTCCGCATCGGACTTATACTGCGTGAGCTGGTTCTTCACCTGCACATTTTCCCAGGCGGTTAACTCAGGGAACACACGCAGTTCCTGAAACATGATGCTGAGCGAACGTTGTCGCAGCACGGTCCAGTCGTAGGTGCAAAGCTCACGGATATCGTGACCGTCAAAGCACATGGTGCCTTCGTAGTCGCCACGATAGCCGATGAGATAGCTGCACAACGACGATTTGCCTGTTCCAGAGGCTGCTTCAATCAAATAAAGGTGGCCACGCTCAAAGGTGACTTCCTGTTGCCAAATGTCTGACTGAATGTCGGTGCGTCCACGAAAGACGCGTGGCAAAGTATGGTGGAGAGTGATGGTATTCAAAGTGAAAAGTGAAAAGTGAAAATGATATGTGATGTTAGAGATTAAGGAGGGTGCGGAGAATGTTGGTGCCGTCAGACGCCTTGAGCGTGAAGGTGAACTCACCTGCATCATTCATCTTGACGTCCAGACGGTTGAGGTCAGGATAGATCTTCGAAAGGATTGAGACGGGTTCGAGAGGAATCGAAGAGAGGTTCATCGTAGCATAGAAACGAGCGCCAAGAATGTCGCTGCGCTGCTCGCGAAGATAGGCATTGCCCTCAGTGATGAGTCCAGGCTCAGAACCTACATAAAATATTTTGTCCTTGACGCCAAAGTGAATGGGCGTAGGCTCAATGTTCACAACGTAGTCAGTAGAACTGAGCGCCGTCACATTGATGATGCGGTTACCCCACTTGGATGCACCGCTAAGAAAATCGGTATTCGCCACCTGTGCTGTCAGACTGGCGTTCTTGAAATCAAAATTGAAATTGATATTACCGGATTCAGGTGTAGCTTTGGCCGAAGTAAATTCCAAGGCCACGTCACCATCGATGGCCTCAATCATGCGGTCAACGTCGAGAACCAGATTCAACGTGAGTAAAGTGGTACGAATGCCAGCATCGGAACGCAGCAGCTTCAGCAGTTCCTCACCCTTGGTGTTGATGGCCAGCCAAATGGCATTGTCAGCATGTGCGTTGTTCGTCAGATGACCAGCAATGGGGCGCATCAGCGTATTCACTTTATTCAGCTCTGCCAAAACATCCTCGTCGTTGGAGATGATGTCAATATCAACCTCGAGTTCATCATCGTCGGGATTCATCGTCAGACGAAATAAGCCTTGTTTAGAAGACCTCAGACGAAGCGAACCCAGCGCTCCGAGCACATTTTCTGGCAACAGTTCCGGCCTCACGGCAGCCACGAGCGGTTCATCTTTAGTTCCCAATAATTGATAGAGGTCTGTTTGCAAGGCGCTTTCGTCATCACTCTGCTGCATCAGTTGTGCAATGACGGCACGCTGGCGGTCCTGTGCGCCACCTACGGCAGGCCCCATCATCATGGCCTTCTTGTCATCGAAGGCCATGAGCCACCGTTGCTCTACAACCACCCATGAATAACCGCGTTGGCGTGTCACCTCTGAAGCGTGTCCTTGGGCAGCCAAACTTTCACACCACGCGGTGAGGTCATCGGCATCGCTGACGGCTGCCAGAAAACCGAAGTTGCCGTCGTTGGCCGCAAAGCCATAGATCGGCAACGAAAGGTCTAATCCGATGGCAGCGCTCTTTTCACTCGATAGTGAGTAGCGCTGGAGAAGCTCAGCCATCTCCTCTTTTGTGAGCTCGGCTTCAGTGAGCAATGACTTGGCATCGAGGCGAGCAAGTGCCAGGGCATCCTTCGGCAGGGCTTTGAGATAAGCGTTGTTTGACTTATGCAAGGCAAAAAAGGTAACGGCGATTATCACAAGTGTGATAATGATGGCAATGGAGGTGAGCAGAAGGATTTTTTTCTTATCCATTGTGATGGGATGTAAAGCGTTTATCGATTAGCAAGCCGCATCATGTGAACGGCTATGAGGGCTGCTGTCTCAGTACGCAGACGACTGGTGCCAAGGGAGATGGAACGGAAACCTGTCGCCTCAGCAGCACGCACCTCGTCAATGCTAAAGTCACCTTCAGGACCTATAAGGACGAGGGCAGGTGTGCGGGGTTGAAGTAGGTCGAGAAGGAAGGGGGACTCTCCCCCCGAACCAGTCCAGCCGGAACACTTAATAGTTCCGTCTTCCTGGCACCCTGCTAGGGAGGGAGCGGAATGCTTGGAAAATGACGAACTCTCATCAGCGAGAGGAATAGCTTCCTCTTTATGAATATCTTTATAGCAGTGGGCGATAAAGCGCTGGGCGGGGAGGTCGGGACGGGCGATGAACTTGTGGAAGGGGGTCATCTCATCGAGCTGAGGCTTCCAAGCTTTATGGCTCTGCTTCATCGCTGCAACAAGAATCTTGTCGATGCGTTCGTTCTTAACCACATGGCGCTCTGAAAAACGGCAGTCGAGCAATGAGAGACGGTCGATACCCACCTCCGTTGCCTTCTCCGCCAGCCATTCCATTCGATCCATATTTTTTGTCGGCGCCACAGCAAGGTGTATCGCTCCACTCCACTCAGGCTGTTGAGGCTGGCTTTCAAGGATGCGATAGCGGCAATGATGGTTGCTGGCTTCGGTGATAACGGCACGATGGAAGGTTCCACAACCGTCCATGAGGAAAATTTCGTCACCCATACCGAGGCGCAACACGCGGAGGGCGTGCTGTGCTTCGTCTGTCGGCAGTTGCGCAGCTTCAGGCGATGGCGTGTAAAAGAAACGTTGCTCTTTCATTTGCGCTTAGCCAGTTCGTCGCGCAGACGCGAGGCAGCCTCGTAATTCTCGCTGTTGACCGCTTGCTGCAAAGCTTTCTCAAGCATCTGCCTGGTGAGCGTATTGATATTCATGGCAAAACTGTTCTCGCCTGTCTTATGCATATACTGGGCTTGCAACAGCTCATCATCTATCATGATTGGACACTTTATCGTGGTAGCCAAAACGATGCCGTCAGGTCCCTGACAGTAGGACAGTTTTTGCTCAACCCCATTCTGCTCAGCATAGACATCACACAGAAACTGTCCTTTTACAACGTCTGTAAGGACGACGCGCGTGATATTCACACCAAACTTCTGCATGAGGAGTATAGCAGCATCTACGGGCGTTGAAGCAACAGGCATTTGAATAGGCAATTGTTCGCGCATAGACAGCATAAGCGCACGTTTGCGTGACATCAGAATAGGCAGGAGACGCTCACCGCCTTTCTCCTGTAAAAGGACAAGGTAATGATCGTTATCGTCGATCGTTTGACCTATAGCATGAATGACGAGTTGGACTAACACGGAAGTGATAAATGCAAAGTGAAAAAAGGAAAATACTGTTTAATCAATGTACGATGGAAGCTGCATCAGGCTTCTTTCCATCCTTAAAAAGGATAGCGAATAGGATGGCGACAACGAGGGCATAGGCAGCAAAGATGAACCAACACGTCTGCCAACCCGCTATGGTCTCGGCACCCGTAGCACCGGCCTCCTGTGGGAAAAAGACATAGTGGTTGATAATCTGCTGAGCAATAATGGTACCGATGAAAGCACCAAGACCATTTGTCATCATCATGAATAATCCCTGAGCGCTCGAACGTATGCTCTCGTCGGTCTCCTGATTCACGAACAGCGAGCCGGAGATGTTGAAGAAATCAAAGGCTACGCCGTAGACGAGCATTGACAAGACGAACATCCATACGCCGCCGCCCGGATTGCCTAAACCGAAGAAAGCGAAACGCAGAACCCATGCCAGCAAAGCGATGAGCACCACTTTCTTGATACCGAAACGAGAGAGGAAGAAGGGGATGAGCAGGATGCACAGCGTCTCACTCATCTGCGACAATGAAATCAGGATATTGGCATGCTGCACACCGAAAGTATTCTGATATTCCTCAATCGCACCGAAGCTTGTGATGAAGGGATTGGCAAAGCCGTTGGTAATCTGCAGGCATACGCCCAAAAGCATGGCAAAGATGAAGAACATAGCCATGCGCGGATTCAAGAACAACTTGAACGCATTGAGTCCAAGCGCCTCTGCAAGAGATTTCTTTGCGCCACCCTTTTGTATTCTCATGCGTGGCATCGTCAATGAGTAAGCTGCCATGACGATACTCAGACACCCGCTGACCATCCACTGTCCGGGTGTAGCCTGCAAACCGCAGAGGTCAACAACCCACATCGTGACAATGAAACCCACGGTGCCCCATACACGGATGGGTGGGAAGGCTTTTACGGAATCGTAGCCCGCGCCTTCAAGGGCAGCGTAGGCCACAGAGTAGCCCAGTGCAATCGTCGGCATAAAGAAAGCCACAGACATGGTGTATAAGGCAAACAACGGCGCGAACTGCACCGCATCGCCAGCACTGTAAGCATAGGTGGAAGCGCCAATCATGAACAGTCCAGCCAGCGCATGACAGAGGCTAAGTACCTTCTGTCCTTCTATCCAGCGGTCGGCAACGATGCCCATCAAAGCCGGCATAAAGATGCTCACAATACCTTGCACGGAGTAAAACCATCCGATGTTCGAGGCCAGCCCGACACCAGCGAGATAAGTACCCATGGAGGTGAGGTAAGCACCCCATACGGCGAACTCAATAAAATTGAGGATTGTCAGTCTAATCTTGAGATTCATATCTTCATTGATTTAATGTTTTCTTTCTCGACGGTGCAAAATTACAAAAAACTCTCAAAAGATTATGCAGCAATGGCAATATTTTATACTTTTGCAACGCAAATCTTAAAAAAGAAGATATGAAAAGGCTTATTATCACGTGCGCTGCCGTGCTCACGCTGGCTTTAAATGCTACGGCGCAACAAACCGGAGGCTACAAACTCATCTGGAGCGACGAATTCAACTACACAGGTGCTCCCGACAGCACCAAATGGCAGTTCGAACATGGCTTTGTACGTAATCAGGAACTGCAATGGTACCAGCCACAGAACGCCCGCGTCATCGATGGCGTGCTGCAGATCACGGGTCGTCACGAGCAAGTCGTGAATCCACGCTACAGTCCAGGCAGCCGCAACTGGATGGTCAACCGCAAGACGGCCGAGTTCACCAGTGCCTGCATCGAGAGCAACAAGCGCTTCACCTTCCGCTATGGACGCCTTGAAGTGCGAGCACGTATACCCATAGCCAGCGGTTCATGGCCTGCCATTTGGACACTCGGCAATCAATGGGGATGGCCTGCTTGCGGCGAGGTTGACATCATGGAATTCTACCGTGTGCCAGCACGGGAAATCAACATACACCACCAAACGGAGAACAACCAGCGCACTGAGCCTATCGTGCTGGCCAACGCATGTTGGAAAGGCGAGAACGAACGCGATGCTTGGGACAGCGCCCGCCTTCCCCTCTCCCACTTCACCGACCGTGACCCCGAGTGGCCTTCGAAGTTCCACACCTGGCGCATGGACTGGATGCCCGACGCCATCATGCTCTACCTCGACGACGAGCTGATGAACGAGATCCCGACAGCACAGGCAGCAAAAGGGGGCGGATACAACCACGACATAAACCCTTTCTCCAACGATGTCCCTGGCTTCGGGCAGTACATCCTCTTGAACCTTGCCATCGGAGCTTGCGGCGGCGAGCCAGACCTCTCCACTTTTCCCATGGTTTACGAGGTTGACTACGTGCGCGTGTATCAGAAAGAGGAATAATCCTCAGAGATCATGGTGGAGGAGACGGTACTGAGCCATCTCCTCGTACTTCGTTCCAGGCTGCCCATAGTTGGCATAAGGATAAATGCTTATGCCGCCGCGGGGTGTGAAAAGACCGATAACCTCGATGTATTTAGGCTGCATGAGACGGATGAGATCCTTCATGATGGTATTCACGCAGTCCTCATGAAAGTCCCCGTGATTTCGGAAACTGAACAAATACAACTTCAGACTTTTCGACTCTACCATCAACTTTCCGGGCAAATAGTTGATTCGTACCTCAGCAAAGTCCGGCTGACCTGTAATCGGGCATAGCGACGTAAATTCCGGGCAATTGAAACGCACCCAATAGTCGTTGTCGGGATGGCGGTTCTCGAAGGTCTCCAGCACCTCCGGCGCATAGTCCGTTGGATACTGAGTCTTTTTACCCAATGCCTGCAGGTTATCTATTTCACGGTTCATAAGATTCTCTTTTACTTTTGACGTCGAAGTGAAAAAGGAATGATTACTGGGCAGCCCGTCCAACAGCAAGCGCCTTGATGTTTGCCTCCACAACCGCTTCTCCTTTGCGGCCAAAGACACGACGGATGGCAGCTTCGAGCTTCTCATAGTCAATGCCAAGGGCACGCTGGGCAGCGCCGAGGAGAATGATGTTTGCTGAGCGAGGCACACCAGCATCCTTGGCCAGCTGTTCAATGTCAATACGTATGACATGAGGTAGCGCATCGAGCGCCTTGTTAATGTCTTCTATTGCAGGATAATTCGGGATATTGACGAAAGGAACACTCGAAGTGATTATCCAGCCGTCAGCATGAAGGTAAGGCAAGTAGCGCAGTGCCTCCATAGGCTCCATGGAGATGATGACGTCGGCACCGCCTTTGGGGATGAGGTCGCTGGCGATGGGCTGGCTGCTAATGCGCAGGTTCGACTGCACGTCGCCGCCGCGCTGGCTCATACCGTGGACTTCGGCCTGTTTGATATAGAGGTTCTCGTTCATGGCGGCTTCGCCGATGACAGTGGCAATGCTGAGGATGCCTTGTCCTCCAACGCCACATAAGATGATATCTGTCTTCATATTCATCGAGTATCAAGTGAATTGATTATTTATCACTCTTCACTTCTTCACTTTTCACTTTATTTTTCGCATGTCTTTTGAAAGTCTGTATGCACTCGCGGCGCGGAATAATGACGCTGACGCCGTGATAATTGATCTCGTCGCGGATAATCTGTGTAATCTCAGGCATATTCTTCGGCAGGGGAACGACGACACGGACGTGGGCGGGATCGACACCTAAGCCGAGGCAGATGGCTTCGAACTTATTGGTACCAGCCGAGTCCTGACCGCCTGTCATGGCTGTCGTGAGATTGTCGGAGATGATAACAGTGATGTCGGCGTTTTCGTTGACTGCATCCAAGAGACCTGTCATGCCGGAATGGGTGAATGTGCTGTCACCAATGATGGCAACGGCTGGCCACTGACCCGCATCAGCTGCACCCTTGGCCATCGTAATCGAAGCGCCCATGTCGACGCACGAATGTATGGCTTTGTAGGGCGGCAGGAAGCCCAGCGTATAGCAGCCGATATCACCGAAGACACGCGGATTGTCAAATTCTGCAAGCACCTGGTTCAAAGCAGTGTAGACGTCGCGGTGACCACAGCCCTGACAGAGCGCAGGCGGACGGGGAACTACAAGCGACGCACCATCGGCTCCTCCCGAAATAGCGGGGGGAACTGATGAGTCGCTCTCAGCCGAAGCGAAACTCTCATGAGAGAGGGATTTTAGTGCCTCGCTCACGCTATCAGGCGTAAGTTCGCCTGTGCGGGGCAACTCACCCGTGAGTCGTCCGAGGATATTCGTACTTTCAAAGACTCCACGCACTTGATCCTCGATGAAGGGCTGGCCCTCCTCTACGATGAGAACGCGCTCACACTGCTCCAACATTTGACGCACGAGCTTCTTAGGCAGCGGATATTGGGAAATCTTGAGCAATGGGAGAGAAACTCCTTCCCTGGCCCCTCCTCTGTTAAGGGAAGAAAGAGATTCCATGACATAATTATAGGCAATACCACTTGCTATAATGCCCAGAGGATACTTGGAGCTCATGGGACTCTTAGGGATTACGAGGCTATTGTAGGGGGATGCGGCGGCATCATCTTCCAGCTGTTTCTGCTGTGCTGTCACCTGATTGTTGCGGCGACGGGCATTAGCAGGAAGAAGCACCCAGTTGGCGGCTACTGCATTGTAGTTCAAGACGTTTTCCTCACGTGCCTGCTCCTTGACCTCAACGACAGCACGGGAGTGAGCCATACGCGTCGTGACGCGCATCAACACAGGCAAGCATTGCTGCTCGGAGTATTCGAAGGCCGTAGCCATCATGTCGTAAGCCTCCTGCTGGGAGCTGGGCTCGAAAGTTGGGAGCATAGCGAATTTGCCATAGAAACGCGAATCCTGCTCGTCCTGAGAGGAATGCATCGAGGGGTCGTCAGCAACGAGCACAACGACACCGCCATTAACACCTGTCATGCCACTGTTGACGAACGGGTCTGCACAGACGTTCAGTCCTACATGTTTCATGCACACCAATGCACGCTTGCCCATAAAAGACATTCCGAGCGCAGCCTCCATAGCTGTCTTCTCGTTGGTACACCAGCGACTATGAAGTTTGCGCTCACGGGCAAGCGAGTCACCCTGAATAAACTCCGTAATCTCAGTCGACGGGGTGCCAGGATAGGCATAGACGCCAGAGAGACCGGCATGGATGGCTCCCAAGGCTATTGCCTCATCACCTAACAATAATTTTTTCATATATAAATGTTTATAATAAAAATCCTAATGATTAATATTCCAATTCAAACGGATCGGCATCGGCCAGCACGGGGAACTTGGATTCGTAGTGCCGCAGGAAATCGATGTCGATGACCGCCGAAGCCGCCCATTCCGTCTTGTCGGGACACTCCATGATGGTATCACCATAGGGGTGAATAATAGCTGAACGCCCGTAGTACTCGCACTTCTGGTCAGTACCGATGCGGTTGCAAGCAGCCACGTAACACTGGTTCTCAATGGCGCGGGCACGAATTAGCGTGCGCCAGGCGGTGTCTCGGCTAATGGGGAAATTGGCACTATAAAGGATACAATCGTAATCGCCCAAATTGCGCGACCACACGGGATAGCGCAGGTCGTAGCACACCTGCAATAAGAAACGAACGTTGCGAAACTCCACGATGACGCGCTTATTACCAGACGTGTAACGATCTGCTTCGCCTCCATACGCAAAAAGATGGCGCTTGTCGTAAATGGTCACATCGCCGTCAGGACGGACAAAATGCAGGCGGTTGTAAAAATGGCCGTTGTCCTCTGTGGCAATAGAGCCGACGACAGCTGCGTCCAGAGTCTGGGCTTTCTCGCGCATCCATGCCAGGATAGCAGGATGCTTGTCAACGATATCCGATGGGATATTGTTCAAGCCCGTGGCAAACATTTCTGGCAAGAGCAGCAGGTCGGTCTTGGGTAGTGTAGCCAACAATGTTTCCAGATGCGCCAGATTCTTCTCTGGGCGGCACCAATCGATATCGTGCTGTAAAATAGTTACTTTCATTCTATTATTAGTTGCTTGTTCGTCATCTAACGTTCGTTACGGTCCTCTTCCTTTATGCGCCGAATCTTGTCGGCAGTGCGGTCGCTCCACGCCTTCCAGTAATCCAGCAACGCGTCGCGGATCTGATTGACGTCGGGGTCGGAAAAAGTCACACGCAGGCTCTCGACATATTCGTAAAGGGTACTGTTGACTTCCACAATACGGTCCTGTAGCTGCGGCAAATGGTAAATCCACCGACTCAGCGTATCCAAATGACGGTCGATACCCTCACGGCGTATACGTTGGTCGATGATTCGTCGCCCGTCACGTATTGCTCGCTCAACATCGCTCAACTGTTCTTCAGCAGGGCGGCGTGGACGACGCCTGAGTGTGTCTTCGCGAGCGTTTAGATTCCTGTTTATCTGTCCCATCAGGGTGCTGACGACTTGCTCCATCTCATGTAAGGCACGTTCCAAGGAGTCAATGACCTGTTCTGTTCGAGAGGGTTGAGCCTCAGCGGTGGCTGCACTGTCCGACGGTACTGCCGCTGCAGTCTTGTCGGTTTTACCACCTGTATCCGGGGTGAACGGAGGTGTGGAGGGCAGCGCGGAAAAAGGCTTCGTGGTTGACGGAACCTGCGGCACGATGGAGTCAGCGCGGGCATCGTCAAGGGAAGCCAAGGCTTTAGGCGTCGCAGGAGCGACAGGCTGACGGCCATAGTAGCGCTTCAGCACATAAGCCTCACCAACCATCAGCGATGCCATTATCGGCACCATCCATGCCCACTTCCTTAAGCCCTTCAACATGGTTCGACGATTGTTTAAATCCCATTTTGCGCGGCAAAGGTAGTAATAATATTAGAGTTTTCGGGACTTCTAAGCGCGAAAAATCCTTTTAACATATAAAAAATAACATAAAAACATACTCCTCCCCACATTTTACCCCTCTGAAGACCTTCGGATGTGTAAACTTTTTCATAACTTTGCGGCGAAAATGAACAGAAAAAAGGCATTCATACTCCTTCTCACAGCGCTCTGCTTGAACGTTGAGGCACACGTAGAGACCGTGTCCTTTGCCGATGAAACAGCAAAGCGCATCTGTGTGGAACAATGGGATAACGACGGCGATGGTGAACTCAGCTATCAGGAAGCAGCTGGCATCACAGATCTCGCCAGTGCTTTCTGCCTGCGCCTCCTCAACAGCCCCGTGTCGTTCAACGAATTGCAATACTTCACATCACTGCGCGAGATCAGTCCCCGAGCCTTCGCTGACTGCTACAAACTGCGCTCCATCACGATGCCCGTTTCCGTACAGATCATCCACGAACAAGCCTTCTCGTCGTGTGTGCAGCTCGAAGAGATACAGATTCCCACCTCCGTGCAGCGCCTCGAACAAAACTGCTTTTTCCACTGCAGCAGTCTCCGGGAAATCCTCGTGCCACCCTCTGTACGCGATTCCATTCCATATCAGGCTTTCGCTTACTGCACTGAGCTTCAGCGTGCAACAATCGAAGCGAACGTCAGTTTCATCGGAGTCAATGCCTTCAGCGGGTGTTCGCAGCTACAAACCGTCACCCTACCCTTCACCACCACACGCGTCTGCAGCAACGCCTTCAGCGGTTGCGGTGAGATTCGTCAGATCTTCTGCCGCGCCTCCACACCGCCTGCCGTCGGGAACGATGTCTTCGATAGCCGCGTGCTCACAAATGCCGTGCTATTTGTGCCCGAAGGGTCGGTTGAGGCGTACAAACAAGCACCTGGCTGGTGCGACTTCAAGTTCATCTCCGAAACCTTCGAATAGTGCAATGGGAAAGCGTGCAAAGCCTTTTCTTTCAACGTTCGAGAAGAAAAGTGACGTTTTACTTGCACTTTTGTCGTTTTAGCCGTACCTTTGCACCCAAAATGAAACACATCAAGTCATCATGATACGAATAGCCGTACAATCCAAAGGCCGTCTGTATGAAGATACGATGGCCTTGCTCGCCGAGGCGGGCATCAAAATACCGCAAAGTAAGCGCACGCTGCTTGTCGAATCCCCCAACTTCCCCATTGAGATTCTCTATCTCCGCGACGACGACATTCCGCAGTCCGTAGCTTCTGGAGTCGCAGACCTCGGCATTGTGGGTGAGAACGAGTTTGTGGAGCGTGCCGAGGATGCTAACATCGTGCGTCGCTTAGGTTTCAGCAAGTGCCGCCTGTCGCTCGCTATACCCAAAGGCTTTGACTATACCGGTGTGGAGTGGTTCGAAGGAAAGAAGATAGCAACCAGTTATCCCAACATTCTGCGCGCGTACCTTAATAATAAAGGGGTTCACGCCAAGATTCACGTCATCACGGGTTCCGTAGAGATCTCTCCGGGCATTGGCCTCGCGGATGCCATCTTCGACATTGTCTCGTCGGGTGGTACGCTCGTAAGCAACAACTTGCGCGAAGTGGAAGTGGTGATGAAGAGCGAGGCGCTACTGATCGCAAACAAGGAACTTGACGACGAGAAGCGCGCCATCCTTGACGACCTGCTCTTCCGCATCGAAGCCGTCAAGGCTGCTGAGGATAAGAAGTACGTATTGATGAACGTGCCAAGCGAGCGCCTCGAAGAGGTCATCGCCGTGCTGCCGGGTGCCAAGAGTCCCACTGTGATGCCCCTTGCTACCCCAGGATGGAACAGCGTACATTCCGTCATTGATGAGAAACGCTTCTGGGAAGTTATCTCGCAGCTGAAAGCCCTTGGCGCACAAGGCATTCTCGTCATCCCCATTGAAAAAATGATTCTTTGAATACCTACTTCGATGAATATCTATAAAAAACCAAGCGAGACTGAGATACGGGAAATCATCACCCGCCCAACGAAAGACGCTAAGGACTTGACGGCAATGGTGTCAGCTATCCTTGACCGCATCAAACGCGAAGGCGATGCAGTTGTTCTCGACTATGAGCTACAGTTCGACAAGGTGGACCTCGTATCTAAATGTGGCAGTTCTACCGCCACTCCTCTCGCTGTCACTCCCGCAGAGTTCGAAGCCGCTGAGGCCGCTGTCAGCGATGAGCTGAAAGCCGCCCTCACATTAGCCCACAACAATATCGCGCGTTTCCACGAAGCACAACGCTATGACGGCATTGACGTGGAGACAGCACCAGGCGTACGTTGCTGGCAACGGAGCGTACCCATTGAGCGCGTCGGCCTCTATATCCCTGGTGGCACAGCTCCCCTGTTCTCCACGGTCCTGATGCTTGCCACACCCGCACGAATCGCCGGTTGCAGCGAGATTATCCTCTGCACGCCGCCTCGTCGTGATGGAAGCGTGCATCCTGCCATCCTCGTCGCTGCACGCATCGCTGGTGTCCACAAGGTGTTCAAGGCTGGTGGAGTTCAAGCCATCGGGGCTATGGCCTACGGCACGGAAAGCGTACCGAAGGTGTCGAAGATTTTCGGCCCTGGCAATCAGTATGTGCAGTGCGCCAAACAACTTGTCTCACTTGCTGACGTAGCCATCGATATGCCCGCAGGCCCCAGTGAGGTCGCCGTCATCGCCGACGACACGGCCAACGCCGCCTTTGTCGCCGCTGACCTCCTCTCGCAAGCCGAGCACGGCGTCGATTCCCAAGTACTCCTCATCACAACCTCCGAGGCGCTCCTTACTGCTGTTGAAGCCGAAGTCGCAAAGCAACTCGCCGCCCTGCCACGTCAAGACATTGCCACCACAGCGCTCGCCAATAGCCGCATCGTGCTCGTTGGTTCTGCCGACGAAGCCATCGCACTCTCCAACCGCTACGCCCCCGAGCACCTCATCATCGAAACAGCCGATGCTGAAGCACTGGCCGCACGTGTCGTCAACGCAGGCAGCGTCTTCATCGGTCATTATACACCTGAGAGTGCTGGAGATTATGCTTCAGGAACCAATCATACACTGCCCACCAACGGCTACGCTACCGCCTACAGCGGCGTGAACCTCGACGCTTTCTGTCGCAAGATCACCTATCAGCACATCACCCCCGAAGGACTCAATTCCATCGGCCGTGCCGTGGAACTGATGGCCGAGGCCGAACAGTTGGATGCACACAAAAATGCCATGACTTTGAGAATCAAAAGCCTATGAAAACGTTACAAGAGTTGACAAGAGAAAATATTTGGAACCTGACGCCCTACTCCTGCGCCCGCGACGAGTTCAAGGGACGTGAGGCCAGCGTCTTTCTCGACGCCAATGAGAATCCTTACAACACCCCCTACAACCGTTACCCCGATCCCTTGCAGGAGGAACTGAAAGCGAAGCTCTCCACGGCCAAAGGCGTGCCCGCCAAGAACATATTCCTCGGCAACGGCTCCGACGAAGCCATCGACCTCGTTTACCGTATTTTCTGCGAGCCACACAAGGATAATGTCGTCGCCATCGCTCCGACATACGGGATGTATAGCGTCTGCGCCGACATCAACGACGTTGAATATCGCGCCGTGACATTGAACGATGATTTCACGCTCAATACAGATCGCTTGCTGGCTGCCGTTGACAAGCATACGAAAGTTATCTGGCTTTGCTCTCCTAACAACCCCACAGGTAATGCCCTCGACCGCAAGGAGATAGAGCGCGTGTTGACGACATTCCAAGGCATCGTGGTCATCGACGAGGCGTACAGCGACTTCAACGACCTGCCGCCTTTCCGCCACGACCTCAGCCGTTTCCCAAACATGATTGTCCTCAATACTTTCTCAAAGCTATGGGCTTCAGCAAGCATACGTCTTGGTATGGCCTTCGCCTCCGAGGAGATCATCGCGCTCTACAATAAGGTCAAATACCCGTACAACATCAACCAGCTCTCGCAGCAGCAGGCACTCAAGATACTCGACGAACTGCCACGTGTCAACCAGTGGCGTATGACCATCCTCAACGAGCGTCGTAATCTGTTGCCGGCCTTTGCCGAACTGCCCATCTGCAAGGCCGTCTATCCCACCGAAGCTAATTTCTTCCTCGCCCGCATGACCGATGCCGGCAGCATCTATCACTACCTCGTCGATCGCGGCATCATCGTACGCAACCGCTCCCGCGTGCAGCTCTGCGGCAACTGCCTCCGCATCACCATCGGCACACCTCAGGAGAACAATGCGCTGTTAGGGGCTTTGAGACAGTATAGGTAGCCCCACCCCTCCCTTTACATGATAAATATGGAAAAAAATACTATGCACCAGCCCTCCTCCATCCCTTCACAGGAGGGGGCGAGGGTGGGTGTTTTATTTATCGACCGCGACGGCACCATTCTCCAGGAGCCGGCCGACGAACAGATTGATTCGTTTGAGAAGTTTCATTTTGTACCAGGCGTCATCAGCGCGCTGCGCTTCTTGCGTCAGCACACCGACTACCGCTTCGTCATGGTCTCCAACCAAGACGGCCTCGGCACGCCAGCGTACCCCGAAGCAGATTTTTGGCCTACGCATAACCTGATGCTGGAAATCCTGAAGGGTGAAGGTGTGGAATTCGACGAAATCCTCATCGACCGCAGCTTCCCTGCCGACAACCTGCCAACGCGCAAACCTGGCACAGGGATGCTCACAGCCTACATGGACGGCTCCTATGACCTTGCCAACAGTTTCGTCATCGGCGACCGCGAAACAGATGCCCAGCTCGCCCGTAACCTTGGCTGCCGTGCCCTCATCCTTGGCGAAGGAATGACATGGCAGAAGATTACCGAGATTGTCTATGCCGGTCCCCGCCAAGCCACCGTCATCCGCACGACAAAGGAAACGGATATCGCCGTCTCCCTCGACCTCGACGGTACTGGCAAGAGTTCGATCTCCACCGGCCTCGGCTTCTTCGACCACATGCTCGAGCAAATTGCCAAGCACGGTAGCATTGACCTCGACATCCGTGTGAAGGGCGACCTCCACGTCGATGAGCACCACACCATCGAAGACACAGCCCTCGCCCTCGGCGAAGCCCTTGCCAAAGCCCTCGGTGACAAACGCGGCATTGAGCGCTACGGCTTCTGCCTGCCCATGGACGACTGCCTATGTTCCGTAGCCCTCGACTTTGGCGGACGTCCGTGGCTCGTATGGGATGCCGAGTTCAAACGCGAGAAGATCGGCGAAATGCCAACAGAGATGTTCCTCCACTTCTTCAAGAGTCTCTCTGACGCTGCTCGTATGAACCTCAATATCAAAGCCGAAGGTCAGAATGAGCACCATAAGATTGAAGGCATCTTCAAAGCCTTGGCCCGCGCTATTCGCATGGCCGTTTGTCGCAACATTCATAATATGCAGCTGCCATCCAGCAAGGGTGTCCTTTAAACACGCTCCTTTAACTTTTTTGTGTAATATCCGAGCTAAGAATAGCCAGAAATCCCCAACCATAAAATTTTCTCCCCGAATATTTGGTTGGCTTGGGATTTCTGGCTATCTTTGCAGCGTCTTTTAAGAATGACGTGTAACGTCAAACGTATATTATTCCATTTTTAACCCAATATTCACTATGAAGAAGTACAATTTCAACGCTGGTCCTTCGAAACTTCCCCGCGAGGTGATGGAGGCCACTGCTGCTGCGTGCCTCGACTTTGAGGGCAGCGGCCTGTCGCTCATGGAAATGAGCCATCGTGCCAAGAATTTCCAACCCGTTGTGGACGAAACGGTAGCCCTGTTCAAGGAGCTTCTCGACATCCCCGAGGGCTACAGCGTGATCTTCCTCGGAGGCGGTGCCAGCCTGCAATTCTGCATGGTGCCTTACAACCTCCTGGAGAAGAAGGCAGCATACCTCAACACGGGCGTTTGGGCAACCAAGGCCGAAAAGGAGGCAAAACTCTTCGGCGAGGTCGTCGAGGTTGCTTCGAGCAAGGACAAGAACTTCACTTACATCCCCAAGGAGTTCACGATTCCCACGGATGCCGATTATTTCCACATCACCACGAACAACACGATCTACGGCACGGAGATCCTGAAAGATTTCGACAGTCCTGTTCCCATGGTAGCTGACATGAGCTCCGATATCTTCTCCCGTCCCATCGATGTGAGCAAGTACGGCTTGATTTACGGCGGTGCACAGAAGAACCTGTCAATGGCAGGCGTGACCTTCGTCATCATCAAGGAAGACCTGCTGGGCAAGGTGAGCCGTCCTATCCCCACGATGCTTAACTATCAGACGCACGTCAGCAAGGGCAGCATGTTCAACACGCCTCCCACCGTTCCCATCTACTGCGCACTGCAAAACCTCAAATGGATTAAGAAGCAGGGCGGCGTAGCAGCTATGGAGAAGATGGCTATCCAGCGAGCAGAAATTGTCTATGGCGAGATTGACCGCAACAAGCTCTTCGTCGGCACAGCCGAGGAGGACAGCCGTTCGCGCATGAACATCACCTTCGTCCTCAAGCCCGAGTATCAGGAGCTGCAGGATGAGTTCATGGCCTTCGCTACCAGCAAGGGCATGGTCGGCGTGAAGGGACATCGCGATGTCGGTGGTTTCCGCGCCAGCTGCTACAACGCCATGGATCTCGAAGGCGTGAATGCCCTCGTAGCTTGCATGAAGGAGGTTGAGAAAATGCATTAAAAAGACTCTCCCCCCGCTCTTGATTATGAAAAAAGTTTTAATTGCAACAGAAAAGCCCTTCTCCGGCGTGGCCGTGAAGGGTATCAAGGAAGTGTTCGACGCAGCTGGCTACGAGGTGGCGCTGCTCGAGAAATATACGGAGAAGGCGCAGCTTTTGGACGCTGTCAAGGACGCTGATGCCATGATCATCCGTTCGGACAAGGTGGACGCCGAAGTGCTTGACGCCGCCAAGCAGCTGAAGATTGTGGTTCGCGCAGGTGCAGGCTACGATAACATTGACCTCGAGGCCGCTACGGCTCACAAGGTGGTAGCCATGAACACCCCCGGTCAGAACGCCAACAGCGTCGCTGAGCTGGTGTTCGGCTTGCTCGTCTATGCCAAGCGCAACTTCTTCAACGGTACGAGTGGCACGGAGCTGAAGGCCAAGCGCCTGGGCATCCTCGCCTTCGGTGCTGTCGGTCGCAACGTGGCTCGCATCGCCAAGGGCTTCGACATGGAAGTCGCAGCTTACGATGCCTACTGCCCTGCCGAGGTCATCGAGGCTGCTGGCGTGAAAGCTGTGGGTTCTGCTGCTGAGTTGTTCGAGCAGAGTGACATCGTGAGCCTCCACATCCCAGCAACGCCTGAGACCAAGCAGAGCATCAACCGCGAGCTCGTCAACAAGCTCCCGAAGGGTGGCATACTCGTCAACACCGCCCGCAAAGAGGTCATCAACGAGGCTGAACTGCTGGCACTCATGGCCGAGCGCGAGGACTTGAAATATGTCACCGACATCAAGCCCGATGCCGACGCCGACTTCGCCAAATTCGAAGGCCGCTATTTCGCTACGCCCAAGAAGATGGGCGCACAGACCGCCGAAGCCAACATCAATGCCGGCATCGCCGCTGCCCACCAAATCGTCGGATTCTTGGAAGAGGGAATCACGAAGTTCCAAGTGAACAAATAAAAAATCTATCCCCTCACGGACTCTCCCCCCGAACCAGTTCTGCCGGAACACTTAATAGTTCCGTCTTTCTGGCACCCTGTTAGGGAGGGAGCAATTTCTTTTCAAGATTAGTATTTATCTAATAAAACAAATGGACTTCGCCCTCCAATAGCTTACATCCTGCTCCCTCCCTAACAGGGAGAGCGGGGGGAGAGTCCGCTCTTTATTATGGCTAAGATTAAACCATTCAAGGGAATACGTCCGCCGAAGGAGCTGGTGGAGCAGATCGAGAGCCGCCCGTATGACGTCCTCGAGAGCGAGGAGGCACGTGCCGAGGCTGGCAACAACGAGAAGAGCCTCTACCACATCATCAAGCCCGAAATCAACTTCCCCGTAGGCACCAGCGAGTACGACCCGCGCGTCTACGAGGAAGCTGCACGCCAATTCCAAATGTTCCAGGACAAGGGATGGCTCGTGCAGGACAAAGATGAGCATTACTACATCTACGCCCAGACGATGAATGGCAAGACGCAGTACGGCCTCGTCATCGGCGCCTACGTGGAGGACTATATGAACGGCACGATCAAGAAACACGAACTGACGCGCCGCGATAAGGAAGAGGACCGCATGAAGCACGTCCGCGTGAACAACGCCAACGTGGAGCCAGTCTTCTTCGCCTATCCTGACAACGCCGTGCTTGACGCTCTGCTGAAGCGCTACGCTGCCACTGAACCTGAGTACGATTTCATCGCACCCATCGACGGGTTCCGTCATCAGTTCTGGATCATCAGCGACCCGGCTGACATCGCCACCGTAACCGAGGAGTTCCGCAAGATGCCATCGCTCTACATCGCAGACGGACACCACCGCTCTGCCGCTGCTGCCCTCGTGGGCGCGGAGAAGGCTAAACAGAATCCCAACCATCGCGGCGACGAGGAGTACAACTACTTCATGGCTGTTGCCTTCCAGGCTTCACAGCTCACCATCCTCGACTACAACCGCGTGCTGAAAGATCTAAACGGTCTGTCGAGCGAAGCGTTCCTGTCAGCTCTACGTCAGAACTTTATCGTCGAAGATAAAGGCACGGAGATCTACAAGCCCGCGAAGCTGCATGAGTTCTCGCTCTACCTCGACAATCACTGGTTCTCGCTCGTAGCCAAGGAAGGGACGTACGATAACAGCGACCCCATCGGCGTGCTCGACGTGGACATCTCCAGCCGCCTGATCCTGCAGGACATCCTCGCGCTGGGCGACCTGCGCAGCAGCAACCGCATCGATTTTGTCGGCGGTCTGCGCGGCCTGGGCGAGCTGAAGCGCCGTGTAGATAGTGGTGAGATGCGTGCAGCCCTCGCCCTCTATCCCGTGTCGATGCAGCAGATCATGGACATCGCCGACAGCGGCAAGATTATGCCGCCCAAGGCAACGTGGTTCGAGCCTAAGCTGCGCAGCGGACTGGTAATACACAAACTATCGTGACCGACACCTACAAGACCATCACCTCGCCCTCATCGGGCCAATACACGGAGAAGCGGAGCAAGTTTCTTGCCTTCGCTTTTCCTGTTACTACGGTCGAGGAGGTCAAGGAGCTGGTGGAGAGTCATCAGAAGAAGTATTATGATGCGCGCCACGTGTGCTACGCCTATATGCTCGGCCACGAGCGCCTCGTGTTTCGCGCCAACGACAATGGCGAGCCGAGCGGAACGGCAGGCAAGCCCATCCTCGGGCAAATCAACAGCAACGAGCTGACGGACATGCTCATCATCGTAGTCCGCTATTTTGGCGGCGTGAAGCTCGGTACGAGCGGCCTCATACAAGCCTACAAAGCTGCTGCTGCTGAAGCAATTGCCGCTGCCACTATCATCGAAAAGACAGTGGACGAGCAGGTGACCGTGGCCTTCGAATACACGCTGATGAACCAAATCATGCGCGTGGTGAAGGAGGAAGAGCCCGCCATCGTCAGCCAGACGTTTGACAACGACTGCCTGATGACGCTCTCCATCCGCGCTTCGCTCATGCCCCACCTGCGCCAACGGCTGTCGAAAATCGATGGGGCAAGATTCATTGAAGAATGAAACCCATCGTTATTACGTTATCACGTTATTACGTTATCACGAAAAAAACTAAACCCCTTAATCCATAACAAAATGATTGCATTAATTGTCATTGCTGCACTGGCTTTCATCATCGTGATGTGGGTCATCTCCACACAGCGCGAACTTGTCAAGCTCGAAGAGCTATGTAAGAACGCCCTCAGTCAGATTGAGGTGCAGTTGAACTCCCGTTGGGACGCTCTCCTGAACCTTACCGGTGCAGCCCGCGAACAGGCCACGCGTGAGTGCGACACCATCATTAAGACCATTGAGGCCCGCCGCCCGTCAGGCGTCAAGACCGCTGCCGACGTGAATGCCTCGCAGAGCGGTTTCGCTGAGGTCATGAGCCGCCTCATGGCTGTCGCTGAATCCTATCCTGAGATCAAATCCAATCCCTTGTACGAGAGTCTGATGAGAGACATCAACGGCTATGAGGACAAGGTGCGCATGAGCCGTATGGTGTACAACGACAGCGCAACGAAGCTCAACCGCTACGTGCGTCAGCTGCCCTCCAGCATCGTTGCCAATATGCTTCACTTCGAGGTGATGGAGTACATCAAGATCGACGACGAGAAGAAGCGCGACGCGCCTAATCTCTTCCCCAACCAGAACCCGCCCACGGGAATGTCATCCGTTGCCCCCAGGTAACCGCCTATCTTATCTCACGTAATATGAAACGCCTACTGCTCACCCTGTTGGCTGTCATGGCTGTGCTCTCGGGTGCTATTGCTCAGCACAGCTTGGACAGCCTCAATATGGGTGTTTATTTCCACCGCGACGGCTCCGCTGAAGTCGAGGAATATCGCTACATGTATATCGGAGACGAAGGCACCGAGTGCTACATCAAGATGTACAACCTCGGTGACATGAAAGTGACCGATTTCCAAGTGAGCGAGGACTCCATAACGTACACCAACGAAGGAGCATGGGACGTGGAACGCTCACGCTCACAGAAAGCTTTCCGCTGTGGCATCAACGACACCTTCGACGGTCCAGAACTCTGTTGGGGTGTCGGCAGCTCCGGCTACCACAATTACGTCATTAGATACAAGCTGCAAGGGCTCGTCAAAAGCTATTCCGACTTCGACGGCTTCAACCACTGTTTCTACGACGCCGCCAACCCTCCGGCGAAGAATGCTTTCATCATCTTCAAGCTCGACCGTAGCGATTTCACATGGGTGCGTCCCGTGTTCAAAGACTCGGTCTACAACTATTCGCTGCGCTACGACAGTTTCGCGTACAACGCACGTCGGGACAGCATCACCTTCCTGCACACCACTATCCCCAACGACGAACCCATCACCGTCCCTGCCGCTGACGCGCATATCGTTCGCGACAGTCTTCGCCACGACACCACCAGCGTATGGTCTTTTGGCTACCACGGCTATATTGTCTTCACTGACCATGGCGGCGTTGCGGCTGGAACTGAGGAGCGGATGAATGAGGGTGATAAGATGATCGTCATGTTCAGGTTCAAGAAAGGATTCTTTGAACCGACATTGTGCTACCCCGACAAATCCTTCGAGACAGATGTCAGGGAGCTGGCCTTCATCGACAGCGACTACACCCTCGAGGATGAAGGCGACGGCAGTATGGCATCGCTGAGCGGCGGCAACGACACCCCCAAATGGGTCTATACCCTCTTCATGGTGCTGGGTGGCTTGTGTTGCGGTGGCGTCCCCATCCTCCTGCTTTTCTACCTCATCTTCGGCAAGATGATCAAACGTCGCCGTGAGCGCAAGCAGATACAGAAACTCATCGGCGATGCGCCAGCCTACTACGAGGAACCGCCCCTCAACGGCGACCTCATCGGCTCACGCCGCATCCTGCACGCCCTCGAGCCCAGCGCAGACAACAGCGAGATGAAGCTCGTTGAGGCATACGTCATGCGACTTGTTGACAAAAAGCTTATCAACGTCGTTCAGGAGATGAACGAGAAGGGCAAGATTGAGAGCTATTTCCGCATCGAGGAGCCGGCTCATATCGCACAGTACATCCCCGAAGAGACCGAAGACAGGTACATGATGACCCAGCTCCTCATCCTTCTCTACACAGCTGCCGGCGACGACCACCTGTTGCAACCCCAGGAGCTGAAGCAGTTGGTTAAGGACGACCCCGTCTTTGTGCGTCGTTTCGCACGACAACTGCGCGACCTCAACGATAAGTACGTACTCGTCAGCCAGATCAAGAAGACAGATGCGCAGCAGGTCTATGGTTTTTGGAAGTACCTCAAGGACTTCACCTTAGTCAAGGAACGCGCCCTGCAGGAAGTAGCACTGTGGAAAGAGTATCTCACCTTCGCCACCCTCTTCGGCATCGCCGACCAGGTGCGAGCCGACATGAAGAAGATTGCGCCCGACTTGCAAATCTTCGACGAACTAACACGCCACATCATCGACAACACCTCTGTCAACGCAGCCCTTTATTCAGCACTGACGCAGAGCATCATGGATGCCGCCACGCGCACCATTCACTACGAGACCGACCACGAACGTCTTGCCCGTCTCGAACGTGAACGCCAAGCGCGCCAAGCACGTCGTGAGCGCTGGAGCGGATTTGGCGGCAGCTCATCCTTCCACGGCGGAGGTGGCTTCTCTGGCGGCGGAGGCAGCGGCGTCCGCTAATCCCCGTTAATCTTCATCTTCACCGCCTTCCCGTTCCCTCGGGAGGGCGTTTTTGTGTGTTTTTGTCACTTTATGATAATTATTTTTTGATAATTACGATAAAAGTAATATCTTTGCCCCAAAAAATAAAGAAGAAGATGATTGACAACCCCTTTGTGACAAATGGATACGCGGGGCCTGAGTATTTCTGCGACCGCGTGGAGGAAACAGCTTTGCTGACCAGTCTCCTAACCAATGGCAACAACATTGCATTGATGTCGCCGCGACGTGTGGGCAAGACCGACCTAATGAAACACTGTTTCCAACAGGGAAACGTCAACGACAACTACTATTGTTTCCTCATTGACATCTATGCAACCAACTCCTTTCGAGATTTCGTCTACATGTTTGGCAAGTCGATTCTTGAAGCGTTGAAGCCAAAAGGGCGCAAGGTGTGGGAAACATTCCTGAATGTGCTGTTTTCGGTACGCTCAGAAATAACATTCGACATCAACGGCAACCCCGTGTGGGGACTGGGCGTTGGAAGTATGACACCTCCGCAGACAACGCTTGATGAGATATTCGCCTATCTACGCACGGCCGACAGACATTGTCTGGTGGCCATAGACGAGTTTCAGCAGATACTCTATTATAATGACAACCAGAACGTGGAAGCCGCCCTACGCACGCAGATTCAGCAGTGCCCCAATGCCAACTTCATCTTTGCGGGTTCGCAGCGCCATCTGATGAGCGAGATGTTTCTTTCGCCCGCTCGCCCTTTCTACCAGTCGGTAGTACCCATGAGTCTTTGTCCTATTGAGATGGAACGCTACTGGGCTTTTGCCGAATCGCAGTTTGCGAAGAATGGAGACAGGCGGATAACTCACGAAGTGGTAGAAACAGTTTATCATCGGTTTGAGGGCATTACGGCCAATGTACAACGTATTATGAACATACTCTATATGCTGACACCAAAGGGCGAGACCTGCGGAATAGAGATGATTGACCGAGCCATAGATACCTATCTGCAACTGTCGTCTGAATACTATGCCGAGTTGCTGCGTCAAATGCCAGAGAAGCAACGTAATGTATTCCTCGCCATCGCAGCAGAGGGGCAGGTGAAAAGCATTTCGGGCGGTAAGTTCGTCCACAAATATCACCTTCCGTCAACAAGTTCTGTTGTCTCTGCTGTCAAAGGACTTATGGAAAAAGATTTCATCACACAGAGAGATAATGTCTACTCAGTTTATGACCGTTTCTTCCAACTCTGGTTAGAGAAGGGAGGAGCTTTATAGGGATATACATAACACTTCGAAGACCGTTTATCCTCATATCCACCGCCTTCCCGTTCCCTTCGGGAAGGCTTTTTTACGCCTATAGATGAAAAAATAGCCTCATCATTGCCGTAGATACCAAAATAATCACTATTTTTGCACCCGAAAGGGCGAGAAAACGGCTCTGAGTGAGCAGAAATGAAGCCTTAGCGAAGGTGCCCGATCGAGTCTTATTGGTAAATCATTGAAGCGTACGCTTTTTATTCAAAACGTCTCTTAAGCTTGGCCGCGAAACAGACGACTACCATTTGATAAGAAGTGAATGCTCACGCGATAGCGTGGGCGTTTATATCTTATCTATGGTAGTAGGCACCGGCCAAGCGCCTGAGACGTTGGATAGGTATAAACCGTCCACGTTTTTTATGCGCGCTTGGCTGGTGTCTTCGTTTCTGAACGAATCCCGTTCGCTTTCTTAACTATCTAACCATCTATGGCAAAGAAACTGCAACTGGGCTATAGGGAGATAGAGCAACGGCTAAGCCTCACCCCCAACCCCTCCCCCGTGAGGGAGGGGAGTTTGGAGATTGCATATTGGCTGCTCTACTCCTTTGGCAAAAGCGAACGAGACATCGAACGTTACAAGGAAGGTAAAGGAGTGCTCAAGACCTTCGACGGACTGCTCATCAAAGGGCTGTTCTGCTATCGGCCAGCAACGACCATCCGCCTGACGGCTGAACTTGAACGACTGAAGCGTGACCCGCAAGTACTGAAGGCAGCTCCCAAAATCATCGCCGTCAGCGATGGAAAGACCCTGTTGGCCTACGACCTGCGTGAGCGGGACACTTACGAGAATCCCGTCAACCGCCTCTACTGCGACTTCGCCTTCTTCTATCCGCTGATGGATGTGGAACGCGTGCATTATGTGGAGGAGAGTCCTGCGGACATCAAGGCTGCTGAGAAGTTGGCTAAGCTGCACGACGAGTTGCGTGCCTACAATGATTTTCGCTCGGACAGCGACCTACACGACCTCAACATCTTCATCACGCGCCTGCTGTTCTGTTTCTTTGCAGAGGACACTGGCATCTTCGAGGAGAATCTGTTTACGAGTAGCATCCAGCGCTTTACGAAGCCCGACGGTAGCGACCTCTCGCAATATCTTGACGAGTCGTTCAATGTGATGGACGTCAGTTTCCGCCGACAGGATATTCCCAGTATTGTGAAGCAGTTTCCGTATGTGAATGGCGGCCTGTTCTCACGCCACATCCAGATTCCACGCATGGGCGAGAAAGCGCGCCGACTCATCATTGAGTGCGGCGAGCTGGATTGGAAGGACATCAACCCCGATATATTCGGCTCGATGATTCAAGCGGTGGTGAACCCAGAGGAACGTGCTAATCAGGGAATGCACTACACCAGCGTTCCGAACATCATGAAAGTCATCAACCCGCTGTTTATGGATGAACTGCGAGGCGAGTACAACAAGCTCAACGAACAGTATGAAAAGCGCCATCAGATGCTGGACATCGAAGCCATCACCGCCAAGCAGTTCTACGATGACCTGAAGCCCGTCATCAAGAAATGCCAGGCCCTGCTGAAGCGTATGGGTCAGATGAAGTTCTTCGATCCCGCCTGCGGCAGCGGCAACTTCCTTATTATCACCTACAAGTGCTTGCGTTTCTTGGAGATGGACATCCTGCGTTTGCAGCAGAAATGTATGCCGATGGGCGAACTCATCTTCGTGGATGCCAGCGTCATACAGCTGAACCAGTTCTACGGCATCGAGCTTCTTGACTTCCCTCACGAAGTCGCCATGCTCTCCCTCTGGCTTGCCGAGCACCAAATGAATACCAAGCTCAACAAGAACTTTGGTGTTAATACCCATGCTCTGCCGCTGAAGAATATCACCCAGATTATCTGTGGGAATGCCTGCCGCATCGATTGGAACAAAGTGTGCCCACATACAAAAGAAGAAGAGGTTTTTGTTTTCGGTAATCCACCGTATTTAGGCTCGGCTTGGCAAGATAAAGAACAAAAGAATGACATGTCGGTTGTCTTTAGAGGCTTTAACAATTACAAAAACCTTGATTATATTGCTTGCTGGTTTTGGAAAGGAAGTCAATATATAGAAAACACAAATGCAAAATTCGCCTTTGATACAACCAACTCTATATGTCAGGGAGAACAAGTCTCTATGTTATGGAAACCGCTTTTAAAGAAATCCGTTTATATTTCATTTGCACACCAATCCTTCAAATGGAGCAATAATGCAAAATACAATGCAGGCGTCTACTGCAACATTGTTGGTTTAAGTTCTCTAAAAAAACAAGTGATTAGGCTATATACTGATAGTCAAGTAAGAGACGTAGAGCATCTGAATGGGTACTTAATGCCTGCAAGTGATATTGCGATTGGAAGAATTCCAGAACCCATTGCCGATTTACCTCCAATCTGTAAAGGTAGCATGGCAAGAGATGATGGGAACTTGATATTAGGGGAATATGAAAGAAATGTCTTGGTTGGAAAATACCCACAAATAGCTATTGTTATCAAACCTTTTATTGGGGCTGCCGAATTTATGAGAGGGTTGAGAAGGTACTGTCTGTGGATAACAGATGAACTCTACCCATTAGTGAAGAATATCCCGGAAATTCAGCAAAGACTCAAAAAGGTCTCAATATTTAGAAGAGAAAGTGATGCTCCAAGTACCCAGGCTTATGCGAATAGGCCATACCTGTTTGTACAAAGGACATACAAAGATGAAAACTTTGTTTACATTCCACAAGTAACTTCCGAAAGGAGAAAATATGTCCCTATAGGATTGTTTGAGAAAGGAACAATAACTTCTGATAAAGCATTCTCTGTTTATGGCGGTGGAATCTATGTGTTGGGGATTCTCTCTTCTCTCATGCATATAGTATGGTTTAGGACGTTTGGTGGAAGGTTAAAACAAGACTATAGCTATTCATCCAATATGTGTTATAACTCATTCCCCTTCCCACCCATCACCCCCGAAAAGAAGTCCGCCATCGAAGCCGCTGCCGAGGACGTCTTGGTAACCCGTGAGTTCTATCCTGAGCGGACGCTTGCCGAACTCTATGATCCAGATAATATGCCGCAGGACTTGCGCGAAGCCCACGCCAAGCTGGATGATATCGTGGAAAGCTGCTATCCCGGCTATCCCTTCGCTTCAGACGAAGCCCGTCTGGAATGTTTGTTTAAGCTCTACGAGAAGATGACGAAGAAATGAAAAACGGCATAATGCTCATCATTGAATAAAAAAGAGCGGTTTTGTTTGGTCGGACTAAACAAAAGTCATAACTTTGCACCACCAAAAGACATTATTATGGGAAATAAAGAGTATCCTGTCTTCGAAGAAGATTCAAGCATGAATATGTGCAGTGAGCCTGTTGTTGGCTATGCAGCGACAGGAAGTGGCTACGCAAATACCGCAGCCACCCTTGATGATGTTTGTGTGTCCAATGACTGGGATCCTGGCATTGGGCCCTATAGCATGGAGGAACTGAATGCCCGTATCGACGAAGCTGAGATTTTCATGGAAAAGGCAGAACGAGGCGACTGGAGTGACTGGGTGACGGAAGAACAGTCTCGTGCCAACCTATATAGCAAATATCCATGGCTCAGGTGAGATGGACGATAAAGTCTGACAGTCTCTTTGATCTCTGTGTTTTCAATGCTTTTATGGAATATGGGCAGAAGACATCGAGGAGATGGATGCAGGAACGCATCGCATTTGCAGACCTTGTTGCAAAACATCCAGAAGCATGTCCACCGGAAGCCTTGTTGGCAGACAGGAAGAGATGCTATAGGAGTTGTCTTATTATGAGAAGATTCAAGATTGTGTACTATTACGCCAAATCATCTGATACAGTACATGTCGTTGATATTTGGGACACACGTATGAGTCCTTATAAACTACGACAGCGAATAAAATAAATAGCGCTACACCCCCTAAGAATTCAAAACGTCTCTTAAGCTTGGCCGCAGACAGACACACGTAGAGAATATCTTTTGAAGAATGGCGCAAAGAGAAAAGATATTCATTAATGAGTCAATCATGTAACAACATTGTTGATATCCACTATCAACAGACTGGGGTGGCGACTGTCGTGAACCCCTTGGGAATGCGCGAGATGCAGGCTAAGGCCTACGAAGCTCGTCAGAAACGCTTCCTACTCATCAAGGCGCCACCCGCCTCGGGCAAGAGCCGCGCGCTGATGTTCATCGCTTTGGACAAGCTAATGCATCAGGGACTGAAACGGGTGGTGGTAGCTGTGCCGGAGAAGAGTATCGGGCGTTCGTTCCAAGACACGAACCTGACAAAGCAAGGCTTCTTTGCCGACTGGCAAGTGGCACCTTATTTTAACCTGACCGACGTGAAGAACGAAAAGGACAAGAAGGGCCGCTTCTTGGAGTTCTTTCGTCAGTCGAGCACGAGGATTCTCGTGTGTGCTCACGCCACGCTGCGCAACGGCATGAAAGAAATCAACGATGAGGACTTCAATGACACACTATTGGCTATCGACGAATTCCATCACACCAGCGCTGATGCCAACTCCAATCTGGGCGATGTGGTGCGACGTGTGATGAATAACTCCACGGGACATATTGTGGCGATGACAGGCTCGTACTTCCGCGGCGATGGAATCCCCGTGCTGAGGGTAGAGGACGAAGCACGCTTTTATCCTGTCACCTATAATTACTACCAGCAGCTGAACGGCTACAAGTATCTGAAGAACTTGGTGCTTGGCTACCACTTCTATCACGGCAGCTACCTCGACCATATCGATGAGGTCTTAGACACCACGAAGAAGACCATCATCCATATTCCCAGCGTCAACGCCCGAGCCTCGACGGGCATAGGGAAATACGCCGAAACAGATGAGATTATGAAAGTGATTGGCACGGTGGAAACGAAGGACTACAATACGGGCATCTATCATGTGCGAACACGAGACGGACGTTTGCTGAAGGTAGCGGATTTGGTGGAGGATGACATGAAAGAGCGTAACATGGTGCAAGGCTATCTGCAACGCATGAAGCGGCGCGAGGACATGGACATCATCATCGCATTAGGCACGGCCAAAGAGGGCTTTGACTGGCAGTGGTGCGAGGTGTGTCTGACCATAGGCGTCAGAGGATCACTGACAGAGGTGATACAGATTATAGGAAGATGCACGCGCGACTGCGAGGGTAAAGAAACGGCAAAGTTTGTGAACATGATTGCCATGCCTGATGCCGAACAGAGTGACGTGAAAGTGGCCGTCAATGATTTCCTGAAAGCTATTACTGCCTCGCTGTTGATGGAGCAGGTAATGGCGCCCAGCTGGAGGTTCAAGACCTTGAAGGATGAAGATGACGATGATAACCGGCCATCGGTCAGGACTTTGATTGTGGAAGGACTGAAGCCGCTGTCGAGCGAGAAAACGAAGCTGATAGTGCAGGAACAGCTGGACGACTTGAAGGCCGCAATCCTGCAAGATGAGCTGGTGGTAAGAGCTATCAGCGGCTCCACGACAGCAGAGACTATCACACAAAGCCTGATTCCCAAAGTGATTCGCGAACGCTATCCCGATCTGACGGAAGGAGAAGTGGAAGAGGTACGCCAACGCGTGCTGCTCGACACGATGATAAAGGGTAACGATATTGTGGATGAACACGGGAATCCCATTGATGTAAGTGCCGGCGGCGGCGATGATGACCAGCCAAGCGAGGGCAACCGACTCATCCAGATAGCAAATCGCTTTATCAACATCGACAAGCTGAGCATCAACCTCATAGACACCATCAACCCGTTCCAACGTGCCTACGAAGTGCTGTCGAAGTCAGTGGATGCTCCAACGCTGAAAATTATTCAAGAGACAATAGCCGAACAAAAGTTCGACCTGACATTAGAGCAGGCCATCACCATCTTCAAAGGGCCATTGAAAGAGTGGGTGAAGGAACACGATGGGCGCGTGCCGGATATAAACCATCCTGACCCAAAGGTGAGGGAGATGGCTGCGGCCTTGCAGATGATTAAGAACTTGAAAGCGAGGAAACTCGCGGGACTGGAGTATGAGGGATAATGGACAATGGATAATGGA
>CAMZHV010000036.1 GCA_947307015.1 uncultured Prevotellaceae bacterium | reverse complement strand
GCGACCGAGGTCGAGCGGGCGAGCTTTGCTCGGGAATGGGGTCGGGGGTGGGTCTGCACATCCCCATCACAATCTCTGGTGCCCCTTTGATATACAACGTATCGTCGACACGCGTGGCCATATACTTGCGCTCGGTGGTGAATGGTATCTCTTCGGTGACGTGGGCAGCTGTGCGGAGCGATTGATAGTCAACGCCCTGGTCGCGCAGCCACAAGAGTAGAGCCCCTTCGGTGGGATTGCCGAGGACGCGGTCGCCGTCGAGGGAAGCGGTGCTATTAACCGCAATGTTAGAAAAGACCCACCCCCGACCCCTCCCGTCAGGGAGGGGAGAGGCTGGCGCAATGTCAGACATTTCCACTACCCGCATCTGATTCTGCGTCAGCGTGCCGGTCTTATCTGTACAGATGACGGTGGCGGCGCCCATGGTCTCGCAGGCGTGCATTCGACGGACGAGGTTGCCCGTTTTTAGCATCCTTCGCATCGAATAGGCTAAGGAGAGGGTGACAGCCATGGGAAGACCTTCGGGCACGGCAACGACGATGAGCGTCACGGCCAGCATCACCGACTGGAGGAGATAGGCGAGGAAGGAATACGTCGCGAGTTGAAAGTCGAAAGTTGACAGTTCTGTGCTCAGCGCTGCGATGGTTTCGGGCTCTGCAGATATAAACCATTCGATGATGCGCCCGACGACGACGAGGGCGGCGATGGCGTAGCTGGCGCGTGAGATGAGGAGGCCGAGGCGGTCGAGCTGCTCGTTGAGGGGCGTGCGCACCGTGGAATCAATCTGAGCCTCGGTGAAGACATGGCCGGCCTCCGTGGCGTCGCCGACGGCCGTGACGGTCATGATGCCATGGCCTTCAAGGAGCTTCGTGCCACGCAGCACAGTATCGGTGGGGAAGGTTGCGTTGGGATCCTGCTCTTCGGGGTTGATGGATTTATGGCAGACAGGTTCGCCGGTGAGCGTGGACTCGTCGACCTGCATCTGTGTGGCTTCGAGCAATTTGCCGTCGGCGGGGATCTCATCACCTGTGGCTAAGAGCACAATGTCATCCACGACGATGTCGCTGCGCGGAACCATGGTCTCGTGACCGTCGCGGATAACGCGGACGGGCTCGTGGTCGTTTTGCTGGTTGAGGAGGCTGAACTCGCGGTCGGCCTGATATTCAAACCAGAAAGCCAGTCCCGTGGCGAGGGCGATGGCTACGACGATGCCGACAGGTTCGAAAAACGCCGTGGCGTCAGCACCCAGTGCGTAGTACTCATAGATGGAGATGCCGATGCTGAGGACAGCAGCGATGAGCAGGATGATGATGAGCGGGTCGGTGAACTTAGCGGCGAACTTGCGCCACCAAGGCGTACGCTCACAGGGCGTCAGGACATTGCAGCCGTTCGCTGCCCGTGAGGCGATGACCTCATCACTCTTGAGGCCTTTGGAGAGTATATCTTTTCTCATTTGCGTACAAAGGTAGTCAATTTAAATGGAAAAACAAAATTTAATGCGAGGAAATGCTGAAAAGTGACCCTTTTTTGTAAGTAATCTTCGAAAATCAATAATGTAATCTAATTTTGAGTACTTACTTAATAAATTACAAAAAACAGCCATCTGTTCCCTCGAAAAGATACTCCCCACGCTAAATCTTTCCGAGGCTCAGCCTCGATTTCTCACGCGCGCGTGAATCAACCAGACCGGTCTGGTCCTCTTTCTCAGCCTTTTCTTTTATCTTTCTTTTTTGCTACTTTTTTCTTTCTTTTTTCTTTTCCTCTCTTTCTAAAATCGCTATTTTTCGAATTATCCCGAAAAAGATAATAAATTTGTCAGGATTTTGTCATTGGCTCAGAGGGTGCCCCCCGATTTTCCAACCACGTCCATTCGTAACTGCAAACACGTATAGACGTATTGGGCAAAACGTATAGACGAATTGGCCAAAACGTATAGACGTATTGCCGTGTCCCATCGGTGGGACTGTTTTCATTCGATATGTCCGCAGTTCCATGTGAGGTTTTTGATACAGCACATCGCCCTCCATTCTGATGTGGATAGAGGGCGATGCGGGGTGCGCATGAAAAGGAAAGGCTGTAAATAGAATGTTCCCAAACACTATTTTTTCACAATTTCGAATGTTTTGTTTCACCCCATCTGTCAAAGTTTCGATAATATGAACAGCAGCCATACACTTCGCGTTGAAGGGTATGGCTGCCTTACATATTACAATAGACTTTTATGTTCTTACTTTAGACATCAGACCAAATAATGGCCGATTTATTTGCATAATATAGGAAAAACAGCCTGCCTTTGTTCCGTTGATTCCCTGTAACCTCTAATTCGTCAAGCTGTTGGGTCTGTTTATTGATTTCTTTCTCCCGTCAATGCAATAATATAATTTAGAACAGCTGCGTCGTCTATTCCATAATCACCACAGTTTTCGACTGTGACAATCTTTGGTAAGCATGACAAATATCCTTGATAATTACTTCGAGGCGACTGCTTGTCTCCAATCATATGAAATGCATTTTTCCCTATTCTCTTTACAGATAAAGGAATGTATATTTCTTTTACATGCCCAATAAGTGATTCTGTTGTTTCGTAGCCAAATCTATGAGATATGTGTCGGACATTTTTAAAAGCATATTTACCTATTTCCTCTAATCCGTCTGGAAGAATGATTTCTTCAAGAAATGTATTACAGAATGCAAACGTGCCAATTTTTTTTAACGTCGATGGAAATTGAATAGAATGAAGTTGAGAACAAGCCAAAAAAGCAGAATTATCAATCTCAGTTACACTATAATACACACTATCCACAACAACATATTCAGGAATTCGATATGATTCATCATTATACTCGCCTCTGACGACTTTTAAAGAATGTTCATCAAAGGACAATACTTGGAATTGTAGCTTTTGACCAGTCGGGGTTAAAGCATCTATTATTTTCCCTTTAATGCTTGAGGCATTTAGACATAATGGCTCTTTTTGATGTATTGGATGTAACGGACGATATGATACTGATAAATCCTGCCCTATCACAATAGGTGAAAGTAATGTCAAAATAATCAATATTATAAAATGTAATATCCGATGCATCTTTTATTCCTCCAACTTCTTTAATTCTTCGTAATATTAATAATAGCAGAGTTATCCAGACTATAGTCTTCGCAATTATATTCGTTAATAAATGGTGGAATACATGAAATATAGCCTTGATAATATCCACGAAGTGACATTGTATCCCCTATTGAATGGAATGCATTTGCTCCAATATCTCTAACTGACATTGGAATGTATATCTCTGACACATGTGTTAATGGATTTCGCAACAATAAGTAATCAGAGTGCTTCGATGTCCTGGGGAGAGAGGCCAGTGATGTCAGCGATGTCTTCGATGCTGAATCCTTTGGCCTTCATCTTGCGGGCATTGGACATATTGGCTTTTGTTTCGCCTTCAGCACGCCCCTCTGCACGGCCTTCTGCACGCCCCTCTTCACGACCTTCTGCACGGCCTTCAATCTTAGCCGTTGTGAGGACATCTTCCTGTACCATGATGGCATCAAGGTGGCGGTCGTAAGCCACGCGCTCTGAGGGTGTCATCGTCATCACCTGCAATTTCTCACGGGCCTCACTGAGACCTGGAGTCTGCGTGTCTTCTTTGATATGTCCGTTCTTCAAGTAGTCCAACCACTCTTCGAGAGGGGTCTTGGCGACGGCGTTAAATTCGTTGACACGGATGATGAAATATTCCGGGAACACCTGTGCAGGGGTCTTCATGTGGATGACATTCTCTTCCTTAGTGCTCACCTGAAGTTCATCATGAGTGTGTACACCGATGAATCGCGTCTGACCATGATAAAGATAGTCTGCACCACGTCCGAGGTCGAAATAGACGATGCTCACGTGATAGACCTTCTTCACCTCGTTGTAGAGGTTCCCAAGCTTGATGTGCTCGGTCAGGGTTTTGGCCACGCCGTAGAGGATGCGCTCGAGGTAGTAGAGCTGGCGCGTGAGCTGCACTTCCACCAGGATGATCTCTCCTTCGGCATTGACGGCCTTGACGTCTACGCGGTTGAACTTGTCGTCTTCCTGTTCCGCATTCCCTTCACTTTCAAGAATGGCGGTAATGGTGACCTTCTGACCGAGCAGTACGGTTATCAGTCCTTCGAGCACGCCAAAATTTGCCTTGTCGCGAAGCATGCGCTTCACGGCCCAGTCAAATCGTACATATTTGTTTTCTACTATCATGATTTCGTGTGTCAGTTGAGCAAATTAAAATATCATGTACTCCCTCTTTCAAGGGAAGCACGCGGCAAAAGTAAGGATTAGTTGGGAATCGACAAAGAAAAAAGGGGACAAAGTGGTGAAGAAGGCTCAAAAAGCATCAAAAACACTTGTCAAAAAGCAGAAAAAGAGCACAAAGCTTGGACGGAAGCGAAATAAACGCTTACCAGCTTCTATTCTTATGTGTTGAAATTTTTTTAGGCCGAATTGCGTTAATCTTCCATAATCGCTTCGCTTTTACAATTTTTTTTCGTATCTTTGCCACGAAATTAAGATAGACAATCAATCGAAATGAAGAAAAGCTTATTCATAGCAAGTCTGTTGGCCGTAGCTGCCAGCGCCGCAGCACAAGAGATTGCGGTGACGCGTTTCAAACACGTCGGCCCGCTACCCCTTCACACCCCCGTTATCCTCGACAGCACGGATGTCAACGGCAAGCCCTTCGATGAGACAAGCCTGCTCAACACGCCTCTCAGCTTAGAACGGGCGCGCCAGGGACAGGTGTTCAGCGGTGCCGTCCTGCCCAAAGATGAGCAGGGGCGTCCGGCATTGCACTTAGCCGCTTTCAGCCTCATGAACACCGCGTACACGAAGGCGACCTTCAACATCAAAGGTCTCAGCCATCATGAGCTGTACGTCGACGGGCAGAAGGTGCAGGGCGAGACGGAGCTCCAGCCGGCCATGCATGAGGTCGTCATCAAAGCGCTGAGCACAGCCGAAAGCAACGACTCGCTGCAGGTGACGGTGACACCAACCGTGGAAGGCAGTCTCGTGCTCGCCGCCGACGGCCAGAAACGCCTCTACACGATGAACGAAGTGCTCCACGCCCGCCGCTACTCTGGTGTCTCGTTGTCGCCCGACGGCAAGTGGATGATCGTCACGACAGCGCAGACGCAGCCGGGCGGGGAGGTGAAACGTCAGACAGAGGTGCGCGAGGTGGCGACGGGACGCATCGTAGACACGCGTGATGGGCTGCGTTGGATGCCTCGATCGAACTTTTATTGTTATATGCGAGAGCGGGGCGGCAAGCAGGAACTGCTGGCCACAGATCCGCAGACTAAAGCCGAGAAGATTCTGGCAACCGACGTCCCTACGGGCGTTTATCAGATGACGCCGACGGAGGATAAGCTCATCTACAGCCTCCACGACGAAGCCCCAAAGGAAGATCCCGGTGTCTATGAGGTCATCCATCCCGACGACCGTCAGCCCGGTTGGCGCAATCGTTCTCACTTAGCGGTGTACGACCTGCGGACAGGTTTGATGCAGCCGCTGACGTTCGGCCATTCCGCTACCTATCAAGCCGATATCAGCGCCGACGGACGTTATTTGCTGGCGATGACTTCTGGCAGCAAGTTGGGCGCTCGTCCTACGGAAGTGACATCCGTTTTCCGTATCAATCTCGAGACCTTGGCCACAGATACCCTCGTCAGCCGCGAAGGCTTCATCAACCTTGCGCTTTTCTCGCCAGACAGCAAACAGCTGCTGATCATGGGTTCGCCGGAAGCCTTCGGCGGCATCGGAAAGCATGTCCGTGAGGGGCAGACGCCCAGCATGATAGACAACCAGCTCTTCATCATGGACATCGACAGCCGCAAGGTCAAAGCCATGACGCGTGACTTCGACCCGAGTGTGCAGCGGATGATCTGGTCGCACAGCGATGGGATGGTTTATTTTTCAGCCGAGGACAACGACAGCGTCAACCTCTTCCGCATGGATCCGCAGACGGGCAAGATTCAGCGCATCGCCTTGCCCGAGGAACTGGTGGAAGGCTTCGATGTGGCTGATGCCGCCCCGACGATGACATTCTATGCACAGAGTGCCTCGAACAGCGACCGACTCTATGCGCTCGACCTCAAAAAGGTAAAGGAAGACAAAAATCGTCAGATTGTAAATGGTCCATTCTTGAAGGGTCAAGCGTCCCTTCGGGCCGAGCGGTCCATTATCCATTGTCCATTGTCCATTTTAGAGGATTTGAGCGCAGAAACGCTGAAGGACGTGGAGTTAGGCTCTTGCGAGCCATACGTCTACACGAATGAGCGCGGCGAACACATCTCTTGCCGCTATTACTTGCCACCCAGCTTCGACGCGACGAAACGCTATCCGATGATTGTCAACTACTACGGCGGCTGCTCGCCTACGAGCCGCAACTTCGAGAGCCGCTACCCCCAGCACGCCTACGCCGCACTGGGTTATGTCGTGCTCATCGTGAATCCTCACGGTGCCACGGGCTTCGGACAGGAATGGTCGGCGCAGCACGTGAACACCGCCGGCGAGGGCGTGGCTGAGGATATCATCGGCGCTGTGGAAGCCTTCTGCCGCGACCACGCATGGGTGAACAAAGAGAAGATTGGGTGTATCGGTGCCAGCTACGGCGGCTTCATGACGCAGTACCTGCAGACGAAGACAGACCTTTTCGCCGCCGCTATCAGCCATGCAGGCATTAGCGATCACACCAGCTACTGGGGTGAGGGCTATTGGGGGTATACCTACAGCGAAGTGTCGATGGCCAACAGTTATCCCTGGACGCGTAAAGACCTTTATGTTGACCAGAGCCCGCTCTTCAACGCCGAAAAGATTCACACGCCGCTCCTCTTCCTGCACGGCGATGCCGATCACAATGTACCTGTCGGCGAGAGCATCCAAATGTACACGGCGCTGAAACTGTTGGGCTGCCCGACCGCCATGGTGCTCGTGAAAGATCAGGATCACCACATCACCGACTACCAGAAGCGCCTGCGCTGGCAGAACACCATCTGGGCATGGTTCGCCCGCTGGCTGCAGGACGACCCAACTTGGTGGGAGGCAATGTACCCGGAGAAAGAATTATAAATAAGAAATGAAGAATGAAAAGTGTCACTTTTCACTAACACAATAAAAGCTCATGAAACTCAGAATAGCCGTTTTGCCCGGCGACGGTATCGGACCGGAGATTAGCGAACAGGGCGTAGCCGTCATGACGGCTGTCGCTGAACGTTTCGGACATCAGGTAGAATATGAATATGCCCTTTGCGGCGCTGACGCCATAGACAAGGTCGGTGATCCTTTCCCCGAAGAGACCTACCAGATATGTATGCGTGCCGATGCCGTGCTCTTCTCAGCCGTCGGCGACCCGAAATACGACAACGACCCCACGGCCAAGGTGCGCCCCGAGCAAGGCCTGCTGGCAATGCGTAAGCGCTTGGGACTCTTCGCCAACGTGCGCCCTGTGGAAACCTTCGACTGCCTGATCCACAAGTCGCCGCTCAAGGAAGAACTGGTGCGCGGTGCCGATTTCATCTGTATTCGCGAGCTCACAGGCGGGATGTATTTCGGTGAAAAATACCAAGACAACGACAAGGCATACGACACCAATTTCTATTCGCGTCCTGAGATAGAGCGCATCTTGCGCGTGGGCTATGACTATGCACGTCGGCGGAGGAAACACCTCACGGTAGTCGATAAGGCCAACGTGTTGGCTTCGAGCCGCCTGTGGCGACAAGTGGCCAAGGAGATGGCAGGCCAGTATCCTGATGTAGAAACGGACTTCATGTATGTCGACAACGCTGCAATGCGCATGATTCAAGATCCGAGGTTCTTCGATGTTATGGTGACGGAAAACACCTTTGGCGACATCCTTACGGACGAAGGCTCGTGCATCACCGGCTCCATGGGCTTGCTGCCCTCGGCGAGCACAGGTGAGCACACGCCTGTCTTCGAGCCTATCCACGGCTCATGGCCGCAGGCCAAGGGGCAGAACATCGCCAACCCGTTGGCACAGATCCTCAGCGTGGCCATGCTCTATGAATATTTCGGTCTGAATGCCGAGGGCAGCCTCATCCGCCAAGCTGTCAACGCCAGCCTTGATGCTAACGTCCGCACCCCTGAGATACAGGTCGAGGGCGGCGAGCATTATGGCACCAAGGAAGTCGGCGAATGGATTGTGAAATGGATCAAAGGCGTTTCGAAATAACGAAAAACACCATCGCGAATGAGAAAACTGATTGCTTTCTGCTTAATTTGCTGCTTTTGTCTGACGGTTTCGTTGTCTGCTCAGGAAACCACACCTTCATCTGCTCAGGAACCGACGGGCAACGGACTATATCAGCAGTACGTACGCCAAGGCATCACGGCGATGGAGGACGATAGTCTGGCATTGGCCGAACGCCTGTTTCGTCAAGCCTTGCAAACGGAACCTGCGTCGCAGAGCAACGCGCTTATTTGGGGTCATCTGGCGAGCATCTACGAGCGGACGAAGCGTGAGCACAATGCTTTGGAGGCGTATAATATAGCCTTGGGGCTGTCGCCTCATACGCTCCGTCTCCTTCTCGGACGTGCCTCGCTGTATATGAAACTTGGCAATGAGTCGAGGGCGCTGGTGGACTACAATGATGTCCTCGATCTGAACCCAGACCACCCCGAAGCGTTGCTGATGCGCGCCTTCATCAAGCAGCGTCAGCGCCTGTTGAAAGATGCGCGCACGGATTTCGAGCACCTGCTGCGCCTGAATCCCGTGCATGAGCAGGCCTTGTTGGGGCTCGCCCTTATCAACAGTAACGACCGCCGTCCTCAGGAAGCGATGGAGACCATCAACAGGGTCATAGACCTCTATCCCCAGCACGCTGCAGGCTATGCCCTGCGGGCGGGGATGGAGATGGACCGAAAACTGTATGAGCGGGCTGAGGCCGACTACACGAAGGCTATCGAGTTGGAGCCGAAGGAGGCTAATTATCGCTTGGCGCGTGCCCGCCTCTACACACGAACAAAACAGAAGAGGAAGGCACGCGAGGATGTGCGAGAGGCCGGACGCTTAGGCGCCTCAGCCGATGAAATGCTTGGCGCTACGAGTGGCGAATGATGGTCTGCTCGCGGTCGGGGCCTACGGAAAGGATGGTGATGGGTGTCTGCAATTCCTCTTCCAAGAAAGCGATATAGTTGCGGAAGGCCTGGGGGAACTGATCCTCTGAGGTCATCGTGCTGAGATCCTCGTTCCATCCGGGCAGGTCGCGATAGACAGCTTGCCATCCCTCGGTGTCGAAAGGCATATCCGTCGTCGTCTGGCCGTCCTTCTCGTAGGCCACACAGGCGCGAATGGTGGGGAAGCCGTCGAGGACATCGCTCTTCATCATGATGAGTTGCGTGACGCCATTGATCATGATGGCATAGCGCAACGCCACGAGATCTACCCAACCACAACGGCGGTTACGGCCCGTGACGGCACCGTACTCATGACCAATCTCACGCAGGCGGTCGCCCGTTTCGTCGAAGAGTTCGACGGGGAATGGACCGGAGCCAACACGCGTGGAATAAGCTTTGAAGATACCAAAGACCTGATCAATCTTATTGGGACCAATGCCGAGACCTGTGCAGACGCCACCCGTGGTGGTGCTGGAGGAGCTGACGAAAGGATAGGTGCCGTGGTCTATGTCGAGCATTGTACCTTGCGCACCCTCGGCCAGAACGTTCTTGCCCTCAGCCAGGAGGCGGTTGATTTCAATCTCGGTGTCCGTGAGCTGGAACTGACGCATATACTCGACACCTTCGAGCCAGAGCCGTTCCTCGTCGGTGATATCATAGTCGGTGTAGTGAAGGTCGCGCAGAATCTGTTCGTGCCGCGCCTTCAAAGCAGCATATCGCTCGGGGAAATCACGAAGAATGTCGCCCACACGCAGGCCCGTGCGGCTGGCTTTCTCGCTGTATGTCGGGCCGATGCCCTTGCCTGTTGTTCCGACCTTATTCTTTCCCTTGGCCGCTTCGTAGGCACGGTCGAGAACGCGGTGTGTAGGCAGGATGAGATGGGCACGCGTGCTGATGTGCAGTCGGCTGCGGAGGTCGTAACCGGCAGCTTCGAGTTCCTTGGCCTCAGCCATGAAGAGATCCGGGGCAATGACACAACCATTGCCGATGATATTGAGCTTACCCTCATCGAAGATGCCGGAGGGAATGGAGCGCAGAACGAATTTCTTACCATCGAAGATGATGGTGTGACCCGCATTGGGGCCGCCGGCAAAGCGCGCTACGACATCGTAGCGGGGGGTGAACACATCGACGACCTTGCCTTTTCCTTCGTCGCCGAAGACGATGCCTAAGAGGGCGTCTACTTTTCCTTGTTTCATATCTCGTTGGTTTTTGATTTTTGATTTTCGGCTATCATCTTCTTCATCTGACGATGGCAGGAGGCGCAGGTGCCATAGACGTAAACGATGCGATGGCTAATGGTGAAGCTGCGCGGATGATAGACTTCGAGGCTGTTGGCCAGTTCCTTACTTTTGATGCGCGTGATGCGGTGGCAGTTGTTACAGATTTGATAGCTGCGCGGACGATCGTCGGCGATGCGTTCGAAGACAGCCGAGGAAGATGAGAAGGGATGACGGATGAGCAGGTTGGCCTGCACGAGCAACTGCGTGGTGATATAGAGCGTGCCCGTGCTGACAGGGAAGCGGCGGTCCTGCATCGTCTGCTGCAAATCCTCGATGGTGAAAGAGCCTTCAATATCGTAAATTGCCCGCAGGATGGCAAACCGTTCCTTGGTCTGTCGCAGCTGATGGGCAATCATGAATTGTCGGAACTTGCTCTCGACTTCTTCCTGTAAGGTCATATCTTGCGTTGAGCGTTAAACGTTTAATGAGGCAGTAATGAGGTCTCGGTCTGGGTTGTCTCTTCGTAGCGCAGGAGGGCGTTCTGCACGGCTTTGCGCAGCGGGAGGAAGGTCGAGGACAGGGCGGCTGCGGCCTGGTCAAGAAATTCTGCCTCGGAGGCGGGAGAGAACACGGCGCCCTGCATCAACAGGCGCGTCAATGTGAGGTAGCCGCAGAGCTGAAACATTTCCCGCTCGTCGGCCATCCAGCAGAAGGCGAGGTCGGAAGCTTCCGGCAGGTGGCACAGGAGATCCATGGCCATGAGCTGTGCCAGCTCGGCCTGCTGCGGGCGCAGGCTCTCGACCCAAAGGCTGGCAACATCGCGGTCGAACTCATCGTGCGGATAGCACATAATGGCCAGCATCTTGCACTCACGAATATCCTCCTGCCACAAGGCCTGAGCCAGACGGCGGTCGGGCGGATAAGCTGAAGCAATCTCGCGCAGACGAGGCAGTTCGACTCCGTAGACGAGCCGATAGTCCATACCGCTCTCGCGGATGGTCTTGGCCGCCACGCCGTTCATGGCGGCGCGGAGGTCTGCCTTGATCTGTGCTATATCAGTCATTGATGAGGGGTAAGGTCTTGTATTCGTGGCTGTAACGAAGCATCTGATGGTCGTAGGCCTCGTCGTAAGTCACGCGGATGTCCGTTATCTGACCGTCCTTGTCCTTCTCGACGACATAGACGGGATTGATGAAGCCTTTGTAGGGAGCGAGGTTCAGCGACTTGTAGCGCTGTAGCACCTCGCCGTGAAGTGTGCGCTCCACCTTAACACCATATTTCTCTACCAGTTGGCGAGCACCCTCGAAGTCACCCGTACTCTTGATACGTTGTATTTCTGCGAGCAACTCGCCAAATAAGTGGCGCAAGGCGGCGTAGTTGTTGATCTGTACGAAGGTCTTGCCATCGCGTTGGATGAGTTCAACGGCGGGTTGGAGAGCCTCTTGAGCGTGTTCCAGCACCCAGTGGGCTATCAAGGAGCGATTGCGCATGTGTGCTTCCTCAATATCGTTGCCGGGTTCGATGCGCACGAGCTGTGTCATCAGACCGTTCATCATATACGTGTAGTACTGCGACTTATAAGCCTCGTCGTTGGGCGTCAAGCCCAGTTCCGTGAGCTTGGGGTCGGCCACATAGTAGAGCCCGAAGAGGTCGGCACGTGCCTCCTCGATGGTGCTGCCGTAGGCCTTCAGCGAGTCGGCGTCAACGCCGGGCAGGAGCTTGCCGGAACCGTGGCCAAGACATTCGTGGAGGTCGGTGTGCAGGTCGTCGCAGGCATCACCATATTTCTCGATGAGCGTACGCGTGGTATCGTCGACGACGAATTCCTCCAGAAAACCGTTGCCGCGGGCTGCCTTGTTGTAGGCGTCGGTGAGGTTGCCGATGGTGACGCTCTTCGAACCATGTTCGGCCCGCACCCAGTTGCTGTTGGGCAAGTTGATGCCGATGGCCGTGGAAGGATAGAGGTCGCCGCCGAGAATGGCTGCTACGATGACCTTTGCCGTGATGCCGCGGCAGTTCTCTTTCTTAAAGCGTTTGTCCACAGGCGAGTTGTCCTCGAACCATTGTGCGTTGGCCGAGAGCTTCTCGGTACGTGCCGTGGCTGCCATATCTTTGAAATTGGCCAATCCCTCCCAGCTGGCTTTCATGCCCAGCGGGTCACCATAGCTCTCCGTGAATCCGTTGGTGAAGTCCACGGTGCCTTCGGTGTCGTTAACCCAAAGGATGGTGTAGGCATCGAAGGTCTTGAGGTCGCCCGTGCGGTAGTATTCAATCAGTTTGTCGATGACGGCGGCCTGCTTGTCGTTCTCGGCCACCGTGCGGGCTCTCTGGAGCCAATAGATGATGCGGTCGATGGCAGCGCCATAGAGGCCGCCGCTGCGCCACACCTTCTCCTTGAGCTGACCGTCCTCCTTGACCAAGCGGCTGTTCATGCCGAACATGATGGGATGTGCGGGGTCAGGGTCGGCATCCTTCATCTGCTGGTAGAATGCTTCGGCCTCAGCCTGTGTGACGCCGGAACCGTAGTAGTTGGCGGCACTGGTCAACACGAGGTCTTCGCCGTCGGCCTGATTGGTGCGCTTGGGCATCACCGTGGGGTCGAAGATGATGGGGAAGAGCTCTTCCGTGTCGAAGGGTAACTTGGTGCTGAGGCTCTTGATGGCCTTGCGGAGGAAAGCCTCGGAGAATCCAGGCTGGAACTTCTCGCAGCCATAGTGATGATGGATTCCGTTGGAGAACCACACGCGCTTAAGGTAGACGGTGAATGCCTGGAAATCCTTGCTCTTGCGGTCGCCCGTGTAGTCGGTGTAGATCGTCTCGAGCAGCTGACGGATGCGCAGGTTGTAGCGCCCGTTCTGATCCCAAAGAATGTCGCGACCGCAGAGAGCAGCCTCAGAAAGGTAGTAGACGAGCGTCTTCTGTTGCAGGGAGAGTTTCTCGAAGCCCTCGACGCGGTAACGCAGCATCTGAAGGTCGGCAAAACGTTCGTCGGCGTAGTTGAAGGATTCGGTCTGGGCGTTGATTGTGGCAGGGACGGCCATCATCATGGTGAGAATGAAAGATTTGAGATTCATCATTGTAACAGTCAATTATCCACGCTTGCGGACGGATCTGCCAATCTTGGCGAAAAACTCGTCTTGATATTGTTTAGGCGTCTTGCCTTGCAGGCGATAGAACGCGGAATAGAACGACTGTCTGTTGGCAAAGCCGCAGGCCAAAGCAATGTCGCCGATGGTCATGTTGCGGTTGCGCTTGTCGGTGAGCATACTTATGGCCTCACGGACACGGTAGCCATTAACCAATTCGGCATAGTTCTGCTGGAAGCGGAGGCTGACGGCCGCGCTGATGTAGCGCGTGTTGGTCTGTATCTCCTCTGCCAGCTTCTTAGCCGTGTAAGTGGGATCTTTGTACTTCTTTTCGACAATCATCTTGCGGAGTAGCTGCTCGTAGATGACATCGATGACTTCCGGCTTGATGGCAGTGCGGTATGCCGCCGGCTTCTCCTTTTTGTCTCTAATATTGTATTTGGCCATAAAGCTGAGGTTTTAAGTTATTGTATTTGATTCGACCGTGCAAAATTAGGGGATTTTTTTGAATTAGACGAATCCTTTAACTTTTTTTCTTGCCTCAGTAACAAAAATAAGGGAGTTTTCAATATTTTTCCTGTTCCCGTTCATGCTCAAAGTGCGGTTTCGGTCTGCCGATGCAGTCGCAAGAGCTCGTCGAAGCGGGCAATCTGTTGCAGAATCTTGCGCCGCTGGTCTTCCAGCTCGTCGAGTTGAGCTTGCAAGGCCTCCTGTTCGTTGTCGCCATTGTCGGCGATAGGTCTGAGGCCGTCGGCCTGTAAGGAGATGATCTGCGAGCGCAAACGGTCGACACGTGCTTGTGTCGTGGTCTGTTCCAAGATGATCTCACGTACGCGTCTACGGATCTCGCTCCAGTCGCGGCCATCGGCCAGCAAGCGTTCCAACTCACCCATCTGCACAGGCGGGTTGTTGGCATTATAACGTTGCATCCACACGTCCAGCTCGCGCTGTTCTACGGCATTGCTTTGTTCAATGAGCTGGTTCGCTTTCTCGATGGCCTCGCGTTGTGCTTCCAAAGCCAGCTGCTCACGTAGGTGTGCCAGATAGTTCTCGCGGCTCTTGGCCAGCAACTCGCGCTGTGCAGCATGTTTGTCGAAGCTGTCCTTGAAGTAGCCTACACCATCCATTGAGGGTACCAGCTTGACCAGTGCATTCTGTGCCTTCTCCATCCGCTCCTTGGTCTTGGTGGCAATGCCATCGCAGAGGGCGATGTCGGCATTTGCCATTTCGATGGCGCGGTCGAGCTGTGCTACGATGGCTTCAGCTTCAGCCAGTTGCAGTTCACGTTTGACGGTGTCGTCGTCCAGTTGCTGCCACTGATCCATCATCTGCTGTATGGTCTGCTTGACGCTCTCGTGGGATGCGCGCCAGGTCTTGAACCATTCGGGGATGGTGATGAGCTTCTCCAAGGCGTTGTAGCGGCGGCTGTAGGTCTCTGTGGCCGTGTGCTGACGCTCGTTGAGGCGTTCCACGTGGCCGGCCATGACCTGACAGGCGGTGTTCACCTCGTTGAGGCGTAGTGCGAGGTCGGCGGCTTTCTGCTGTTGCAGCTGTATCTCATTGTCCAGCGAGGATATGGCATCCAAATGGAAGGTGAAGGCGTTCAGCTCCTTCTCGGCCTCCTCGGCATCTACCGTGGTCTTCTCGATGAGCTGTTGTATGAACTTCAGGCGGGCCTCGCGGTTGGTCGATGAGGAGCAGTCGATGAAGGAGCGGTCGAGGTGGCAGAACGTCTGCCATTCCTCAGTATCCTTCTTCTGTCGTTCGCGCAGGTGCTGGAGGTTCACGTTCTCTACTTCCAATTTGGCTTGCGTTGCCGTGAGATCGCGTTGCAGCTCATCGAGTTGCTGGCGCTTGCTGCGCAGTTCCGTATCGATGGCTTCGCAGTCGGCTTTCAGCGATGAGATGAGGGCGTTCTGTTCCGTGACACCCTCGCCCTGCCAGGGATGATGCGTGGCACCGCAAACCGAGCAAGGAGTACCCTCGGTCAGGTCGCTGCGCAGCTGCACGACATTTTGGCTCTTGGAGAGCGTCCAGTGGTAAGTCTTCTGTTCGTGTTGCCGTGTCATCTGTCGCACATCCTTGTCCAAGGCATCGATGCGGTAGTTCAGGTGGTCAGTGTGCAGGCGCAATTGCGTGATGAACTGCTCCTTAAGTTCAATCATGTCATAGCCTGTTGCGATGCTTCGCCATAACGAGAGCGCCGTTTCGAGCATCAGTTTGCGGCTGCGTAGTTCCAGCGCTCGGCGTTGCAGAACGAAGCTGTCCTGACCGGCGATGATCTGTCGGTGGCCTGCCATCTCTTCTTTATATGAGTTGATGGTGCTGTTGATAGACTGGCTCTCTGAAAAGAGGCGTCCCAACTGCTCGTCGCGCTCATTCTGCCGACGTACAGCCTGATTCAGTTCTTCGGTCAGCGAGTCGCGCTGTTCTCGTGCTTCGAGCAGGCGGTCCAACCGCACCTGAATGGCGCCGCCTTGTTGAATCATGTTGCGATGAGCCTCCAAAGCCTGTTGCTGTAGCCGCAGTGTCGACAACTCTCTTTGCAAGTTCTCTTTCCGCTGTACCTGTTCCAGGCGTTCTTTCTGCAACATGTCTCCGCGTTCACGCAACTGCTGCAGGTCGATGGCATTGGCTTCATGCTCCGCCTGGGCATCTTCGAACTGAGTCTGTAGGCGCTGCGCCTCAGTCATGACGCGTGCTGCATGTTCAACGGCCTGTGTAGCATCATCTGTTTTATCCTTCTCCAAGAGCACACTTTTTTCGGCCTCGGAGGTCAGACGGCGCGCCTCCTCCTGTTTGATGGATAGTTGCGAAATGAGCTGACGTCCGTTGGCAAGGTTCTGCAGCTGGGTGTGCAGGCGCTGGAAACGGCCGCTGATGGGTTCGAACTCTTCGTAGCGCTCCAGTTCCTTCTGCTCGCTGAGGATGGAGGCTTGCTGCTTGTTGATCTGATACAGGCGTGCCTTTTGTTCTGTCAATTCGGTATTGATGGCAACGAAACGGTGTAAGCGGTCGAGCTGCTGACGTACACGTGTGATGGCCGACTCCAGGTTGTCGAGCTTCGTCTGGTTCAGGCGGCGACCGTCATGCACTTTTTGCAAAGTGACATCGTCAAGACGATGCTCGGCAAGGCGCTGACGTGCAACTTCCGTGCGGATGGTCTCACGCAGCCACTGTTTCACGTCCTCTGGTAAAGGGGTATTGAAACGCGCGTTCCACCACTGACGGATTTCCTCCTCAACGGTGACGCGGCTATGGGGTGTTGTATGACTGTCTATCATGATAGATTTCTGAAAAGTTGAGCAAAGGTAGACAAAAATGGGGAAAAAAGACAAGAAAAATGCTTTCTTTTTTGGTTTTGCTGTCACTTTCCATTACTTTTGTCCACTGAAAGACGTTTTTGCAGACGCTTTCGCATCTTTTTTACGTGATTTTTCACCCTTCAACTCATCAATTATGACACGACACCAGACCTTCATCTCAGCCCTTGTCTCACTCATGGTAGCGAGCTTTGGACTCCATGCACAACCTGCAGCACATCCCACTGTGACCATCGACATCGCACATCCCGGCGCAACAGTCAGCCCGCGCCTCTATGGCATTTTCTTTGAGGAGATTAACCACGCTGGCGACGGCGGCCTCTATGCCGAGCTTGTGCAGAACCGCTCCTTCGAAGACGATGTTGAGCGGCCCGTCCATTGGCAGACATTCGGCAACGCTACGGCAGCACTCATCACCAATAGCCTCCTCAATACGAAACAGGCTCACGCCCTGCGCCTCACGTTGTCCGCGCCGAACGGCGGCATACAGAATGAGGGCTATTGGGGCATGGCCTTCCGTCAGCAGACAACCTACACTTTCTCGGCTTGGGTGAAATCCGATGCCGCATATAAGGGTGACATGATTGTCTCGCTCAACGGTCGCGACGGTCGCAATCTCGGACAGACCAGCGTGCCTTTGAAGTTGAAAGCCGGACAATGGACACAGGTCAAGGACGTTAAGATCCTGGCTACGGGCAGCGATGCCGAGGGTCGTCTGGCGCTGACCTTTACACAGCCCGGAACGATCACTTTGGATGTCGTCTCACTGTTTCCGCCGACCTACAAGGGCCGTGAAAATGGTTGCCGTATTGATCTCGCAGAGCTCCTCGAAGACTTGCATCCCAAGTTTATGCGCTTCCCCGGCGGTTGCTATGTGGAGGGACAGACTACTGAGCGCAATAAGTTGCACAACCGCTTCGAATGGAAGAACACGATAGGTCCCATTGAGCAGCGACCTGGTCATCTCTCTGTCAACTGGGGCTACAACATCACAGACGGTTTCGGCTACCACGAGATGCTGCAACTGGCTGAAGATCTTGGCGCTGAGCCGTTGTTTGTGGTCAACGTAGGCATCGGCCACGGCTGGCTGCAACCCTATGACCAGATTGAGGAATATATTCAAGAGGCTCTTGACGCTATTGAGTATGCCAACGGCGATGCCAAGATGACGAAATGGGGTGCCGAGCGTGCCAAGAACGGCCATCCCAAGCCTTTTGGATTGCGTCTGCTGGAAGTGGGCAACGAGAACGCCAACTTCTATTTCGACAATAATCGTGACCAGAGCGATCATTATTTCGAGCGTTACATTCAGTTCTACAAGGCCATCAAAGCCAAGTACCCTGACGTGGAAATCATCGGCAATGTGGAGTCGTGGGGCACCGATGAGCCGTCGTGGCGCAGCAACCATCCTGTCGACATCCTCGATGAGCACTACTACCGCTCGCCTTCATGGTTCGAAAAGAATTTCCACAAATACGACTCCTACAACCGTCAAGGGCCGAAGATCTATATTGGCGAATATGCTGTGACACAGGGCTTCGGCGTCAACGGTCATCTCACTGCTGCCCTCGGTGAGGCCATCTATATGCAAGGCTTAGAACGCAACTCCGACATCGTCGTCATGGGCTCGTATGCTCCCATTTTCGTTAATGAGCATAACCCCGCCTGGCGTCCTGACATGATCCGCTTTAATGCCTCGGAGAGCTTCGGCACACCATCTTATCACGTGCAGAAGATGATGGCAAATAATATAGGAACGCGCGTGATACCCGTCACCGTCAGCGACAACACCCTTGCACCCGTCATCGGTCATCATGTAGGCTTCACCACTTGGGGCACAAGGGCAGAATTCCGCAACCTCGAAGTGAAGGACAAGGACGGCAATACCATCCTTCAAGACAACTTCATGGAGAATAGCGGATTATGGAAGAAATACGGTGGTGAGGCTAACAGCCGTGGTCGCACGCAGAGCCAGTGGGCTTTCGGTGACGCTGTGCTCAAACAACAAAACCAGCGTGCCGAAGGCTCTGTGATCCTCAACACCACAGTACTCCCCGACGACTACACCATCCACGTGCAGGCGCGCCGTATGGAGGGCAACGAAGGCTTCATCATTGTCTTTGGAGCCGAGGACGACGAGAACCTCATCTGGTGGAACCTCGGTGGTTGGGGCAATACACAGCACGCCATCGAGCACATGGCCAACGGCGGCAAGAACACCCTCGTAGCCGCCCGCGGCACACTTGAAGAAGGACGCTGGTATGATGTGGAAATTCAGGTGAACGGCGCTTCTGCACGCTGTCTTCTTGATGGACAGCTCATTCATGAGTTCAGCTTGCCGGAGCGCCAAAGCCTCTATGCTAACGCTACGTTTGACGAGAAGAGCAATGAGTTGATCGTGAAACTCGTGAACCCCACTAACGTCCGACAAGTCACCGACATCAAGCTGAACGACAAGGAGATGGTTCAAGGCCGTGCCATCGTGCTCGCTTCAGAAAAAGGCAGTGACGAAAACTCGATGCGCGCACAGCTCAAGGTGTCGCCCATCGAGTATCCCGTCAACATCACTGAGAGCTCGAAGAGACTGGCCATTCCCTTGAGTCCCTTCTCACTAACGATTCTGCGTCTAAAGTTGCAGTGAATACGTTACACCTTGCATGGTGTAAAATTCCACAACGCTGTCTGAGATTCGCCGTGAAGCCACGGCACTTCCGGCAGCGTTTTTGATTTGGACGTTCTGCTGGCCAACATATACGCGGCAGGGCTTGCCGACAAGGCTCTTGATGGTAGCCTTAGAGAGCTTGCCACCCTGCCACTGCATACTCACTTCGAAGCCGCCACGGGCACGCAGACCTGTGATCTCACCCTCAGGCCAAGTGTCGGGCAACGCAGGCAGCAGACGCAGGAAACCTTCATGGCTCTGCAGGAGCATCTCTGCCACACCGGCCGTGAAGCCGAAGTTGCCGTCAATCTGGAAGGGCGGATGGGCATCGAAGAGGTTTGGATAGACACGGCCAGCAGGGAAACGACGGCCTGCGCGGTCGTTGGGCAAAAGGTTTAGCAGCGTGCGGATCATCGTGTAGGCATGGTTGCCGTCCAACAGGCGCGCCCACATATTCAACTTCCAGCCGATGCTCCATCCCGTAGCGTCGTCGCCGCGATAGAGGAGGCTCGTGCGGCTGGCACGCCATGCGTCGGGTGTTGCGGAAGCAGATATCTGATGACTTGGATATAAACCATAGAGATGTGAGACATGGCGATGGTGGTCATCGATGCCGTCGACATCTTCCAACCACTCCTGTAGCTGGCCATAGCGTCCCACCTGCATCGGCGGCAGCTGGTCTAGGGTTTCCATCAGGCTGACGGCGAAGGGTTCGTCGATTCCCAAAGTACGGGCTGCGGAGACTGTCTGACTGAGGACGTCGTAGGCGATTTGAGTGTCCATTGTCGGGCCAGCACAAACAGAGATGCCGCCGAACTCAGCACCTGGGCCATGCTCAGGTGATACAGAAGGGCAGGTGACCAGCCAGCCGTACTTCGGATGACGCACAAGGAACGACTGCAGGAACTCCGCAGCGCCCACCATCACGGGATAAGCTTTGGCCAGGAAGGTGCGGTCACCCGTGAAGAGCCAGTGTTCCCATAGATGGGTTGTCAGCCATGCACCGCCCATGGGCCATGCGCCCCAGAAGGGGCCGTCGACCATGCCCGTGGAACGCCAAATGTCAGTGTTGTGATGCGCCATCCAGCCGCGGGCGCCATACATGGTGCGGGCTGTCTCCTGACCCGTCTCGCTGAGGTCGCGGATGAGGTCAAACAGTGGCTCTGCCAGCTCGCTGAGATTGCAAACCTCAGCGGGCCAATAATTCATTTCGGCATTGATGTTGATGGTGTATTTGCCGTCCCACGGAGCTAACAGATCCTTGTTCCAAAGTCCTTGCAAGCCAGCGCACTGCCCGCCGGGCTGTGACGTGGAAATGAGCAGGTAGCGGCCGTAGTTGAACATCAGTGCCACCAGCGATGGGTCGGCCTCGCCCTTGGCAAAGCGTACGACGCGGCGATCGGTCTGCATGGTGTCAACCTCGGCGGGACTGCCTTCGAGGCGAAGGTTGACACGGTCGAAATAGCGGCGGTAAGCAGCTGTATGCGCTCTGAGCAATGCTCGCCACGGACGGTTGCCTACGGCGCCCAACATATCTGCGACGCGCTGGGCGGGATTACCCGATACGTCGTGGTAGTTGACAAAGTTCGTAGCGGCGCCGATGAGGATGAGGGCTTCCGTCGCATCGCGCACGGTCAGCGTGCTGTCGGTCAGCTCCTGCACGCCATCCCTCAGTTTTACGCGGGCCTCTGTCTGCATCTTCACTACGCCTTTCACGCCTTCGTGGTCACGCCCCATGGCCGAAATGATTAGGCCCGTAGCACTGTGACTGCGCTGGAGGTCGAGGGGCGAGCGAAAGCGTAGGCGGAAGTTGAGACTGCCAGGTTTCGAGGCGGTGACGTGAACCGCTACAACACGGTTTGGCAGCGAGGATAGCACCTCACGGGTGTAGGTGACGCCCTCGCCGTCCGTCCATTTTGTCGTAGCTACAGCCTGCGCGATATCCAAGCTGCGTTCGTACTCCGTGACCGTACCTGTTGGTTGCAGGGCTTCGATCTCCAGGCTACCTAACGTCTGGTAAGGCATACCGTTGCGCCCGGTCATGAAGTTGCGATCCATGATGCGCTGTGCCTCGGCATTCTTGCCTTCGAAGATCAGCTCCCGCACACGGGCGAGGTTTTCCAGGGCTTTGTCGGCATCGTTGCGATGCGGACCGCCGCCCCAGAAGGTGCCTTCATTCAGCTGTATAGTCTCCTTGTCGGTGCCGCCATAGACCATGGCACCGATATGCCCGTTGCCGACGGGCAGCGCCTCTACCCATTCCTGAGCGGGCTGGAAATAGCGCAGCACGGTAGTCGCGGACAGGGCTACGCTCAAGAGAATGCTTTTCAACATAAGTCGTGATAGTTATTTCGTTATAAGGTTTCGATGTTTCGTGATTCCGATATTTCGTGATTCCGTTATGACTTTATTTTGTCTTTGTCAATTGCAGGAGCCATTCTGCCGCCTTGCGCCGCGTAGCATCGTCGGCCAACAGAAGGTCGGACAGATCGTTGGCCAAGCGTTGCAGCACAGGCGCTGACACTTCGGGAACTGGTGCTTGTTGAGCTGTGTTTACCTCAGGGGCGGGTTCCTCGAACGTCAGTTCCTTTTGAACAGGGTTTCGTGCGAACGATGATTCCTCGTCGGCTACGGAGATGGCTTCCATCTTATCGCCATCGTTCTCCTCTATATATCCCTGTAGGCCGCTGAGCAGACCGTCGAACTGATCGCTACTGAGGAATACGGCATCTTCGCCGCCGTCGAGGACGCCCTCGAAGAGCGAGGCCTTGAAACGTAGCTTCGACAACATATCTTCTTCGATCGTACCCGTAGAGATGAGGTTGATGACCTCCACGCCGCGCTGCTGTCCGAGGCGATGGATGCGACCGATGCGCTGTTCCAGTACGGCGGGGTTCCATGGCATATCGAGGTTGATGACGACATTGGCCGCCTGGAGGTTTAGGCCCGTGGAGCCGGCATCCGTGGAGAGGAACACACGGATCTGCGGGTCGCTCTGGAAGGCTTCGATGCGCTCTTTACGCTCACGCGACGGCACGTTGCCATGCAGATACGCAAATTCCACGCCGCTGCGCTCCAATTCCTGAGCCACTAAGCGCGTCATGCGCTCCCATTGGCTAAAGATAACAACCTTCGTCGCTCCTGCTCTCTTGATGTCTCCCATCGCTCCCCTTATTTCTCCTTTCCCTAATAGGGGAGACGCTTCGCCTTCTCCGTTCACTGTCACACCACATTCGTCGAGGATATTCATCACTTCCTCAACCTTGGTGTCGTAGCGGCTATGCTCATCAAGGATGAAGAGACTGTCGCATGTCATGCGCATTTGCTGCAAGGTCAGCAGCAACTGGCGACGATCCATTTCAGAGAGGAAATGCTGGCGATGCCATTTCGACACGAGGCGTGCGGCCTGCAACTTCAGGTCGTGGTGGGCGTCCATCTGCTGTTCCGTCATCGGCACGAAGAGATTCTTGTCGATGCGCGCCGGCAGTTGCTGGGCGACATCAGCCTTTGTCCGACGTATCATCACACCGCTCATGCGCTGACTGATGTCGCTGAGGTTGCGGTAGCCGATGGTGCGCCCCTCATCGTCCACGACGATGTATTTGTCGCGGAAGAGATAATAGGGTGAGAGTAGGTACTGGTCCACAAACTCCACGATGCTGAACAGCTCCTCTAAACGGTTCTCTAAGGGCGTGCCGCTGAGGATGAGCGAGTAGCGCGACGTGATGCGACGGGCGGCACGTGAGATCTGCGTGTTCCAGTTCTTCAGGCGTTGCACCTCATCGAGGATCAGCATGTCGAAGGACAGCGGATTTTCGTGCCCCACGATATTATTATAGGAAGCAATCTTGTAGTAGGCCTCGCTCTCCATCTGTTCACTGCGGCGCTCCGGTGTGCCCTCGATGACCTGCACGCTGGTCTCCGTGAAGCGCTCGATTTCGCGCTTCCACTGGTATTTCAGCGTTGTCGGACACAGCACCAACACGCTGCTCACGAAACCCTCGCGACGTAGCAGCTCGGCCGTGGCGATGGCCTGCACGGTCTTTCCCAAGCCCATCTCGTCGGCGATGATGGCTCGACCCGCACGCGCAGCAAAGCGCACACCCTCCTTCTGATAAGGATAGAGCGTCGTACGCAGCAGCGTATCCATTGCCGCATCGTCGTATTTTCCGTCCACGACCTTGCGGCGGGCGATGGCTTCGCGCTGCTCCACGACGAAGTCCAAGGCATCCTGGTAGCAACGGAAGCTGTCGTCGATCTTTCTGGCCTCGCTCAGGAACTCGCCGAAATGCTCGAAGGCCTTGGGCAGCAGCGTGTCAAGGGCATCGAAGTACTTGGCCGTCAGCGCACGGAACTCTTTTTCGTGTGATGAACCGACACGGATCTTCACCTGACGGACATTACCGCGATAGCTCAGGTAGACGCTCGTGTAGGCAGGCAGGTCCCAGTGGATGCGCTTGTGATGGTCGGCAATCCACTGACGTGCTCCCTCAATGTGCTTGCATGTGCCGAGCTGCGACGTCTTGAAATCCATGCACTCGCAGTAGTTCCAGGGGCTCTTGGAACCGCGGAAGACCACCTTGTACACGGCTCCCGACTTGGGGCTGTGTACGCGGTACTCGCCAGGGTTGTAGCGCTCGCTGACACACTCCACGTCGAAGTCCTCGCGCTGCGCCTGCTGCATTCGCAGCATCACCTGCCAGTCCTCCAAAGTCAGGTCGGCAGGTTTCACCAGATGGTTCAACTTGTGTTTGGGTAAATCGGCGTATTTCATATCCTTGATTAACCTTGTGCGGTGCAAAGATACAAAACTTTTGTGGCAGTGAGGCAATGCAAGGTCTTTTTTATGCCCTTTCTTGTGTTTTATTTTTATTTTTGTTTGAAATCGATGTCAGTTGTCAACTGGAATCTATACAATTCTTCCATATCGTGGATGGGTTCCTGCGTTTTGAGTCATTCGACTTTTTACATTCCACCGACAACTGACATCAATTTCAAACAATAATTATCATGCAGTCCCTTTATATATATTTAATAAGGTATAGGAGATGGCCCAGTTGAGTGGAGTGGGGGAGTGCTGTTAGGCGGTTTTGACCTTTCGTAAGTTGTTGAAAAGGTTTCATTATGCCATCATTTGTGCAAAGGAAAAGGGGTGATTAGACCCTTCTTTAGTTAAACTTTCTTAAATTACACCCCTTTTTGGCCGTTTTGAGTTCTTTGGGTTGATTTTGTTGTTCTGAGAGCATTGCTATTTGAAAGAATTTGTCTACCTTTGCACCCCCGAATGGGCATAAGTATGCCCTTTGCAGTCATGTTCTGATAAAAAATATACATAATATATCATTCAAAATCAAACATTATGCCTACAATTCAACAACTCGTGCGGAAAGGCCGCAAGGTGCTTGTAGACAAGAGCAAGAGCCCCGCTCTGGACAGCTGTCCTCAGCGTCGTGGTGTTTGTGTCCGTGTCTATACGACCACACCTAAGAAGCCTAACTCCGCCATGCGTAAGGTGGCTCGTGTGCGCCTTACCAACACCAAGGAAGTCAACAGTTACATCCCCGGAGAGGGTCACAACCTGCAGGAGCACAGCATCGTGCTGGTGCGCGGTGGTCGTGTGAAGGATCTCCCCGGTGTGCGTTACCACATCGTCCGCGGTACTCTCGATACCGCTGGCGTAGCTAACCGCACCCAGCGCCGCTCGAAGTATGGCGCTAAGCGTCCGAAGGCTGCGAAGAAGTAATTAACAATCAAATCGGTTTTGTGTTGTATAAACGCGGTTGAGTAAATGTCCCAACCCTCGTGATGAGGCGGAGAGGCGTTGAAGAAAACAAACGAATACAGCCAAACAAACTAAAAATCACACAAAACAATGCGTAAAGCTAAACCAAAGAAAAGACAAGTCCTTCCCGATCCCGTGTATGGCGACGTGAAGGTGTCGAAGTTCGTCAACCACTTGATGTATGACGGCAAGAAGAGCATCTCGTATCGCATCTTCTATGATGCACTTGACATCGTGAAGAACAAGATGCAGAGCGAGGAGAAAAGCTCTCTGGAGATCTGGAAAGAAGCCCTTCAGAAGGTTACCCCTCAGGTAGAGGTTAAGAGCCGCCGTATTGGTGGCGCCACGTTCCAGGTGCCGACGGAGATCCGTCCCAGCCGTAAGGAGAGCGTGAGCATGAAGAACCTCATCCAGTATGCCCGCAAGCGCGGTGGCAAGACCATGGCTGACAAGCTCGCCGCTGAGATCATGGATGCCTACAACGAGCAGGGCGGCGCTTTCAAGCGCAAGGAGGATATGCACCGTATGGCCGAGGCTAACCGTGCATTCGCTCACTTCCGTTTCTAAGAAGAAAGTTCATTTCAAGATAACAAAAACGAATGGCAAAACAAGATTTGCATCTGACCCGTAACATCGGCATCATGGCTCACATCGATGCCGGTAAGACGACCACGTCTGAGCGTATCCTCTACTATACGGGTCTGACACATAAGATCGGTGAGGTTCATGATGGCGCCGCCACCATGGACTGGATGGCTCAGGAACAAGAACGAGGCATCACGATCACTTCTGCCGCCACCACGACGTTCTGGAACTGGGGCGGACAGAAGTACAAGATCAATCTCATCGACACCCCGGGGCACGTGGACTTCACCGCTGAGGTGGAGCGTTCGCTGCGTGTCCTCGACGGCGCTGTAGCTGCCTATTGTGCCGTCGGCGGCGTGGAGCCCCAGTCCGAGACGGTCTGGCGCCAGGCCGACAAGTACAACGTCCCCCGCATTGGCTACGTGAACAAGATGGACCGCTCCGGCGCTGACTTCTTCGAGGTTGTACGCCAGATGAAGGATGTCTTGGGCGCCAAGGCTGTGCCCGTCGTCATCCCCATTGGCGCCGAGGAGAACTTCAAGGGTGTGGTTGACCTCATCCGCATGAAGGCCATCCTTTGGCACGACGAGACCATGGGTGCTGAGTATAGCGTCGAGGAGATTCCCGCCGACCTCGTTGATGAGGCTCAGGAGTGGCGTGACAAGATGTTGGAGACTGCTGCTGAGTACGATGAGCGTCTCATGGAGAAGTTCTTCGACGACCCCAACACCATCACCGAGGAGGAGATCATCGCCGCTCTGCGTGCTGCTACCGTCAGCATGGAGATCACGCCGATGCTCTGCGGCTCCTCGTTCAAGAACAAGGGCGTGCAGACACTGCTCGACTATGTCTGCGCTTTCCTGCCCAGCCCGTTAGATACTCCTAACGTCGTAGGTAAGAATCCCGAATCCGACGAGGAGGAAGACCGCAAGCCCGCCGAGGAGGAGAAAACCTCCGCGCTGGCTTTCAAGATCGCTACCGACCCGTATGTCGGCCGTCTGACCTTCATCCGTGTCTACAGCGGTAAGGTCGAGGCTGGCTCTTACATCTACAACCCCCGCACGGGCAAGAAGGAGCGCGTGAGCCGTCTGTTCCAGATGCACAGCAACCACCAGAACCCCGTGGAGTGCATCTCGGCCGGCGACATAGGCGCAGGTGTAGGCTTCAAGGACATCCGCACGGGCGACACGCTCTGCGACGAGGATGCACCCATCGTGCTCGAGAGCATGGAGTTCCCCGATCCCGTCATCGGTATCGCCGTGGAGCCCAAGACGCAGAAGGACCTCGACAAGCTCAGCAACGGCCTGGCCAAGCTGGCAGAGGAGGATCCGACGTTTACCGTGCGCACTGACGAGCAGAGCGGCCAGACCATCATCAGCGGTATGGGCGAGCTGCACCTCGACATCATCATCGACCGTCTGAAGCGTGAGTTCAAGGTGGAGTGCAACCAGGGTAAGCCCCAGGTGAACTACAAGGAGGCCATCACCAAGACTGTCATGGGTTACCGTGAGGTCTACAAGAAGCAGTCGGGTGGTCGCGGTAAGTTCGCTGACATCATCGTGAACGTTGGTCCTGTTGATGAGGATTACGATATCAAGGAGAACGGACCTCTGCAGTTCATCAACGAGGTGAAGGGTGGTAACATCCCCAAGGAGTTCATCCCCTCTATCCAGAAGGGCTTTGAGGCTGCCATGAAGAACGGTATCCTCGGCGGCTATCCCGTTGACTCGCTGAAGGTCGTTGTGGTTGATGGTTCGTTCCACCCCGTTGACTCTGACCAGCTGTCGTTCGAGATTGCTGCCCAGATGGCCTACAAGGCAGTCTGTGCTCAGGCCAAGCCCGTACTGATGGAGCCCATCATGAAGCTCGAGGTGGTAACACCCGAGGAGAACATGGGCGACGTCATCGGCGACCTCAACAAGCGCCGCGGACAGGTCGAGGGCATGGACACCAGCCGCAGCGGTGCACGCATCGTCAAGGCTATGGTGCCATTGGGTGAGATGTTCGGCTACGTCACCGCACTGCGTACCATCACCTCCGGCCGTGCCACAAGCAGCATGACCTACGATCACCACGCTCCCGTCTCCAGCAGCATCGCCAAGGCTGTGCTCGAAGAGGCTCACGGACGTGTAGATCTGGTGTAAAAGACCAATCCTCAACCCCTCCTGTGAAGGGAGGGAAGGGGGAAAGCTGCCGTCGAGCAAATGACTCTTTGGCGGCAGAAAAAAGAAAATCGTAAAATCGTAAAATTATTAAATTGTAAGTCAAAATCATGAGTCAGAAGATCAGAATCAAACTGAAGTCCTACGACCACAACTTGGTGGACAAGTCCGCTGAGAAGATTGTCAAGACAGTGAAGGCTACGGGTGCCATCGTGAGCGGTCCTATCCCCCTCCCCACCCACAAGCGCATCTTCACCGTCAACCGTTCCACCTTCGTCAACAAGAAGGCACGTGAGCAGTTCCAGCTCTGTAGCTACAAGCGTCTCATCGACATCTATAGCAGCACCGCTCAGACCGTCGACGCTCTGATGAAGCTCGAATTGCCCAGCGGCGTGGAAGTAGAGATTAAAGTGTAGTAAATGACTAGAATAACTAGAAAATCTAGAGCATCTAGAAAATCTAGAAAGTCTAGAGCATCTAGAAATAACAATTTAAAAATTTAATTACTGAAATGCCAGGATTATTAGGAAAGAAAATCGGAATGACATCCGTTTTCAGTGCCGACGGCAAGAATGTGCCGTGCACTGTTATCGAATTAGGTCCTTGCGTAGTTACCCAGGTGAAGAGCGTTGAGAAGGACGGCTATGCAGCCGTGCAGCTCGGTTTCGAGGAGGCTAAGGAGAAGAACACCACCAAGCCCATGCTCGGACACTTCGCCAAGAGCGGTACAACACCCAAGCGCCACTTGGCCGAGTTCACAGGTTTCGAAGATGTGAATCTTGGAGACACCATCACGGTAGATCTCTTCGCTGACACCACTTACGTGGACGTCATCGGCACCAGCAAGGGTAAGGGCTTCCAGGGCGTCGTGAAGCGTCACGGCTTCGGCGGCGTAGGACAGACCACCCACGGTCAGGACGACCGTCTGCGCAAGCCCGGTTCTATCGGTGCCTGCTCTTATCCCGCCAAGGTCTTCAAGGGCCTCCGCATGGGCGGTCAGATGGGCAATGTCCGCGTGACTACGCACAACCTGCAAGTGTTAAAGGTTATTCCCGAGCACAACCTGCTCCTCATCAAGGGCAGCATCCCCGGGTTCAAAGGTTCAATCGTAAGCGTTATTAAGTAAGATGGAAGTCAGTGTATTGAATATTAAAGGTCAGGACACCGGTCGCAAGGTGATCCTCGACGATGCCGTCTACGGTATCGAACCCAATGACCACGCAATCTATCTCGATGTCCGCCTCTTCCTCGCCAACCAGCGCCAGGGCACTGCCAAGGCAAAGGAACGCTCCGAGGTCAGCGGCTCTACGCGCAAGCTCGGTCGCCAGAAGGGCGGCGGCGGCGCACGCCGCGGTGACATCAACTCACCCGTACTCGTCGGTGGTGGCCGCGTCTTCGGCCCTCAGCCCCGCGACTATGGCTTCAAGCTCAACAAGAAAGTGCGCCGTCTGGCCCGCAAGAGCGCCCTCAGCTACAAGGCTCAGGAGAATGCTATCGTGGTCGTCGAAGACTTCACTTTTGAGGCTCCGAAGACGAAAAACATCGTCGAAGTCATAAATAATCTTAAAGTTGATGGCAAAAAGGTGCTTTTCGTTTTGCCAGGTGCGGATAAAGCCGTATATTTGTCGGCTCGTAACATCGAGCGCGCCAAAGTGATGGCTGCTGCAGCACTGAACACCTACAAGGTGCTCGATGCTGACGTGCTTGTGCTCACGGAGGGTGCAATCAGCGTCATCGGTGAAAATCTTAACAAGTAACGGGCAAGACAACTATGGGATATATCATTAAACCCCTGGTCACGGAAAAGATGACCAAAATCACGGAGAAGCAGAATAAGTTCGGCTTCATCGTCCGTCCTGAGGCTAACAAGGTCGAGATCAAAAACGAGATCGAGGCTCTGTATAACGTCACGGTCGTCGGCATCAGCACTTGCATCTATGCCGGCAAGAACAAGACCCGCTACACGAAGGCTGGCTTGATCAAGGGCCGCACCAACGCCTTCAAGAAGGCTGTCGTCACACTCAAGGAGGGCGATACTATTGATTTCTACAGTAACATTTAATAAGAAAGATGGCAGTACGTAAATTAAAGCCCACAACACCGGGCCAAAGGCACAAGATTATAGGTACATTCGAAGAGATTACTGCATCCGTACCTGAGAAGTCTCTTACTTACGGTAAGCATAGCACTGGCGGCCGCAACAATGTCGGCAAGATGACCGTCCGCTATATGGGTGGCGGCCACAAGCGCAAGTTCCGCTTCATCGACTTCAGAAGAGATAAAGATGGTGTTCCCGCAGTCGTGAAGACTATCGAGTACGATCCGAACCGCTCGGCTCGCATCGCCCTCCTCTTCTACGCTGACGGTGAGAAGCGCTATATCATCGCTCCCAACGGCCTGCAGGTCGGCATGACGCTGATGTCCGGCGCCGAGGCAGCCCCCGAAGTCGGTAACGCGCTTCCCCTGCAGAACATTCCCGTGGGTACCGTAATCCACAACATTGAGCTGCGCCCCGGCCAGGGTGCCCTGCTCGTTCGTTCCGCAGGTAATTTTGCTCAGTTAACATCCCGCGAAGGTCGCTACTGCGTCATCAAGCTCCCCTCGGGCGAGACGCGCAAGATCCTCAGCGCCTGCAAGGCCACTGTCGGCAGCGTAGGCAACAGCGACCATGCTCTGGAATCCTCCGGTAAGGCAGGCCGCAGCCGCTGGCTCGGTCGTCGCCCGCACAACCGTGGCGTCGTCATGAATCCCCATGATCACCCGATGGGTGGTGGTGAAGGCCGTCAGAGCGGTGGACATCCCCGTTCCCGCAAGGGTCTCTATGCTAAGGGCCTCAAGACACGCGCACCGAAGAAGCAGTCCAGCAAGTACATCATTGAAAGAGCCAACAAGAAGTAATCACAGTTAAAGCCAAACAATAATTATGAGTCGTTCACTTAAGAAAGGTCCATACATCGCAGTAAGCCTCGAGAAGAAGGTACTCGCCATGAACGAGAGCGGCAAGAAGAACGTCGTGAAGACTTGGGCTCGTGCTTCAATGATCAGCCCCGACTTCGTCGGCCACACGATTGCTGTCCACAACGGAAACAAGTTCATCCCTGTGTATGTCACTGAGAACATGGTCGGTCACAAGCTCGGCGAGTTCGCTCCCACACGCAAGTTCGGCGGCCATGCTGGTCAGAAGAAGAAGTAAGCAGGACCTCGTATTCAAGATTCACTATTTGAATAATTCAGAGTAAAATAATATAATGGGAAAAAGAAAAAGACTGGCAGCCGAAGCAAGAAAGGCTGCACTGAAGACCCAGTACTTCGCCAAGGCCCAAGGCGTACCTTCCTCCCCGCGTAAGATGCGTTATGTGGTGGATTTGATCCGCGGCATGGAGGTCAACCGCGCTCTGGCAACGCTGCACTTCAACAAGAAGGCTGCTGCTGCCGACGTGGAGAAGCTCCTGCGCTCGGCCATTGCCAACTGGGAACAGAAGAACGATCGCAAGGCCGAGGACGGCGAACTGATCGTTTCAAGAGTATTCGTCGACGAGGGCGCTACCCTCAAGCGCATGCGTCCCGCTCCTCAGGGCCGCGGCTACCGCATCCGCAAGCGCAGCAATCATGTGACATTGTTCGTTGACTCTAAAACTAATGATTAATCAGAAGAACTATGGGACAGAAAGTTAATCCTATCAGCAACCGTCTCGGCATCGTCCGTGGTTGGGATTCCAATTGGTATGGTGGCAAGGACTTCGGCGAGTCCATCCTCGAGGACAGCAAGATCCGCAAGTACCTCATGGTTCGTCTGGGTGATGCTAACATCTCACGCATCGTCATCGAACGCACACTTAAGCTCGTGACCATCACCGTTTGCACGTCACGTCCGGGCCTCATCATCGGTAAGGGCGGCGAGAAAGTTGACGCCCTGAAGAAAGAGCTCAAGAAGATCACTGACAAGGACATTCAGATCAACATCTTCGAGGTGAAGAAGCCCGATCTGGACGCCAACATCGTCGGTGCTAACATCGCCAAGCAGGTGGAGGGCAAGATCGCCTACCGCCGTGCCATCAAGATGGCCATCGCCAACACCATGCGTGCAGGCGCAGAGGGCATCAAGGTGCTCATCTCCGGTCGTCTCAACGGCGCTGAAATCGCCCGTTCCGAGATGTTCAAGGAAGGTCGTACGCCGCTGCACACGTTCCGTGCCGACATCGACTACTGCCAGACAGAGGCACTCACCAAGGTCGGTCTGCTCGGCATCAAGGTGTGGATCTGCCGTGGCGAGGTCTATGGCAAGAAGGATCTGGCACCGAATTTCACTCAGCAGAAGGAGACAGGCCGCTTCGGTGGCAACGACCGTGGCGGTCGTCGCGGTCCACGCCGTCCTCGCAACAACAATCGTTAAACCCCTGAAAGAACGCTATTATGTTACAGCCGAAAAGAACTAAATACAGAAGACCGCAAAAAGGTCGTTGCAA
>CAMZHV010000035.1 GCA_947307015.1 uncultured Prevotellaceae bacterium | reverse complement strand
TGTTTTCTCCATTTTAAAACGTTGTTTTTGATTCAACGTTTTTCAGGGTAAGACATTTGCTACAATACCCGCTTCTGACAGACAACTTTCTTCTTACGAACGTTCTCTACGCGACCTCGATGAGGGTCGAGTTTACAAATACGACAGTCTGGACGAACTTATCAAGGAGATAGACGGATAGATACTGGAACCCATTCCGACCTCTTCGGAAAGCAGAAGCGATGACCAAGGCGGTCACCGCTTCTGACGTTCTTTGAGGAGAGATAATCTATTTGTAGATAGCATCAGCTATTGGCAAAATAGCCTTCTTATACTCTTTTTTGCTGTTTATCAGAATCTATATACCACTTTATCCGCCGCTACTTTTAATTCTCTGCCAGACTTGAAATGATAAATTAACGACGCTATTCCACAGCCCAGAGAACAAACTCCGGTGAAATAACCGATTGCTTTCTGGACACGATTGTTTGAAATAAACAAAATTCCTGATATCACCCCCAATCCTATACTGCTGATTTCCAGGGATTGAGCTATTTGGATATTCCTGCCGGCGTTATAAATATTTTCCCCAACCGCTTCTTCCAACCTTTCAAGGCGTTCACTTTCGGACAATCGGATTTGCATTTGTTCCAGATCCGAGTGAGTATCATCCCGCTGTTTTACAGTGTGTTGACGATTCCGTACAGAATATATCTTTTTTCCTGTATTAGTCAAAGAATCTTGCTTGGCATTCAACTCATCATGCACGATATATAACGAATCAAGCGTTCTCTTAATATCTGCGTTATCATCATCCTGGTTTTCGAAGCGCTCCGTTTCCACTTGGGAATTTATCTGCGTCACCTGTTCCAAAGCATCCTGCATGGTCTCAGCGTTTTGCGCTTGAACCGTAACAATCATAAGGGTACTTAAAAAGTATAACAAAATCTTCTTCATGAATCTCAATAGCCCTGTATTCGTGTCGGGCACAACTGTTATGAGAGTTAGTTAATAGATTTCAGGCATAGAAGAAGCGTGAACAATCATTATCTTGTCCTGAGGCCGTAGGAAAAGCCCAAATGCCAGATAAGTAAAGCTCACGCTATCGCGCAAGCATTCTACATATCTATTCTTGGCATTTCCTTGAAATTTCCTACGTTTCAGGTCCAACGAATGAGATAGCGAACGCTAATTCATAACCAATAAGATTCGATCGGGCACCTCCACTGAAGCTTCATTTCGGCTTTACAGAGCCGATTCTTCGCCCTTTCGGGGGCAAAAGTACAAAAACTTTTGTGTTTAGAGGCAAAAAGGTGAGAAAAATTTGGAGGGAAGCGAAAAAAATGCGTTACTTTGCAACGTCAAACAGAAATGCTTGGCTATCCGGGCAGAATCCCGCGAGAGGCAGGACTTAGTTGACACCGCTTCGGAGCAAGACATCACCGACACTACTCCATTTTCAAAAAAGCCATCCCGTAAGGGGTGGCTTTTAGCGTTCGTAAGCTTTCTTGAAGAATGTGAAGAATTCGGGTTTGATGACCAATGACCTTTTGATAGGTATACGCTTATGTCCCTTGAAGATAAGCACTTCCCAAGCCTTTTCGTTCATCTCAAAATATCTCTTGATCGCATAGGCCAGATGACGGGTGTTGTATTCTATTGTCAAATTAATAAGAATGCTATTGCATTGCCCTATGGAATCCAGCAGGCTGCCGCCGACAGAAGATTTGCCGAACACGGTTTTCAAGTCGTAGGTTCGATAGACGCCTTTCTTGAAAAGGATGAAATCGGGCGTGCGCGTCTCCGTGGGATTAGGCAGCAGAATCACATATCAAGATGCGGTAAAAGGCAAAACATTCAAGGTGGGGCTATAAATTTGTCTTTTCACATTATTTATTATGTCGGCGAAGCGGGGATTCAGTAAAAAGCAGTATATTTGCAGCAAAATGAAATGAAAGGGATGCAAGCGTATGACACAAAAGGAATGCAAGCGTATGACACAAAAGGAATGCAAACGTATGACACAAAAGGAATGCAAACGTATGACACAAAAGGAGCGTTATGAGGCTGTAATAGCTTATTTTTCAGAGACTATGCCTGTGGCTGAGACGGAGCTGAAGTATGAAGATCCGTACCAGCTGTTGGTGGCTGTGATGCTGAGCGCACAGTGTACGGACAAGCGGGTGAACATGGTGACACCGGCGCTGTTCGAGGCTTTCCCTACGGTCGCGGACATGGCTGCGGCTACGGAGGAGGAGGTGCTGGCGTACGTCAAGAGCGTCTCCTATCCCAACTCGAAGGCGCGCCACCTCGTGGAAGCTGCACGTCTGCTGGTGGAGCGCTTCGGTGGGCAGGTGCCTGAGACGCTGGAGGAGCTGACATCGCTGCCGGGCGTGGGCAGGAAGACGGCCAACGTGGTGATGAGCGTGGTGTTCGGCAAGGCGGCGATGGCTGTTGACACGCATGTCTTCCGCGTCAGCCACCGCTTAGGGCTTGTCACAGAGCGGGCAAAGACACCGCTGGCTGTGGAGCTGGAGCTGGTGAAGCACATCCCCGAGGCGCTGATTCCCAAGGCTCACCACTGGCTGATCCTGCACGGGCGCTACGTCTGCACGGCACAAAGGCCCCGTTGCTTAGAGTGCGGAATCCGCTATGCGTGTGCCTTCGTAAAATGAAGCGTGCGCTTTTATAAAATGAAAAATATCTTAATTGCTTGCGTAGCTCAGAAGAAAAGCGTACATTTGCACGCGTTTTAAGAGAAAACTCATCAGAAAACACATTATACGTTAATTTTTAATCATTAAACTATTCCCAACATGACCATCAACGACTACAAATTTGCTGGCAAGAAAGCCATCGTGCGTGTTGACTTCAATGTGCCCCTCGACGGCAATGGTAACATCACCGACGACACCCGCATCCGCGGTGCCCTCCCCACGCTGAAGAAGATCCTCGGCGACGGCGGTGCCCTCATCATCATGAGCCACATGGGCAAGCCCAAAGGCAAGGTGAACCCCAAGCTGTCCTTGCAGCAGATCGTGCCCGCCGTGAGCAAGGCCCTCGGTGTGGACGTTCAGTTTGCTCCCGACTGCGCCAAGGCTGCTGAGCAGGCTGCTGCCCTGAAGCCCGGTGAGGTGCTGCTGTTGGAGAACCTCCGCTACTATCCCGAAGAGGAAGGCAAGCCCGTGGGCATCGACAAAGAAGATCCCGCTTACGACGCTGCCAAGAAGGCTATGAAGGAAAGCCAGAAGGAGTTCGCCAAGACGCTGGCCAGCTATGCTGACTGCTACGTCATGGACGCCTTCGGCACGGCTCACCGTCGCCACGCTTCCACCGCTGTCATCGCTGACTACTTCGATGCCGACAACAAGATGCTCGGCCTCCTCATGGAGAAGGAAGTGACGGCTGTCGACAACGTCCTGAGCAACATCAAACGCCCCTTCGTCGCTATTATGGGCGGCTCGAAGGTGAGCACCAAGATCGGTATCATCGAGAACCTGCTGGGCAAGGTGGACAAGCTCATCCTCTGCGGCGGCATGACCTACACCTTCGTGAAGGCTCACGGCGGCGAGATCGGCAACTCCATCGTGGAGCTCGACAAGCTGGATGTGGCTCTCGGCGTGGAAGAGATGGCCAAGAAGAACGGCGTGGAGCTCGTGCTGGCTGAGGACAGCGTGTGCTGCACAGGTTATGACTTCGGCACCTTCAGCGTGAAGCCCGGTGCAGAGATCAAGACTTTCCCCTCCAACGCTATCGCTGAGGGTTGGGACGGTCTCGACGTAGGTCCCAAGAGCCAGGAGAAGTTTGCCAAGGCTATCGAAGGCGCCAAGACCATCCTGTGGAACGGTCCTGCCGGCTGCTTCGAGTGCGATGACTTCTGCGCAGGTTCCCGCGCTGTGGGTGAGGCTGTTGCCAAGGCTACTGCCGAAGGTGCTTTCTCCCTCATCGGCGGCGGCGACAGCATCGCTTGCGTCCACAAGTTCGGCCTCGAAGACAAGGTCAGCTATATCTCCACCGGCGGTGGTGCCCTCCTCGAAGCCATCGAAGGCAAGGTGCTGCCCGGCGTAGCTGCGATTAAGGGGTAAGGGGACCCCCTCCCCGCTCCCCCTCAGAGGGGGAGAGTGGTCACCTTCAAGGCGAGAAACAGTCCCCGCCTAACATAATCTTGTAGGGAGGAAGTGGTTACTGTACCTCTCCCTCCCTACATTTTGTAGTAAAAAGAGCAATATGAGGAAGGATTTTTTTTCAACTCGCAAAAGTAACTTTCCCCTCCCTCACAGGGTGGCAACACAGGAAATGATTGAGTATCATTTCCAAAGTTGCCTTCTCAGTGCTCGACGGATGCAAGATAGGTTTATCCTAATCGCAGCAGCCGGCGCTAAGCAGGTGAGGAGTTGCAGGGGGTGGGCCTTTTTGTTCTTCTTCTTCCTATTTATCTCCTGCCACAACGAACCAGCACCTACAGCTGAGGAGCTGGCGCAGAGGGATTCGGCGGCCTTGCACGTGGCGCTGATGCCCGTGCAGGACTGCTTCCCCTTCTACCTCGCTGAGCGAACTGGCATCTACGAGCGGCTCGGCGTGGACGTGCGCATCCGCACCTACATGGCTCAGCTCGACATCGATACTACGCTGGCACAGGGTCATGTGGAGGTTGCCTACAGCGATCTGGCGCGCGCCATCATGCTCCAGCAGGACTCGACGGACGTGCGTGCCATTGCCTCCTTCGACGGACGTTTAGACCTCATCACGCCTCGCAAGGCACGTGTGCGCAAGCTCAACCAGCTGAAAGAGAAGATGGTGGCTGTGGCTCGGCATAGCGTCACCGACTACTGGAGCGACCGCCTGACAGACACCGCGAGCTTCCAGCGTTCCGACATCTTCCGTCCGCAGATCAACAATCTCCGCATCCGCACGGATATGCTCTGCAATGGCACCATGGACGCCGTTTTCTTGCCCGAACCTTTCGCGAGCGAAGCACTCGTGCGCGGCAACACGCTGAATTTCAGTACCAAAGAGCTGACTCCGTGTCTCGTGGCTTTAGTGGCTACACAGCAAGCCCTCAATGACACGACGCGCCGCCAGCAGATTGACCTGCTGCTCAAAGGTTACGACGAAGCCGTAGAGCTGCTTGCCAACACCACCGCGATACGCGATTCCATCCCCAAGCTCCTCCGCGAGCTATGCCTGACACCCGACAGCATGACCGACAGCCTCACCCGCCGCCTGCCGCGCTTTGTGCCCATCGCCAAACCGCAACCGACTGACGTGGAGGAGGTGGTGAAATGGCTACGCTCCCGCGACAAGATTAAGAAAGGTTATACTGCCGACTCGCTCATCATGCCTCTAAACCCCTAATGCTCATGGACACAAACACTTCTGACGCACTATACTCGGAGAACTCAATCGTCGAACAGCTGCAACGCGTGGCCCGTTCGCAAGTCGGACAGGGCGAATTTCATGAAGCCCTTGATGCCGCCTTCGTATTGCTGGCGGGGGCATCCCTCGATGCTATGGATTGTCAAGCCGTCCAAAACATGATGAACACGATAGGCAGCTTTGCACGCCGCACGCTCGTGGGTGCATTGCTGCTGAGCCTCTTTGACAGCTTCACGCCCGAAAAACTCGACTTGCTGCTATATCTCGGCAAAGCCGTTCGAGGCGACAGCGACGAGGAGCGTGCTGACTTGCAGGCGCGCGTAGCCATAGCGCTGACGCTGATCTACCAGCGCCACGAGGTTTTCTTCACCCATCATGAAGCATACGTAGAAATGATACGTCATTTCTTTCTGCAAAAGAACTTACATTCAAAGCTCCCCACACTTCTGCACGCCTTCGTTTGCCAGACGCTCAATGACCGCGTGGGCAAGCGCGTCGACAATATCTTGCCTATCATCAAGGATGCTATCGAGAAACAGCAACGGCGCTTGGGAACTAACGACGACGACGGAAACCCGAAGCCAAAAGGAAAGTTAGGCTTTGAGATACAGGAAATTAAGCTCGGCGGCAAAGAGGGTGAGCGCCTGTTTGACCGCATGGCTGAACACGCCCGCGACATTGACAACCTTCGCCAGAACGAGCTCGACATCAATGGCACCAGCTACGTACATCTGAAACAGTTCCCCTTCTTCTCTCACCCCGCCCATTGGTTCTATCCTTTTAATAAAGAGGTGCCTGCTGCGCGCGAGGGGCTCACACGACCCAACGGCAAGCCCGACCGCATGACGCTGTCCATTATGTCCAACAGCCGCTTCTGCTCCAGCGACAGCTACTCCTACGCCTGCATGATGGCCCATCTGCGCAACGGCCGTCACCGCAGTATGCTGGACGACTTGCAGGATCAGCTGGAAGAGTTGTCGGATTCCCTGAGTGAGTTCGATGACGATGATGACAATGAAATCAGCTTCGACAACGACCACTCAGCTCCCAAGCAGGGGCTTGATCCCTTCACATCCTACTGTCAGGATCTCCATCGCTTCTTCCATCATCTCAGACGCAAGGATTCCTCAGCAGTTATGCCTTTTGCGCCTGACAGCCGCGCATTCCTGCCCCTATTGCCGCTGTTCGACGGCCTTTATACCCAATCAACTGACATTGAACCCAGCATTGAAACGCTACTCCAATTGGGTGACTTTGAGCGTGCTATTGTGCTCATAGACTTCACTATAGAGCATTTCGGAGCCGACGCATCGCTGCTCTACCAGCGCGGCTATGCCCTGATGCAGACGGAACAATGGCACCGTGCCCTCGATGCCTTCCAACAACGCCTCATCATCGACGACGACTCAGAAACCTCGCTTTGCATGGCGCGCTGCTTCGAAGCGCTTGGACAGTGGGACAATGCGCTGCCTCTGCTGCAAGCTGAGATGCAACGCTGCCTCGACAGCGACGATGCTTCGACTGCTGACATCATCGAGGAGACAGGCCGCTGTCTCATTCAGCTGCGCCGATGGGATGACGCCGTACAACTCTTCTTCCGGCTCGAATTCATGAAACAGCACCTGAATGTCGTGCGGCGAGCCATTGCCTGGTGCTCCATACATCAGGGCAAGTACGAACGTGCCGTGCAATACTACAACACGCTCATCGACAAGAAGAAAGCTACGTGGGAGGATTACCTCAACATGGGGCATGCCCTCTGGCTGAACAGCCAACGTGAGCAGGCCGTCGAAGCTTATCGCAACTCCATGACGAAGTTCAACAGCGCGAAGAAGGAGCAGCGCGCACAATTCGAGCTCTGGACGGATGCTTTCTATGAGGATGCCCGCGATTTCCTCGCACAGCATTTCAGCGAGACGGAATGTGCGCAGATGGTGGAGGCGGTGACCCTGAATTAGAAGAAGCCGCGGATGAGGGAGAAGAGATGGCCGGTGAGGCGGTGGCCGAAATTGAATTGGCGGCGATAATCCTCGTAGTAGAAACGCGTGCAATCAGCCTTGTCCTCTTCGAAGATCTGATGCAGCTCAGCCGTGGTCTCGCGGTCGAGAATGAAGCTGTTGACCTCGTAGTCATAAAGGAAACTGCGCCCGTCGAGATTCGTGCTGCCGATGGTGCAGAAGCGCCCGTCGACCATCATCACCTTCGAATGATGGAAGCCCGTCTGGTTGTAGTAGACTTCTGCACCACGCTTGGCCAATCGCTTCATTTCCAGTGCCACGACATCAGGCGTGATAGGCACATCGCTTTTCGCCGAAACCATAATCTCAACCCTCACTCCACGTTCCAAGGCGCGTCGCAAGGCGCGTCGCACGCTCTTGACATTGGTGGGGTAGGGGTTGACAATCTGAATATGTTCGCGTGCAGCATCAATAGCCGTAACGTAGGCGCGTCGCATATTCTTAGGCGTGTATCGCGGACGGCGGTCCACCACGCCAATCACCTTGTGATGCGCCGTTGACGAGGTGTCTTCCAGCAGCTTGAACTCCGAAGCCGGACGTACGAGCGAAGGTATCACCATGCCCTCCAACGCAGGCTCGTCGGGCACGCCATAGCGCTCGTTCAGAAGCACTTCGCCCGTCTGCTGCCACCACATACGTGCAAAGATACGCTCGTACTGATCCACCACGCTGCCCGTAAGCTCCATGTGCATATCGCGCCATTCGCCGTATTCCGGGCGTCCGTGGAGGTAGTAGTCGGCCACATTCATGCCCCCTGCATAGCACACAGCGCCGTCGATGACCACAATCTTGCGATGGTCGCGGTGGAAGGCGTGGTTGATCCAGGGAAACTTGATGGGGTCAAACTCCTCAACCTGTATGCCCATGGCACGAATGGCACGCAGGTGACGGTTCTTCAGCGGCGAGTCGTTGCTGGAGTTGCCAAAGCTGTCGAACATCGCACGCACCTCGACGCCCTCCTTTGCCTTCTCGCCCAGCAACTGAAAGAGTGCCAAGCCGATACTGTCGTTGCGGAAGTTGAAATATTCGAGATGAATGTAGTGCTTGGCCTGACGAATGGCAGAAAACATCGCCTTGAACTTATCCGTACCCGTATGCAGGAGCACTACGCTGTTGTCTTCGGTGAAAGTGATGCCCAACTGTTCCTCAAGCGTCTGACGTAGAATGGCGTCAGAAGGGACATCGTCAGGAAACTTGGGCAACGAAGAACTCCCTATGACCGAATCCTCCAACTCTTCTGCCAATAAGCTGAACGGCAGAAGAAATAATAGTGAAATAAGGAGGATTTTAGTCATCAGGCTATTTGCGGGTAAGCGTTAAATCAAGCAATTCAGCGATTCAACGATGCCAAGCAGATGGCGCTCGTTATCAATGACCAACACGGCGTGTATGTTGTTGGTATGCAATATCTTTTGAATCTCCGTAACCTTGGTTTCTTTGCTAACACATTTGGGCGAAGGCGTCATCACCTGAGCTACACGTACATTGTAGAAATCCTTGTGCAGGTGTTCCATGGCTCGGCGCACATCGCCGTCGGTGATGATGCCAGCCACCTTGTCGCCCTCCATCGCCACAGCCATACCCATCTTCCCCTTGCTGACGATGAGGATAGCCTCGGCCAGCGTCATCGCAGGCGAAATGGTCGGCAGGTCTTCGGTGCGCATCACATCGCGAGCCGTCGAAAGCAAACGCTTGCCTAATGAGCCGCCGGGATGGAACTGCGCGAAGTCGCGGGCATCGAAATGATGCACCTGCATGAGCGCTATAGCCAATGCATCACCGAAAGCGAGCTGCACGGTCGTACTGCTTGTGGGAGCCAAATTCAGGGGACAGGCTTCGTGGGCCACGTGCAGCAGGACATGGCAGTCGCAGTTGCGCGCCAGCAACGAGTCGGCATTGCCTGAGACGCCCACGATGGTGATATGATGCTCCTTGAGGAATGGCACGAAACGCAGCAGTTCGTCGGTCTGGCCGCTGTTGGAGAAAGCCAGCACCACATCATCTGACGAGACCATACCGAGGTCGCCATGGAAGGCGTCGAGGGGGTTGAGGAAGAAAGCAGGTGTGCCCGTAGAAGCCAGCGTGGCAGCAATCTTGGCAGACACATGACCACTCTTGCCGACGCCTGTGACCACCACTTTGCCGCGGCACTGACAGATAATCTCCACAGCGCGTTCAAAGGAGTCGTCGAGTTGCGGAATCACTTGCTGGATGGCTTCAGCCTCGTCGCGCAGGCACTGCTCGGCCACCGCCTTCACATTGATATCGTTGATCATTGTCGTGTTTTAGATTAAGCTTTTGACAACACTTTCCATGTCTTTCAGCCTCAACATATTGGGGCCGTCGGAGAGCGCATGGTCGGGGTCGGGATGTGTCTCGAAGAAATAACCTGTGGCGCCGAAAGCCTTGGCTGCCAACGCCATAGCAGGCACGAACTCGCGGTTGCCGCCCGTCTTGCCGCCTGCTGCGCCTGGGCGCTGCACGCTGTGGGTACAGTCCATGATGACGCGCGGAGTCCATTGCAGCATATCAGGGATATTGCGGAAATCCACGACCAGGTTGTTGTAGCCGAACGAGTTACCCCGTTCCGTAAGCCATACCTCCTGTGCACCGCCATCCCGAGCCTTCTCGACGGGGTATTGCATATCGGCACCAGAGAGGAACTGTGCCTTCTTGATATTCACCACTTTCCCCGTCTTTGCAGCCGCCACAAGTAAGTCTGTCTGGCGGCACAGGAAAGCCGGAATCTGCAACACATCAACCACCTCGGCTGCAGGTGCTGCCTGATACGACTCGTGGATGTCCGTGAGCAGTTGCAGGCCATATTTCGCCTTGACATCAGCCAACATCTGCAAGCCACGTTCCAAGCCAGGGCCACGAAACGAGGCAATGCTCGTGCGGTTGGCCTTGTCGAACGAAGCCTTGAAGAAGAGCGTTATCTGATATGTTTTTTGCAGGCGGCACAGCTCTGCTGCCACCTCGTCGAGCACCTCAGCACTTTCGATGACGCAGGGGCCTGCAATGAAAATTGGTTTCATAATCACTACTTTTAGGCTGCAAAAATACTCGAAATTGCCCGCTTATACAAGTTTTCTTGCAAAAAAGCGGCAAATATGCAGTAGATTTGAACAAAAAGCTGTACTTTTGCAGCGAAATTACAAAAGGCATTAGTCAAATAGCAAATGAACAGGGTAATAATCAACGGCTACGAGGACTTTGAAAAGTTCCTCGGTAAGGAAATCGGGTCGAGCGACTACCTTCAAGTCGAGCAGCAGCGTATCAACCTTTTTGCTGATGCTACACTCGACCGTCAGTGGATTCACGTCGACGAAGAACGTTGCAAGACAGAGAGTCCCTTCCACCAGACCATCGTACACGGCTACCTCACACTCTCTCTCGTCCCTTACCTCTGGGATCAGATCGTTCAGGTCAACAACTTGGAGCGCCTGGTCAACTATGGCATGGACAAGATGAAGTTCGGACAGCCCGTGCTCTCTGGACAGAGTGTGCGCCTGAACACCACCTTGGAGGCCATCGCCAACCTGCGCGGTGCCGTTCGTATGAGCATCCGCTTCACCATCGATATCAAGGAAACAGGCAAGATTGCCCTCGAAGGTCTCTGCACCTTCGTCTATTTCTTCAAGAAACAAGCCTGACCCCATCACAAGACACGACACGACTCCAATGGCAAAAAATCCATTCAAAGGCCTGGGCATAGCGCTCATCACTCCCTTCCGTGCCGACGGCTCCATCGACGAGTCAGCCCTTGTGCGACTGGTTGAATATCAGGTCAGCAGCGGCGCAGACTTCCTTTGCATCATGGGCACAACGGCCGAAACGCCCACCCTCACACGCGACGAGAAGCGCTGGCTCAAGGACATGCTCGTTGAGCGCGTAGCCGGACGCGTGCCCTTGCTCATGGGCTGCGGAGGCAACTGCACGGCCGCCGTTGTCGACGAGCTGCAGCAGACCGACTGGAGGGGTATAGATGGCGTACTCAGCGTATGTCCCATGTACAACAAGCCCTCGCAGGAAGGTCTTTACCAACATTTCCGCGCCATCGCAAAAGCTTCACCCGTACCTGTAGTATTATATAATGTACCCGGGCGCACGGGCGTGAATATGACCGCCGAGACAACACTTCGACTAGCTCGCGACTTCGAGAATATCGTGGCCATCAAGGAGGCCAGCGGCAACATCACGCAGATGGATGACATCATTAAGAACAAGCCCGAGGGCTTCGACGTCATCTCCGGCGACGACGGTATCACCTTCCCCCTCATCACCTTAGGTGCCGTGGGCGTCATCAGTGTCATTGGCAACGCCTTGCCGCGTGAGTTCTCGCGTATGGTGCGCCTCGCGCTGAACGGCGACTACGCTTCTGCCCTTCACATCCACCATAAGTTTGCCGAGCTTTTCAAACTCTTGTTCGTTGACGGCAATCCTGCTGGCGTCAAGGCCATGCTTCACGCTATGGGTATGATTGAGAATCAGTTGCGCCTGCCGCTTGTGCCGACGCGCCTCACAACCATGGAGCAGATTTCGGGTATCTTGCGCGAACTCAACATCAAATACTGATTTTCGACAACGAATTATCCTCAAGTCTTTTTTTCGACAACGAATTATACGAATTAAACGAATTATTGCTTCTTGGAGGCAAACGCCCATGATAGCAGCGTAATAATTCGTTTAATTCGTATAATTCGTTGTTTAAGAGAAGACTATCTGTTGAATTTGATTGTACGGCGGCGACCGTTGACTTCCCAAGTGACGAGATAGAGGCCACGGGGGAGGCCAGAGAGTGTGGTACCATCGCTGGCGCGGAAGGTGCGCTGGAGGCGACCGGCACTGTCATAGAGGCGCACAGTGAAGCGCAAAGCGCTGAGGTCGTCGGCACCGAAGTGCAGGCGTCCGCTGGCAGGATCGTAAGCCAGTGCATAGTCGATAGCACCGCTAAAGTCATCTATACCATCGGGTTCCGGTTCAGGCTCAACCTCAACATTGCTCACAGCCGTGATGGTCCATAGGCGGTTGTTGGAAACGGCGTTGCGATCGTCGCTGGTGTAGCTGAGCACGGCAGTACCATCAGCTGTACCACCACCGCTGAGGTTGGCAGCGTGCTGCGAGAAGCGGCTGACGAGGTTGAAACGTTCGTCCGCCTGCGCAACAAAGTCCCACTGCTGTCGCACGTCAAGCGAGTCGCCAGGCGCAGTGTTGAGTTGAGTACCTGTGAGCGTCGTTGCTGTTGGCTCACCCTCCGTGGGATCGTTGAGGGCCAGTCCTGTGGCACGATTGACAACATAGAGGTAGCCGTTGGCAAGCGGGAAGATGCGCCATTGCTGGCTCTCGGCCTCTTCATTGCGGGCGTTGCAAACGATGGCATCCGTTTCGGCGTTGACATCGATGAACGTACCCGTACCAATATTACTGATGGCATAATAGCGTAGCGAGTCGGCTGCGAAGTCAGGCACTTTGGGCTCGGGTTCTGGCTCGGGCTCAGGCTCCGGACCATCAGGATTCAAGGCACCAAAGGCTCCACGAAGGTAGATGAGATGGTCGTGGATATAGCTGCGCAAGTCGCTGACATACTCATCGTATGTAGAATAAAGTACGCGCTCGCGCAAGGTGCGCTGGTCTATGGCCCATCGTTCGTAGTTGAGCTGCTGCGATTCGTCGAGGAGCTCCGTGAGGCTGTCGATCTGCGTGTTGAGGTAATCCTCGAGCCCATCGTTGACGGCTTCGCGGAAACGGCGGTTGATGAGACGTGCGAACCATGGGTCTTTCCACATCTGCCGAATCCACCTGCGGCAATTGTCATAGCCCACTTCACTCATCAGCTGCTCGAGCGTGTTGTCGCCCATGTCGCTGCGGTCGCGGTTGTCGTTGTTGTAAGCAATATCATAGTCCCACAGCGGTCCCCAGAAGATACGATCATCCTGCTGTTCCTTATAGAAATAGGTGCTGTAGAAACCGTCCACATTACCGCTAATCTCCGTGCAAAGGTACCAGTTGGCAAGCGAAACGGAATCCACGAACGAACGGTAGCCGTTGTCCTTGTCGCCGAAATCTTCGGCATACAGACGTTCCTCAAAGTTGTTGATAAACTGTTGGGCGTAGTTTTTCTGACGTTGGTCAATCTCATCCTCATCAGGATAGTGGATTCGGATAGGCACGCCATACGGCGTGCTGAAGTTCGCTTCTGAGTTGATGGCCTCAAAGAGATAGCCGCCCGTGATGTCAGCCGACTCACTGAGGGGCCACTCCTGCTCGGTGATGTTGACGCGGTGCGGACGCACCTCCACCTGATCGGAAATCTGATAGGTTCCGTCGTAACGGTCGTTGAATGTCACATCGACGAACTTTGCTGCGGGGTTGAACTTAAGCCCCAAGCGCTCACCCATGATGGAGGTTACAGCGTTGCGGATGAGCGTCTTGTCGCCGTGGTTGGCGAGCAAAGTCCATTTCTTCGCCTTGGCATAACCCTTGCCTAAAAGTTTCTCCTTTTCATGAAACTTGAGTTTATAAGGTTTCTTGGCCAAGCCCCAGCTGGCGTTGCCTCGACCGCGTATCTCAAGGGAGTCGAAAAAGGCAACACTGTCATTCTCATAGACACACCACATACGGGCGTAGACATAATTGGTCTTGTTGTTAATTTCGCGCCCGTTGAACGTGTTGATATAGACATGCGGCAGATTGGTGAGACGTTTTACGTCCTTGAGGCTCGGATCATCAAGTCCGGGTGCATCGGCAATCTTCTCCAGTCGCCATGCAAACTGCGGTGCAAGGACATAGTCGGCATTGGGCAGTCCGTCGCCATCCATGTCATCTACAACGTTCCAGAAGGAATTAGCTCCCCATTGTGTGCCGGGGGTATTCGTAGCGCGCACAGCATAGGTGTCACCTCGTTTGTACCACACCTGACTCTCGTAGTTGTCGCGCTGCAAGCCAGGCTCATCGGGATGTGAGCGCAGATAGCCCAGATTCATCATGATACCGCTGCCGCCACCAAAGAAGTCAGGATTGGTGAAGAACTGATCCACCTGCCAGCTCTGAGGCATGAACAAATCCGATGACGACCTATCGATCTTATGGAACCTGAAGCTGCCAGCCTCTTCGACCTTATCCGTCAGCCAGCCGTTGTCGGTGAGATAAAACCTGACGCTACCCTCGCGCGTGCCATTATGCAGGGTGAAAATCTGGTAGGTCGCCTCAGCCTCGATGGCCGCATTGGCTGCGTTGTACTGCTCATCGGTCACTTCCTCCTGAGCTATCCCAGCCAAGGAAAACGACAGAAACGCAAGAAAGAAAAGAATCTTTTTCAAGGTCTTGATATTTAATCTATTTTACTGCCACAGCGAGACATTCTCGAACTGCACCTCATAGGGCCACTGCTCGTCGTTCGAAGCATCGTCGTCCCATGGATGGCGCCAATAGTTCGTGGGCGCACCCATGACGACGAAGTAGAGCTTCTTGCATCCTGAGGGCACGGTGAATGTGACGCTGCCTTCGGGGGTCTGATACTTGGCGCTGCCCACCTCACCATAGACGCGTTCACCATTGGTCTTCAGCGCAACAAAAGCAAAGCGCCAGCCGGCACTGACTTTGCGGATGATGCGGTAGCCAGTGGTACCGACGATACCCTTGAAATTGGCCTTTATCTCCGTGCCTGCGGTAGCAGGTTTCATGTTGATGACATTAAAGCCAAAGTTCTGTGGGCAATAGGCTGAATCTACACGATAGGTGTTTGTCTCGCCCGTCACCTTCTTCAGGTGCGTCGGATAGGGATTGGCGTTGTTGACCTTGCTGGCTGCACGCGAGCGCACAGACTCAATGTCGAAGGTGGCCATGTGCATGCAGCCGTCGAACTGCTCGTCCGTAAACTCCTCCAACGTCAGACCGCACATTCGCATATATGCCTCGATGGGGTCTTCGGGACGCACGCTCTCGCGCCACATCCGTCCGATGAAGTCTGCGCCGTGCTTCTCGCACCACCAGTCCTGGAAGAAACAATTGTCATAGCGCATATCCTCGTGCATGAAGTTCATGTGGGTCTTGCGCATATAAGCTTCAAAATACTCACCGTCAGAGAATTGGCGTTCAGGGTACACCTTATATGCCTGCCAGTCGGCACAGCTCTCCCACCAGCCGTTGTAGCCGGAGGCGTTGGCACCATAGCCGTAGTCGAAGCCGTGATCCCAGGCCACATCGGCGTGCACGAGGTACTGGAACGTATGCCCCACCTCATGCGCCACGGTGTGTCCGCCGCGGGCATTGGCCGCCCAGGGGTTGAAATGTCCGATACCCGTCTGCCCGCCGTTGGCTCCGTTCGTACCCGATGCATCCGCGCGCCACTCGCTCTGATAGGGGATATAGAGCTGAATTTTCCATTTGTCCGTTGTCGACTGTCCCGGCACCAAGAAGCCCAGCTCAACGTACTTGTCCCAACACTTCTCGCAAATTTGAGCTACTTTGTTGGCATTGGCCACATTGCCGTCATCGGGATGCTTAATATGTGTTGGGTCATCGCCGTAGCGCACGTCCCAGAACACAGCATAATGCTCCGTCTCTACCATGTGAGCGAAATTGTAACCCGAAGTAGCTTTGGCGTTCGTGTAATCCGTGCCGCCGTAGGTGTTGGGCTTCAGGAGGTAACGGCCCGGATCCGTGAACATCATGTCTGCGGCATCAGTAGGGATGAGCGAGGAATAGTTTTTCGTACTATAGCCCATGGTAAGTGTAGCGTTGTAGAGCTTCATCGAAGTATTGCGCATCTCGATGGAGTCAACATTTTCGAGGGCAATTTCGCCGTTGGCCTTGAAGCGGTCGTCATAGCGAATCCACAACTTCTCTTGTGCGAAGAGCGTCGTAGCGGCCGTGAGGGCACAGAGTGTGAGGAAGAATGTTTTGCGTATCATCATGCTATCCCTCCTTTGTTTATTTGATGACAACTTTTTGACCGTTAATTACATAGATGCCAGCTTTGAGCGAAGCACGGTTCTTGGCGCTGCCCACGTAGCGACCTCCGAGGTCGTACACAGCCTCGTCCTTTGTCCATTGTTCCTTGTCCAATGAAAGAATGGCATCTGTGAACTCCGAGATGTCCTCGTTGACGCCGTCGATGTAGAAGCGCAGCTGCTCCACCTTCTCACCGCTCATGTCCTGTACCCACGAGGTGAAGGCCTTCACTTCGGCGGGCTCCGCATTCTTGACCATGAGGCCATCGTCGGACAACATATACGTGCCGGCATCAATGCGTTTGTTGCTGTTGCTGCTGTCATCGCGCTTAAGGAACGTGCCGCGGAAACTTACGGTCACCGTCTCATCAGTTGACCCATAGGACAGCACGCGCGGCGTCTTGGTAGTCGTCGTGCTCACGTTCGGAATCATGTAGATAGGGCCGTAGATGCGCTGCCCCGTCAGGAAACTGGATGACCATGCCTCAGCACTGAGGTCGGGTTCGCGCGTAGGACGGATCAGGTAATGGTAGCCGGCCTTGATGACGATCTCGCCAGGCGTGAGGTCTACGGTTTGAAATTCCACCACCGTGGCATCACTCTCGCGTATGCCGCGCGGCGTAGCCACTACCGTGCCTTCGCCAAAAGCATCCACGATCTGCTCCGCTGTCAGGTTGACGGGTAGCACGAGGGAATTCCATTTTCCCACATTGAGCGAGCGGCGCAGCGCTAAGAGACCATGCTCCACGGATTTAGCCTTGTCGTAGGTCGTGCTATCCTCGTCGAGGAGGAAGCGTGGCAAGGCACGGAAACGCAGCGACTTGATATCGGAGAGCGAGAACTCGTCGTTGAGGATGCGCACCTGCCCGTCGGTCAAATGGATGACAGGATTAGACTCTGCGCTGACAAGGTAATAGTAAACAGTGTTCTGCGTCGTCGTGACCGTCAGATTCTTGGCGCCCATGAGCACAGAATGACGTTCAGCCTTGCGCTGTGCCCACGTGGGAGCGATGACAAGCAGGGCTGTTGCCATGAGAAATGTGCGTAATTTCATCTTGATAGTTTTGTTGTTAGCCAGTTGCGGGGGCAAAAGTACACAAAAAAATCCACATGACGCACAAAAAAGACAAGAAAAAATGTTTCCTACGGCTTTTGCTGTTCCAGCCATACGCTGAAATCAGCTCGGTAGTTGTCTCCGATAGGCACTTCACTGCCGTCGGTGAGCACCACGCGTCCCTTGGCCACCTCTGCGATACAGGAGAGATTGATGATGTGCGAGCGGTGGACGCGCTTGAAATGACTGTCTGGCAGCGCCTCCTCCATGCGTTTCATGGACATCAGTGTCATGACGGGACGCGGCTGGTTCGTCAGGAAGATGCGCAGGTACTCGCCCATGGCCTGCACACGGGCGATGTGGGCGATGGGAATGCTCAGGTTGCGATGGTCGGAACGGACATAGATGACACCCCCTGCTGGAGGCTCAGCAGCCTCCTTCTCTGCGGATGCCGCCTTGAGGATAAGCTCATGGCGCTGGCATAGGCGCTCGGCTGACGTCTTGAACTCATTGAAGCTGTACGGCTTCAACAGGTAGTCCACGGCATCAACGCGGAAACCTTCGATGGCATACTCGGAATAAGCCGTCGTGAAGACCACCAGCGGCGGCGCGGCCAACTGGCGCACAAAGTCAAGACCGTTGAGGTCGGGCATATTGATGTCGCAGAATATGGCATCCACGGGTTCCTCTGTCAGCCGCACGCGGGCCTCGACGGCACTATGGCAGGCCGCCACCAGCTCCAACGACTCGACGCGTTGGATGTAGGCAGCGAGCTGTCGCAGAGCCAGCGGCTCATCATCGATGGCAAGGACTAGAAGCTTGGAATTCATGACGTTATTGGTATTTCAAGATCAATGGAATAGACATCGGCACCGTCGTTGATATCCAAGCGGTAAGCATCGGCAAACAGCAGGTCGAGACGCTCGCGGACGTTGCGCAGTCCCAAGCCGCCGGAATCGCTGCCACCGTCCGTCTGCACCTTCTTACTGTTGCGGCAGGTGAAGTGCAACCGCTCGGCTGTGGCCTCGATGGCGATATGCACGAAGGAAGCCTGCTGGTAGCTCACGCCATGCTTGAAAGCATTCTCCACGAAAGCGACGAGAATGAGGGGGGGCATCGTCGCTGCTGCGTTCTCCATCGACACGTCGTAGCGCACGTCGACCGTGTCGGTATAGCGAATGCGCATCAGGTCAATGAAGTGCTGCACAAACTCTACCTCGCGCTGCACAGGCACAAGGTCACGTTCGCCATCGTAGAGAATATAGCGCAACAGTCGCGACAGCTCCACGATGGACTCCTGCGCCTGCTCAGGGTTAATGTCGATGAGGGCGTGAATATTGTTCAGCGTGTTCATCAGGAAGTGGGGATTGATCTGGTAGCGCAGATAGGCCAATTGCTGCTGCACACGTTCGTACTCCAGAAGCTCCAGACGATGGGCGTCGTCGCGCTGCTTGAAGTAGTATTTGATTCCTAAGTTCAGACCAAGCATCAGCAACAGGATGGCCAGAGAGATGAGGTCGTGATGACCGACTAAGATGGGTGGGCGCTGACCATCCGGACGGCTATCTGGACGAGGATGGTCATCAGGACGCGGACGGCCATCAGGACGGCGAGGCCCATCGTGCCGCGGATGCTCAAAGTGAGGTCTTGGGCCTTCCATCTCGAAATCACCTTCATCCGGTGCCATGGGCGGACGTCCCTCACGCAGTTCATGCGGCGGGCCGCCACGGTGTTTCGGCCCCCCAGGTCCCTGCTGGCACTCGTAGAGCATGAAGACGCCCACGATCATGGCAGCACCACAGTAATAGAGCACTTGGCGACGGCGGACCACCAGGAGCGGAGCCAACAGCCAGTTGTGCAGCACGAAGGCGAGGAGGAAAGGCAATAGACGCAACCACGTCTGCCAAACGACGTCCCAATCAAACGACGACGCATGACCGGACAGCACTTGCTGACCAATCACGAGCATGGGGGCTGCGATGGGCAGCAGCCACAACAGCGCGTAGATGAATAGTTCCTGTCGGCTACGGATTCGTTTCATTCATTGCATGGCCACGTACGTTAGCCAGGTGGCTCACATTGCGACCGCAAAGATAGATATTATTGCGATAAACAGGAAATAATAATCGACCAAACGCGTTTTTTTCATTTCGAAACGAAAAAAAGTCACGTCTTCATAGCGCAATGCACAAAGTTTTTGTACCTTTGCAGCACTTTAAACTTTAAACGTTAAACTTTGAACTAAAATATGAACAGCGATTGGTTTGAATGTAAAGTCCGTTTCGACAAAACCATGGAAACGGGATTGATCAAGAAAGTCACAGAAGCTTACATGGTTGAGGCGCTCAGCTTTACCGAAGCCGAACGACGCTTCATTGAGGAGATGAAACCCTACATCAGCGGCGACTTCACCGTAACAGATATCAAGCGCGCGCGTATGGCAGAGATCATCGAGAGCATTGATTCCGCTGCTGACCGTTGGTTCAAGGCCAAGGTTGCCTTTATCACCCTCGACGAGAAGACGGGCGCCGAGAAGCGTACCAACCAGAACATCCTCGTTCAGGCCACCGACTTCCGCGACGCCCTCAAGAACCTCGACCATGGCATGGAAGGCACGCTGGGCGACTGGGTCATCGTCAGCATCACAGAGACAACCATCATGGACGTTTTTCACTACGTCAAGAAGGAAGAATGATAGCCGAAGAGATACATAAGATTACATCGCAGCTGCCTGATGGCGTGCGCCTCGTTGCAGTATCGAAGTACCACCCCGTGGAAGCCATCCTTGAGGCCTATGCCGCGGGTCAGCGCCTCTTCGGCGAGAGCCACGCCCAGGAACTCCAACAGAAGCACGCCGCCCTCGCTGACATTGAGTGGCATTTCATCGGCCACCTGCAAACCAACAAGGTCAAGTATATTGCCCCCTATGTCAGCCTAATCCACGCCGTCGACAGCCCCCGCCTCCTCGCCGAGATCAACAGGCAGGCCCTTCGCGCACAGCGCACTATCCCCTGCCTCCTCCAGCTCCACGTTGCCGAGGAAGAGACCAAGTTCGGATTCACCCCCGACGAAGCTTCTGCTTACCTCGACAGTGGCGAATGGCAACAGCTCACTGGTGTCCGCATCGCTGGCGTCATGGCAATGGCCACCAACACCGATGACACCACCCGCATCCGCGCCGACTTCCACCGTGCCCGCAGCTTCTTCGAGCAGGCACAGGCCCACTACTTCACCCCCGACACCTTCAACGAGCTCTCTATGGGTATGTCCGATGACTGGCACATCGCCGTCGACGAAGGCTCAACGCTCATACGCATCGGCACGCAGATCTTCGGTCATCGCGACTACACCGTTTAGACATAATCCCCCTCCTTTAAGACAACAACGACAATGAAAAGACAGATTATCGGCACCAGCCTCGCCAGCCTTCTGGCAGCCGTGACTTTCGTAGCCTTCACCGCCGGAATGTGCGGAAACGAAGACAGCAGCACAAATAGCAGCACAAACAAGGACAAGTGGGCTAACCTCGTCAATGAAGACAAGAAGAGTGTCAGCGTCGACGGCAACACGCTGACCTATGGCAGTCACAGATACACCGTGAGTGGTGAGATAGACTTCGAGTCTACAGACCACAAGACACCCACAGCATGGGTAGAGTTCACTAACATCCCTTCTGGCTTCACCGAGTTCAAGGCCGTCTATGAAGGTCTCTTAGGCAACTCCATTCACGGCACCACAGCCATGATCCCCATGGCCGAGGAAATCTATGCCCGCGATGCCTCCACCGGCGAAAAATGCTTCAAGCTCCTCTGCAACAGCGATGCTACCGTCAGCGGCATCATCCGCATCCTCAAGACCAAGTTTGTTGCCTCGGAGTACAGCCCCGAGAACGACTCCTACATCCAGCGTTACCTCCCCGCTGCACTCCTCCAAGGTGCCACCTACACCAATGCCTACGCCCCTAAAGAGCCTTACACCGTTGCCATGTGCTCGCACGCCAACAAGCCCCAGCAGACCAGCATCACCAGCGACGGCACCGTCTACTACGTCTACGTCCTCACATCCGGGGGATGGGAAAGCGAGCAGCGCGGCATGGAAATCTATCAGAACTGGGATGGTGGCCTTTACAAGGTCTACAACTGCCCCAACGCCTACGTGCAGTGCCGCAATATCCGTGGCACATGGGCAGGCCTGAAATAATTCTCAAGAATCTCTTGTTATAAGTCATCAGCGAACCCTGCAACTGATATGCGAAAACTATACTTTGTTGCTGTCCTCGTATGTGGTGTTCTGCCGCTGAATGCACAGGATTTGGCCACGCGCCTTGCCGCTACTGACTACCATCTGTCTTACGATGATACGCGGACGCTGGCTGTGGATGTTCATGCGTTGGCTTTCTTTAAGGATAATGAGTTTGGCGGCGACCAGGCCACGGGCTACACGCTGCCCGGTTTCTGGCTGCAACCGCGTCTGACCTATCAGCCACTGGACGCCATACGTCTTGAAGCGGGTTTCCATGCCCTCGTCTACAACGGTGCGGGCAAGTATCCCTGCTATGCTTACCATGATATTGCTCGATGGAAAGGTGCTCAGTATCAGAGCGGTGCTCACATCCTGCCTTTCTTCCGTGCACAGGCAAAGCTGCGTAACCTGACCTTCGTGCTCGGCGACATTTATGGCGGTGCCAATCATGGGGTGGTGGAACCGCTGATGAATCCCGAGGTCAACCTCACACAGGATCCAGAGATGGGCTTTCAGCTGCTCTTCGACCTGCCCCGCTACCACCTCGACGCGTGGATCAACTGGCAGAGCTTCATCTTTCGCGAGTCCACGCATCAGGAGGCTTTCACCGTAGGCTTCTCGCAACGCATAGTTTTATGCGGAAAGTTGGATCAGCAGGGACGCGTGCCACAGCTGGCTTTACTGCCGCAGCAACAACGCTCTTCCTTCAACCTCTACATCCCCATCGACATCCTTATGCAGCATCGCGGCGGTGAGATTGATGACACGAGTATGGGCGCGCAAACCATTGACAATGCAGCGCTTGGCTTGGGGATGCGATGGAACTTCAACAACAAGGTGTTCAACGGCCTGACGGCTGAGGCGCTGGCTTTGGGATGCTGGCAGCAGTCGGGCAAGCTGTGGCCTTTCAAGCAGGGCTTGGCAGCTTCGGCAACCGTCAGCGCTGACTTCCTGCGCCAGCTGCGTGTCTTCGCTACCGCGCTCTATGGCAAGGATTTCTGCCCCATCTACGGCGCTCCCTTCTTCTCCACCTATTCCACGAAGACGGGCGGTACCTTCGACCACGTCCTCACCACGCATGTCGGTGCCGAATGGAGCCGCACATTCGCCCACGACTATGTCCTCGGCGCCAAGGTGGACACTTATCTCTGCTCAACGGGCAAGGAAACGCTGGCCGATGGTTCCGTATGTCCATCGGCGTTTAACAACAATTTCTCTTTCGGTGTTTTCTTCCGTTGCAGCCCGCGTTTCGAGCTGAAACGCTTCAAGAGATGAAGTTCACTTCTGGCACAATGGCTATGCCGAACTTGCTCTTTACGTCTGCTTGAATCTGCTTGCACAGCGCTGCGATGTCTGCGCCTGTGGCTCCTCCTCTGTTCACCAGCACCAACGCCTGCTTCTCGTAGACGCCCGCCTTGCCGAGCGTCTTGCCCTTCCATCCGCACTGCTCAATCATCCAACCTGCGGGAATTTTCACACGTTTGCTATCCGCTTCATAATGAGGAATATTCGAGTATTCGTTGGATAAACGCTCGAAGGTGTGTCTGGGCACGATGGGGTTGGTGAAGAAGCTGCCGGCATTGCCTAACTCCGACGGCTCAGGCAGTTTGGCACGACGGATCTCGATGATGGTTTGGCGCAGTTGCTCGGCGGTCAGGTTCGTCTCGTCGAAACCGCGTTCTGCCAATGCTTGACGTATGCCGCCGTACTCAATCCTTGGTCGGAAGCCGTGGGAGAGGTGGAAATGAACGTGTGTGACGGCGTAGCGACCGCGCAGCTCATGTTTGAAGATGCTGTCGCGATAGCCGTAGCAGCACTCCTCAGCCGTGAAATGGCGTACGTCGCCCGTCTGCAGGTCCACGGTGTCCACATAGACGATAAAATCCTTTGCTTCAGCGCCGTAAGCTCCGATGTTCTGCACAGCCGAAGCTCCTACTTCGCCTGGAATCAGCGACAGGTTTTCGAGGCCGTACCAGAGGCTGTCGATGGCATACTGTACCCAGTCGTCCCAAACGATGCCAGCCGACACGCGTACATATATATTATCTCCTTCGTCGGCCGTCACATGAATATCATGCATCCGCGAGTGGAGTATGGTGCCTTTGAAGTCGCCAAGAAACAGGAGGTTGGAGCCGCCGCCAATGTGGAGTAGGGGAGAAGTGTCGCCACGAGCAGCACGCTCACGAATGAACGCCTGCAGCTCCTCAACGCTGTCATATTCAACGAACTGACGTGCCTTGGCTTCGATGCCGAATGTGTTATGCTCTTTCAGCGAGCAGTTCTCCTCTTTCCTCATGATTGATATTAGTTATTCTTTTCCTCCCCTCTCTCACGGGAGAGGGGTTGGGGGTGAGGCCATTAATTTTCAAACTCCGTGAGTCGCCACTTGCCGTCTTCGCATTGGAAGCGTAGGACGTTTTGCAAGCCGTTGCTAATGCCGCGTAGCTGCATGACGATGCGGTTCTGGTTGGCATATTCCTGCCCGTAGTTGACGCACACGAGCACGTCCTGCGGTAACTCAGGTGCGAACTCCGTCCATTGGTCGGCGTCGATGGTGCCTTCGATGACCTCGTAATCGCTCTCCTCGTCCATCGTGCGGAAGCGCAGGGTATGCGAGAGATGCTGGCGCTGGTAGATGCTGTCGGTGGCGAAGCGTTGGTAGAAGTCGAGGAACGAGGCCAAGGGCGAGTGCTCGAAGCTGCTGACTTGCTCTTCGGTGAGGTACCACTCGCCGCTCAGCGTGTCGCGGTTGAAGAGGTAGGCGTCCACCTGGCGACTGTGCAGGAAGATATGTTCGAGCCGAGCATGTACGATGCTGGTGTCGCGAGACAGGGCATCCATCTGCGATACAGAGCCCCAGAATGCTGTGCAAAAGTCTTGTTGCAGAAAGAGATAGCGGTGGTGCCATTCGCGACGTTCGATAGAGCGGATGGAACCGTCAGCCTCTACAACAGTCAGCGGGAAGTCGATGCGGGCGCGCTGCAGGCGGTTGCTTTGGTCGAAGCTGAAAATGAAATCGTCGAAAAGCTCATCTACGGACACGGGCAGAGGGGCCTCTTCGGTCAGTTCGTCGAGCGTCAGCGTGTCCTCGGCCTCCAACAGCGAATCCAATGTCACGGAATCCTTAAAATCCTGTGCTCGTTCCTTCGTCCGCGATGAAGAACGACCATCGCAGCCGAAGAGCATTGCTATCACGCAGGTGCAGACCACAAAAGTGGCACAAACAGCCCATTTCGCGTTCATCTTGGGATGACTTTTCCTATCTTTTTGGTAATTTAGTGCAAAAGTAAGCTTTATTTTTCATTCGCTGCACATTTTTCGCAAATAAATGTCTATCTTTGCGCAGTTTTTTGAAGATACATCAATAGAACAACGAAATATTATGCTCGAAAAGATCAAACAACTGCTCGAAGAGGTCAACAAACTGCAGGCTGCTACGCCCGAGGAAGTGGAAGCCCTTCGTATCAAGTATCTCAGTAAAAAAGGTGAAATCAGCAAGCTCATGGACGACTTCCGCTCCGTGCCGGCTGAGATGAAAAAAGAGGTGGGTATGCGCGTCAATGAACTCAAGAACTGCGCCCTGGAACGCATCAATGAGCTCAAAGCCGCTGCCGCTGCGCAGGAGACGGTTGCTGATGACCTTGATCTTACGCGTACGCCTTATCCCATCTCCCTTGGCACGCGTCATCCGCTGACCATCGTGAAAAACGAGATTGTAGACATCTTCTCACGTCTTGGTTTCACACTGGCCGAAGGTCCCGAGGTCGAGGACGACTGGCACGTGTACAGCTCTATGAACTTCGCCGACGACCATCCTGCACGTGATATGCAGGACACTTTCTTCGTCGAAGCTCATCCCGACATCATCCTTCGTTCGCATACCTCCAGCGTGCAGGCTCGCGTCATGGAACGTCAGCAACCGCCCATCCGTGTGATCTGCCCAGGGCGTGTCTATCGTAATGAAGCCGTCAGCGCCCGCGCCCACTGCTTCTTCCATCAGGTGGAAGGCCTCTACGTGGATAAGAACGTATCGTTCAAGGATTTGAAACAAGTGCTTCTGCTCTTCGCTCAGGAGATGTTCGGCCCCGAGACACAGATCCGCTTGCGTCCCAGCTTCTTCCCCTTCACCGAACCCTCGGCTGAGATGGATGTCAGCTGCACCATCTGTGGCGGCAAGGGCTGCTCGATGTGTAAGGGTTCCGGTTGGCTCGAGATTCTCGGCTGCGGCATGGTGGATCCTGCTGTGCTCGAGGCCAATGGCATCGATAGCTCCGTCTACAGCGGTTACGCCTTCGGTATGGGCATCGAGCGCATTGCTAACCTCAAGTACCAAGTCCGCGACCTCCGCCTCTTCTCCGAGAACGATGTCCGCTTCTTGGAAGAATTTACTGCTGCGAACTAACTGAACCTTCAGCCCCCCTCCAGGACTCTCCCCCCGAACCAGTCCAGCTGGAACACTTAATAGTTCCGTCTTCCTGACACCCTATAAGGGAGGGAGTGGTTACCCGACAAGAATAGACGGACTCTCCCTAACGGACTCTCCCCCCGCCCTCCCTGTTAGGGAGGGAGCGGTTACCAGACAAGAATAGACATCCATTCTATTATGGTTAATTATTCCAATAGCAATAGTGACCGCTCCCTCCCTAACAGGGAGGGCGGGGGGAGAGTCTTCTTGTCTCTTTCCAAAGCTTCTCTCGCCTTTGGCGACCGCCAGCTTTTCAACAATCTCGACCTCACCGTAGCGCCGGGCCTGTTGGTAGGCGTCACAGGCGAGAGCGGTTGCGGCAAGACGTCCCTTTTACGTGCCATCCTTGGTTTTGTGCCGCTAACCTCAGGCTCCATCGAAGTTTGTGGCCTTCCCCTTGACGCTCACCACATCCACGCCATCCGTCAGCAAACCGCCTACGTGCCGCAAGAGCTGCAGCCGCCAGCCGAGACAGGTGTCGACTTGGTCGCTTTGACGCATGAGCTGACGGCAAACCAGCCACACGCCAAGCAAGAGCAGCTGCAGACCTTATTATCCCAGTTGGGGCTCGAAGAATCATTGCTCGAATTATCTGCCTCGAAACTTTCTGGCGGACAGCGGCAGAGGCTCCTATTGGCAGCAGCCTTCTCGCTTTCCAAGCCCCTCCTGCTTTTGGATGAGCCCTCCTCCGCCCTCGATGAAGACAGCACGCAGCGCGTGGCCCTCACCCTCTTGCATGCCTGCCACGAACACGGTCGCGCAGCCCTCGTCGTCTCTCACGACCCCGTCCTCCTTTCTTTCTGCGACCGTGTCATCCAGCTATGATCATTGTCCATTCTTCATTGTCCATTATCCATTGTCCATTAAATAATGAAAGCCGCCCTGATTCAACAACCCTGTACGGCAGACGTCGAGAAGAACAAAGCGCGTCTGGCCGCTTCCATAGCAGATGTGGCCGCCCGTGGTGCTGAGCTCGTCGTGCTGCAGGAGCTGCACAACACGCTTTACTTCTGCCAAGTCGAATCCGTCGATAACTTTGATCTCGCAGAGCCCATCCCTGGCCCCTCCACCGACTTCTTTGGTGCCTTGGCACGTGAGCATCATGTTGTCCTCGTCACCAGTCTCTTTGAGCGCCGTGCCCCCGGCCTCTACCACAATACCGCCGTCGTCTTCGAGCGTGATGGCAGCATCGCAGGTGTCCATCGCAAGATGCACATCCCCGACGACCCTGCCTATTACGAGAAATTCTATTTCACCCCTGGCGATCTCGGCTTCCAACCCATCAAGACCTCTGTCGGTTCGCTCGGCGTGCAGGTCTGCTGGGATCAGTGGTACCCCGAAGGTGCACGCCTCATGGCGCTCGCTGGTGCCGACCTCCTCATCTACCCCACGGCTATCGGCTATGAGAGCAGCGACACGCCTGAGGAGCAAGCTCGTCAGCGCAACGCGTGGCAGCTCGTGCAACGCGGTCATGCTGTCGCCAACGGCCTTCCTGTCATCGCTGTGAATAGGGTAGGGCATGAGCCAGATCCCAGCGGACAGACGCGTGGCATTCAGTTCTGGGGTTCCAGCTTCGTGGCAGGACCGCAGGGCGAACTCCTCGCCGAAGCCTCTCAAACAGAGCCTGAAAACCTCATCGTTGACCTCGACCTGCACCGTTCCGAACAAGTACGTCGCTGGTGGCCTTTCCTCCGCGACCGCCGCATCGATGCCTATCAGGACATCCTCGCCCGCTTCAGAGATTAAGCACTTTAAACCTTAAACTTTAAACTGCGGCACAGCCGCGCTTTATGGCTATCCACTACACCCCTTCCACGTCCAGCATCAGCGACCTCACGCTGCATCTCAAGCTTGCCAAACAGGCAGGCCCTGAGCAGATGGAGGTACGCTCCACCTTCTTCCCTGCCGAGTGGTATCCGCAAAGTGGCGTGCAGCTCACGTGGCCTCATGCCAAGACCGACTGGGCGCCCATTCTCTCTGAGGTTGACGATTGCTATGTCAGTATCGCCCTCGAGATTTTAGTGCATGGTGAGCTCCTCCTCATCGTCACGCCAGAGCCCGCCCGCATCAAAGCCCTCCTGCATGAGCGCATCCCCTCGCGCCTACTGCCGCAAGTTCGCTATTTCGAGTGTCCCACCAATGACACCTGGGCACGCGACCACGGTTTCCTCACGCTCATCACAGAGGCTGGCCCCCGCCTCCTCGACTTCCGCTTCAACGGTTGGGGTAATAAGTTCCCTGCCGAACTTGATAACGCTATCAATCAGAGACTTGCAAATCAAAGCCCGTCTCCCAGTACAATTACAAGTGGAAATGAATTCCTCCCCCCTGTGGGGGGAGATAGAAGGGGGCTTCATGGCTTCTATGAGCCTCATCTTGATTTCGTCTTCGAAGGTGGTAGCATTGAAAGCGATGGCAAGGGCACGCTGTTGACTACCAGCGAATGTCTCCTCTCCCCCAATCGTAATCCTGAGTTCACGCGCGACCAGATCGAGGAACGTCTGCTTCGCTATTTCCACGCCGACCGCGTCCTCTGGCTCGATCACGGCTACCTCGCAGGCGACGACACAGACAGCCATATCGATACCCTCGCCCGCTTCTGTCCGAACAACACCATCGTTTACGTGCAATGTACAGATCCCGACGATGAGCACTACGAAGCGCTCCGCGCCATGGAAAAGCAGCTCGCCTCGTTCAGCGCGTTCGGCGATTTTGCTGCTGAGGGAGGTTACCGTCTAATCCCCCTCCCTCTTCCTGCTCCCATCCTCGACCCTGACGATGGCCATCGCCTGCCTGCCACCTACGCCAACTTCCTCGTCATCAACAACGCCGTCCTTCTCCCCACCTACGGCCAGCCAGAGAATGACGACCTCGCCCGTCGTCAGTTGCAGCGAGCCTTCCCCAAGTACGATATTGTTCCCATCGACTGCCGTGTGCTCATCCGCCAGCACGGCTCCCTCCATTGCTCCACGATGCAATACCCCGTAGGCGTCCTATCATAAACCCAAATCGGTCATTAGACCTCAAATTGGTATGTATTGGTGATTTTCTAATGACCGATTTGGGTTAAACAGTTCGAAGGTCTTGTTGACGTCGGCGAGGATGCGCTGCAGCTCTTCGCCCTTGGCGGCGTGGGCGCGGTCGTACTCGCGCTGGCGTCGGCGTGCCTCTGCTTCCTCCTCCTCGATGCGCCGAGCCTCCTCGCGCTGCTGCTCGCGCTCCAGCTCGCGCTGCTCCTGTTGCTGCCGTCGCAACTCCTCGGCGGTGGGCTCCAGTTCGGGGGCATCGTTGTAGTAGCCGTCGCACACTTTGTCAAACACCTCGACTTTGCTGAAGAGCCAGGTGAACGACCCGAGAAAGGGCTTTCCATGTATGGGCTTACGGCCGTTGAGGCAATCGGCCTTAGCCATGTTCGTGATGGCTTGACCCAGGAAGTCCTTGCTGCCTTCCTCGTTGACCATCGCCTGTATGCGAGCACGGTAGCCTCTGCTGACTCGTTTCAGGGGTTCGATGGCGCTACCGTAGCGTCGCAGCACAGTGTTGTAGTAGCGGATGAAGGCGTCCCAGTCTATGACTAAATCCTTCCGAGCCTCAGCCTCGCTTTCCCTCTTTCTTTTTCTGCTTCTTTTTTCTTTCATTTCCTTATCCTCTCTTTCTAAAAGTAATGCGCAAATTCATTCTGTCTCGAAGTAGCCGACGAGGTTGCGGGCGAGGCATGAGCGCCAGCCGCCGCGCTCCACGTCCCAGTACGTGAGCACGAGGGGGCTGCGGTACGAGCCGTGGTTGTCGCTGAAGGCGTAGTCGCCGATGTAGGCGGGCAGCAGCGTGCCGCACCGCCGCACCAGCTCCGTTGTCGACTCCTTTCGGTAGACGAAGTCCACGACGCCCTCGCGCATCATCTGCTGCATCAGGCGCACCGTGCTCTCGCTCGTGGTGAGGAACAGTTGCAGGCGGTCGCCCGTCTCAATGGCGGCCTGCACGCGATAGACGCGTTGACGGTTGATATTTTTCATAGTTGTACGCGCTTTTTAGAATCGTTCGTTCATCTCCACTGCCAGATCAAACTCGATGTCGTACAGGTCCATGTCCCCTGCCGCGAGCGCCTCCGCATGGATGTTGAGGAGCTGCTGGCGCCGTTCTTCCATCCACTGTATGCGCTGCTGGGCGGCTCGCGTGCGATCGTGAGGGTTGAGCCGAAGGCTCTGGCTGACGCGCTCACTGCGCCCGATGTTCTCCTTTTGGCTGATGACCTGCAGGTTCGAGGGGCGGTCGTTGAGCGTGTTGCCGTCGATATGGTCGACAACCCAGTGCCGACGGTCGGTGATGGCAAAGCCCATGATGCACAGCATCGTGAGCTGAGAACGCCTAAGAATAAGAAGTTTTTTTCCATGGAGCCTAAATCGGAACACAGCACGCTGACGCAGGGCGTTTCCTTTATCGGGAGGGATTCTCCAGATTGAGGATTTGATCTCGATGCGCACGCGCCTGCCGCCTAACCGCTTCGAGCGGAACGTGTGCCACAGGCGCAGGCAGCGGTCGTTCTTGATGTCCTCGGGGGCATACTGGAGGTGCTCCTCGTAGCCCGGCACCCACTCTAAGCGGGTGCCATCGGGCAGTGCCCGCAGCTCCTTCAAGCTCGGCACCGCCACAAACTTCTTTGTCGTCTTTTTTGTCATAATAAATTATTAATTAGTGTAATTCGTGTAATTCGTTGTGGTAAAAATTTCAAGTTTCGTCATGCGCCTCGATGGCATTGATGATGTTCCGCACATCCTCGACGAAGAGTGCGGTGGCATAGTTGGCCTTGGCCAGCAGCAAGGTGCCGACCGTCGTGTTGCGTGCGATGTAAGCCAGGGCATTCTCGGGAAAGTTCTGCGGCTCGTAGTCGTCCTCACCCGCCTCGCTGAGCGCCTCAAAGGCCGTCTGCAAGCCCGCTATCTCGTTCTCGTAGTTGAAGCGCACGTTGTCCAGCGCCGTGATCAAGCTGGACAGCTCTGGCAGCTGTTGTAGCGTCCTCATAGCGCACCTCCTTTCACCATGGCCATGAGCACGAGCAGTTCCACCACGGCCACCATCGTCAGCGTGCCGTGGATGAGCATTTTTCTAATCTCTTGTCTTTGCATACCTTTGTAAGATTGAAGTGTTTAAACATTCTGTTGCTTTGAGCTTGTCGACTTACTCAGGTGCAAAGGTACAGCGAAAAGCGCGTTCGCTGCAAATAAAAAAAGTTGTCTTTGGTTGCCTAAAAACGCAGACAACCAAAGACAACTGAAAACGGGTCTAAAAGGGGGCTAATCCATACCCCTCAACGCTATCAGGATCGGTGCTTTCTCCTCTTCGGTGAAGTGACGGCTCATCTGCTTGTTGAATCCAGCCTTGCTGCCCAACCGACCGAAGGCCTCCTCCAGCGCGGCGAAGGTAGGCCGCTCTACGAGCATACCGAGTTGCAGCGCACAGGTCACCACCAGCGCCACGCGCTTGCCCCGCTGCCCGCGGATGAGGCTGTCGAGGCGGTCCATCAGCTCGTCGGCATCGGCGGTCGAGGCCAGCAGGCTGCGCACATCCTTGTGCGACGACTGTGAGCCCTCGGCTTGTCGTTCGCGCCGCTTCGCATCGTCGATGATGCCCTGAATCTCGCCGAAGGACGCGCGCAGCGTATCCTTCAGCACCTTCAGCACACGCCCGCGGATGATGACCTCCATGCCCTCGCGCACGTGAACGGGCTTGTAGGCGCGGTTGCGCGGCACCAACCACACGTCGCCGTCGGCATCGCGCACGAACAGCTTGATCATGTTCTCGCCGTCCACCGTCACCAGCACGGCCTCGTTGTCGCGCGCCGTGTCGCACAGTTCCACCAGCACATCGTCGCCGTCGCTGATGCCCATATCTTCCATCGAGTTGCCCATCGCGCGGATGACGTAAGCCCTGATGTTGCGCACGATCTCATGCGGCAGGCTCATGTGCCGATCCACACATTCGTCGCCCGAATCCGTAGGCAGTCCGCAAGGCACGCGGTTGGCGTACACGGGCACGCTCATGTCGCACGCCCTCGGGTTCCATCCCTGCGCTTCCAGCTCGTCGATATAATCCTTCATGTCATTGTCTTCCATGGTCAAAAACACAGTATGGTTTACATGATTGCTCTCATTGCAGAATCTTGGCCTAAAACATTACTCATAATTCAGATCGAGGACTTCCTCGTAGTCAGCACCTCGCTGGATGCACTCTCTCATCGCCCGCTTGTATTCGAGCAAACGGCGGATGGGGTTCTGTTTATTTGTCATCTGTGCTTCCATAATCGTACCTTTTTACGTTTTTCTGCGCGCAAAGGTAATTCTTTTTCCTGACATAACGCGCAAAACGCCGAAAAATTTATCCTTTTGTCTCACGTATCGTCATCAAATGGCGGGTCGATGACAAGTAATCGAACAAAAATAATATAAAGATGGACGGAGATTGACAGGCATCTAAAACAGTATAAGTTTC
>CAMZHV010000034.1 GCA_947307015.1 uncultured Prevotellaceae bacterium | reverse complement strand
GATAATGGACAATGGATAATGGACAATGGATAATGGACAATGGATAATGGACAATTTTATGTCGTTTTGTCGTAATAACGTGATAACGTAATAACGTAATATCTTAAAAGCGAACTTTTTAAACTCTAAGACCTTTTAAATTTTAACGCTACTCATACCCTTTGATGGGAAGGTGATGGACGTCGATGCCGGCACGGCGGAGGAGATCGATGCCGTCGGTGAGGCGGTAGTCGCGGGCGTAGACGACACGTCGGATGCCAGCCTGGATGATGAGCTTGGAGCATTCGATGCAGGGAGAGTCTGTGACATAGAGCGTGGCACCCTCGGAGTTGTTGCCTGAACGGGCTATCTTGGTGATGGCATTCGCCTCAGCGTGAAGGACGTAAGGCTTGGTGACGCCGTCCTCCTCGCATACATTCTCGAAACCGGAGGGCGTGCCGTTGTAGCCGTCGCTGATGATCATCTTGTCCTTGACGACGAGGGCGCCGACCTGACGGCGTATGCAGTAGCTGTTCTCACTCCAGATGCGCGCCATGCGCAGGTAGCGGAGGTCAAGAATAGACCCTCCCCTGGCCCCTCCCGTAGGGGAGAGGGATGGCTGGCGCGTGGTATTCGTGTTATCAGTCATATATTTAATATCTTTAATCTCTTTTTATCCCATTCCTTTCGAGCAGGGCATCGATGGTGGGTTCTTGTCCGCGGAAACGGCGGTAAAGGGTCATGGGATGCTCGGTGCCGCCACGTGAGAGGATGCAATCGCGGAAACGCTGGGCAGTGGCGCGGTCGAAGATGCCTGCCTGTTTGAAGACCGAGAAAGCATCGGCGTCCAACACCTCAGCCCATTTATAGCTGTAGTAACCTGCGGCATAGCCTCCTGCCATGATATGCGAGAACTGCACACTCATGCATGTGCCTGGCACTTCGTCAAAGAGCTGCGCCCGCTGCCATGCCTCACGCTCAAAGGTTTGAACATCAGCATCGAAGGGTTCTGTAAGCGTATAGTAGGCCATATCGAGGAGTCCGAAGCTGACCTGACGGATGCAGGCGTACGCGACGTTGAAGTTGCGGCTGGCTATGATGCGGTCGATGAGTTCCTGCGGGATGGGTTCGCCGGTTTCGTAGTGACGGGCGAAGGTGTTGAGGAACTCGGGTTCAACCGCATAGTTCTCCATGAACTGCGAGGGTAGCTCGACGAAATCCCAGTAGACATTCGTGCCAGAGAGAGAGGCAAAGCGCGTGTTGGCGAAGATGCCGTGGAGGGCATGGCCGAACTCGTGAAGGAACGTCTCCACCTCGCCGAGCGTCAGCAGCGCAGGCTTCGTCTCGGTGGGCTTGGTGAAGTTCATGACGAGAGAGACGTGCGGACGGCTGTTTTTCCACGTGGAGGGGTCTGTGGGGGGAAGAATCAAGGGGAGATTCTTTTCGGCAGCATCGCGAAGAACACTATCGTCGAGCTCGGGACCGATGCACTGCTCCTTGTAGCTGGTCATCCAAGCGCCACTCTGTTTGCCCTTGCGGGGGTGGAAGTCAGTATAGAGCACGGCGAGGAAGCTACCATCCTGATCCAAAACTTCGAATGCCTGCACGTCGGGATGATAGACGGGGATTTCCTTGTTCTCAACGAAGGTGATGCCGTAAAGACGGGTGGCGAGGCCAAAGACACCTTCTTTAACGCGTGAGAGCTCCAAATAGGGACGAAGCATCTCTGCATCGATATTGTAACGCTCCATCTTGAGCTTATGGCCGTAATAGGAGAAATCCCAGGGCTGTAGCTGAAAGTCATCGCCTTCGATGCGTCGCGCCATATCCTCGATCTCGCGGAGCTCGCCGCGCGCAGGCTCCATGTAGGCGTCAAGGAGCTGGTTGAGGAGGCGGTAGACGTTGTCGGCATTTTCGGCCATCCGTTCCTTGAGGACGAGATCGGCGAAAGTCTTGTAGCCGAGCAGTTGAGCGCGCTCGCGCCGTAGGTTAACAATGCGTGCCACGATGGCTTCATTATTGAACTCGTTGGGTTTGATGCAGATGGTGTTCTTGGCCATATACATCTGGCGGCGCAGCTCGCGGTTGTCGGCGTAGGTGAGAAAGGGACCGTAGGAGGGGGCGTGGAGGGTGAAGAGCCAACCTTCCTTGCCGTGTTCCTTGGCTGCGAGGGCCGCGGCTTCATGGGCGGTTTCTGGTAGTCCACTGAGGTCGGCCTCTTCGGTGATATGGAGCTCGAAGGCATTGGTTTCCTTTAGATTATTCTGCGAGAATTGAAGGGAAAGAAGGCTCATCTCATTATTGATCTCGCGTAGGCGGGTCTGATGCTCGTCGTCGAGGGCTACGCCAGCGCGGATGAAGCCGTCATAGGCTTTTTCGAGAAGCATCTGTTCCTCGGGAGTGAGGGGGCGAGCGGGCAAACCGCTCTGCACCAACGCTGAAGAGGGGGAAGAGGATTCTACGGATGAGGGAGAAGGGGAATCCGCGGAGGAGGGGTGATATTGGTCGTAGACGGCTTTGACGCGCTCGAAGTAGCGGCGGTTGAACATGATATTGTTGGCATGTTCTGTGAGGATGGGTGCCATCTTCTGTGCCAGGGCGTCCATCTCGTCATTGGTGTCGGCGGAGAGGAGGTTGAAGAAGACCTTGGTGACGCGCTCGAGGAGGTCGTCGGGGGAGATGACGGCGATGGTGTTGTCGAAAGTTGGGGGCTCGGGGTTGTCGATGATGCGCTGGATGAAGGCATCATCCTGACGGATGCCTTCGAGCATGGCAGGTTCGTAGTCCTCGAGACGGATATCCTGGAAGGGAGGTGTCTCGTGGGGAGTAGGGTAGTGCCTGTTATAGAATGGGTTTTCTCTCATTGCAGCGAGTGTTAATGATGAAATGAGCTGAATCTTATGGAGTGCTATTTAATGTCAGAGGCCGCCTGGATGAGGCGTTCGAAGTTAGGAATTTCAATGAGACGCCGGTCGAGGCGAAGGAGGCCTTGGTTCTCAAGGCGGTGGAGGGCTTTGGATACGTAGCGCGGGTCTTCGCCCAAGTAAGCACCGAGCTCTGGCAGGGCTATGTGGAAGAGCTTGCTGCCTGCAGGCCGGCTGACATGCTGACGGAAGAATCCGATGATACGGCCATCAAGCGTGCTGTAGGGCGGCAGCCATTGCAACTGTTCGCGGCGGGCGATGGTGGTCGTCAGCAGATTGAGCAGGTTGAGACGGAATACCTCGAAGTAGCCTGTCAGCGCCGCCGCCGTGCGCTTGTCCATTTGTAACAGACGCAGCGGGGAGGTGGCACGGTAGCTGTGGCGGTAGGTGCGCATGCTGCCGTAGAGCACTTCTGTGCCGATGACCGTTGGTGTGGCCATGTTTTCGACGACACTCCAGCGACGGTCGGCGGCTGATGTCTCCATCGTAGCCTTCCCCTCGATGACGAAGGTCAGCCCCGTGCAGAGGTCTCCCTGATCTAAGAACACGGTGTCTTCTTTCACGGTGCTGAAGTCTATGCGCGTCGATTCGAGGATGCGCGTGAGATCAGCCCTTCCGAGTCCTTGAAAGAGCGGCAAACCGAGGAGTGTATCGAACATACTCTGCTCCATTTCTCCGTTTTGGGTAGCAAAAGTAGTGCTTTTCGCCTTGATGACCAAACTTTTTCCATCCTTTTTAATATAAAATAAAGGTTTCAGGCATGAGTGTTGAAAGTTTATGTGTATCTTTGCCGCGATTTTCAAAGAAAAGAGCGCAAATGAAGAAAAGAGTTGCTTTGTTTTTATTCATGTTTTGCTGTCTTGGTCTGCCTGTTTCCCTCTATGCTGCTGAGGAGCGGGAGGACACGCTTTTTGTAGTCAAGAAGGACGGTACAATCGATATCTATCCAGCTTCCACCATGCAGTCTAAGGACATTGTGGGCAATATGCTTAGGGTGACGCTGCGTAGTGGCAAGGTGAGACGCTATTCCATCAACGAACTGGAATCATACGATCATCAGGTGAATATCGCCCGTCCCGCGCTGACCTCGTTCAAGTTCAACAACAAGTTCAACCACCAACTTTTTGACGATGTGGAATGTGAGATTTCTGATGACCACAAGATTACAGGTCGCATTGCTGCCATCGGCCATTGGCTCACGCCCTCGTTCAAGCGTTCCGACAATCGTGCTTGTGTCTATCTCGACGAAAAAGACTCTTTGGTGAGCAAGCACAGCCGCGTCAAATTCGGCGCCGAGCACACCGTCACCGTGGCCTATCCGGGAATACAGCTGCTGAAAAGCGTTATGGTCAGTCCGGGTACCGACGGTGAATCGACCATCAAGAAAGAGGAGATTGTGCTCACGGAAGATATGCTTTCCACCAATGCTCCTTCGAACAATCCTGAGCGCGAGGGCTTGGCCATGCTCATCGACGATGATCCCAGCACATTCTTTCATTCCACTTGGGGTTCGGGACAATACGAAAAGCTTCCCGAAGATGAGTTCCCGTACATTGAAATTACCCTTCCCGATGCGGTCTATCATCTTGTCTATGAGACGACGAACCGTACTGACACTGGTGCCCGTTCGCCAGAGATCCTCAGTCTGATGGCCAGCAACAATGGCACGGATTGGGTTGAGGTTCACCGTTTCATGGAAGCCAATGGCTTTTCGAGTGCTCAGGGTGCCACGAACACTTCTTCTGTCATCGACATGGAAACGGGTTATCGTCGTTTCCGTCTCTACATGCTTAAAAGCAACTACAAGAATTACTTCTGTCTTTCCGAGCTGAAACTGTACAGCGTTTCTATCGTTGAGGGCGAGGGCACGCCAGCCACTTATGAGGATCAGATGGTGCCCTTCGGCACGGAGTATAAGTTGAACCTCGACTGGGTTAAGGCGACGGCCGTGCCACGCGTGGACATTAATATAGAGGATGGACGCGTGCCTTCGAGCAAAAATTACTATCTCGATGCGGAGATCACCATCGACGGTGCCGGATTCTATCCCTCCATGGAGACAACGCCCGTGCAGATCAAAGGACGCGGCAACAGCAGTTGGAGCTCCAATTCCAACTCCAAGAACCCCTATCGTCTGAAATTCGAAGAGAAGCAGAAACCCTTTGGACTGAAAAACGGCAAGAGTTGGGTGCTGCTTTCCAACCGCAAGACCAACTCGATGATGACCAATGCCATCGGTATGTATGCCGCTGGACTCATTGGTGCCGACGGCGCCAATCATATTGTGCCCATAGAGCTTTATCTCAATGGGAAGTATTGGGGCAGTTACAACTTCACGGAGAAGGTGGGACTTTCCAACAACAGTATTGACCTCGAAGACGAGTCAAAGGCTTGCCTCATTGAGCTGGACACCTACACCGACGAGACGATATACAAATCTACGCCTTTCAACATCCCTGTCAAGGTGAAGAAACCCGATTTCGACGAGGACGAGACAGAATTGACCTCCTATCAGGATATCATGAACCGTTTCAACGCCTTCGCGGCCATTGTCCGTGACGGCGGGGATCTCTCCCAGGAGGTCGACGTGGAGTCTATGGCGCGTTTTATGGTCGTCGACGAGCTTATCCTCAACTACGAGCTGATGCACCCGAAGAGCACCTATCTTTACCACGAGAACGTTTTCTCAGACACATGCAAATGGAAGTGGGGACCTGTCTGGGACCTCGATTGGTGTTTTGGCTACGAGAACGGTGGCGGGTATTACATGAGTGGAATGTCGGACTCCTATTGGATCCGTCAGACGAACATGGAAGCATACTCCTTCATGAGGAAGATGCGCACGTGCGGCGAGCCCTTCGACCGTGCGATGTACAAATATTGGTCCCGCTTCATGCGCCTATACCTCGATGAGCTCATCGATTACTGTGATGATTACTACGCTTTTGCTAGGCCCTCGTTTGAGAATAACGTTAACTCATACCATGGCGATAGTCATGATAGATCCAATTATGCTGCCAGCACGGAGAATGCCAAGAAATGGTTGCGGTCGCGCGCTAATGCTGCCTACGCGCAGCTGACGCCTTATCCGGATATTAGCGAGGATGAGATCCTTGGTTTCCCCGAGGCTGAGGACGATCCTGACTCCGATACGCCCATCTACACAGATGGCGTATCAACGCTGTCGCAGCCTACACACTTTACGGTCTACGATATGCGCGGCGTCATGTTGAAGTCGGGTGCGACGTACGACAATTGGCGCAACGGCCTCGCCCCTGGAATCTATATCGTCAACGGCAAAAAAGTCCTCGTGCGATAAACAAAACAAATCCCCGCTGTATGGCGGGGATTGCTGTTAATGAGGAACACACCTTATCTAATGAAAAGGATTTCGCGGTACTTGGGCAGCGGCCATAACTCGTCGTCGACGATGAGTTCGAGCTTGTCCACGTGGTAACGGATTTCCTCGATGAGCGGTGCCACGGTGTCGTGGTAGGCGATAGCCTTCTCGCGGTCGCTCTCAATGCGGTTGGCTACGCGGCGGGCATCGATGAGCGCCGTCACATGTGAGGTGATGAAATTGGTGTGTTCTGAGATCTCCTTGATGAGCGCAAGATTGTTGCGGGTGAGGTCGTCGAGTTCCGTCGACGGGAAGATTTGCTGGAGGTGATGGACATTCTCAATGAGCACGCTTTGGTAACGCGTGGCCACAGGGATAATATGGTTCATGCACATGTCTCCGAATATGCGCGCCTCAATCTGAATCTTCTTCGTGTAGGTGTCCCATTTGATTTCGTTGCGCGCAATAATCTCCGAGCGTGTGAAGATATGTGTCCGGGCGAACATCTCCACGCTGGCGTCGTCCAGGTAGCGGTCGATCACGAGGGGCACGGAAGCTTCTACGTCAAGACCGCGCCGTGCTGCTTCCTTCTTCCATTCCTCACTGTAGCCATTGCCCTCGAAATGAATGGGTTTACACGTCTTGATGTCTTCACGAACAACCTTCAGAATGGCCTTCATCGTGTCCATACCCTCAGCAATGAGGGCATCAACACGCGCCTTGAAGTCAATGAGCTGGTCAGCCACGGCGGCGTTCAGGGCAATCATCGCGCTGGCACAGTTGGCCTCCGAACCTACGGCACGGAACTCAAAGCGGTTGCCCGTAAAGGCGAAGGGGCTCGTGCGGTTGCGGTCGGTGTTGTCGATGAGCAGTTCGGGAATTTGCGGGATGTCGAGCTGCATCTCTTGTTTTCCGGTCAGGGATATTTCGTCGTCTGTTGTCTGTTCCAAATGTTCGAGTACGTCGCTGAGCTGCTTGCCAAGGAAACTGGAGATGATGGCGGGCGGTGCTTCGTTAGCGCCGAGTCGATGGGCGTTGGTGGCGCTGACGATGCTTGCTTTCAGTAGTCCGTTGTACTTCCACACGGCCATGAGCGTCTCCACGATGAAGGTGATGAAGCGCAGGTTGTCCAACTGCGTTTTGCCTGGTGCGTGCAGCAGCACGCCAGTGTCAGTTGCAAGGCTCCAATTGTTGTGTTTCCCCGAACCGTTGATGCCTGCGAAGGGCTTCTCATGCAGCAGTACACGGAAGCCATGTTTGCGTGCTACCTTCTTCATCAGCATCATTAACAGCATATTATGATCTACGGCAAGATTCGTTTCTTCAAAGATTGGTGCCAGCTCAAACTGGTTGGGAGCTACCTCGTTATGGCGTGTCTTGCAGGGGATGCCCAGTTCCAAAGCCTGGATTTCGAGATCTTTCATGAAGGCAGCTACGCGCTCGGGAATGGAGCCGAAGTAATGGTCGTCCATCTGCTGGTTCTTGGCCGAATCGTGCCCCATGAGCGTGCGACCCGTCATCAACAGGTCGGGGCGGGCCGCATAGAGCCCCTCGTCCACAAGGAAATACTCCTGCTCCCAGCCGAGGTTTGAGATAACTTTCGTCACTTCGGGGTAGAAATAGCGGGCGACATCCGTTGCGGCTTTGTCCACTGCGTGCAGGGCTTTCTTCAAGGGAGCCTTGAAGTCAAGGGCCTCGCCCGTGTAAGCGATGAAGACCGTTGGAATCATCATGGTGTCGCCGATGACGAAGACGGGCGATGCAGGGTCCCAGGCTGAGTAGCCGCGAGCCTCGAAAGTGGAGCGGATTCCACCGCTGGGAAACGAGCTGGCGTCCGGTTCCTGCTGCACGAGCTGCTTGCCGCTAAACTCTTCGACCATACCGCCCTGGCCATCGTGCTCCACGAAACCGTCGTGCTTCTCTGCCGTGCCTTCGGTCAGAGGTTGGAACCAGTGTGTAATGTGCGTGGCACCTAATTGCATTGCCCATTGCTTCATGCCTGCTGCCACGGCGTCAGCTGTGGCCAAGTCGAGGGTTGCGCCATGATCGATGACGTCTACCATCTTGTTATAAACCTTCGGCGGCAGGTACTGTTGCATCTTCTGGCGGTTGAAGACATATTTGGCAAAGAATTTCGAAGGGCGCTCGCTGGGCGCTTCAACTTCGATGGGGCGCTTCTTAAACGCCTCACCGACAACTTGGAATCGCAGTGCTGATGACATATTGTGTCGCGTGCTTAGTACTATTTATAATGATGTTATCCTATTTCTCTACTTCAACGAAGAGCGGAAGATGGTCGTCAACGTAGTGGGCGATGAGCGAGGTGATCTCTTCTTCGGCGTCGACGAAGGTGTCGTCGAGGTCATCGAAGTCAGGGTACTGCTCGAAGAGGGCCATGAACTCCTCGTCGGTGCAGGGGCATGTAAGCTCGTCGCCATGTTTTTCGAAGAGTTTGCGGCCTCGATAGATGAGCTTGGAGAAGTCGTGGAGGATGGTAGTGCCAGCCTCGGCTTCCGTTTCCTGCCCCCATAGACGCATAGCCTTTGCGAAGGGGTTAAGGAAAATAAATGGCCCCAGACCGTTGTGTATTAGTTGGATGAAGCCGCCGTCCATGACTTCGTCGCGCAGCATCCGATAGGCGAGGAGGGTAATCTGCTCGCCGTTGAGATTGGCCATCGTGTCGGCATTGAGTTCGTTGCCAATGGTGTTAAGGATGGCATCGCAGATGAGGTCTAGGTAGGCGTCCATGCCTTTGGCTGCGGCGCTGATGATGTCTTGTTCTTTGACGATAGGTGTCATGAGTTGGAGAGTGCTAATGGTTCAGTTCTTATTTTCGAAGAAATGAGGTTTTCGGGCGCGGGCCTCGTCGAGGGAGAGGGTAGGAGAGGCTGGCCGCTGAGTGGCCTGCTCGCGTAGCTGAGCTTGCTCGTTGGCAAGGGCTTCGGCAGCTTGGGCGGCGGTCTCAGGGCGTAGGAAGGGTGCGGCGAGGGGTGCGTTCTGCGAGGCGTCACATACGTGGAGCACGGGGCCGTGGTACACGGGGGCAATCTTCAATGCGGTATGCAGGGCGCTCGTCGTGGCACCGCCGATCATCACGGGCACGCTAATGCCTGCCTGATCCAGAAGGTGAACAGTGTGAACCATCTCCTCGAGCGAGGGGGTGATGAGGCCTGATAGCCCGATGAGGTCGGGTTTCAGTTCCAATGCCTTCTCGACGATGATTTCTGCTGGCACCATAACACCTAGGTCTATGACTTCATAGCCGTTGCAGGCCATAACGGTCGCAACGATATTCTTGCCGATATCGTGGACATCGCCCTTGACGGTGGCTACGAGGACACGTCCACGGCTGGTAGTTTCCTGCTGCGATGCGTTTTGCTCGAGATAAGGTTGTAGGATTTCCACGGCGCGCTTCATCGTTCGGGCTGTCTTGACCACTTGCGGCAGAAACATCTTGCCTTCGCCGAAGAGCTGACCGACGAGGTTCATGCCTTCCATCAGCGGCCCCTCTATGATGGCAACAGGTGACGGATATTCCTTCAATGCTTCCATCAACTCGGCTTCGAGTGTAGAAGTGTCGCCGCGACGGAGGGAGGAGATTAGAAGTGAGGCAGCAGACCAAGACTCTCCCCCCGAACCAGTCCAGCCGGAACACTTAATAGTTCCGTCTTCCTGGCACCCTGTAAGGGAGGGAGCGGAATGTTCTGAGCAGGCATCCGCTTTACCATTCTTGGAAGTAACTGCTCCCTCCCTGATAGGGAGGGCGGGGGGAGAGTCTGCTAATTTTTCACACGCATCTGGTGTGCGTGCCAATATGGCGTCCTCAATGAGTTGGAGGTGATCGGCGGGTATGTCGGCGTAGGTGACGGCGGTGGAGGGGTTGACGATAGCCATGTCCATGCCGGCACGACGGGCGTGGTAGAGGAAAACGGCGTGCATGGCTTCGCGCAAGTAGTTGTTGCCACGGAAGGAGAAGCTGAGATTGCTGACGCCGCCGCTGACATGTGCGCCAGGGAGGTTCTCTTTAATCCATGCTGTTGTACGGATGAAGTCGAGGGCGTAGCGGTCGTGCTCGGGCATTCCCGTGGCAATGGCTAAGACGTTGGGGTCGAAGATAATATCTTCAGCAGGGAAACCGACTTGTTCCGTCAGCAGATGGTAAGCGCGCTTGCAGATGGTGGTGCGGCGCTCGAAGGTCGTGGCCTGTCCTTCCTCATCGAAAGCCATAACGATGACGGCTGCGCCAAGACGGCGGATCTCGCGAGCATGCTCGAGGAAGATGGCTTCACCCTCCTTGAGTGATATACTATTGACGATGCTCTTGCCCTGTATGCAGCCGAGAGCGGCACGGATAACGTCCCAGCGGCTGGAGTCGACCATAAAGGGCACGCGGCAAATGTCGGGTTCAGCAGCGAGGAGGTTTAGGAAGTGGCACATCTCGGCCTTTGTGTCGAGGAGGCCGTCGTCGAGGTTGATGTCGAGTGCTAATGCACCGTCCTCAACTTGTTTGCGGGCAATCTCCACAGCTTCCTCGTAGTTCTTCTCCTTGATCAAGCGCAGGAACTTGCGCGAGCCAGCCACATTACATCGCTCGCCGACATTGATGAACGCCACTTCGGGGGTGAGAAGGAGTGGGGAGAGGCCAGAGAAAGACCCACACGCAACCCCTTCTGTCAAGGAGGGAAGAGGCTGTGCGTAGGTTCTCTCCATTACGGGTGTGCGGCGGCTCTCTCTCTCTTGGGAGAGGGCCTTTATCTCCTTAATATGTTCATCTGTTGTTCCGCAGCAGCCGCCGATGATATCTACGAGGCCTTCTGTGATGAAGGGACGGATGTGTTCGGCCATCAGCGTGGGTGTCTCGTCGTATTGTCCGAGTTGGTTGGGCAGGCCGGCATTGGGATGAGCACTGATATAAATAGGTTCGCGTGCGTGCGCGATGTGGCGGTCAACGATGGCTCGCAGTTCCCGCAGGTGGGGGAGCATCTCCACGGCACCAAAAGAGCAGTTGAGACCGATGCTGAGCAACGGGGCGTGAGCGACGGAGATGAAGAAGGCTTCGAGCGTCTGCCCGCTGAGAAGGCGGCCTGCGCGGTCGCTGATGGTGGCGCTGAGCATGAGGGGCACAGTGATGCCAGTCTGACGCATGGCTTCGTCGGCGGCGTAGAGGGCAGCTTTTGCGTTGAGGGTGTCGAAGACGGTCTCGATGAGGAAAGCATCGACACCCGCTTCAAGCAGAGCGGTCATCTGTTCGAGGTAAGCGCTGACGAGCTCGTCGAAGGTAATGGCGCGCAGGGCGGGATTGCTAATGTCGGGACTCATCGAGAGCGACTTGTTCGTCGGGCCTATAGAGGCGGCGATGAAGAGGCCACTTGTGCTCGTGGGGAAACCGCTCGATTCCGACGAAGAAGAGGGAGTGGTAAGGGCGTTTTGGGCTATGGCCTCGCGGGCTATGCGGACAGCGGCTTCGTTGATGTCGCGGACGAGGTGCTCGCAGCCGTAGTCGGCCAGGGAGATGCGTTGGGCGTTGAAAGTGTTGGTGGTGATGATGTCCGCGCCGGCAGCAATGTAACGGCGATGGATATCAGCGATGATGTCGGGACGTGTGAGGCACAGAAGATCATTGTTGCCTGCCTGTTGTCCGGGGAGGTCGTAATCCCCGCGAAAGTCCTCCTCTCGCAAACCATAGTGCTGAATCATCGTACCCATGGCGCCGTCGAGGATGAGGGGGCGATGGGATGCAAGGGCGGTGTGCAGAGGGGAGGCGTGGGTTGGCATAAGACCTCGTGAAGCCTTAGTAGTTGTGTTTGAACTGACGATCGATATCGCGCCGGTCTTCCTTCTCTTTCAGCGTCTCACGCTTGTCGAAGCTGTGCTTGCCTCGGGCGAGGTAAATGTCCAGCTTGGCGCGCCCGTTCTCGTCGATGAAAAGGAGGGTCGGCACGATGGTCATGCCCGGACTCTTTGTGGCATTTTGAAGTCGGTGTATCTCACGTCGGTTGAGCAGGAGCTTGCGGTCGCGGCGTGCGGCGTGGTTGTTGTATGTGCCGTAGAAATACTGGGCGATGTTCATGTTCTTCACCCAGACTTCTCCCCCGATGATGGCGCAGTACGTATCGACAAGGCTTGCCTTACCCAGACGGATGCTCTTGATCTCCGTACCGGTCAGGACAAGCCCTGCGGTGTATTTTTCCATAAGGTAGTAGTCGAACTCTGCCTTACGGTTCTTGATGTTGATGGTCTTTTGTTTCTCCTTTGCCATAGGCTACCATTTTAATGGCTGTCACTGCGCACTCCGTGCCTTTGTTGCCTAACATCCCTCCTGTGCGCGCCTCGGCCTGTTCATTATTGTTACAGGTGAGCAGGCCGTAGATGACGGGCATCCGACAGCGCAGGTTCAGTTCCGCGAGGCCTTGTGTCGTGCCTTGGCAGATGTAGTCGAAATGAGGCGTGTCGCCACGGATGACACATCCGATGGCTATGACGGCGTCGACGTCAGCGTGCTCCACCATCCATGCGGCACCGTAGACGAGCTCAAAGCTGCCTGGCACGTGGCGTACGATGATGTCTTCACGCCGTGCTCCGTGGCGCTCGAGCGTCTCAATGGCCGCGTCAGCCATCGAGTAGGTGAAACGGTCGTTCCAATCGGCCACGACGACGGCAAAGCGCATACCCGTTGCCGAGGGCACTGTGGCGGCGTCGTAGTCCGAGAGGTGATGGTAAGCGGTGGCCACGGCTAACAGATTACTGAGCTACGCGCTCAATATAGCGGTCGATATCCTGCTGCTGCACAGCCATCGAGTTGACATACTTTGTCTTGACCTCATTGTAGAGCTTCAGGGCCTCAGCAGGCTTACCCTCAGCTTCGTAGAGCTCACCGGCCTGGATGAGATAGGTGGGCGAGAGGCTGTTGTTATCAGCAGTCTTGGCGGCCTTGAGGAGCGTTTTGATGGCCTTGTCGTTCTGTCCGAGGTTAGCGTAGACGTTGCCGAGGGCACCGAGGGCTGCGGGTGAGATCATGGCGTCATCCTGGAGCTTGAAGCTTTCGAGCATCTTAGCTGCTTCCTCCCACTTCTCAAGCTGAGCGTAGCAGAGACCCGCATAGAGCTTGGCGAGGTTGCCAGCCTTCGTGGAACTGTACTCGTCGGCCACCTTCAAGAAACCGAGGCAACCCTGACCGTCGCCTTCGAGGGCCTTGTCGTAGGCGCTGCTCTGGAAAAGCGTCTCGCATTGAGCGATGGCTTCGCTGGCCTTCAGCTCGCGTGGATTCTTGATGAACTGCACGTAGCAGATGATGGCGGCAGCGACGACGATGATGCCAACAACGCCATAGAGGATGGTCTTCTTGTACTTCTCTATAAATGCTTCAGTCTTGGATACGGCTTCGATGTTTTCGACAGCCACTTGGTTTTGTTTTTTTGCCATTGTTTTTATGTTTTTAGATGTCTTTTTCGAGTTAACTTGATGCTTATGTCCGCAAAAAGCGGTGCAAAAGTAGTTAAAATCTTCGGTTCCTTCAACTTTTCAGGACATTATTTCTCTTTTTTTATGTTTTTCCATTATCTTTGCATCGCTTTTAGGCAAAAAATGCGTTATGACACTCCGTCAAATCTCTATTTTCAACTATAAAAACATCGCGCAGGCGGAACTCAAACTGTCGCCGAAGCTCAACTGCCTCATCGGGCAGAACGGCGAGGGCAAAACGAACCTTCTGGACGCGATCTATTTCCTGGCGCTTTGCAAAAGCAGCATCACGAGTCAGGACAGTGCCTGCATCCGCCACGAGGCTGAGGTGGCGCTGCTGCAAGGCTCGTTTGTGCATGAGGACGGCACCGTTGAAGAGATTTCACTTGGTTTGTCGCGCGGCCATAAGAAGCAGCTCAAACGCAACAAGAAACCCTACAAGCGCCTCACAGAGCATATCGGGCTGATACCAATCGTGATGGTGTCGCCAATGGACTCGCTGCTCATCAGTGGCAGTTCTGAGGAACGGCGTCGTTTTATGGACGTGGTGATTTCACAGACCGACCATCGCTACCTCGATGCCCTCGTCTGTTACAACAAAGCCCTTGCCCAGCGCAATGCGCTCCTCAAACAGGAGGAACCTGCACCTGACACAGAACTCCTCGCTTTATGGGAGGAGGAGATGGCCCGCTACGGGCAGGTCATCTACGAGGCACGGGCACGCTATGTTGAACGTTTCGAGCCTGTCTTTCAGGAAATTCACGCTATCGTCAGCCAAGGACACGAGCAAGTGGGGCTGCAATATGTCTCTCACGCCCAGCGAGGGGCGCTGTTGGACGTCATTCAACGCGACCGCGCCAAAGACCTCATCATGGGCTATTCGCTCCACGGCGTACATCGCGATGAATTGGAGATGACGCTTGGCGGCTATCCGTTGCGCCGCGAGGGATCGCAGGGACAGAACAAGACCTATCTGATTGCCTTGAAGTTAGCACAGTTCGACTTCCTCAGCCGTGCCGGTAGCCGAACCAAGCCGCTGTTGCTCTTAGACGACATCTTCGACAAGCTCGACGCCAGTCGCGTGGAACAGATTGTCCACCTCGTCGCCGGCGACCGCTTCGGTCAGATCTTCATCACCGACACCAACCGCGATCACCTGGATCAGATCCTGTCGCGGATGGACAGTGACTACCGTTTGTTCCACGTCAAAGGAGGGGAGGTCACGCCATGAGGAAGCAGAAAGCCGAGCAGGTAGGTGACCTCATTCGTCAAATGATGCGCGAGGAGGGTATAGAGACACCCTACAACGAGTACCGCCTTATTGAGGCGTGGCCGGAGGTGATGGGGCAGGGCATTTCCTCCTACACCACCGACCTCCAGATCCGCAACCGTGTGCTCTACGTCCACTTGACCTCCTCGGTCATCCGTGCGGAGCTGATGAGCGGGCGCAAGAATCTTGTGCGCCGCCTCAACGAATACGTCGGCGCATCGGTCATAGATAACATTATTTTCCGTTGACTTTTTCAGCTTTTGCACGCCGCCTTACATGCAGGCTGCATAGACGCCATTGAACAACCGCCGGTAGTCCACGTGTGTCTTGCGGCACTGATGGGCATAACCACGGAACCCCATGCGTAGGCACAGCTCGTCCAGTCGGCTGGCCACCATGCAGGCGTGTGCCTCGCCTGAGCGCTCCGACCATCTGCGGTAGTGGGGATTCGGCGGCAAAGCCCCGTACAGGTAATAATTCTCCAATCGGTCGCTGTCGATATAATAAATGACCTGTAGTGCACGGCCGTAGAGGTCGAGGCATATTGGCAGATGGCCTGTCTGTTCCAACATCTGACCTGTTCGTAAAGCTGCGGCTGCAATGATGCCCGTGCTGCGCGTGGAGCTCATGATCTCCTTGGTGTTGTCCACCATTTGTGCCACATAATCGGGATGCAAAGCGACGATTCCCTCTTGTGGCGTGCAACGGCAGAAGCAGTTGACCTTTGGTCGCCTGAAACTTTTTCTTTTTAGCATAAAAGAAATGATAACAATAAGTGAAAGAACGCTTTAACTCGACTGTTATCGGCCTACAAAAAGACGCAACTATCCCGTCGAGTGCCACATGGCGTGGCCGGCTGGATAGTTGCGTATTGATTTCTGGCTGCAAAGGTATGGCAAACTTCTCGTTCCGCCAAATTTTTAGAACGAAATTTTTACCTCGCTTGGTTATTATATCAAAAATGAATTTTCATACGCTTTTGCACTTTTGATATTTCGGAGGGGCTATCGCACAGCTATCTTGCGGCCTCCGATGACATAGATACCGCGTTGTAGGGGCTTGTTGGCTGCGTTGGCAGCGATTTTGCGCCCGTTGAGGTCGAACACGGCGGTTGTTTGCTCGCCACTGTTGCTGGTTGTTTCGTTGATACCCGTGGTGCCGAACTCCTTGGCTTGGATGGTGATATGACCCAGCACGAAGTCGGCGTTCTTTTTCGCGTCGGGATAGAATACAACGATATAGTTGCCGGTCTCAGGGACGTCGAATTCAAGTGTTTGCTGGACGGGTCGTGAGAACTTGTTGGCTGTGTTGGCACCGATATTCACGGTGGGCATGTATGTCTGTGAAGCTATTTCCTGACCGCTAGCATCTTGTACGGAGAGGGTTACAGGCGAGAACTCTGGCTGATCCCAGTTGCACACCCTATACTTGATGACATAATGGCCGGCGTGAAGTGTGAGGGTGGAACGGGCGTTGCTGACGCCGTACTTGGCCCATGCGATTCTCGAGCGGCCGGACGTGTTCTGCACGTAGAGACCATATTCAAAACCGCGTGTGTTGTTGGTGAAGTGTAGGATGCGGGCACCGTCGGTGTAAGTGGCAGCGCCGCCGATGCGCTTCTCGGAGGCATTGCTGACGTACCAGTCCTGCGGCACTATGCCCTCGCTTGAGAAATTGACGTGGAGATTGTAGCCGCTGGCTGTGGTGATATTGTTGACGAGACAGCGTGCTTCTGCCTTCCTTTCCTTATTGTCGGTAATCTCCACGCGAAGGTTGTGCTTGCCGTTCTTGGGTTCCGATATAGTGGTCTGATAGGGGGCTGCCGTCTTCGACTCAATGAGCGTATTACCATCGTAGAAATCCATCTGGGTAACCCTGCCATTGGGCGCTTTTGCTGAGGCACGCATGGTGATGTCGGGGAAGACGGCCTCGCCTGCCGGGGCTAAGATGAGGTGCGTTGTCTCGCCTGCAGGTTGCGTGAAATTTACCGTCGGCATATTGAGATAGAAGCGTTTGCAGAAGTTCCAGATGAGGTGACGGTTCAAATCCATGGGCCAGTGGCCGCCGTTGTTGTAGGAATAGAGCCACACCTGACCGCCGTTGGGGCCGCCCGTCCAACATTCCAGGTCGCCATTGTACCAACTGCTGGAGATGGGTTTGTAACCCGTTGTCTTGGTGTAGTTGGTGTGCTTGTCGTGCTTGGCATAGTTTTCGATATAATCGTGTATGCCGTACTGCTCATAGCCGAAGACATCGTCGCCGTAAGCTATACATTCCAGCAGGTAGACGGGTTTCGTGCAGTTATTCCACGGCTGTTCGGAGAACTGAATACCGCTGGTAGGCGCAAAGGCAGCTATCTTGTTCTGCATGTTGGCGATGCAGTGGTGGATGAGCATGGAACCCATGGAGAAGCCTGACCAATAGACGCGGTCGGTGTCTATGTTGAACTTGCTGGCCATCTCGTCGATGGTCTTGATGACAAAGTTCTGGTCTTTCGTTCCGCCAACGTCCCACGTGCTGCCGTCGCTACGGAGATAGGTGACGACGAACTTGGCTGTGTCAATCATCTCGTATATCTTGTCGGCACCGTATTGGTATTCAGGGCTTTGGTTCATGCCATGGGTGACAATGAACAGCGGCGACTTGTCGGGTAGCGTGTTGGGGGTGAAGACCACCATGTTGCGCTGCTGGCCATTTACGTTGATGTTTATTTCCTGCTTCTTATAGGCGTAGCTCTGCAGGAAAATGCTAAAGAATAAAAGACTGAAAATCGAACGTTTCATTATTGATTGATGTATTTGTTGTTGCGATGGTGATCTGTGATTTTTAATCCACGACCTCGATATAGAAGCTGAAGGGGCGAAAACCGTCGTTGCAGCTGATCATGGCGCTCATGGGATTTTGCATCCAGCCGTCGTAGAAATTGCCTTCGCCGCGGGCAAGAGCCTCGACATATTCGCGCATGGAATACCAGGCGGCGGGGCACATCCCCTCGGGACATTGGCCGTCGATGGATATCCATTCCTGTCCAGTGGTGACGTCGCAGGTGTGCTCGATGGGATTCTCGTAGCGCGCCATCAGGTCAGGATAGACGGTCTGGCGTATGGCTGTGATTCGTACTTTATTCATTTCTTCGATAGCTTTAACTATCTTTTACAAGTTTTTTGTTAAGTAGCTGCTTACGGGGATTAGTTAGAGCTTTTGTATAAGTCATTGACCTTGGCTTTGCTCCAAATCCTCCAGTTGGGTAGTGAAGTGTCGTTGACCATCGCGTCCACTTCGCAGGGTATGCCTTGCATGACATTCTTCTCGAGGAACACCTTCTCAATGCTCCATAGGGCGCTCATATAACCCGCTACCTCATGTCCGAAGCCGTCGAATCGCCAAATACTATAGTTGCAGCCCTGTTTCTTTAAGCGCTTGGCGAAGTAGCTGCTGCCCCAGAGGCCTTTGCGCGGTAAGCCAAAATGCTTGTAGGCTACGATCTTGTCGTCCGTGCCATGGAAGAGCAGTAGCGGACATGGTGTTTTCGGGAACTTGGGCGCGCCCTTCTTGCTGACGATGCCTCCGGCGAAGCTCATCACGCCTTTGAAGTTAAAGCCTGCGGGTAAGCCCGTGGTCTGCCCGTTGGCGATGGCGTGGGCGCAAGCCAAGGATATGATGGCGCCAGCGGAACTTCCGGAGATGACAAGGTTGTTAGCGGGGACGTTCAACTCGGGATGGGCTGCCAGATACGAGACGGCGGAGAACACGTCCTCGACGCCTATCTCTTGCGACAGCACGAAGCGGTCGAGTGCTTTCAGGGCACCGCGGAGTCCCTTGCCCACCTTGAATCCTTTCATTCCCAGACGATAATCGATGGCCACTACCGTGTAGCCGTCGGCGTTGAGCGTGCGAAACCATTGACGTGCAGCGTCATCGCTGCGTTTGCCGGAGACGAAGCCGCCGCCGAAGACGAACATGATGGCGGGTTTGGCCACGCCTTTGTAGGTTGTCTGGGCGGTTGAGTCGGGACGAAAGATGTCCATGTAGAGGGCGCAGGTGTCGCGCTCGGCGAAGCGGTAGGTCTCTTGTGCCGATGCGCAGAGGCATGACAGCATCATCGCGGCCGCTGCCCATAGAAGTGCAATTTTTCTCATGTTTTAATCATTAGGATATGTTTGTGTATGGCGATGCGTTTACGCGTATAGCCAGTCGTCGATGAGGCGGCGGGCGATGGACGATTTGCCGGGTATGGGAGGCATATTGTCGCGGGCGAACCAGCCGCCGGAACTGAGCTCAGAGCGCTGTAGGTGAATGTCGCCGGAGACGTAACGTGCTGTGAAGCCTACCATGAGGCCGCAGGGGTAGGGCCAAGGCTGTGAGGCAAAGTAGCGTATATCAGTGATCTCGACGCCCGTCTCCTCGCGCACTTCCCGCTGTACGGCTTCTTCCAAGGTCTCGCCCGTCTCGACGAACCCTGCCACGAGGCCGTAGTAGGGGCGTCGGAAGTTGTTGGCGTGGACAAGAAGGACCTCGGAAATTTGACAATTTGACGATTGTATAGCGTCTTCTTTGACACATTGGTTCGATTGTAAATTGTCCAATTGTAAATTGTCCAATTGTCTAATTCTCGTCACCCTCACGATGACCGCCGTCGCCAGCTGAGGCCACATCTCCTTGCCGCAGTTGGTGCAGCGCTTGGAGATCTCTGTGTGGAACTTCATGGGTGCGCCACAGCATCCGCAGTATTTTGTGTTCTGATTCCAGTAGATGAGTTCGGCAGCCTTGCCTGCGAGGTTGTATTCCTCTGGGGTGAGCACATCGAACGAGGCACGGAGGTTCATCATTTCCAGACCTTCAACGCCGACAACAGGCTTGTCGAGGTGAACCACCTTTAGAGCCCCTTCCTCAGCTTTGCCCGTCAGTATAGGGAGTGTTGTCACCACGTTCCAAGGCTGCAATTTCACGGGTGGCTCATCGCCAATGGGAAGAGAGAAGGCACCATCGGCGCCCTCTCTCCTTAATAATATGTCGCCCGCGCAAAGACAGGCCCAAATCATCTTCATGTGTAAAGTAACTTTCTCCCCTCCCTGATAGGGAGGGGTGGGTCCTTAAATGCCTAAATCTTTGCACACGGCCTTGACCTTAGCCATTGCGTCCTCCGTAGCGCTGGGATAGCATTTCGGGCAACCCATCTCGGCGGGAGCTTCGATGTAGAACTTAATCTTAGGCTCTGTGCCAGAGGGGCGTACGCTGACCTTCGTGCCGTCCTCGGTGAACCACTGCAGAACATTGGATGTGGCAGGCATGTCGAGCTTCATGACGTTGCCTTCGCCATCCGTGGCGGTGAGTGCCTGATAGTCCTTCGTGCAGATGACCTTGCTGCCGCCGAGCGTCTTGGGAGCCTTCGGGCCGCGGAAGTCGACCATCATCTGCTTGATCTCGTCGGCACCGGTCTTGCCCGGACGCACCACGTTGACCGTGTGGTTGAGCGTGAAGCCGTACTCGAGATAGATGTCCATGAGGAGGTCGTAGAGCGTCTTGCCGTTGTCCTTGGCCCATGCGGCAATCTCGCAGATGAGGCAGATGCTGGCGGGTGAATCCTTGTCGCGCACCTTGTCGAACGGCAGGAAGCCGAAGCTCTCTTCGCCGCCGCCGATATACTTCTTGACACCTTCGTTCTCGCGGATGAGCGCTGCAATCCACTTGAAGCCTGTGTAGCAGTCCATCATCTCTACGCCGTTCTTGTCGGCGATCTTCTTGATGAGCTCGGTGGTCACGATGGTCTTCACGAGGAACTCATTGCCCTTCAACTGACCGAGCTTCTTCTTGTTAGCGATGATATACCAGGCAAACATCATGCAGGTCTGGTTGCCGTTCAGGATCTCCCATTCGCCCTTCGGGTTGCGGCAGACGATGGCCAGGCGGTCGGCATCGGGGTCGCTGGCGATGACGAGGTCGGCATTCAATTTCGTGCCGAGCTTCATGCCGAGCGTCATAGCCTCGGAGTTCTCGGGGTTAGGCGATACGACGGTGGGGAAATTGCCGTCGATGACCATCTGCTCGGTGACCACGTGGATGTTCTGGAAACCCCATGAACGCAGGGCTTCGGGGATGATTACACGTCCTGTGCCGTGCAACGGGGTGTAGACGATGTTCAGGTCTTTCTGGCGGTTGATAACCTCTTGATCCACCATGGCTTCCTTGACGGCCTGCAGGTAGTCCCAGTCCATCTCTCCGCCAATGATCTGGATGAGATCGGGATTGCCCGTCCACTTCACATCCTCGACCTTGACCTTGTTCACCTCCTCAATGATGCCTGTGTCGTGCGGAGCCAGCACCTGTGCGCCGTCATCCCAGTAAGCTTTGTAACCGTTGTATTCCTTCGGGTTGTGAGACGCGGTGACGTTGACGCCGGCCTGCGCTTTCAGCTGACGAATGGCGAAGGAGATCTCCGGCGTGGGGCGCAGGCTCTCAAAGAGATAGACCTTGATGCCGTTGGCCGAGAAGATGTTGGCCACAGTCTCTGCAAACTCGCGGCCATGGTTGCGGCAGTCGTGACCGACGACGACGGAGAGATCCGTGCGACCGGGGAAAGCCTTGAGGATGTAGTTGGCAAAGCCTTGTGTGGCAGCGCCTACAATGTAGCGGTTCATGCGGTTGGTGCCAGCGCCCATGATGCCGCGCAGGCCGCCTGTACCGAATTCGAGTGTCTGATAGAAAGCATCGACGAGGGCTGTAGCGTCCTCTGCGTCTAAGAGAGCCTTAACTTCGGCTTTTGTAGCCTCGTCGTAGACGGGGGAATCGAGCCACTGCTGTGCGATGGCTCTGCAATTCTGAATCAGCTGATTGTCCATTGTGGAATATGCTTAAAATGTTAGAAATTGGGTTTGTTTCATGCGTTTCTGCCGCGCAAAGATAATAGAACCTTCTGTAAGTGCCAAAGAAAAACGCGTATTTTATGTTTTATTAGCCAAAAAGTTTGGTCATGTCGCGAGAAAGTAGTACCTTTGCGCCCGCTGTCACGAGCTGGCAGCATAAGTTTCAAACCTATTAATTCATTTTTAAACATTTATGGCAACAAAAATCAGATTGCAACGTCATGGTCGTAAAGGTTATGCCTTTTACTCCATCGTCATTGCTGATGTAAGAGCTCCGCGCGACGGTAAGTTTACAGAAAAGATTGGTACCTACAACCCCAACACCAATCCTGCCACTGTAGATTTGAAATTCGATCGTGCCCTCTATTGGGTAGAGACGGGTGCACAGCCCACGGACACCGTGCGCAACATCCTCTCCGGTGAAGGCGTGTACCTCATGAAGCACCTCCGTGGTGGCGTCAAGAAAGGCGCATTCGATGAGGCAACCGCACAAATCAAGTTCAACGCATGGAAAGCTGACCGTCAGAAAGGCTTGAAGGCTGTTGAGGACAAGGTCGCTGCTGAGAAGAAGGCTGCTGCTGCTGCACAGCTCGAAGCAGAGAAGAAGACCAATGAAGAGATCGCTAAAAAAGTAGCCGACAAGAAGGCTGCTGAGGCTGCTGCTAAGGCAGAGGCCGAGGCTGCTGCCAAGGCTGAAGCTACTGCTGAGGAACCCGCAACAGAGGAGGCTCCCGCAGAAGCTTAAACCCAACTCTCCAAAACATTACAATACTTCCAAACAAACATACAAGAGGCGTGGCTGTGAAGCCGCGCCTTCTTCTTTTTATTGAGGATAATCGCTCACGGCGCTACCTGTAAACGGCGGATTTGTAGCGCTTGTGATGAAAAAAAGGAAGGAAAACGCGGGTAGTTCGAAAAGTTATTTGTACTTTTGCGCCCAAGAATCACAATAGAAACATATAAAAACAAAATGAAGACGACAAAAATTTCCATTCTTTTACTGCTTCCGATACTGTTCATTGCCTGTGGACAGCAGGCCGAACAGCGTGAGAAAACGCCCACGCTGGTTCAGGTGGAGCAGGTGAGTGTGCAGACTATAGCCGGCGATGGTATGACATACGTGGGTACCGTCGAAGAGAACAGCGCCACCATCGTGAGCTTCACTGGCATGGGTACGCTTCAGCATGTCGCCGTCAGCGAGGGCCAGAGCGTTTCGCGCGGACAGCTCATCGCCGTGATGGACGACGCCCAGGCACGTAATATGCTGGCTGCTGCCGAGGCACAGAGCCGAATGGCCGAGGATGCCATTGTGAGATATAAGTTGTTGCACGACGAGGGATCGATGACCGAGGCGCAGTGGGTGGAAGTGGAGAGCAAGGTGGACCAGGCACGCTCGCAGCTGGCTATAGCCAAGAAAAACCTTGCCGACACACGTCTTGAGGCACCTGTCAGCGGTATCGTGGGTAAGCGCTATTTGGCAGCTGGCGAAACGGCACTGCCCTCGCAACCCGTGGTGAGCATCCTCGACATCAGCACCGTGAAGGTGAAGATTGCCGTGCCCGAGCGCGAGATGAAGAACATCACACCCGCGACACCCACAAGCATCAGCGTTGAAGCCATTGGCCGTGAGTTCCAGGGCGGGCGCATAGAGAAAGGTGTGCAGGCTGATGCTATGACGCATACATACGACGTGCGCATACGCGTAGAAAATAAAGGTATGGAGTTGCTACCCGGCATGGTGGCGAAGGTGAGAGTGAATAGTCAGGGAGTGAAAAATGAAAAATGTACTATACCGTTGACGGCTGTGCAGAAGAGAGCCGAGGGGACAATGTTTGTGTGGACGGTAGCAGCGGACGGTACGGCGCATCGCACGACGGTTACGGTGGGCGAGACCGTTGGCAATAGCGTGGAGATCCTGTCTGGCTTGAATGAAGGCGATCGTGTTGTGACGGCAGGCTATCAGAAGCTGAGTGAAGGAACGAAGACGAGAATCAAATGATGGACAACGAAATGAACGAGAACGCCCAAACTCAAAATCATACAGTTCCTCCTTTAATGGGAAGGGTGGGGTCTTGGTACGCCTGGCCATTAGAGCACTATCGTATCTCACTGCTCATCGTGGGACTCATGTTCCTCCTTGGCATTTATGGCATGTACGTGATGCCGAGGGACGAATTTCCTCACGTGACGATACGTCAGGGCGTGGTTGTCGCCGTATACCCCGGTGCTTCGACTGAGGAGATAGAGCAGCAGGTGGCACGTCCGCTGGAACGTTACCTCTTCACCTTCAACGAGGTGAATCGCGCGAAGACCACCGCCACCTCGCAGAACAGCTTGTGCATCATGATGGTCGAACTCAACGGCGATGTCAAAAACAAAGACGAGGTGTGGAGCAAGATCAAGCTGGGCTTGCAGCAGTTCAAGATGTCGCTGCCGCAGGGAGTTGTGGCTTTGGTGACGAACGACGACTTCGGCAACACCTCCGCACTGCTCATCGCCATCGAAAGCGGTGAGCGCAGCTATCGTGAGTTGCGGGCCTACAGCGACCAGCTCGGCGACCGCCTGCGCCGCATTCCTTCGGTGACCAATGTGAAACTCTATGGCGAACAGCGCCAACAGATCAGTCTATATATTGACCGTCAGCGCCTGCAGGCATACGGAATCGGACAGCAGATGCTTCTCACTAAGCTGCAGGGCGAAGGCTTGACGACGCTCAGTGGCAGCCTCGACGACACAGACCAGCAACTGCCCCTGCACATCGCACCCACGGGCAACGACGAGCAGGAGATCGCCTCGCTCATCATCTATAACGACCCATCCACAGGTAAGACCGTTCGGGTGAGCGACGTGGCACGTGTTGTCCGGGAATACGACCCGCAGGCCAGCCGCATTGAGCACAACGGACATCCCTGCGTGCTGCTGTCGATGGAGATGATTCCCGGCAATAACGTTGTGGAATACGGGCGTCAAGTCAACCGTGTCCTCGACCAGTTCCGTGCCGACGTGCTGCCCGACGACGTGACGCTCACACGCATAGCAGACAAACCTAAAGTGGTGGCACTCAGCGTCAGTGACTTCCTTCGCGACCTGCTGCTGTCGATGCTCATCATCATTCTCGTGATGATGGTACTCTTCCCCATACGCTCGGCCATCGTGGCGGCAATCACCATTCCGCTGAGCACCTTCGTCTCGGTGGCCATCATGTATCTGGCGGGCATCGAGCTGAACATCGTCACGCTGGCGGCACTGATCATCGTGCTGGGAATGATTGTGGACAACTCCATCGTCATCATCGACGGCTATCTCGAATATGTCGGCAAGGGCATGGCACCACGTGAGGCCGCCATAGCCTCCGCACGTCAGTATTTCATGCCGATGCTTCTGGCTACGGTGTGTATCAGCGTGATTTTCTTCCCCTTGCTCTTCACGCTCAAAGGCACTTTCCTCGATGCTCTCCGCGATTTCCCGTGGACGGTAGGCATCAACCTGCTGACGTCGCTCCTCCTGGCTGTTGCCGTCATCCCCTTCCTGTGCGTGAAGATTATCGGTGTGCCGGATGCGAAGATGCAGGGCAAACGCTTTACCGACCGCGTGCAGGCCATCTACACGAAGATACTTGACAAGGTGTTCTGCCATCCTTGGCTCACCATCGGCGCAGGCTTGGCCGTCGTGGTCGCCTCGCTGCTGCTCGTTCCAACGCTGAAGCTGCGTCAGTTCCCCTTCGCCGACCGCGACCAGTTTGCCGTCGAGATATTCCTGCCCGAAGGCAAAGGCCTGGCTGAGACCGAGGCGCTGGCCGACAGCGTGCGCCACGTCCTTGCCCAGGACGAGCGCATCACCGCCGTCACCTCGTTCCTCGGCTGTTCGTCGCCGCGCTTCATGGACAGCTATGCACCGCAGATAGCAGGCAAGAACTATGCCCAGCTCATCGTGGGCACAACTTCCAATCAGGCTACCCTCGATCTGCTGAGCCACTATCAGCCGCTGTTGGCCGAGGCGTTTCCCAATGCCTACGTCCGCTTCAAGCGCCTCGATATGCTGCCCGTCACCGAGTTGGAGTACCGCTTCTATGGCGAAGACCTCGACTCGCTGCACGTCGTGGCCGAACGTCTGATGGAACGCATGAGAGCCATGCCCGAACTGGAATGGGTACATACCGACTACTTCCAGCCGTCGCCTATCGTCGACGTGGAACTCGATCCCGTCAAGGCAGCACAGATGGGCATCACGCGCGCCTCGGCAGCCCTCTCGCTCACCGCCGCCTCTGGCTCCCTGCGTGTGGGACAGCTGTGGGAGGGCGACTATGAAGTGCCCATCGTGCTCATGGACGACACCGAGCATACGTTCTCCGATGTCGCCGACTGGTCCATTGCCACGCCGCTGACGATGGTCGCAGGCGGGCTCAATGGTTCCAACAGCACCATAGCGCTGCGCCAAGTGGCTGATGTCAAGCCGCTGTGGAGCGAGAGCCGCATCGTGCATCGTGGTGGCGAGCGCTGCATCACGGTCACCGCCGAGATGATCAAGGGTGTCTATGCAGAACCTATTGAGCAACGTGTCGCTGACATCATGCAGCATGAGATTGCGCTGCCCGAAGGTGTGCGCACAGAGGTCGGCGGCGAACTCGAGTGTAATGATGAGGCCTTGCCGCAGATCTTCTCCGGTGTGGTCATCGCCTTAGTCATCATTTTCTTCTTCCTCCTGTTCAACTTCAAGCGCTTCGGTATCACCTTCCTTTGCATGGGCGCCCTTGTGCTCATGGCACCCGGTGCCCTCCTCGGCTTGGCCATCATGAACCGCACGCTTGGGTTGACCTCCGTCATGGGCGTCATCACGCTCATGGGCATCATCATGCGCAACGAGATTCTCATCTTTGAGCACGCCGACGCGCTCATGAAGCAACGACCCACCCATCAGGGTGGGGAGGCCTTCCCCTTGAGTAATACTTCTCAAGCGCCAGCTCACCCCTCCCTCATGGGAGGGGATGGGGGTGGGTCCGATTGGCCCAAATTCTGTGCCTACGACGCTGGTCGCCGACGCATGGTGCCTATCTTCCTGACCACGGCCACGACAGCCGTCGGCGTCATCCCCATGATCATCGCTGGCTCATCGTTTTGGATGCCCGTGGGTGTCACCATCTTTGCTGGAGGCATCGGCACCCTCATCCTCGTCGTCACCGTATTGCCTGTGCTCTATTGGAAGTTAAGTACAAAGAAATAAGGACAAGATGATAAAGAAATAAAGACAAGATGAAAAAGATAATAGCCCTCCTCCTCCTCTGTTCCGTATGCTGCGACTTTGTCGCAGCCCAATCCCCCCTCTCCCTCTCAGCCCTCAAGGATTCCGCCCTGCAAAACAATATCACCTTGCGCAAGGGACGCCTTGACATTGAGGCCGCCAAGGAACAGCGCAAGGAGGCCTTCACCCACTATTTCCCCTCGATCAGCGGCAACGCGTTGGCATTCCGCGCCAACAGCCCGATGGTTCAGATGGATGTCGACGTCTCGCCGTACATCACCCCGGAGCTGGGCGCCATTTTGGCTCAGATGTTACCTGCCGAAGCCGTCATGGCGCTCTCGTCGCCCATAACCATCGAGATGATGAAGAAAGGTAAGTTGGCAAATGTCATGGCCTTGCAACCCGTCTTCGCCGGACGACGGATCGTCCTCGGCAACAAACTCGCTCTCCTCGGCGAGGAAGCCAGCCAGCTACAGTTGCAGCTCTCGGAGAAAGATGTTGAGGCGCAGGTCGAGCAGTACTACTGGCAGCTCGTGTCCATGAACGAAAAGTCACGCACCCTCGATGCCGTGGATTCCCTGCTCGGCACCATCCGTCATGACGTAGAAACCGCTGTCAAGGCAGGCGTCGCGCTGAACAACGACCTCTTGCAGGTGCAGCTCCGGCAGAACGAGATCCAGAGCCAGCGCCTCAAGCTCAACAACGGGCTGACGCTCGTCAAGATGCTCGTGGGGCAGCTCTGTGGCCTCACAGGTAGTTTTGAGGTTGATGTTCAACCCGCAGAACTTTCCGCGCTCTCCATGACAGGCAACACTGAGGTTTCTGGCTTGACAGCTTTGGAGGTTGAATCCACATCCCTTGCGACGCTCCCCGAGTACCAGCTTTTAGAGATGAATGTCGAAGCGGCTCAGTTGCAGCGCAAGATGGAAGTGGGCAAGTACCTGCCCTCTGTAGCCGTCGGTGCGGGCTACACCTATCACAACCTCCTCGGCAACAAACAACATTTCGGTATGATCTTCGCCACCGTCAACGTGCCCATCACCGACTGGTGGGGCGGCAGCTACGCTATCCGTCGCAAGAAGATCGCCGAGCAGCAGGCGCGTGAGCAGCTCATCGACAAGACCCAACTCCTTGAGATACGCGCACAGAAGGCGGCCAACGATGTCACTGAGGCACAGAGCCAGCTCGCTCTCGCCACGCAAAGCATGCAACAGGCTGATGAGAACCTGCGCATACACCGCAACACCTATCGTGCCGGCACCGCCACCATGAGGGACCTTCTGCAGGCTCAGCTCCTGCAACAGCAGGCCTGTGACCAGCGCATAGACGCCTTCATCGCCCTCCAGAATGCCCGTCTGGCCTACCGACAGGCTACAGGTCTCAACCCCTAAACCCTCTTAACCTGCCTTCCACCAAATATTTTCTCATCTTTTTGCATTTAATCGCATAAAAACACTATCTTTGCACCGCAAATCAAGCATAACAACAGTACAGAATAGATGATTATGAAGCAGATAATAAGGCTGAAAGACATTTACGCCTCCGACCTCTACACGCGATCAAGAGCGGCCGAACTCCGTAAGGACATCATAGACGATGCCTCGGACGTAACACTTGATTTCAATGGCATCGGCTTCATGTCGCGTTCCTTCGCCGATGAGTTATGCAACATTATCGACAGTCTCGGCAAAACGTCCTTCCACTACATCAACCGCAATGCAGATGTGGAAGCAATGATGACAAAGGTGGCCGAAGGCAGGAACCGTGAGCGGAAGCGTGGCATTAGTACCGCCCGTATGCTGAAGTTCCATGATATGGAAAGCTTGTCGCAATACCTATTAGCTATTTAAATTACAATCATAAATATCACAACCTGCCTATGAGATAGCACTGCACTGGGGTATCGCGCGACACGTTGCTGACGCTGCCCCGAAACGGAAACAACACACAATCTAATGGTCATCCCTAAATCCCCCTTGGGAGGCCACTCCAAAACCAGGAGGTTAAGTGGGGGCTCATTGTGCGCGTTCCCGTTCGCTTCTTATCGACAACTTGAGCTTTCTGCTCTTGTTCTCTCTACACGAATCCGCCAAATTCAAAAAACGCAGAGGGCAAGCAGTTCAGAAGGTTCACGTCCGTTGGGCGTGAACTATTCTTGCTTGTTTTGCGTAAGGTTACTTGGCGGTACCTGTGTAGAGAATAAGTAATGAATGGTATCACGCCCTCTTTCTTATTCTCAAAAACAAACAATTATGAAAACTACTGTACTTAACAGGGTCTTATATCCTAAAAGGTTGCTGCTGTCCTTATCTTTATTACTCCTAACTAACATCTCTTCTTTTGCAGACCAATTACAGATAGGAGAATATACCACATTTCGTGTTTCTCCACCTGAAGGATGGATAAATACAGCAAATTGGCAATGTTCCAGAGGAGAACTGGTATTAATAAAAAGTGGTGATGCTTGTCAGGTATGGGTCGCAAACTATTTTCCTGACCAGATAACTGTTACCTGTACAGCGTATTATTCATACCAAACATATTATAATGGACGAACGCATATTATGACGGGAAGTTTCACACGTTCGTTTTATGTAACATGTGTAAGACCCACTATATCATTGACTCCTACAGAAGCTACGATACAGCCTGGTGAACAAGTACACTTGAAATTAACAACTACGCCAACAGCATCGCCCAAATATCCTATAGTAAGATGGACAATCAGTGATTATGGTTTGGCAGGTATCAATCTTACAAGTTGGAGCGAAGAAAACGGATATAGCGATATCTATATAGATACATTTCAGAATCCAGGAGAATGTGTTGTGACTGCAGACATAGGTGGTGGGCTGACGGCATCATGTAAAATAACTATTGGAGGCATCCCCAAACCTATATATGAAGAAGGTGATAAGTTTGTTGTGGAAACAGAAGATGTTAAGATGAGTTTTAAGGTTATTAGTAATGCAGAAAAAACTTGTGAAGTATCTGGCCCGCCAGCAATTCCACGAACGACATCAGGTATAATAACAATTCCAAGTGATGTAAATGGGTATAAAGTAAAAAAAATAGGCGATAGTGCTTTTTTAAATTGCAGCTTAATTACTAAAATAAATTTGCCCAATACGCTTGAATCAATAGGAGTATATGCTTTTGAGGGCTGCTATCAATTAATGGAAATCAACGGAACAGAGAATATCGAGATTGTGGGTGAAGGCGCATTTAAAGATGCATCATGGTATGATAAGTTTTCTGATGGCATCATTTACATAGGGAAGGCTCTTTATAACTTGAAGGGTTCTTTACCTCCAAACACAGAAGTTTTTATAAAGGAAGGAACGAAGTCAATAACCAGTGGAGCTTTTTCAGATTGTTCAGGCCTGTCGGCTATTTATATTCCTAAAAGTTTGTCTTCAATAACAGGATATTTTCCTTTTGCTAATTGTCCTAATCTTGATAAGATAGAAATAGACACACAAAATACTACTTTTGATTCACGCAACAACTGTAATGCTATTATTCTAACAAACGAGAATAAGTTGGTGGTTGGGTGTAAAAGTACCAAAATACCTAATAGTGTTACATCTATAGGGAATTATGCGTTTTGGGAATGTCCTTTTGATTCAATAGATATTCCTGATAATGTTCGTCATATAGGCTACAGAGCTTTTACTTTTTGTAATAAATTAAAATCAATATCTATCGGAAATGGTGTATCCTACATTGAAGAAGAGGCTTTTCGTGATTGTAATTCATTGGTATCCATTTATACTATACTGGTGAATCCATCTGAGATTCATGATAAAGCCTTTCCAGAGACAATATATGATAATGCAAAGTTATATGTTCCATATGGAACAAGACAGAGGTATGAGTCAATAGCTGGATGGAAGAACTTCAAGACCATTGTGGAGTTTAACCCAACGGTAATACATAATGTATCTATAAAACGTCCTGTCAATTCAACCTATTACTCCCTTTCTGGCCAAAAACTCTCCACTCCGAAGAAAGGCATCAACCTCATCAATGGTCGGAAGATTCTTGTGAAATAGTGATGTATCCAAAAAGTAAACATACGACTAAGTTCTGGTAATAATACCTATATCATATAGTGACAGCAGCTACACACAGAAAAAGGTGTAGCTGCTGTTATTTGATGAAAAAAGTACCGTATAATGACTTAAAAGTCCAAAATAATACATGTTTTTTTTGTGGAATCGGAGAAAGTCGTTACCTTTGCGCCATGAGAGTGATCGATCATATTCAGCAAATAGCCAAAACCATGCTTCCCAAAGGCAGCGAGCTATATCTCTATGGCTCACGTGCTCGTGGCGATTTCCACGAGGACAGTGACTGGGATTTGCTGCTGCTGCTCGATAAGCCGTCATTGGAAAATGATGACTTCGATTAGTATTCCTATCCCATCATGACGAATGGATGGGAGTTGGGTGAGGATGTTCGTGTGCATGCATATAACAATAAAGATTGGTACGACGGCCCTCATGCGATGTTTTATTATAATGTTGAAGAAGATAAACAGTTAATATATGAGTCTTAACGAATCAGAACGGAAGATAGTCATTCAATTGGAAATAGAACGAGCAGACAGGACGTTCGGACAAGTCGCGAACCTTGTTAAAGATGAGTATTGGGACACTGCGGCAAACAGATTGTATTACTCCCTGTTTCATGCGTTGAGTGCTATGCTTATTTGCGACGGCTTACAAGTGGGGTCACACAAAGGAGCGGCCATTCGTTTTCATATGCATTATGTGAAAACAGGGTTGTTTACGCCTGAAGAGGGTTCATTCTATTCACAAATGGAGACCTTGCGTGAAAAGGCTGACTATAATTGTTACTTCGATGTAACAGAGAATGATGTTTTGAGCCGAATAGAACCAACTCGGTTGCTCATCGAGAGAATCAAGCAGTATATTGCAAAGAAAAACTAAAATATAAGGTGCGTTCTAACTTTAGGAACACAGGGGTATCACCAAAAACGCCTAAGGGTTTTGGCAAATTGTCTTAGGTGTTTGGGCCAAAACCCTTAGGGTTGTGAAAATGGTATAGAAATTTTGCCTCATACGTATATACATGTGGCGATGTACGACTATACGTGTGATGTGATTCTGGAAAATCCAGCCATTTGCAAAAAAGGTTTCAGCTTTCAGCTTAGGTGGTTAACCTGTTGGCGTACAGATTTATACAGGCTGAACCTTTGCTTTTGAAGTTTCAGCAGGTTTCAGCAAGATTCAGGATGATAGGAATACCTTATATCATTTGGGACGATTTTGGTTTTTGAGATGCCCCAAAAGGAGGGTTGGCTGAACCTTGCTGAAGCCTGCTGAAACCTCGCGGATAAAGGTTCAGTCTGAAAGCTCTTGATTGTGAGTGTAATACAAGCAAATCTGAAAGCTGAAACCTTTTTTGCAAATGGCTGTTTTTATCCTTGATATGAATACATTTTAGTCAAGAATCGTTATTAATAAATAAAGAGTCCTTCCGTCATCTGGCTTTGCGCGCCGAACCCGTCTTTTGGCCTCTGTTGTGAGCCCTCTTAGGAGGGTACGCGTACCCTCTTAGGAGAGTTGCCTTACCCTCCTAAGAGTCTACGCTTAGACTCCGTCGTGTCTGCTCTCAGACTCCTTAGAGGGTTGGCTTGGTCCCTCACAGATGACGATGCCGCTCGGTGCTTGCGACGCTTGACACTTCAAGAAACCTACAACTTCAGGGACAGACCACTCGATTGGTGGGCTGACTGTAACTCTAAGAATT
>CAMZHV010000033.1 GCA_947307015.1 uncultured Prevotellaceae bacterium | reverse complement strand
AGGAAGACGGAACTATTAAGTGTTCCGGCTGGACTGGTTCGGGGGGAGAGTCTTCGAGGTGGGTCTTCTGTTGGAAGGACCTCTTTGTCTGGCTGGCAGCCATAGCCCTTGCATCATACATGGTCATCGCCATCGCCATACGCCCCTTGCTACCCGTGCTGCGCTCCCCCTTCCTCGTCCTCCACGTCGGCACCATCATGCTCAGCTACATTCTTCTCGTCGTCAGCATCCTACGCCGTGAGGTACTGCGCCCCGCCGTCTTCCTCCTCGCTACAGGCATCTTCCTCGGAGCCGTTTGGGCTAACGTCTCATGGGGCAGCTACTGGTCATGGGACCCCAAGGAATCGTGGGCACTCGTCACCTTAATTATATATAGCATACCACTCCATCAGCGCAGCCTACCCTGGTTCCGCTCACAGCGCAACTATCGCATCTATTCAATCATCGCCCTCGCATCATTGCTCATGACGTACTTCGGCGTCAACTTCCTGCTCGGAGGTATGCATAGTTATGCTTAATCTCTACTTGTACTTGCGTTTCGGGTTCTTTGGAAACCAGCCCTTCTCCACACGTTTCTTCTGCTGAAATAGTTCACCGATGCCCCAGAGCGCCGAGGCACCAAACACGCCCACGACCGATGACACCAACGTGTTCTCGATAAATAACGCTGCCGTGATGCACGCCAGTCCGATCAACAGATATATCACCCACGGACGCGTGCCCCAATAATATTCCGTCTTGATCACTATAGGATGCCAAATGCCTATAGTCAGGAACGTGCAAATTGCTATGATAATGCCTGTGAAATACATAGTTGTTATCGTTATCGTTTCCTTTTTTACTTATAAATCCTAAAATCGTGGGCAAAGATAGTGATAATTATGTAAAAATACGTAAAAAAGGAGCGACATTTACAATTTTGTCCGTATATTTGCAACAAAGTTTAAGTTTTTTTCAACCACACAAACAATAAAACTATGGCTAACAAGTATGCAGGTACCCAGACCGAGAAGAATCTGGAAGCGGCGTTTGCCGGAGAATCAATGGCACGTAACAAATACACCTACTTCGCTTCGAAGGCTAAGAAGGACGGATTCGAGCAGATCGCAGAACTCTTCCTCAAGACAGCCGACAACGAGAAGGAACACGCTAAGCTATGGTACAAGGAGCTCCACGACGGCATAGGAACCACCGCCGAGAACCTCCTTGATGCCGCCGAGGGCGAGAACTACGAATGGACGGACATGTACGAGGGCTTCGCCAAGACGGCCGAAGAGGAAGGGTTCATAGAACTCGCCCAAAAGTTCCGTTTAGTGGCAGCCATCGAGAAGCGCCACGAGGAACGTTATCGCGCGCTACTGAAGAATGTTGAGACCGCCGCCGTTTTCGAGAAGAGCGAGGTCAAGGTATGGGAGTGTCGCAACTGCGGACATATCGCTGTCGGCACAAAGGCTCCAGAGATATGCCCCACCTGTGCTCACCCACAGTCCTTCTTCGAGGTTCACGTCGACAATTTCTAATTCATCATTCGTCATTCGTCATTCAAAACAACGAACTATGAAAAGAACACTTTTGGCGCTGTGCGCTACATTTTCTGTGCTGGCCGCATCCGCACAATCCATATATGATTTCAATGTAAAAAACGACGAGGGCCAGGACATCTCTCTCGCCAACTACAAAGGCAAGGTTCTGCTCATCGTGAACACCGCCACCCGCTGCGGCTTCACACCGCAGTACAAGGAGCTCGAGGCGCTGTATGAGAAGTTCAGCAGCCAGGGCTTCGAGATCCTTGACTTCCCCTGCAACCAATTCGGACAGCAGGCGCCCGGCACCATTCAGGAGATACACCAGTACTGCACCGCCAATTTCAACGTTCAATTTCCCCAGTTCGACAAGATTGAGGTGAACGGAGCCAACGAGCACCCCCTCTACACCTATTTGAAAGCCCAGAAAGGCTTTGGTGGCTTCGACGTCAACGATCAGAGAGGGAAGATGATGGACGGAATGCTTCGCAAACAAGATGCCGACTACGACAAGAAGTCCGACATCAAGTGGAATTTCACCAAGTTCCTCGTTTCGCGCGACGGACGTGTGTTGAAACGTTACGAGCCAACGGACAACATGGCCGATGTCGAGGCAGATATTCAGCTGGAAGTCAATCCCGTGCTGAGCAACATCATGGCTCGTCGTTCCGTACGCAAATACCTCGACAAGCCTGTGGAGCATGAGAAGCTCGAGACCGTAGCCCTTGCCGGCATCAACGCCCCAAGTGCCATGAACCGCCAAAACTGGGCTGTGCGAATCATTGAAGACCAGAACATCATGGCCGATGTCAAAGGAATGACCCGCAACGCCCCCAACCTCATCTGCGTCTGTGCTCCAGTCGACGGTCGGTTTGACCTTGATGCCGGTCTGCTGGGCGAGAACATGATGCTCACAGCACAGGCATTGGGGCTCGGCACCTGCATCCAGACGGGCCCCATACGCTTCCTCACCACAGACGAGAAGGCAAAAGCTTTCCGCGAAAGCCTCGACATCCCTGAGGGCTACAAACTGCTGTATGTCATCTCCATCGGTTACCCCGACGAACAGCCCGATGCGAAACCCCGCGATGCGTCGAAGGTGAAATATATCAAATAGGACTGATGTCTAAACGAACAAGACAGTACATTGGAATAGTGGCGGCCGTAGCAGCCTACTATATTGTCCACGAAGGAGCCCATCTGGCCGTGGCGCTCATGCTGGGCGCCTTCAAGCAGATCAATTTCATGGGACTCGGCCTCCAAATCGACATTTTCCGCGACCGGCTCACCGACACTCAGCTCGGCTGGTTCTGCCTTGCAGGCGCCTTGGCCACCTTCGTCGTCGCATGGACGTTGGTGCTGATGACTCGTAGGATCTGCGCTTCCCCGTCGGCAATCCTCAAGGCGATTCTTTGGTACGATACACTTGCATTGCTACTGCTTGACCCGCTGTACCTGAGTGTCCTCTGCGGCTTCTTCGGCGGCGGCGACATGAACGGCATTCGCCTGCTGCTGCCAGAGGTTGCCGTGCGCATAACCTTCGCCGTTATCGTGGGCATCCATCTCCTGGTGATATGGAAATACCTGCTGCCCAAGTACTCAGAGTCGTTCAACAACCATTAGCCTCATTCGTCATTTATCAATTATATGAAACAAGAAAGGCTCTTTGATGAAAACATGAAAAACGCCAGCTCGGGATACCCCAAGCTGGACGAATGGGTGACGATATGGCGGGAAACACTCCCCAAATATTTCGGTTACCCCTTTAACGAGGTCTCGCCGCTGCGCGATTTCTACGAGTGGTATTATGCTGCCGGCATCAACCTCATGAACCTGAATAATGCCGGCGACCCATTTACCAACACGCCCTGGGAGGTCTCGTCGCAAGTGTTCGAACGCGAGGTCATCGAGTTTTTCGCCCCCCGCTACGATTTCGATGCCGACAATATGTGGGGGCTTGTCACCCATAGCGGCTCCGACGGCAACAACCACGGCATCTATTTCGGCGCCAACTACCTGAAGCAAAAGACAGGACAAGCACCCATTCTCTATGTGAGCGACGAGGCTCACTATTCGAATATGCGACTGGCTCACCTGCAGAATCTTGAGACGCGGCTGGTGAAGAGCGACACCATGGGACGGATGATACCCGAACAGCTGGAACAGCAGCTCGACACGTCGCGGCCCGCACTCGTCGTCTATGCCATGGGGTCAACGTTCAAGGGAGCTATCGACGACATGCCGGCGCTCAACGCCGTGCTACGCCGTCACACCGAACTGCCCGCCGTCTACCGCCACGTTGATGCTGCGCTTTTTGGCGGCTACCTGCCGTTCACGGAGCACAGCCAGCTGGTGAGCAGCAAGAAGATGGGCTTTGAGTCGATTGCCGTCAGCGGCCACAAGTTCTTCGGCATTGATTCGCCGTGCGGACTCTTCATCTGCACACGCGAGGTCTATGACAATCAGGCCGACTTCGACATCCCTTATTTAAATAAGAACATGCGCATGATCAACTGTTCACGCGACCCCATCCAGCCGCTCAAATACTGGTGGGTTGTGCAGAAAGTGGGAGCCGAAGGGTGGACGCGCCAGGCACGTCGCATCATGGAGCTGACGGCCTATCTGAAGCAGCAGCTCGACAAGAAGGGTTATCCCTCGTGGGTGAACGAATATAGCAACACGGTTTTCATGCGCTGCCCGTCACCCGAACTGGGCCACAAGTACCAGTTGGCGCAGAACGAGGACGCACGTTTCGGCGGCAAGCTGGCCCACGTGGTGGTGATGCAGCACTTCACGGAAGAAGCCATCGATGCCTTCGTGGCCGAACTTTGTATGGAACAAACTATTTAAATATCTACTTATTATGGCAAAGATTTATGATTTCAAGGCTCTGACGAGCAAAGGTAAGGAACTGGATTTCGCTCAGTTCGAAGGTAAAGTATTGCTGATTGTTAACACCGCCAGCAAGTGCGGATTCACGCCTCAGTTCGCAGGACTGGAGGAGCTGAACCAGAAGTACAAGGACAAAGGACTGGTCGTCATCGGCTTCCCCTGCAACCAGTTCAAGGAGCAGGATCCCGGCACCGACGGCGAGATCGAGGAGTTCTGCCAGCTGAACTACGGCGTATCATTCCAGATCATGAAGAAGACCGACGTCAACGGCGCAGCCGCTGAGCCCATCTTCGAGTACCTGAAAGCGCAGGCTCCCACCGAAGAGTATAACGGCCTGAAAGCCAAGGCTGCTAAAGCACTCTTCAAGACCATTAGCAAGAGCGTGGAGAAGGACAGCGACATCAAGTGGAATTTCACCAAGTTCCTCATCTCCAAGGATGGCGAGACCATCAAGCGCTATGCTCCCACTACAGAGCCGAAGGACTTTGAGAAGGACGTGGAAGCCATGTTGGCATAAAGATGTCAGTTTCTCTGTTTCATAGAATAGATGCGTGGTTGAAGCGACTTGACCAGCGGCAGCAGCAGCCCACGATGCGCATGGCTATCACCGATGAGCAGCATACGTGTACCAACTGCGGCACGGCGTACATCGGGCGCTTCTGTCCACAATGCGGCGTTCTAGCCCACAAGACACATACGACAGCGAAGAGTGTGGCCAAGGAGTTCCTCGAGATCTGGGGCTTGGGGTCGCAGGTCGTGTTCCGCACGATATTCGAGCTGTTCTGGCGTCCCGGCTACATGATGCGCGATTATTTGAACGGGCATCAGTCGCGCTACTACTCGCCGTTCAAGCTGATCATCTTCGCGACGCTCATTTTTGCTATCATCGCTGCGCTGCGCAATGCAGCACCAACTGCTGAAGGGGCTTTCATCTATGGTGATGTATTCCAGCGCTATGGCGACACGCCGTGGGTGATCAGCCTCTTTGCACGCATCGATGCGATACTCTTGTGGCTGCACATGCATCCAGCCTATTCGGCTATCGCCTCCGGCATCTTCTATATCGTTGCGGCGTGGCTGGTGTTCAGGCGTCGAATGAACTTCATTGAAGTCTTATTCTCTCAGCTCTACATCACCAGTCAGATGCAGATCGTTGGCGCTTTGTGGATGCTGATCACAGGTAGCGAGGCGTACTACAATGTGCCGCCCTTTGCTGTGCCAATCCTCATCGGCGTACCATTGCTATGCTATGACTACGCCCAGCTCTACGGCCTGCGCCTGTGGGCTTCGCTGTGGCGCACGGTGCTCACCTTTGTACTGACGCTTGTGCTGATGTTTGCTGTAGGAGCGCTACCCATTTTCTTAGTCAAACTCTTCTAATTAAATTATCATGAAAAAGAAACTATTTTTGATACTTCTCGCCTGCGGCCTCGCCATGACGACCTTCATGGCTTGCAGCAAAAGCGACAACGACGAACCCGCGGGCAATGGCGTTGATGACTTGGCTTTTCTCCAGAAGCGCCTCGCTTCCAACAGATCACTGGTCTATGGCGTGCAGCTGGGCACCGACCCCAAGGACATTGTGAGCCGTCCCGTGCCCACTACCGACGAGGCGCTGGCTGAGTATTACAAATTGCTCTCCGACGGCTCTGCCCATAAAGGCTTGAATACAGCCAACGATGGCGCCATCACCTGCACCCTGACCGATGCAAAAGGGCAATTGCAGGGCACCGTCACTTACCGCCCGTCGCAGAGCGAAACGACCTACTACTGCGCTGAAGTCGCTTTCAGCACGGAGGTGAAAACGGCCACAGGCATCACCCGCCTCCGCTATATTCTCTACGACCGCTGGCCCGAAGAAGGCAACGGATTCTTGAAGGACATTCTGGAAAATATCAAGAAATAGGCTAACACAACGTTCATGCGTAGGTCTTTCGTGTTTTTGACGGCAATACTGTTGGCGACAGCTTGCACGGAGAAGGGTGACATCATCTATCTTCCCGACCCTGAAGAGGAAAAGGCGAGTACGGCACCCTTGGTGACGGTGCTTTATGATGCCAACGCGCTGGGCGACAATTCATATAATGATTTGATATATGAGGGCGTAGAGCGCACGGCTCAAGAATTGGGGCTGCGAACTATGCAACAGTCGCCGCGGACATACGAGGAGGGCCTGCAATATCTTGAATTGATGTTCCAGCAGATGGAGGCGGCCAAGGACTCGGTGCGCCGCCTGTTCATCGTGACCTCGCCCGGTTATGACGACTTCATCCGCAAAAACAACAAGCGCTTGGAGGCGAACCCATACGCCGACCTGCTTTACTTAGAGACACGTACGCCATTGGAGGGCAAAGGGTCAACGCTCTTCCTGACTTACTACGGTGCAATGTATGAGGGTGGCAGGATAGAGGCTGCCGTGGAGCGGACAAACGCTCTTCTGATAGGTGCCAATCGCCAGACACCAGCCATCACGGAAGCCATGCAGGGTTATCAAGACGGCTTTGAGGCTGGACTGCAACTGCTGACGGAAAGACAGGCCCGCCAGAACCATCTTTTCTCGACCTACCTCGACGAGACTGGCGGGGGCGGCTTCAGCATTGCCGACACAACGGCCCTGCGACTGCTGCGCCAGTGGTCCAACGATGACATCAGCACCTTAATTCCCGTGTGCGGCGGTGCATCCAACACGTTCTCCCGCATGATCAACGCCACGATGGAGGATATGCTCATCGTCGGTATTGACATCTATAACGATTGTTATTTCTCCGACTACTCGATAGTGAAGCACATCGATCGCGCCGTGGCAAACAGCATCAGGCAATGGCTCGCCGACGGGACAATACCCAAGCACCAAATGCTGGGACTGGCAGACGGCTATACGGAGGTCATCCTGAACCCAGGTAGAGACATTTATATCTGGACACCCTCTGGATATGAAGGGAATACAGTACCACGCCTGACGCTGGAAATGAAACAGGCGATGCACGAAGAAGCTGTGAGAAAGGAGGGAGAGCATGAGGGCTAATCTACGATTTACGAAATTACGATTTACGATTTGTTTGCTGGCGCTGCTTCTGCTCGCAGGCTGTAAGCAAGAAGAAGATACCATTGTCTACCAGCAGTCGAGGCGATGGGTGGAGAAAACGGTGGCCGTGGTGGCTCCGACGAGTGCCGACGAGGCTACGAAGCTTCGGTTCGAAAGGACGGCGCAGTGGTTCCTCAACAACCTGCATCAGGCACAGCTGCACGACACGCTGTGCATAGAGCTAAAGCTGGAATGGCACGACGAGCTGACCGAAGACCTCGCCCAGCTCGGCGAGACGCTGGCCAACAGAGAGGATGTGCTGGCCGTCATCGGTCCCTTCAGCAACGATGCTGTGGCAGCGCTGGCTCCTGCCTGCCAGCAGACCCACAAACCCGTAATAGCACCGACGGCCACCAGCGAGGACGTGATCCGCCGCTTCGCAGTAGGCACGGCGGGCGTTGCCAACAAAGAGCCTTTCCTCTGGTCGCTAACCGAGACCGACATCACCTTCTGCGAAGTGCTGATGAGCATGTATGCCTCGTATGTCAAGAGCCAAGACTACGACCTTGAGACCAACACCCCAGCGGCGCTGTTCTCGCCCGACGACAGCTACGGGCGTACATTCTTTGACTGGGGACCCTATCAGGCAGAAGAACTGGGCATACCTTTCTCGCACAACGACCTGTATACCGACAATGCCGACCTTTGCCGTCGCATGAAGGACTATTTGGATGAGCTGAGCGAGCTGCCCGGCTATGGCAGTATCAACATCGGAAGCTTCTGTATCATCGAAAACACGAAGCAGCTCTACGATATGGCACGTCTCCGCATGGAGTGGTGGGAGTTGGACCCCGACGAGCCATTGGAGGAAGAAGGCAAAGAGGAAATGCAGCAGATGCTCGAGTTCTGGGGACGCACCTATTTCGCTTACAGCAACCTGACACAGGAGAGCATCGACGCACTCGGACAGAAAGGAGCCGACATCCTGCAATATTATCAAGGATTCGCACCATACGCCGACCCGACGACAGGCTTTGAGAAGAGCTACGAGGTGAAGTTCGGCACCAAGCCCACCTTGGCCGAATGTAAGTTCTACGATGCACTAATGCTGACCGCCTTCGCAGCCTCATACATTGAACACAACCCCACAGCGGAGGCAAATTCTTCACTTTTCACTCTTCACTCTTCACTTAATAACGCCATCATCGCCATCACCACCCCTCAATCCCAGCAACTCAGCGGAGCCGCATGGAGTGCCACGTCGATGGAGCTCTACCTGAATGCCTTAGAGCAGGGACGGCTGATGGATTTCAAAGGTGCCTCGGGTGACATTCGTTTCGACAGCGAGACCTACACCTCGTCGATTCACACGACCTATGTACATTGGCAAATCAGAGACGGCAAACTCACCCACCAGAACTATTTGAGCAGCGACGGCAGCCACAGGACGGGCTCTGCGATGGCAGCCTGGAACTGGTTGGTGGAGAACGCGGAGGAAGCATTTGCCCATGAGGCAGAGAACAAGGACGCAGGCATTACATACCCGGCTCTTTCTGGTCAGTATGCCGTATTGGTGCAGGGCAGCAATGGTTGGAACAACTACCGCCATCAGGCCGACGTGCTCAGCATATATCAGCTGTTGAAGAAGAACGGCTACGATGACGACCATATTATTCTTCTTATAGATAAGGCCCTTGCCAACGACACCAAGAATCCCGAGCCGGGCATCATCCGTGCCGAGGATGGCGGCCCCGATCTGTTAAGCGGCAGCGTCATTGACTACGATAATGCCGCCCTCACCCCCTCCGACGTCTGCAACATTCTGCTTGGCGTGAAGACGGACAGAACCCCAATCGTCCTGCCGCAATCCAACGATTCCCCTACCCTACCGGGAGAAGCTGAAGGCGGGGCTCCCAACATCCTGCTCTTCTGGAGTGGCCACGGCCATAACCGAGCTGCCAACGGAGCCGACGAGATGGTATGGCGCAATGCCGACACAGGGCAAGGTATGACCGCCGACCTCCTGCGCCAGACAGTCAGTCAAATGCAGCAGCAGGGAATCTATCGCAAGATGCTCATACTCACAGAGCCATGTTTCTCTGAGGCCGTCATAACGCCCTTGGTTGGCATCCCCGGCGTACTGGCCATGTCGAGTGCCGGCATCCACGAACAGTCGTTTGCCGACAACTGGAGCTCGGAACTTGGCGTGTGGCGCTGCGACCGTTTCAGCCGAAACCTCGTCACCCACCTTACGGCCTCGCCCTCAACAACCTACCGCGACCTCTACCTCTACTGCGCCCAGCGCACCCTCGGCTCGCACGTCCACATCGTGAACTCCGCCCACTTCGGCAACCTCTACACCACCAGCCCCCAGGAGTTCTTCGAAATAGTCAAACCTTAACCCACCCCCTTCTTATTCAATCCTTACCCCTTCTCTTAGTTAAGCCTTACCCCCTTCTCTTACTATTCCAGGAACCACAAGTGTGTCGTCGACACTCCCTACCCTTCATGGAATATCTTCGGAGAAGCTGGAGCCGATTTTCACTCTTTGTTATCACTAACCAGGTGTAAGACGCACCTTCTTGTTTACCTTTTCACGCAATGTATCCATTGGTAAATGGAGGAAAACTTTTGTGTGCCTCAAAGTGAAAATACAATCCTCTTTTTCACTTTTTTCGAAAAAATAGTAGATAGTAAATCGTCAAATCGAAAATTCTATATATCTTTGCAGCAAACTTTTCGGCTAACCGAAAACGGAGGTGTCTGTAAGGCCTGTTTGAGGTTAGCTATATTGAAGTGTGAAAAGCTGAATATCAGATGAGAAAGCTGAAAGAGAGATACAAGCAATTCAAGGAGTGGGAGCTGCAGCCTCACCAGTTGGCACCGCTCTCAGAGGAACAGCATGAGTGCGCCACCTGCGGCACGCATTACACGGGCAACTACTGCCCACGTTGCGGACAGTCGGCCAAGATAGGGCGCTACTCCTTTAAGAATGCTTTCCTGCTGTTTCTCGACGTATGGGGCTTAGGAAATAGAGGTATGTTCCGTAGCATCCGCGACCTCATATTACGCCCTGGCTACATGATACGTGACTATCTCAGCGGCATGCAGATGGCCTACTTTCCTCCCTTCAAGATGTTTTTCCTGCTCTTCACCCTGGCATTATTGATTGATACAGGTCTGAACATCAGGGGCATAAACCGATTAGAGGAGAAAGAGAGGGTGACGATTGAATTCACGGACGGAGTAAATGACGGAGTCAAAGGTGAAGCCAAGGATGAGGCGCAACAGACTGATGCTCAACAGACTGAAGTACAAGGAGAAAAGGATTCACCAACAACTAACAGGGCGCTCACTAAAGAAGAAAAGAAAGAGCAGGCGAAAGAAGAGCTCAAGCAAATGGTAGAAGATAGTCCCGCATGGATTCAACAGCACCTTTCGTGGATAACGCTCATTAGCCTGCTGATCTTCTCCTGTCCGCTCTGGCTGCTGTTCCGCCGCTGTCCTGCCCTCCCCGACATACGTCTTTCGGAATGCTTCGTGGCGATGGTTTATATCAGCAATATGCTCACCATCTATAGCATCATACCCTCGCTGCTGTGCTTCAGCGAGGATGCAGAATTCTACTACGATATAGTTGCCTTGCTACTGGTCATCATTCCCATCAAGCAGCTGTCGGGCTATGGCTATTGGGGCACTACATGGCGCTTAGCGTTAGCCTCCATTGCGCTCATCATCATGCTCATATTGCTGTTCCTCGCCGCTATACTTATATATTGGTATATATCGGTATATATGCACATCAATTGACCAACACACAAGAGAAGGGCTCAGACTTTCAACTTCTTCGTACACACAAAAAGAGGTTGTGTCTATCCGTTAGGCACAACCTCTTTTGTGTAGTGGAAATAGCGCTGGGCGTTATTCAAAGTAGCGCTTGTAGAGACCCTGGAAGCCCTGGCCGTGGCGAGCCTCGTCCTTGGCCATCTCATGTACGGTGTCGTGGATAGCATCGTAGTTGAGGGCCTTAGCCTTCTTGGCAATCTCCATCTTACCGGCACAAGCACCGCACTCAGCTTCCATGCGCTTCTTGAGGTTGGTCTTGGTGTCCCATACGCACTCGCCGAGGAGCTCAGCAATGCGGCTGGCATGGTCAGCCTCCTCGAAAGCATAGCGCCTGAAGGCTTCAGCAATCTCGGGATAGCCCTCACGGTCGGCCTGACGGCCCATAGCCAGATACATACCCACTTCGGAACATTCGCCCTCGAAGTGAGACTTCAGGCCTTCCCAGATTTCAGGGTCACAGCCTTTGGCGACGCCAATCTCATGCTCGGTGACGAACTGTAGGCCAGCATCTTCAGCCAGCTCCTTGAACTTAGCAGCGGGAGCCTTGCACTGGGGGCAGCGCTCGGGAGCTTCAGTACCTTCGTGAATGTAACCGCATACGGTGCAGACAAATTTCTTAATCATAGTTCTTTATAGTTGTTATAAGGTTTATATGGGTGGCGAGCCTTACCCGTCGCCCTCGGGTTTTTCATTAAAGCAGAGCAAAGGTAGCGACTTTTTCTGTCATTCACCAAACATTTTGCCTTTTTTTTGCTTTTCTCTATCATTTTTGCCTTTTTTTCCATGCAAAAGCATCAATTTTTCCGTTTTCTCTTCTTCTCTTTTCATTTTATTACTATCTTTGTCGCCGAAAATGTTAATATTGAAGACATGAACTACGGATTCGTGAAGATTGCAGCTGCGGTGCCGGAGGTACACGTGGCTGATCCCAAATATAACGTCCAACAGATAGAGTCGCTCATCATCCAAGCAGAAGGGCGCGGCGTAGAAATCATCTGTTTGCCAGAGCTTTGCGTCACGGGCTACACCTGTGGCGACCTCTTCAGCCAGCAGTTGCTGTTGGACGAAGCGGAGATGGGGCTTATCCATCTGATGAATTTCTCCCGCTCGTTAGACATCATCAGTATCGTTGGGCTGCCTGTGTGTTTCCGCGGCTCGCTGGTCAACTGCGCTGCCGTGGTGCAGAAAGGCAAGCTGCTGGGCCTCGTCCCGAAGACCTACCTGCCCAACTACCGCGAATTCTACGAACGCCGCTGGTTCACAAGTGCCGTGGACCTGCCCGCCGACGCCACGGTGCTGCTCTGCGGCCAACAGGTAGCGCTGACTGCCCGCCAGCTGTTCCGCACGCCCACCTGCACATTTGGCATTGAGCTGTGCGAGGATCTCTGGGCTCCTATCCCACCCTCTTCGGCACAGGCTCTGCAGGGCGCGGAGATCATCTTCAACCTCAGCGCTGACAATGATGTGGTGGGCAAGCTGACCTATCTGCAAGACTTGCTGCGACAGCAGAGCGCGCGCTGCATCAGCGGCTACGTCTACGCAGCCGCCGGTTTCGGAGAGAGCACCCAAGATACCGTGTTCAGCGGCAAGACCATGATCCTCGAAAGCGGCAAGCTACTGGCCGAGGGCGAGCGCCACGCCATGCGTCCGCAAATGCTTGAAGGTGAGATTGATGTCGAACGTCTGCGCGCCGACCGCCGCACGAACACCACGTTCGCCGCCTGCGCCGCCAAGGAGAAGACAGCACCCTATCACGTCGTTGACACGGCGCTCATCACACCACACGAGTTCGATCTGACGCGCGCTGTCAATCCCTACCCCTTCGTTCCTGCTGCCGACGCACACTTAGACGAGCGTTGCCGCGAAATCATCGCCATACAGAGCGAAGGCCTGGCCAAGCGCCTCCACCACATCGGCGGCAAGACAGCCGTCATTGGCATTTCCGGCGGCCTTGACTCCACGTTGGCGCTGCTCGTCACGGTGAAGACCTTCGACCTCCTCGGACTTGACCGCCACGGCATTGTGGGCGTCACGATGCCCGGTTTTGGCACCACAGACCGCACGTACAACAACGCCGTAGACCTGATGCACGCTTTGGGCGTGACGATGGAGGAGATCAGCATCAGCAAGTCCGTGCTCCAACATTTCGAAGATATCGGACACAACCCGCAAAGCCACGACGTGACCTACGAGAACAGTCAGGCACGCGAGCGCACACAGATCCTCATGGACTTGGCCAATCAGTTGGAAGGCATCGTCGTAGGCACTGGCGACCTCTCGGAACTCGCCCTCGGATGGTGTACCTACAACGGTGATCACATGTCGATGTATGGCGTCAACGCGGGCGTGCCGAAGACATTGGTGCGCCACCTCGTGAAATGGTTTGCACAGCAGGACGAGCAGTCGCCCGCCTCACGCATCCTTCTCGACATCGTTGACACGCCGATCAGCCCCGAGTTGATACCCGCCGATGATACGACAGATGCAAGCCTCAAGAAGGAAATCGTGCAAAAAACCGAAGACCTCGTTGGGCCATACGAGCTGCATGACTTCTTCCTCTATTACGTTCTGCGCTACGGTTTCCGTCCGAGCAAGATTCTCTTCCTGGCACAGCGCGCCTTTGGCTCAACATACCCGTCAAACATCCTCAAGCGCTGGCTCGTGAACTTCTACCGCCGCTTCTTCGGCCACCAGTTCAAACGATCGTGCATGCCCGACGGCCCCAAGGTAGGTTCCGTCAGCCTGTCGCCACGGAGTGACTGGCGTATGCCCAGCGATGCAACGCGTGATGCCTGGCTTGCCGAATGTGAGACGCTATAAAACACCCATATAAAAAGTTTTCGCCCCGCATGGATTCACATCTTTGCGGGGCGAGCGTGTTTTTCAAAACCATCTAAAGATAGACTTATTTCTTATATTCTACGGCAGCCTTCTCAATGGGAAGGGCAGCTTTGTAGTTCGCGATGTAGCGGTTGAAACCTTCGACATCCTCGGCGGTGGGAGCAATCTCAACACCCGTGTTGCCAGCGAAGACAACCTGATCGAGGTAGTCGGGCAACGTGAGCTTGTCGGGATTGTTGACCATGAAGCCAGCGAGGAGTGCGATACCCCAAGCGCCACCCTCGCCAGCGGTCTCCATGACGGAGATGGGCGAGTTCAAGGCTGCAGCGAGCATACGCTGACCAACCTTGGGCGTGGTGAAGTAACCGCCGTGACCCATGATACGGTCTACCTCGACCTTCTCCTCGTTGAAGAGAATGTCGTTGCCGATCTTCAGGACACCGATGGCTCCGTAGAGCTGGGCGCGCATGAAGTTGGCCAGCGAGAACTTGTCGTTGGCTGAGCGCACGAAGAGGGGACGACCGTCCATCAGACCCGTGACAGGTTCGCCGGAGACATAGTTGTAAGCCATCAAACCGCCACAGTCAGTGTCGCCGGTGAGGGCAACGTTGAAGAGGGTTGAGTAGAGGTCCATAGTGCTCTGCTTCACGCCGAGCAGCTCCTGATACTCCTTGAACATCTTCACCCAAGCGTTGATCTCGCTGGTGCAGTTGTTGCAGTGAACCATGGCGACGAGCGAGCCGTCGGGCGTGGTGACCATATCGAGCACCTCGTAGGGCTTGGTGAGCGGCTTCTCCAACACGATCATCGAGAAAGAGCTGGTGCCGGCACTGACGTTACCAGTGCGCTGACGGACGGCATTAGTGGCGACCATGCCCGTGCCAGCGTCACCCTCGGGAGGACAGACGGGAATGCCGGGCTTAAGGTGACCGCTGACATCGAGTTTCAGAGCACCCTCGGGGGTGAGGAAGCCAGCGTTCTCGCCAGCCACGAGCACCTTGGGCAGAATGTCCAACAGCTTCCAGGAGAAGCCGCGTGGCTCGATCAGCTTATCGAACTTAGCAACCATTGTGGCGTCATAGGTCTTCGTGAACGGGTCGACGGGAATCATGCCCGAAGCATCACCCACGCCGAGCACCTTCTGACCCGTCACCTGCCAATGCACATAGCCAGCGAGGGTGGTGAGGAAGGTGATGTCCTTAACGTGCTCTTCATTGTCGAGGATAGCCTCGTAGATATGGCTGATACTCCAGCGCAAGGGAATATTGTAGTTGAAGAGCTCTGAGAGCTCGGCAGCAGCCTTGCCTGTGTTGGTGTTGCGCCACGTGCGGAAGGGCACCATGATCTCACCCTTCTCGTTGAAGGGCATATAGCCGTGCATCATAGCGGAGAAACCGATGCCTGCCAGCGTCTCGATCTCGCAGTCGTACTCCTTGAGCACATTCTTGCGCAGATCGGCATAGCAATCCTGCAAGCCATACCAGATAGCCTCGGTGCTGTAGGTCCACAGCCCGTCCACGAGCTGGTTTTCCCACGTGTGGCTTCCCTGTGCGATGGGCTTGTTCTCAGGGTCAATGAGGACGGCCTTGATACGGGTAGAGCCAAACTCGATACCGAGAATGGCTTTACCTGATTCTATAACTTGTTTACTTGTCATATATTCCATCATTTAATAGACAACGAATTACACGGATTTGACGAATTGTTTTCTCTATCTTGTCAAGCGCAGCTAATTCGTTTAATTCGTATAATTCGTTGTCTGTAAAATATTACTTCAGCGCCTTGTTCAGCATGTAGTACACTTCGTTGTTGCGGAGAGTCTGCTTGAAGTCAGCGATGTTGGTCTGCTTGTTGATCTTGACATATTCGATGCCGACCATCTCAGCGAAGTCATCCCAGTACTCCTCGTTGATGTCATAGGAGAAGGCGCTGTGATGGGTACCACCGGCGAGAATCCAAGCAGCTGCACCAATCTCGAAAGTGGGCTGTGGAATCCAAAGGGCGCTGGCCACGGGCAGGTTGGGCATGGGCTTGGGCTCGATGCACTCGACCTCCTGAGAGATGAGGCGGAAGCGGTTGCCAAGGTCAACGACGGTAGCCTTGATGCCAGGACCTGTCTTGGAGGTGAACACGAGGCGAGCGGTCTGCTGCTTGCGGATACCGATGCCGAGGAAATGAACTTCGAGCTTGGGCTTGTCGGTAGCGATGAGCGGGCAGATCTCCAACATGTGGCTCTGCAGGCATGAGCTGCGGTCGCCAGCGAAGTTGAGGGTGTAGTCCTCGAGGAAGGAGCAGCCGGTGGGCATACCCTGCTGGATAACCCAAAGGGTGCGATAGAGGCAGGCGGTCTTCCAGTCGCCCTCGGCGCCGAAGCCGTAGCCTTCTTCCATCAGGCGCTGTGAAGCGAGGCCGGGAATCTGGTCGAAGCCACAGAAGTCGGGAGCATCGATGTCGGCATCGCCGAGGTCGTCGAAGTTGGTGGTGAAGGCGGTGGCACCTTCGTCCTTCAGGACGCGGCGCAGAGCGATCTCAGCCTTAGCTGCGTTCTTGACCTTCTCCCAATAAACCTTCTCGCCGCTCTCATCAATCTTGATGGTGTAGAGCTTCTTATACTCCTCGACGAGGGCATCGGCCTCAGCGTCAGTGACCTTCTTGAAGTACTCCATGAGGCTGCTGACGGGATAGTAGTCAACATGGTATCCTAAGCGCTGCTCGAACTCTACACGGTCGCCATCGGTAACGGCAACATTATTCATGTTCATACCGAACATGAGGCAGCGTACGTTGTGAGCATCGGCAACACCAGCTGCAACGCGAGCCCAGACAGCAATCTTCTTCTGAACGTCAGCTTCCTTCCAGTAGCCGCAAACAACCTTGCGAGCCACGCGCATACGGGTGCAGATATGTCCGAACTCAATGTCGCCGTGGGCGCTCTGGTTGAGGTTCATGAAATCCATGTCAATCTCACCCCAAGGAATTTCGGCATTGTACTGTGTGTGGAAGTGCAGGAGGGGCTTCTGCAGCTGCTGCAGACCCTTGATCCACATCTTGGCAGGCGAGAAGGTGTGCATCCATGTGATGATACCGATACATTTCTCGTCGTTGTTGGCAGCCAGCATCACCTGCTCCACTTCCTTGGAGCTGTTGGCTGTGCCCTTGTACACGACCTTCACAGGGATATTGCCGCCATCGTTCAAGCCAGCAACCATTTCCTTGGAGTGAGCGTCAACAGCTACGACTGCGTCACCTCCATAGAGCAACTGTGCACCAGTCACCCACCAAATTTCATAATTTTCAAACATAGATTTAAATTTTAATGGACAATGGACAATGGACAATGGACAATTCAGCGTTTGCTTTGTTCCAATTGATTCAAAGTCTATTGCCGAAGTTAATAAATAAATTATTGGTTATTGTCTTTTGCTGATTTTATAATGGACTGCAGGATTTTTATGAGTTCTTGACAATCTGCAACGATGCTTGAGAATTCTTCGTCATTTAGGTAATCTGTTCTATGAAGTAGTCTTAGCCAATATCTCGTCTCATGAGCTTCTTTATTTGCGATACCCATTTTGGAAATGAAGTCGGCTTTACTCTGTGCTTGATCAGCTTCTGTGACATTAGCTCCAATACTAGTACCCGAACGTAATAATTGATTGGCCATTATACGTTCTTGTTTTTCCTTATTGAGATACTTCTTCAGATTAACGATCCTAACTGAAAACTCGAAGCTTTTATCTAATATGACATTATTCTGCATACATTACATTGTCAATTGTCCATTTTCCATTGTCCATTTACGGTCAGTGTTTCTGACCTTTCTGTCCATAATAGGCGTTAGGCCCATGCTTGCGCATATAGTGCTTCTCGATGAGAAGGGGATTCATGGTCAGGGCGGGATTCACGCTGAAGGCGATGAAGGCCATCTTGGCGCACTGCTCCATGACTTTGGCGTTGTAGACAGCATTGTCGGGAGAAGTTCCCCACGAGAAGGGACCATGGTTCTTGACGAGTACGGCAGGGGTGTGATCGGGATTGATCTTGCGGATATTAAGAATCTCATCCACAATAACGTTACCCGTCTCCAGTTCATATTGTCCTTTAACCTCAGCCTCAGTCATATCACGCGTGCAGGGGATATCCTTGTAGAAGTAGTCAGCGTGCGTGGTGCCGATGTTGGGGATATCGCGGCCGGCCTGTGCAAAGGCGGTGGCATAAGTGCTGTGAGTGTGTACGACACCCTGAATATTGGGAAAAGCCTTGTAGAGAACGAGATGCGTGGGCGTGTCGCTGGAGGGATTGAGGTCGCCTTCAACAACCTTACCACTCTCGAGATCCACAACCACCATATCTGAGGCTTTCATCTCATCGTAGCTCACGCCCGAAGGCTTGATGACGACAAGACCCTTCTCGCGGTCAATACCAGAGACGTTACCCCATGTGAAGATGACTAACCCTTGCTTGACGAGGTCAAGGTTGGCCTTGAATACTTTCTGTTTGAGTTCTTCTAACATATTTTCTTTGTTGAGAGTTGTTTAGTTAACGAGTTTACAAGTTTACGCGCTCCTATATATATAATAAGGTGTGGCACATCAGAGTTTGAATATCGGTTCCTGGTTGAAGGTTTCGACATTAAAGCGATAGAGTGCCGCTCCGCGCTTGGAGGTGAGTTTGTCGACTTGGTTGGTCTTTTCAATGAAAGTCATCTCACTAACACGCTTGCGGAAATTGCGCTTGTCAATTTTCTGTCCGAGGATGGCTTCGTAGAGCATCTGAAGCTGCGTGAGCGTGAAGAGCTTGGGCAGGAGCTGGAAGCTGATGGGCATGTGCCCTATCATGGCGCGCAGCTTTTTCAAGGCGCTCTGGATCATCTCCTTGTGGTCGAAGAGCAGCGGCGGCAGTTTCTCCATGTCCTCCCAGTAGGCCGAGTTCCCATGGTTGAGTTCCGCGTTGACGCGTTCAATGTTCACCAAGGCGAAGTAGGCGACAGAGATGACGCGATTACCTGTGTCGCGCGAAACATTACCGAAAGCTCCTACCTGCTTCATGTAGATGTCATGCAGTCCGGTGAGCTGGTTAAGCACGCGCTGTGCCGCATCGTCAATGTCCTCGTCGGCCTTGACAAAGCCTCCCATGAGCGACCATTCGCCCCGATGGGGTTCGAATGGCCGCTTCTGTAGAAGTACTTTGAGATGTCCCTGTTCGAAGCCGAAGATGATGCAGTCTACGGCAACGTGGAACTTAGGAAATTGACTATAGTAAGACGGTGACATTGATTACCAGAAGTAAGCATAGAAGCAGGAGCAGAGACCGACGACTACCAGTGTGCCGACAATATCCCAAATGCCCCAGCTCTCTCGGATACTCTTTTTGAAGTCTGCGGTGAAAGTGATGGCGTCCACCTGTGCCTTGGAAGGTGCAGGTGTGAAGAAGCTGACGACGACCATCAGAACGACGATGAACACCAGCAGCCAGCACTCGAAGACGAGCCAGTTGGTCTGCCAGAACCATGAGGTGGCATCCCAGAAAGCGCCGTCCATAGTGGCCTTGCCCGTATCGGTGATGACATTGGTAATCAGACGGAGCATACCGACCACGAAGCCGCCGATAAGACCCCATTCACCAGCCTTCGGGGTAATCTTCTTGGAGAAGATACCGAGCGTGAAGACGGCAACCATAGCAGGAGCCAGCAAGGACTGAATACCCTGGAGATAGCTGTAGAGCGAACCGAGACTCATCATCACGGGCATCCAAATGAGGCCGAGGAGCACGACAACGACGGTAGCGATACGACCGACGAGGACGTAGTGAGCTTCACTCTTACCTTTCTTCATGGGCTTGTAGAAGTCCTCGGTGAAGAGGGTTGCACAGCTGTTGAAGAAAGCTGCGAGGGAAGCAACGAGAGCGCAGACGAAACCGATGGTGACAATACCCTTGATACCTGCGGGCAGAATATTCTTGACCATGAGCGCAAAGGCTGCATCAGTGTCGTCCATCACGAATCCGCCAATACCACGTTGAGCCAGAGCGGCTGCAATCATACCGGGAATGAGGAACATGAAGCAGGGGAGAATCTTGAAGAAACCGGCGGCGATAGTACCACGACGAGCGCGAGCCATCACAACCTTGTTGTCCTCGCCAGGCACCTGACCGAGTACACGCTGAACGATATGCTGGTCAGTACACCAATACCAGAAACCAATGATACATGCACCAAGGAAGACAACATATCCAGGATATTCTGCATACATCGGATCGCCCGGATCGGTGTGGAACATGTGATTGATGCCGTAGCCATCGTGCATAGCACGTGCCGTGTCCATCATGGTTGTCCAACCTTCAGCCACGCTACCACCGCCGAGGGTGGCCAGACCAAGGAACAGGACGAGGAAGGAACCGATGATAAGAATAGGGGTCTGGATGGAGGAGAGCGTCATCACACCCTTCATGCCGCCGAAGACGGTGAAGACAGCGGTGACGGCAATCAGGCCGATAGCGCCTACCCAGAAGTTCAGGCCAAGCAGGTATTCGAAGAAAATACCACCCGTGAAGGCTGTCACGCTCACCTTGGTCAGCACGTAAGCCACGAGGGTGATGATGCTCAGCCACGAGCCTGTGCGCTGCGTGTAGCGGAACTTGAGGAAGTCGGGCATCGTAATGATCTTACCCATTTTGTTGATCAACAGCTGATAGAAAGGAACAAAGAGCCAGCCGAGGATGAGGATCATCCAGCCCTGCATCTCCCAGTGTGCCATACCAACGCCGTCCTTGGCACCCGTACCGGCCAGACCTACGAGGTGCTCGGAACCGATGTTGGCAGCAAAGATAGCCATACCAATGACATACCAGGGTTCACCCTTACCAAAGAGGTAAGCTGACGAGTCTTCGCCCTGCTGGGCTTTCTTGTCTTTCCAGATAGCGTACCACACAGCGGCTACGACACCTAAGAGGCCGATGACGAGAATCGTCCAATCCAGCCAGATAAATTCATGTGAACTCCAATTCATAAGTAGTTTGATGTTTATAGTTTAATATTTAAAGATTATTTCACAGAGAACTTATAGATGCAATGGCTGTGATAGGTCTCGTCGGGCTTGACATTGGCTGTCGGCCATTCGGGATGGTGGGGCGTGTCGGGGAACTTCTGGCTCTCGAGACATACGCTGACCTGCTTCGGGTATTTGAGGCCGTGCTTGCGGATGATGTTGGCATCGCGACCTACACCCTGGAAGTTACCGCTGTAGACCTGTATGCCGGGCTCGTCGGTGAAGACTTCGAGCATAATGCCGGTCTCAGGGCTATAGAGGCTGGCTGCGACCTGCGAGTCATCGCCACGGAAGGTGTCCATATCGTAGGTGTTGAGACAGAAGTTGTGGTCTACGCCACCAGCCATCACGAGCTGATCGAAAGTGGTGTCGTTAATAATTTCATCCAAGGCACGGGGCTGGCGGAAGTCAAAGGGAGTTCCTTCGACGGGCACAATCTTTCCCGTGGGGATGAAAATGGAGTCAGCGGGCGTGAAGTTGTCGGCATTGACATACAGCACCATATTTGTGCCGACACGGGAGAAATCGCCGTTGAGGTTGAAGTAGGCGTGATTGGTCTGATTGATGACGGTCTCTTTCGTCGTCGTGGCTTCCCACTGGATATCGAGGGCGTTATCATCGGTCAGCGTGTAGGTTGTGGTGGCTGTGACCTCACCGGGGAAACCATTGTCACCGTCCGGGCTGACGATGGTCAGCTTAATGGTCTTGTCGTCAATCTGATTGGCCTCGTAGACGGCGTACTGCCATCCCGTGGGGCCGCCGTGCAGCGTGTTGGTGCCGTCGTTGGGTACAAGGTCATAGGTCTCTTCGCCAATGGTAATGGAGTGGTTGGCGATGCGGTTGGCATAGCGGCCGATGCTGGCTCCGTAGTCGCTGGGCGAGCCCTGGCGGTCGGCATATTGCTTGACATTGTCAAAGCCGAGGACGACATCTTGGAAGTTGCCATCCTTGTCGGGCACCATAATGCTGACGATGCGGGCGCCGAGATTGGTGATGCAGACTTCCATGCCATTGGCATTCTTCAGCGTGTAGAGGGCTGTAGCCTTGCCATCGATGGTGTCCACGAACTCTTGGGGATTGAGGCCGCTGAGTGTGATCTCTGCTGCGGGCTTCTGTTCTTCGCAGGCTGCCACGAGCACGAGTGCAGCAGCAGCTGAAACTAAACCTTTAACGAAAGTTTTCATGTGTTGAAACGAGTGTATTGTTAGTTGATAAATGATGAATAATTTCCTTTTGGGCAGGTCAAAGAGGGCCATAATAGCCCTAAAACGCTTCAAAGATAGTGTTTTTTTAAATAAGTAGTGTCACTTGAACACTTTTTTTTCACTTTCTGCCTCATTTTTCCCTAAAAAGAGCCCTTCAACACCTTTTTTGCCAATAAAAAGGAGCCCTGAATGATATTCAGGACTCCAAAATGAGATGTTTGTGATCGGTCGTGCTTAGCAGAGCTTGCGGGCGCCGTCGCCGATAACCACGTCAATGATGACAGGCTCCTTGCCGTACTTGGCCTTGAACTGCTCCTTAGCGGCCTTGACGAAGCTATCGTAGTAGTGCTCGTCGACGAGGTTGATGGTGCATCCGCCAAAGCCACCGCCCATGATGCGGCTGCCCGTGACACCTTGTTCCTTAGCCACATTGTTGAGGAAGTCAAGCTCTTCGCAGCTGACCTCGTACTCCTTGGAGAGTCCTTCGTGGGTCTCGTACATCATCTTGCCGACGAGTTCGTAGTCACCCTTCTCAAGAGCGTCGCAGACGGTGAGAACGCGCTCGCGTTCACCGATGACATAGTGTGCACGCTTGTAGTCCTCTTCGCTGACCTTGGCCTTGACTTCGTCAAGCTGCTCGTAGGAAGCATCGCGGAGGCTCTCCACCTCGGGATGGAGCTCGTGGATAGCAGCAGCTACGCGCTCGCAGCTGAGTCGACGGTCGTTGTAGGGCGAGCCTACGAGGGCGTGCTTCACATTGCTATTGACGAGGACGAGCTTGTAGCCCTTCGGGTTCCAGGGGAAATAAGCAACTTCACCAGAGCGGCAGTCCATACGCATCAGGTTGCCGGCCTTGCCGAGACATGAGATAGCCTGATCCATAATACCGCAGTTCACGCCGATATACTTGTGCTCCGTGCGCTGTCCCACCTTTGCCAGCTCCAGACGATCAATCTTATTGCCGCCGAAGAGGTCGTTGAGGCCGAAGGCAAAGCAACTCTCAAGGGCTGCAGAAGAGCTCATGCCAGCACCGAGGGGCACATCACCTGCGAAAGCGGTGTTAAAACCTTCAACGGGAACGCCGAGAGCCATCATCTCACGGCAGACACCGAAGATGTAGCGAGCCCAAGTAGCCTTAGGACCGGCAGGATCATCGAGCGAGAACTGCACGCGATCCTTTAAATCGATAGAATATGCATCGACATTACGAGTGCCATTGGGCTTGATTTCTGCAATCATGCCCTGCTCCACGGCGCCGGGGAACACGAAGCCATTGTTATAGTCGGTGTGTTCGCCGATAAGGTTGATACGGCCGGGAGCGGCATAAACATTTCCTGTGCTGCCATCGAAGTGCTTGATGAAGCGGCTGCGAACGTCGTCAATTGTCAATTTCATAAGTTGAAGCCCCCCTCTTATCCCCCCAAGGGGGGAAGACCAAACAGGGGCGATGGGTCTGATATTAGTATTTAATTAAATGAATGATTAATCAACGGGGATATCCTTGTTCACGTTCTTGCAACCGATGGCAGCGAAGAACAGAATGTAGGCAACCATTGCGACCTGGAGCCAATAGCTGGTGATAGAGTCGGTGCTCTTAGCAATAACGTCCTGAAGCCAGGGCATCAGACCACCACCAACAACCATCATCATGAAGATACCAGAAGCAGCCTCGGTATATTTGCCAAGACCTTCAACAGAGAGGTTGAAGATACCGCCCCACATGATAGAAGTACACAGACCGCAAGCGGCGAGGCAGAATACCTTGATGGGAATCTCGTGTCCCTTGAATTCGGTAGCCATACTCTCGGGGAGGAAGATAGCAGCAAGCAAGAGGCAGAGGGCAACAGTGGAAACCACGGTCATCTGTGCCTTCGTGCTAACCTTACCACTGATGAAAGTGGAGCTGAAACGGCCAATGAGCATCATGAACCAATAGCTGGCAGCGAGGGTACCACCGATGGCTGCTGAGCCTTCAAAGCCCATATTGGTGACGTAGAAGTTCAGGTGCATGGGGATGCCGATTTCTACACCGACATAGAAGAAGATGGCGATGACACCGAAGATGAGGTGACGGAAGCGCAGCGCACCTTTCATGGAATCCATCAGAGAGCCGCTGTCGCCGAAGTTGGGTTCGGGAATAGCAACAAAGTAGATGATGCAGAAGGAAATAGCGAAGACAGCCATGCCGATGAACAGCAGCGGGGCCACATCACCCATGCTCGTGTTTGCCGTGACAGTACCGACGAGGATACCGGCAAGCATAGGAGTCAGCGTAGCGGTCAAAGAGTTCAGGGTTCCACCAATCTGAATCAACTGGTTACCCTTATTTCCGCCACCGCCAAGCATATTCAGCATCGGGTTGACAACGGTGTTCAGCATACAGACACAGAAACCGCAAACGAGCGCACCGAGCAGGTAGATGTAGAGGTTCAGCGCAATGGGCTGACCATTCATCTCATTGACCATGATATCGTCGCCGTAGATACTTGAGAGATACTGCAGGGCAAGACCCACGATACCGACGATCAGCGCTGAAAGGGCGGTCTTCTTGTAGCCAATCTTCTTAAGAAGCATACCCGAAGGAATGCCCATGAACAGATAGGCCGTGAAGTTCATAAGATTACCCCATGAAGCGGCGAAATCATACTTGAAGCCCCAAATGTTTCCAAAGGGAGCACCCATGTTTGTTACGAAGCTGATCATCGCGAAGATGAAACACATCGTAATAATAGCAACTATATTGCTACCACCTTTTGATTGACTCATAATGTTTAAGTTAGGTTTATTTGGTTAAAGTTTTTATTCATTATGCTTCCACACCGAACTTGTAGATAGTGGTCTGCGTATACTCCTCGCCTGGAGCCAGCACGACGCCGGGGAAGAAGGCGCGGTTGGGGCTGTCGGGGAAGTGCTGTGCCTCGAAGCAGATGGCTGAGCGGCGCGGGAAAGTGGCTCCGTGCTGGCCAGGATAGCCCGTAGCCCAGTTGTCGGTGTAAACCTGGACACCGGGTTCCGTGGTGTAAACTTCCATGGTGCGTCCGGTGTTGGGATCGAAAATCTTGGCAGCATAGCTGAGTTCGCCCACTTCCTTCTTATTCAGCACGAAGCAGTGGTCATAGCCGGCTCCGTTGCGCGTCTGCTCGTCATCGGCGTCAATCTCGTCGCCCACGGCGTGCATCGTAGTAAAGTCGAAGGGTGTGCCCTTCACGCTGCGGATCTCGCCTGTGGGGATGCTGGTGTCGTCGATGGGTACGAAGAAGTCGGCGTTGATTTGGCATTGCAGATCCATGATATCAGGCGTGGGATCGGCGATACCGGCGATGGCGAAGAAGCCATGGTTGGTGAGGTTCACGATGGTCTTCTTATCCGTGGTGGCCTTGTAGTCGATGATCAATTCATTGTCATCGCTCCAGCGATAGATGACGGTGATGTCGAGTGTACCGGGGAAGCCTTCCTCACCGTCTGGAGAGACATAACGCAGCACCAGGGTCTGATCGTCGGTCTGCTCGGCATCCCAGACACGGGCATGATAGCCGGTGGGACCACCATGCAGGTGGTTGGGGCCATTGTTGATGGCGAGGGAATACTCCTTGCCGTCCAACGTGAACTTGCCCTTGCAGATGCGGTTGCCGTAACGCCCGATGAGGGTCGAGAGGAAGGGTTCAGGGCTGTCAACGACGCCCTGAATGGTGTCATGCCCTTGGATAACATTGGCAATCTTGCCATTTTTGTCGGGGACCATGATGGCGACAAGTGCACCACCGTAATTTGTCACACAGACCTCATTTCCACACTTATTTACGAGTGTGAACAAATCCGTCTGCTTTCCTTGGATAGTAGACTGAAAATCTTCACGTTTCAGTCCAGAAAGCTGGCTCAGTTTCATGGATAAATGATTTTGAATTAAACATTCATAGCGCAAATTAAGTCAAAAAGTCTGATGTTAGCAAACCTTTTTGCAAAAAGAAAAGTGAAAATTGCTTAAAACGTGTAAGAAAGTCAATTTATTCGCCTCTAATTTTGCTCTATTGGCCGAGAAGATGTAACTTTGCAAAGTTTTTTCAACGTGATAATATATTTTGCCCATGCCGAAAATATCCGTACGTGGTTTTGAGATGCCGGCATCACCGATTCGCAAGCTCGCACCGCTGGCCAATGCAGCCAAGCAACGCGGCATACGTGTCTACCATCTCAACATCGGTCAGCCCGACCTGCCCACGCCCCGAGCCGCCATCGATGCTATCCGCAACATTGATCGCACCATCCTCGAATACTCACCCTCGCAAGGCTATCTCAGCTATCGCAAGAAACTCGTGGACTACTATGCGAAATACAACATCGATGTGACGCCCGATGACATCATCATCACCAGCGGCGGATCGGAGGCTGTGCTCTTCGCCTTCCTCTCCTGCCTCAACCCCGGCGACGAAATCATCGTGCCCGAACCAGCATACGCCAACTATATGGCCTTTGCCATCTCCGCAGGTGCCGTCATCCGCACCGTCACGACGACCATCGACGAAGGTTTCTCTTTGCCAAAGGTGGAGAAGTTCGAAGAACTAATTAATGAACGTACGCGCGCGATACTTATTTGTAATCCAAACAACCCGACGGGCTACCTCTACACGCGTCGTGAGATGAACCAGATCCGCGACCTGGTGAAGAAGTACGACCTCTATCTCTTCTCGGATGAGGTCTACCGCGAATTCATCTACACGGGTTCGCCCTACATCTCAGCCTGCCACCTCGAGGGCATTGAGGACAATGTGGTGCTCATCGACTCCGTGTCTAAGCGCTACTCGGAATGTGGCATCCGCATCGGTGCGCTGATCACGAAGAACGTGGAAGTGCGCAAAGCGGTGATGAAGTTCTGCCAGGCACGCCTCTCCCCTCCCCTCATCGGACAGATTGCAGCAGAGGCTTCGCTCAACGAACCCGAAGAGTACGGACGCGAGGTTTACGACGAATATGTCGAGCGGCGTAAGTGCCTCATCGACGGCCTCAACCGCATCCCTGGCGTCTACACGCCCATCCCCATGGGTGCCTTCTACACGGTCGCCAAGCTGCCCGTCGACGATGCCGAGGACTTCTGCGCTTGGTGCCTGCGCGATTTCAACTACGAGGGCGAAACGGTCATGATGGCACCAGCAGCAGGTTTCTACACGACGCCCGGACTGGGACGCAACGAGGTGCGCCTTGCATACGTCCTCAATAAGAAAGACCTCACGCGCGCCCTTTACGTCCTTCGCAAAGCCCTCGAAGCCTACCCTGGCACGAAAGAGAGCTGATTGCTTGGCGGACATCATAAAAAGAGTCCTTACAATCTTCAACCATCATTCCAAAGACCTTGTCCTTCGAGTTCTCCATAGCACGCCGTCTGTTTGGCCATCGCGACGAAGGTCACCGTCTCTCACGTCCCGTCGTACGCATTGCCATGTGGGGTGTTGCGGTGGGACTGGCAGTGATGATCCTGTCCGTGTGCATCATCATCGGCTTCAAGAATGAGATACGCCAGAAGGTCATCGGCTTCGGTGGCCATATCGAAATCCTCAACGAGCAGAGTCTCTACAACGCTGAGGCACAGCCCATAGCCTTCGATAGTGCACAACTCGGACGCCTCACGAGCGAACCCGGCATAGCCCACGTGCAGCGCTTCTGCACCAAGACGGGAATGATCAAGACCGACGAGGCTTTCAAAGGCATCCTCCTGCGCGGCGTCGCTGAGGACTACGACACGACATTCCTCGCCACACACCTCAAAGCTGGACGCCTGCCCCGTTTCACGGCTGCGAAGAGCACCAACGAGATCGCCGTCTCTGCGTTGCAAGCCAAGATGTTAGGCCTCCACGTAGGCGACCGCGTCTACACCTATTTCTTCTCAGAGCAAGTCAAGGCGCGCCGTTTCCACATCGTAGGTATCTATGAGACACACCTGCGCGAGTTCGACAACAGCCTCGTATTCACCGACTTGGCGACGACACAGCGTTTGAACAGTTGGGAGAACGATCAGTATGCGGGTCTGGAATTGCTCATCGACGACTTCAATGCACTCGACTCGACCACATTGCGCGTCGCACAGCTCATGAACCGCACGCAGGACGACTATGGTGCTACATACACGACGCATAGCATCAGAGAACTCTATCCGGGTATCTTCTCGTGGCTTTCGCTGCTCGACACCAACGTCTACGTCATCCTCACCCTGATGCTCCTCCTCAGCCTGTTCACGATGACGGCAGGCCTGCTCATCATCATCCTCGAACGTACCAATTTCATTGCCGTGATGAAATCCATGGGCGCGTCTAACGGACAGGTGCGACGCATCTTCCTCTATTTTGCCGCCCTGCTCGTGGGACGCGGCATATTACTTGGGGACATCCTCGGCATCGGTCTCGCCATAGCGCAGCAGCAGTTGGGCTTCGTTCATCTCGACCCCGCCACCTACTACGTCGACGCAGTCCCCATCCAGTTCTCATGGCCCATCATCATAGCGCTGGACGTCGCCACGCTCCTCATCACCGTCCTTATCCTCGTCCTCCCCTCCTACCTCGTCTCGAGGATTGAACCAGCGAGGGTGATGAGGTTTGAGTAAATTCATAATTCATAAATAACAATTTTAATTAATAATGATATGCTTACCGTAGAAGAATTGAATGATAGGTTGATTGACCTCGCTTTTGCCGAAGATATCGGTGATGGCGACCACACCACACTGTGCTGCATCCCAGCTGACGCCATGGGCAAGAGCAAGCTGCTCATCAAGGAAGAGGGCATCCTCGCAGGCGTCGAGATTGCCAAGGAAGTTTTCCATCGCTTCGACCCGGAGATGCAGGTCGAGGTATTCATGGGCGACGGCTCTCATGTCAAGCCCGGTGATGTCGCCATGATTGTCACAGGCCGCGTGCAGAGCCTCCTTCAGACTGAGCGCCTGATGCTCAACATCATGCAGCGAATGTCGGGCATCGCCACGATGACCAACCGCTATGTCAAACGCCTCGAAGGCACTGGCACGCGCGTCCTCGACACCCGCAAGACGACGCCTGGAATGCGTATCCTTGAGAAACAAGCCGTGAAGATCGGCGGCGGAGTCAACCACCGCATCGGCCTCTTCGACATGATTCTCCTGAAGGACAACCACGTAGACTTCGCCGGAGGCATCGCCAACGCCATCACGCGCTGCCACGAGTACCTCAAAGCCAAGGGCAAAGACCTCAAGATCGAGATTGAGGTGCGCAACTTCGACGAGCTCAATCAGGTGCTCGCCATCGGAGGCGTAGACCGCATCATGCTCGACAACTTCACGCCCGCCGACACGCGCAAAGCCGTGGAAATCATCAATCACCGCTACGAGACTGAGTCCAGCGGCGGCATCACTTTCGACACCCTGCGCGACTATGCTGAATGTGGCGTCGATTTCATCTCCGTGGGTGCCCTCACGCACAGCGTCAAGGGTCTTGACATGAGCTTCAAGGCTTGCTGATGCGTAAGTTTCTTTTCTGCATGATATTGTTTCTGGTTCCATGTCTGACATGGAGCCAGAAAACGATTTATGTAGAAAGAGACCTCAAAGAGGTGACCGTGCGACCCAAGCGCCAACATTATAAGCGTAAGGGAAATCCCGCCGTGGAACTCATGCAGAAAGTCATCGACGCGAAGAGGGACCACAACCTCGAGCAGAACGACTTCTACAGCTTCTACCGCTACCAGCGCATCACCACGGGCCTGAACAACATTACACAGGAGATGGCAGACTCCATGAAGATTCTCACCAAGACCACGCTCAAGAATCAGGTCGAATTCTGCCCACAGACAGGCAAATACATCCTTCCTATGCACTATATGGAAGAGGTGTCGCACCACATCTACCGCCGCAGCCCCAAGGCTGAGCGCAACTTCGTGCTCGGCACCAACAGCCAGGGCATCACGGACCTCTTCCCTATCGGCGAGAACATCAACATCGTCATCGGCACGATGTTCACCGACATCAACATCTACGATGATGTCATCGAACTCCTCGAACGCCGTTTTACCAGTCCCCTGTCGCGCACGTCGGCATTGCGCTTCTATCATTACTTCATCGACGACACCGTGATGGTCGACAACCGCTCCTGCATACAGGTCAGCTTCGTGCCGCAGAACGCGCAGGACTTCGGCTTTAGCGGGCGCATCTGGGTGCTCAACGACAGCACCTATCGCGTCCACAAAAGTTCCGTCTATTTCCCTTTGAAGTCGGCGGTCAACTATATCACCAACCTCGTCGTCGAACAGCGCTTCACCGATTTGCCCAACGGACAGCGCGTCTTGCTCACCGACGACCTCTTTGCTGAGGTCGGCATCCTGAAGGGGCAACGCATGGGCTTCGTACACCGTGCCACCAACTACACCGCCATCTCCACCGACTCCATCGCCGACGCGCAATTCCAGCAGAGCGACAAGCTGCGCGAGGGCAACACCATCATCACCGACTCCGACTTCTGGGCGCAGCACCGTGTGGACACGCTCTCCCGGGCCGAGCAGAATCTTGGCAATATGGTCGACGCCTTCCACGGCCTCAAGGGCAGCGGAGCGTTGCTCTATGTCATGCGTTCCATCATCTGCAATATGTTCGAAACGTCATGGAAGCAGAACGAGAGCCGTGTAGACCTCGGCCCTATCATGTCGCTCATTTCCAAGAACTACGTCGACGGCGTACGCCTGCGTTTAGGATTCCAGACGACAGCCAAGCTCCACCCGAAACTCTTTGCCAAGGGTTACGTTGCCTACGGCACGCGCAGCCACAACTGGTATGGCATGGGACAGCTCGAATACTCCTTCCTCCGCAAAGAGATAACGCCCTACGAGTTCCCGCGCCACAGCATCCTCGTGCAGTTCCAGAAGGACATCTTCAGCTCTTCGGACATGATGTGGCAGGGGGGGCGCGACAAGGACAACTTCTTCACGTCGTTTAAGGTCACGACAGTCTCCGACATGATGTTCAGAACCCACGCCCTCATGCGTTATGAAGTGGAGACCAACCAACACTTAGGCTTCAAGTTAGAGCTGACGGCAGCGCACACCACGCCTGCCGGCACACTCGTCTTCAACAAGATGGACGGTACCAACGCCAACCATCTCAACACCTCCGAAATCCACCTCGGAGTGCGCTGGGCACCCGGCGAAAACGTCCTGGCCTCGAAGGCCGGACGGCGCGTCGTCGACCACAACCACCCCATCTTCAGCCTTTCCCACTCTACGGGCCTCAAGAATGTCCTCGGCAGCGACTATAACTACAACGTCACTGAATTGAGCACCTTCTACCGTCTCTGGCTTAACTCCTACGGCCGCATCGATTTCAACCTCAATGCCGCCATACAGTGGAATCAGGTTCCCTTCCCGCTCCTCCTCATGCCGACGAGTAACGACTCCTACATCATCACGCGCAATATGTTCTGCATGATCAACGAGATGGAGTTCATCACCGACCGCCACCTCTCCCTCATGGCCGAATGGAACCTCAATGGTAAGCTACTCAACCGCATACCGCTCATCAACCGCCTCAAATGGCGCGAAGTCATCGGCTTCAAAGCCTACTGGGGCCACCTGACGGACAAGAACAACCCAGCCCTCCACCCTGGCTCGTCTGCGCTCTACGCCTTCCCCGTGCGCGACGGCGAATGTATCGTGCATCCCCTGTCCGCCGTGCCCTATATGGAAGCTAACATCGGTCTCCACAACATCTTTAAGATCATACGCATAGACTATGTCTATCGCATCAACTACCACCTCCCCGGCGTCAAGCGCCACGGCGTCCGCTTCTGCCTCCAATTCGACTTCTGACCTTCGCCGCTGGAAAGATCGGAACGATTATGAAAAGAGATTTCTTTTATGCCTGTTGACAACCAAAATGAATGAATAACATGAAGAAAATCTGTCACTATATTTCGGAATATATGGGCGTGCTGGTATTAGCAGTTGCCACCGTGTCGCTGCTATGGCCTGCATCCTTTTTATGGATCGACACGTGGGCCATCAACCCCATGCTCGGCGTCATCATGTTCGGTATGGGTCTGACGCTGAGCCCGCAGGATTTCAAGGTCGTATTCAGCCGCCCCAAGGATGTCCTCATCGGCTGCATGGCACAGTTCACGGTGATGCCGCTGCTGGCATGGGTACTGACGTGGTCATTCTCCTTGCCTCCGGAGCTGGCGTTGGGTGTCATTCTCGTGGGATGCTGCCCGGGCGGTACGGCCTCCAATGTCATCACCTACCTGGCCAAAGGCGATCTGGCCCTCTCCGTAGGCATGACGGCGACCTCTACGCTGCTGGCCCCCATACTCACACCGCTGCTCGTCTGGATGATGGCGGGAACGAAGGTGGATGTCGATACCGTCGGGATGCTGCTGAGTATCGTCTACGTGGTCATCGCGCCCATCATCGTCGGCCTGCTATGCCAGCATTTCCTGCCGAAGATCACGCAGCGCGTTGTCCCCTACCTGCCGGCCTTCTCATCGATAGCCATCGCCTTGACGGTGGGCATCGTGGTGTCGCATAATGCTGATCGCCTGCTCGTCGGAGGCTTGCTCGTGGTGCTGGTGGTGATGCTTCACAACCTCTGCGGCTTAGCCTTAGGCTATCTGATTGGCCGCCTGCTACGGCTTTCCGAACCCAAGGTACGAGCCCTCTCCATCGAAGTGGGCATGCAGAACTCCGGCCTCGCTTCGTCATTGGCAACCCTTCATTTCGCAGCTTATCCCATGGCCACCATCCCCGGAGCCATTTTCAGCGTATGGCACAACATCAGCGGTGCCCTGGTCGCTCGTCTATATATTTCCTGTAAACGTCCGAACTCGCGCTGAAGGGTTTCATCTGAATCGATGAGGTAGGCGGCTTGTCCTATTGCCGGTAGCTCTGTTTTTTAGCGCAAAGCGCGATGTTCTTCAGACTCGTCTCATAGAAGAGACTCGAA
>CAMZHV010000032.1 GCA_947307015.1 uncultured Prevotellaceae bacterium | reverse complement strand
TCCATTATCCATTGTCCATTATCCATTGTCCATTATCCATTGTCCATTATCCATTATCCATTGTGAATGGAGTGCGCTTTTTTCTTGTTGCTGTTCTTGCGGATTTGCGTGAGCTCCTCCATGGTGGAGTATTTGGGCTGTGCGAAAACGTTTTTGAGTTCCGACGTATAGCCCAGCGCCATAGCAAGACTGATGAGGTTCCTCAGCGAAACAAGCCCCTTCTGCTCGAAGCGCGTGATATTGCTGAGCGCCACGCCTGACTGCTCCGCCAACTGATCGCGTGTGATGTTCTTCTCGATGCGCCTCTTGCGGAGGTCGTCGGCCATACTCTTGGCGATGTCGTCAGGATTGTCAAGTGTATAGTCTTCAAGAAGTGCTAATATATTATTAGTATCTTGCATATCGTATAGGATAGTGATAAATAATTATCAGTTGCAAAGGTAGGCATATTTGCTGTTATGGCCAAATAAAAGGAATTAAATAACGTGAAATCACGCAAAAGTGGTTACTTTCTCATGAGAAATCACGTTGTGTTGCTAAACTAATTGACTTTTAACAACCTTTTTTGTATGTCTGAGAGTAGATCCTTCATGAATTCTTCATCTACGCCATCCAGTAAGTTGATGATTTTGCTACGATATTGGTTCTTATTCCACTTCTCCATTTCGAGCGCTGCCGTCTCTGTTGTAGTCTCGATGTATGGCTTCATCGTGTTGTAGGACTTGTGGCCAGTACACTTCATTACCGTTTCGGCAGGAATTCCCATACTGAGTGAACATGAGACAAACGTTCTTCGAGCATCGTGGTTACTAATGATGTCGCAGAACTTGTTGGATTCCTCTTTACGTTCTGTCCCAATATAATAGACCTCAGTAATTGTTCTGTCAATACCTGCTGCTTTGGCAGCATCCTTGACAGCATCGTTGAGTTTCTGCGGACTTTGCATGTTAAATACGAGTTCATCGTCTTTCTTATTACCTATATATTTCTTAAGAATACGAAGAGCCTCTTCTGTAAGGGGAATGGTTAGGTGCTCTCCTGTTTTCTTGGCGAACATATCAATGCGCCCATCGTGAATATGTACAACCTTCAAACGTTTGAGGTCAGACACTCTAAGAGAGGTGAATGCCATGAAGCACCACAGGTCACGCGCACGAGACAACCTATCGCTATCGTCGTTTTCAAAGGTGTAGTGTGCAAAACGCTGGAGTTCATCATAATGAAGAAACGTCACGGTCTTAGGAAGGACTTTGAGATTCGTCTCGAAATTGAGTACAGCATCAGGCACATTATAGCCATCCTGAGTGGAGAGCCAACGAAGAAATATTTTGAGCATTGTTACTTGTTTGTTTATTGTACGGTTGCGATACCCGTTCTCAATATACCATTCTCTAAGTCTGTACATGTGCTCTATAGTAATCTTGTCAGGCCTTATGCGTGGATTAGCTTTCGTGATGTGTTGGAAAGCCTGGCTGTATTTGTCATTGGTTTGGAAATCCCAGTTTTTTTCTCTACCACATTCTGACAGAAACTTATCAATCATTTCTTTGAAGGTCATTTTCTTCTGTATGGCTGTCGGTAAGGTGAACTGAGCATCTACCCGGCCAAGTGCTTGGTTTACCATAGTTTTAAGTTCGTCAACAGAAGGAATGGTGTTCATTAGAGCGCACTTATCAAAGACACTCTCTATTTCTTCACGATACTCTGCTATCGCTTCATTAATTTCAATGTAGGTAAACTTTTTCCCACGCACAAAATGAGTAGTGCCTTTTTTCGCCCTCAAAAGGTCTGTGTCCCATTTCTCAGGATCAGCCCAAACGTTGGTGAAGAACGATGCCTCAGACTTACTTTGGTTCCATCTGACTTTAATTCCAACTTGACTAGTACTGCCCTTAATGTAAGGTCTTAAAGAAAATTTAATCTGAATCATTTGCGTATTAAAAATAATCGGTTTAACTTCGCCCCCCGAAAACTGAAAGTAGTAGGTTCCGTTGAGGTTCCAATTTAATTCGGATGCAAAGTTAAATCAAAAAAATGGAACAAACAAGAGGTTCCGCCAAACTGAGTTAGGAAGACATGGAATGATAATAAATGAGAGCCTACTTGATTTTAATTATTTGAAAAACAGCACTATAAAAATCACGTAATATCATAGGCTCTCATTTGTAAATTCCCTCCAGCTCCACAAAGCAAAGCTTTCGCAAGTGATGCCAAAGGCATCAGATTGAGGTAGCCAGCCATTTCAATGGCTGGTATTTTGTTTGTAGATAAATGGTTGCGTACCATTAGGTACGCGATAATTATATTGACATCGCAGGCAGGAACGAGAGGAGACGCTGGATGAGACGAGATTGGGCATAGTCGGCGAGGGACGATTCGGGAATCCAAATGTATTCCGCAGGCAATGAAGGCTTTGCGGAGGTCTCCAACAAGTAGAAGTCTGCGAGAATGATGCGGTGCGTGAGGACGTGCTTCACGTCCTTGGCCAGCAGCACAGCCTCATTCATCATAGATTGCCCATTTTCCATTCTTGAAGGGTCAAGCGTCCCTTCGGGCCGAACGGTCCATTCTCCATTTTCCATCATCCATTGCCCATTGTCCATCACCACCACCGGTTCCCACAACCCCTGCCAAATATCTCCGGCTCCGCGACGGCGAATGGCGGTCTCGCCCCTATACCTTATATATATATACGCGAGACGGCGCTCCTGCACCTTGGTGGTTTTCAGCTTCACGGGCAGGCTGTCTACGCAGTTCTGGCGACGGGCCACACAAGTCTCCATGAAAGGACAGGCATCGCAGTGCGGACGCTTGGGCGTGCAGAGCGTGGCGCCGAAGTCCATCATGGCCTGGTTGAAGGTTCCTGCCTCGTGCGGCGGCAGCAGTTCGTTGGCGAGCGCTGTGAAGAGATGCTTGCCCTCAGCCGTGTTGATGGGCGTTTCGATGCCGAAGTGGCGCGCCAGCACGCGATAAACATTGCCGTCGACGGCGGCAGCAGGAATATTGAAGGCAAAAGAGGCGATGGCGGCAGCGGTGTAGTCGCCGACACCCTTGAGCGCGCGTATGCCGTCCAACGACTGCGGGAAAGCACCGAGAGCGACAATCTGGCGGGCGGCCGTGTGCAGGTTGCGGGCGCGGCTGTAATATCCGAGTCCTTGCCAAAGGCGCAGCACCTCGTCCTCGGATGCCTCCGCCAACGTCGCCACATTAGGGAAGCGCTGCATGAATCGCATCCAGTAGTCGCGCCCCTGTTCCACGCGTGTCTGCTGCAAGATTATCTCACTTAACCAAATAGCATACGCGTCGGAGGTCTCGCGCCAAGGAAGCTGACGGCCGTTCGTCGCAAACCAGCGCAACAAAATGCTCGAAAAAGTGTCATTCATGCCGCAAAGATAGTTAAAAAATGCCCTATTTGGATAAAAAAGAATAGATAATGTACGTTTTTCGTAAAAAAAATAGCGAAAGATTTTCGTAACTGCTTGAAAGTACTTATCTTTGCAACCCGAAATTGAAATCTAACAACACATTAGTTATAATTAACCCTAAAATCATTTAAAAAATGACTAAAGCAGAAATCGTTACTTTCATCTCCAAGGAGACCGGTGTCGACAAGACCACAGCTCTCACAGTAGTTGAATCCTTCATGGAACAAGTTAAGGGCGCTCTCGCCAACGAGGAGAACGTTTATCTCCGTGGCTTCGGCAGCTTCATCCTGAAGAAGCGCGCTCAGAAGACAGCTCGCAATATCACGCAGAACACCACGATGATCATCCCCGAGCACAACATTCCTCACTTCAAGCCCGCTAAGGTCTTCTTCGACGTCGTCAAGAAGTAAGCGACAATATTATTCATTCATTTATTAAAACCTATCAGCTATGCCGAGCGGAAAAAAGAAAAAGAGACATAAGATGTCTACTCACAAGCGTAAGAAGAGACTGAGAAAGAACAGACATAAGAGCAAATAAGGATGCTCTGTTTTTGACTCGTCAGTCTTCGGGCTTAGTGAGTCACAAACGAGGAACAAATCACACTCCCGCTCTGGGGTCGGTTTGTTCCTTGTTTTTAAAAAAGTTCAGTTTTTTATTTTTTCGAGACATTTCGGAAAACATTTTTGAGAAAATCTCATGACCTGTGAAGTTATTGTAGATGTTCAGCCGAAGAAGATTGCCATCGCTCTGACCGAGGATAAGCGACTTGTCGAGTATCAGGAGGAAGAGCAGCAGGCCAGCTTCAACGTCGGAAACATCTATCTCGCACGCGTAAGAAAGCTCATGCCGGGCTTGAATGCGTGCTTCGTCAACGTGGGCCATGAGCGCGACGCCTTTCTCCACTACCTCGACCTGGGGCCACAGTTCCACTCCTATACGAAATACCTCAAGCAGGTGTTAAGCGACAAGAAGAACCTGTTCCCCATCTCACGCGCATCCATCCAGCCCGAGCTGCCCAAGGACGGCAGCGTGCAGAACAACCTGCAGGTGGGACAGGAACTGCTCGTGCAGATCGTCAAAGAGCCCATCTCCACCAAGGGACCCAGGCTGACGTGCGAGATCACCTTCCCTGGACGATTCCTCGTCCTCGTGCCATTTACAGACAAAGTCAACGTCAGCTCCAAGATCAAGTCAAGCGCCGAGCGCGCACGCCTCAAGCAGCTCATACAGAGCATCAAACCCAAGAATTTCGGCGTCATCGTACGCACCGTGGCTGAAGGCAAGCGCGTGGCAGAACTCGACCAGGAGCTCATGATCCTACTCAAGCGATGGGAAGAAGCCATCGCCCGAGTACAGCAAGCCAAAGAGCTGCCATGCCTCTGCTACGAGGAGACAAGCCGCACCGTGGCACTCCTCCGCGACCTCTTCAACCCTACTTACGAGAACATCTACATCAACGATGCACGCATCTACGACGAAGTCCGTGACTACGTACAGATGATTGCACCCGAGATGATCGAGATTGTCAAATTGTACAAGGGCAAGCTGCCCATCTTCGACAATTTCGACGTGACGCGACAAATCAAGACCTCATTTGGTAAGACCGTCAGCTACAAGCACGGCGCTTACCTCATCATCGAACACACCGAGGCTCTGCACGTTGTCGACGTCAACAGCGGCAATCGCATGAAAAATCCTGATGGGCAAGAGGCCAACGCACTTGAAGTGAACCTCGGAGCCGCCGACGAGCTCGCACGACAGCTGCGACTCCGCGACATGGGTGGCATCATCGTCGTAGACTTCATCGACATGGCTGTCGCCGAAGACCGCCAGAAGCTCTACGAACGCATGGTAGAGAACATGAAGCGCGACCGAGCCCGCCACAATATTCTGCCGCTGAGCAAGTTCGGACTGATGCAGATTACGCGCCAGCGCGTTCGCCCCGTCATGGAGGTCAGCGTAGACGAGGTTTGCCCCACATGTCTCGGCAAGGGCACCATCAAGTCCAGCTTCCTCTTCACCGACGTACTTGAAGAGAAGATCGACAAGCTCGTAACCACACTTGGCATACGTTCCTTTGTTCTGCACGTACACCCTTACGTCGCCGCATACATCAACCAGGGCCTCATCTCCTTGAAGCGCCGCTGGCAGATGAAGTACGGCCTCGGCGTCCGCATTATGCCCAACCAACGCCTCGCCTTCCTGCAATATGAGTTCTACACGCCCAAGGGCGAAGAAATAGACATGAAGGACGAGGACGAAATGAAGTAAACAACTACTCAAACCATTTTTATCAACCATTTTTAAAACAAAACATTATGAAAAAGTCTTTATTCATTACAGCTATCAGCCTCGCGACCATGAGTCTTGGCCTGATCACTACTTCATGTAAGACGGACGGTCTCGAAGAGAAGTCCATCGGCGAACTCGACAGAGAGTGGAATAGCGACCTCCCCAGCGGCTATCGTCCCAAGACCGTCGGTAATATCCGTTTCGTCTACAAGAGCAACGGCAAGCTTGACGTAATCCGCATCAATGGTAAAGAATACGACCTGAGCGGCAAGACCATCACCGTCGAAAACGCCACCTCGAAGTCTGAGTACAAGCTGACCTTCAACGCCAGCAACTACATCACCAAGATCCAGTACACGTACAATGAAACGGACGCAGCTGAAGACTTCAATGAGAAGGGCGAAGGCACCATCAAGCTGAGCTACAACTTCGACGACCAGCTCGAGAAGGTCACATCAAGCTACTCCGCTGAAGGCAAGGACGAAGGCGAGAACTTCTCCTTCAACAGCGAAAGCGAAATAGAGTACACCTACACCACCACACACCTGCGCCGCGTCAAGGCAACCCGCAAGAGCAACGATTCTTGGGGTGGTGAGCAGGAAACGGACCGCGCCACCACGAATGTCAGCTTCGACTTCGACGACGACACGGACTATCTGAACCACTACGAACAGTGGACGCCCAACCTCATTCTGTACACCATGTTCAACGATCCTCAGGAGATCTTTGGTGCATTGGCTTACCTCGGCGTGTTCGGTCATGCCACCAGCCAGCTGCCTGAAAAGATCATCGTTGAGGTTAGCGGCACCAGCTCCTCCGACGGTGACTACAACGACAACGATAGCTATCGCTGCAGCTACGACAAGAACAGCTACGGTGCTATCCGCGTTGCTGACGGCATCACCTACACCTATACCACCGATGAGGACGAATACGAGGTTAAGCCCTTCGTGGATTCCGAGACACGTGCTGCCCAGCCCACCAAAGCTCCTCTCTTCAACTTCTTCGTACACCGCGGCAACAAGTAATCACTGTTGACCCTCTTACATAAGCGTTCGGCCAAGTATGTCCTATACTTGGTCGAATGTTTTTTCTATCCTTTATTATAAAAAAGCAAGCAGAAATTGCTAAGTTTCCAAAAAGATTCTGTATCTTTGCGACGCATAAACAGGTGCTCATGATGAATTCATGTATCAAAAAACGAAAAACGATAATGAAGAAATGCTTGTTATTCGCTCTCGCCCTGCTGATGGTAGCGTGCGAGAAGCCCTTCATCGACAGCGATGAGGCCGCGTCAACAAAGGAGGCAAACGTAATCCTACATTTCACTCAGTACGAGCAGGAGGCATTCAGTGCAAGCGACGATTCCGCCGCCGCAACGCCTACCCGCGCCGCCACAGACATCACCGAACTGTGCTCGCGCCTGAACATCGCCGTCTTCGACGCTGACGGCACCAAGGTCAAGACCGTGGCGCAGAAAGACGGCGATGCCTCGTATGGAACCGTCGCGCTGACCCTCGCCGCCGGCACCTACCGCCTTGTGGTCATCGCCCACAACGGCGATGGCTCGGCCACCATCACAAGCACGGAGAAGGTAACCTTCCCCAACAACAAAGTCACGGACACGTTCTACTATTATGGCGACTTGGTTGTGACCTCCGAAGTGCAATCCTACGACCTCACGCTGATTCGCGCCGTCGCCATGTTTCGTCTGGTGCTAACCGACGAGGAAATCCCGTCAACCGTAGCCAAACTGAAGTTCTACTACACGGGCGGATCCTCCACATTCTGCCCCTTGGCAGGCTACGGCTGCGTGGCTTCGAAGCAGACGGAATACCGCACGGTGCCAGCAGATTATGTCAGCGGCACCTCCTTCGACATCTTCACCCTGCCGCACAGCGAGGATGACGTGCTGACGAAGCTCACCGTCACCGCCCTCGACCAGAACGACAACATCGTGAAAGAGCGCATCTTCGAGGACATCCCCGTCACCCGCAACCAAGTTACCCGCTACACCGGCAACTTTTTCGGTAGCAGCGAGACTGGCTCAACCTCCAACGGCACTCTCCGTCTCACCGCCAACCCCGACTGGGACAGCGTGAATGGCTACACGTTCTGAATATGCAGTACTAGGTACTCTGAGCGGGTACCGATGCGGACTTTGGCGCCCCAGATGCCTAAGCCGGAACTGATGTAGTAGCGGGTGTGGCCTCGCTGATGGTGACCCCATGACTTCTCGTAGATGAGGTCGGTGATCCATGAGATGGGCCAGACTTGTCCGCGATGGGTGTGGCCGCTGAACTGGAAATCGATGCCAGCGTGCTCGGCTTCCTCGAGGTTGTAGGGCTGGTGATCGAGAAGGATGGTGAAGCCGTCAAGGCCAGCTGCGAGGTCACTCACGGTAGCGCGACGCTTGGACATCTTGTCGTTACGGCCAATGATGTCAACGCCTTTGAAGTGTGCAACGGAGTCTTTCAGCAAGATGATGCCTGCGTCGGCAAAGAAACGTTCGGCCTGACGTATATCGCTGTAATACTCGTGGTTGCCAAAGACGGTGTAGACGGGTGCATGAATGTCGTGAAAGACTTCTGCGTAGTTGTCCTGAAGGATTGGACGCAGGCTGCGATCAATGATATCGCCAGCGATGAGAACGGCGTCGGGATGCTCGGCATTAATCAGTTCCACCCACCGTGCGAGCTCTGCCTTTCGATTGTGATAGCCGAGATGCAGATCGCTTGCCATGACGATGGTCAAGGGCTTGTCCAAGGGCTTCGGGGTGGTGATCGTGAGCTCCTCGCGGTATTTATGGTGGTAGTGGAATCCGCCAAGAACGAGCAGTAAGGTCACAACGGCGACGATAGATAGGAGTCCCGTGGCGCTGTCCTTGAGGAAGGTCTTCGGCAGTAGATGACACAAAGAAGCAATGTCAGCCAAGATGAAGATGATCTGGAGATAGAGGAAGGCGATGAGCCAGGTGGTGCCAACTTCATAGCACACCGTAGCCAGACGCATAGGCATACGATCCAAGGAGAAGAAGCACAGGAAGAACAAGGCCGTCCACAGGAGGAAGAGGGCAGTGACGGTCATCTTAAAATACCAGCCCATGGGCGCTATGCGCCACAGATGCCAAGCGACATAACCTGTGAGGATGATGTCAAGGGCTGCAAAGAGGACAAGAAATTTCATCGTATTCAAGAATTGATAAAGAATAGACTGACGCCGAGGACGGAGATGACAGCTCCGAGAAGGGCGCGCCAGGTGATTGGTTGGTGGAAGAGCCACCGTGAAGGCAAAAGGATGATGATGGGTGTCATGGCCATCAGGGTGGAGGCAATGCCGGCAGCTGTGTACTGAACAGCCATGAGCGAGAAGCCAACGCCGACAAAGGGACCGAAGATGGTGGTGGCGATGGCGGCAGTGAGATTTTTCGTGTCATGGAGGGCTTGGCGCAGGGGACGGGTACCGTCGCGGAAATAGTGCAAGACGGAGAAGCCTACAATGCCTGCAATGCAGCGATAGAAGTTGGCACTGAAGGGCACAAGCCATGCGGGCATACCTTCAACGACCTCGAAATGATCCATTCCAATCTTGCTCAACACCAGCCCGATACCTTGGCATAAGGCAGCGCCCACAGCGAAAAGCACTCCACTGAGGGGGAGACGGAGAGAGAGGGCCGGCGACTTTTTCGCCCGCTTTGGAGCCTTGCCGAGGATGGAGATGCTGATGCCGAGGAGGGTGATGAGCATAGCCACAATGCTCATTAGCGACATTTGCTGCCCAAGCGTGATCCACGCCATCAGTGCCGCCGACAGCGGGGCAAGAGTCATGAAGAGCTGACCATAGCGCGAACCGATGATGATATAGCATTGGAAGAGGCAGAAATCGCCAATCACATAGCCCACGGCACCCGAAAGAAGCATCCAACCAACGGCCTCGACTGAAGCGCCGACAGGCAACACGCGACCTGTGACTACCACGAACAGCACTACCGAGAACAGCAGTGCCAGCGCCATGCGTAGCACGTTCAGCGTCAGATTGCCCATGCGCTTGCTACCGAACTCGCTCAGCAGCGCCGTTGCTGTCCACGAGAACGCTACGCCAATAGAAATCAGTTCTCCTAAGTATGCCATTGTTCAATCATTGCTATTTTCAGTCAGACAAGGAGAAGAGGTGGTGGTGGATGAGATGGGATGTGCGGATTCGCCATGCCTAGGGATAGAGGTTGTTGGCACGCGTGCCCCGATTCTTAGCCAAGCCGAGGCGTTGACCCTGATAGCACACTTGTATGATGCCCAAGGGCGTACCAACGGGCAGGACGAGTGCCTCGCGTTGGAGGTAACGGATAGCATCGGGAAGAGTGAGGTCGACACGTGGCGCATCGGCGTCATCAAGGAGGTCGGTGGGAAGGGTCGCTAAAGGGGTTGTCTTCTTTGAGGAGCCACCTGCCTTGGCGCCTGTTTCGTCGTCATGCTTGCGAAGAACAGCACAGAAGAAACCTTCTCCGCGAACTTTGCCAGGGAGGAAATGGCAGAAGGGTAAGCCCCTGTGACCCCCTGAAGGGGACGAGCCCCTGTAACCCCCTGAAGGGGGCGGAATGACGAATGAGGAATGACGAGTGTCGAATGAGGAAGTGGATTGTGTTCTTAGATCGCCGCAGATGTTCCATGCGGACTCGACGGGAATAGTCTCAATGTCGGCGCCGAGCTTGCGTGCAATCCATTCCACATTGTCCTCATCCTCTTCGGGGTTGAAAGTGCAAGTGCTGTAGATGAGGAAGCCACCGGGACGGAGGGCAGGCCAGATGTCTGCCACAATGCTGCGTTGCAGGGCAGCACACTTCGTCACGAATTCCGGCGACCACTGTCGGACAGCTTCTTCCTCCTTACGCATCATCCCTTCACCAGAGCAAGGCACATCGGCAAGGATGAGGTCGAAGGGTTCAGAACCATTGCCTTTCTTGCGCCCTCCACGCCCCACAGTCTCAGCGATGTCTGCAGCATAAGCTTGCGTCACCTTAACATTCGGATGCCCCCATTTGGCCATGTTCTCTGCCAGCACCTGTACACGTGCCCGCACGGGTTCATTGCTTACTAACAGGCAGTCGTCGGGCAAGAGGTTTCGCATCAGCGTGCTTTTGCCGCCGGGCGCTGCGCAGAGGTCAAGCACGGCGGTAAGTGACGATGTACGAGGGACGAGGGAACGCAGGACGTGGGCGAGGAACATGGAACTGGCTTCCTGAACATAGTAAGCACCAGCATGGAGTAGCGGGTCGGCAGTGAAAGCAGGGCGCGACTTGAGGTAGATGCCTTCGGGACACCAAGGCACGCGGCCGTCGGCACCTTCGGGCTCAGCATCTATCGGCAGGCGCGCCGTGTTGAGACGAATGCTCACCGACGGTTCGCCCTGCAAACCGCTGATGAGCGCGTCAACAGCCTCGGCATCCCAACGCTCACGGAAGTACGACTCGAAGTCTTTTGGCAGTTTCATGGCGCAAAGGTAAGGAAAAGTTTAAAGTTTTAAGGTTTAAAGTTTAAAGTTTTTGCCTCTCGGATATTCATTTTTTACTTTTCATTCTTTCATTCATCACTTTTTTTCTACCTTTGCACCCGAAAACAAAGGAAACAGTATGAAACAATATCTCAACCTCCTTCAGACCATCTTAGATGAGGGTGCCGTAAAGACCGACCGCACGGGCACGGGCACCAAGAGCATCTTCGGACATCAGATGCGCTTCCGTATGGCTGACGGCTTCCCGCTGCTGACGACGAAGAAGCTGCACCTGCGCAGCATCATCCACGAGCTGCTGTGGTTCCTGCAAGGGGACACGAATATCAAGTACCTCCACGACAACGGCGTAAGCATCTGGGATGAATGGGCTGACGAGAACGGCGACCTCGGACCTGTCTATGGTCACCAATGGCGTTCGTGGCCCGATTATGACGGCGGTACGATAGATCAGATCGCTCAAGTCGTTGACCTCATCAAGCACCACCCCGACTCGCGCCGCATGATTGTCTCAGCGTGGAACGTCGCCGAGATCGACCGCATGGCCCTGCCACCCTGCCACTGCCTCTTCCAGTTTTATGTAGCAGACGGGCGTCTCAGCCTACAGCTCTACCAGCGCTCGGCTGACACCTTCCTCGGCGTTCCCTTTAACATTGCCTCATACGCCCTGTTGTTGCAGATGATGGCACAAGTCACTAGCCTCGAAGCAGGTGACTTCATTCACACTACGGGCGATACACACCTCTACCTCAACCATCTCGACCAGGCGCATTTGCAGTTGACCCGCACGCCGCGTCCCCTGCCACGCATGACGCTGAATCCCGATGTGAAGGACCTCTTCAGCTTCCACTATGAAGACTTTCAGCTCGAGGGCTACGATCCGTGGCCGCACATCAAGGCAGACGTGGCTGTGTGATTAAAATCGACGAAACGAAAAATGACATTATCCTTGATTGCAGCGGTGGCGAAGAATGGAGCCATCGGATATGAGAACAAACTGCTGTACTGGCTGCCCAACGACTTGAAACGTTTCAAGGCGCTGACAACGGGTCACACCATTGTCATGGGGCGCAAGACCTTTGAGTCGCTGCCCAAAGGCGCCCTACCCGACCGCCGTAACGTGGTACTTTCGCGCAATACGCATTTCACGGCTCCCAACATTGAGCTCTTCGCTTCGCTGGAGCAGGCGTTGGCGTCTTGCGGTGCCGACGAGGAGGTTTACATCATCGGCGGCGCCTCTGTCTATCGCGAAGCCATGCCCCTTGCCGACCGCCTCTGCCTGACGCTCGTCGATGACACACCTGTCCATGCCGATGCTTTCTTCCCAGAGATCCTGGCCGATGACTGGCGCATCGCTGCTGACGAGCCCCACGACGCAGATGAACGCCATGCTTATCCCTACCGTTTCGTCGACTTCGAGCGAAACGTGTAAATACATATAGACATACAAGCCGAAATATATAAACGCATGAGCCGACACGAATAGACGCGCCGGCTCATGCGTTTATAGAAGATAAGGGTATTTACTTGGCGATGAGCGAAATGGCGAAACCGCCTCCGGGAGCCTCGGTGAGCTTCAGCGTATCGCCAGCTTTGACCACCTTGTGCGTAATAATGTATGCCTTGGGGTTCGTCTCGTAGTGTGCCTTGGCATCATCAGCGTAGATCGTGCAATCATATTTGCGACCTTTGTCGAGGAAGTCAAGCTTGATGACGCTCTTGTGGCCGTTCTCGTCGCACTTGCCACCGATGAACCAGTTGTCGGTGCCCTTGGCCTTGCGCGCCACGGTGATGTAGTCGGCAGGCTCGGCTTCGAGGTAACGACTGTCGTCCCAGTCGCAAGCCACATCGCGGATAAACTGGAAGGCGGGTGCGAAGTCAGCGCGCTCGTAATGCTCTGGCAGGTCGGCAGCCATCTGCAGCGGCGAGTACATCGTCAGGTAGAGCGCAAGCTGTCCGGCAATCGTTGTACGTACCCAAGAGGTATTGCTGGACCATGTGCCGAGCTGTGTCTCGAAGATACCGGGCGTATAATCCATCGGCCCTCCTTGCAGGCGTGTGAAAGGCAGAATGCAGGTGTGGTCGGGACGGTTACCGCCGAAAGCTTCGTACTCCGTGCCGCGTGCGCTTTCATTGCCGACAAGGTTGGGATAAGTGCGGCAGAGGCCGGTCGGACGCACAGCTTCGTGGGCATTGACCATCACGTGATGCTTGGCCGCCTCCTTGATGCAATAAAGGTAGTGGTTGTTCATCGACTGCGAATAGTGGTGGTCGCCGCGCGGAATAATATCACCAACATAGCCGCTCTTGACAGCGTCATAGCCGTAGCGGTTCATCAGACTGTAGGCGTTCTCGAGGTGGCGCTCGTAGTTCTGCGTGCTGGAACTCGTCTCATGGTGCATCATGAGCTTAACGCCCTTGGAGTGAGCATATTCGTTGAGCGCAGCAATGTCGAAGTCGGGATAGGGTGTGACGAAGTCGAAAACGTCGCGCTTCCACATATTCGCCCAATCCTCCCAACCGACGTTCCAGCCTTCGACGAGCACCTGGTCAAGACCATTCTTGGCGGCGAAATCAATGTAACGACGCACTTTCTCGTTGTTGGCAGCGTGGCGACCGTGGGGCTTGGCCGTTGAGTAGTTAAAGGGTTGGAAAGTTGAAGGGTTCAAGCCTTTGAATTCGGACAGCTGGATGGAAGGCTGGTCATCGGTATAGTGCCAATTGCTCTTGCCGACAATCATCTCCCACCACACGCCGCAGTACTTGGTCGGGTGAATCCACGAGACATCGTCGAGGGCGCAGGGCTCGTTGAGGTTGAGGATGAGGTTCGAAGATAGCATATCGCGAGCATCATCGCTGACGATGATGGTACGCCACGGCGACTGACATGGCGTTTGCATCGCACCTTTCAGACCTGTTGCGTCAGGTGTCAAATGACTGACGAAGGTATAGGTGGGCGGTAAGGGATAGCGCGAGGGAGCCGGGTCGGGCGTATAGGCATTGCTGCCACCTTCGAGCTTGGTGGTGAGCGCTTTCGTGTCCTTGTCTACAAGCTCCAAATGCATCGTAGCATAGTCGACGCAAGCGGCCTCGTGGATATTGATGTAGAGACCGTCGTCGCTCTTCATCTGGAGGGAGGTCTGCACACCAGTGGGTGAGAAGACAGCGACACTGGAGTTGCCCCAGTTGACAGCGTCATGGAAGCGCGAACGGATCTCGGAGAGGCGGCACTCCTGCGTCATCTGCTCTTGTGTGTCGTAGTCGCCCGGCAGCCACCACGCCTTGTGGTCGCCAGCCATGCGGAACTCCGTGCGCTCGTCCTGGATGAGGAAGTAGACGAGGTCGGGCTGCTGCGGAAATTCGTAGCGGAAGCCGAGGCCATCGTCAAAGAGGCGAAAGCGGATGAGCATGGTTCGCACCTGCTCACGCAATGCTACGCCCGGAGCATCGGGACGACCAGCCTGGACGGGCTTGTTGATGACCTGCTTCAAGGTCACCACCAGCTCGTTGTAGTGGTTGCGAATCGTCTTCGTCTCGCCCCATACTGGTTCCCACGTCTCGTCAAACTCGCTGGTCTTGACGTCAGCCACGGAGAAGCGATCCATCAGATCGTCCTCATCCAGTCCTTTCGAAGCGTGCTTGTCACGCGCCAGTTCCAAACCCAGATGCGAGGGCAGAATGACCGCCTTGTCTTTGTACGTCAGTTCATATTGCGGTCGCGAATCGTCCATGGAGAAGGTCAAAGTGAGCTGACCGTTGGGGCTGTGGATGGTTTGGGCAGCTGCTGGGAATGCAATCGTTAATAGAATAACAATTAGTCGAAAAATCTGTTTCATACAATAGGCATTTGATAATGGTAGATGCAATTTGTTGACAGGGAATCGGAAATGATGCCGTAGGCATCTGATAGGGGTAGCCAGCCATTTCAATGGCTGGTAACGATATCGTTAATGGATGCGTGCCTTTAGGTACGCGACATCTATTGATTGTCAAATCCATACATCATATATTCTGGTTTTGCATCAATTCCTGCCTTTCGGAATATATCTTCCAATTCCTCTGAAAATGACACTTTCTTATGATGCTCAGGTTGATTATCCACATACCGCTTGACAGCGGGTATCATGGAACGACTATACGAAAAGGCACCATAACCACTTTGCCAATGAAAATTACCACGACAAAACGTTTGATTAATCCAACGGCTAGATTGTCCCTTCAGTTCTTTAACCAAAGAGGCCACAGATTCTGCTGGATGCATACCAATCAATAAATGAACATGATCCGCTGTTCCGTTTATGGCATGAACAAAGTGGTTGCGATGTTGACAAGCAGCAGCCAGATAGCGGTGCAAATCACCTCTCCATTCATCTGCAATCATGGCTTCGCGGTGACTTACAGCGAAGATGATATGCATATATATTTGGGTGTAGGTGTTCGCCATTGTTATTACCTTAGTGTTGTCGTGTCGCGTACCTAAAGGCACGCATTTTCTTTGGCATTGGGAACCAGCCATTGAAATGGCTGGCTATCTATATCATGCCCCGATGGGGCAATCCCCTGGAATCTATATCATGCCCCGATGGGGCAATCCCTTGGAATCTTTATCATGCCCCGATGGGGCATTATTAAATCCTATTCCCCTTGACCACCATCTCGCGTATGCCCTCGGTGAACTGTTTGTCGTTCTTGAGGTCCTCAATGTTGAGATGCATACGGTAGCGCCAGTAGTGACGGGGATTAGCGGGGATATTGATGCGTTCGGCGTTGGCATCTTTCAGGCGCAGATGCTCGTCAGTGGCCAGCCAGTCTTGCAGGGCGATGACGCAAACCATGGACGGGCAGTCGAGGTGGCGCTGAATGATGTGGCGAGCCATGGAGCCCGAAAGTGGGTGCGGTGCTTGGCCGTCCATGCCAAGGATATTGTTGTAGTAGTCCTGTGTGCGCTCATAATCCTCGTCCCACCACATACGCAGCGTCGGTGTGTCATGACTGGAGATGGTAGCAACAGAACGACGCGGGTTACGCTCCACATGACCGAAGCGCACCCAAGCCTCCTTGGGCATCGATTCGAGTTCGAGACTGAGGATGCCAAGTTCGTCCATGACCCACTGCACGCAGGCAGGCACCATCCCAAGGTCTTCAGCACAGCAGAGCATACGTGTCGCCTTGACAAGCTTAGGCAGCTTCTGCATCGCTTCCTCATACCAGAACTGGTTGTTACGATGGTAGAAGTAGTTGTCATAAAGCGCATTGTAGGCCTGCTGCTCTTGGTTTGAGAGGCAGGAGTAGGCCTGTGTCTTTTGCGCCGAGATACGCGGATGGTAGACCTCCGGATTCTTGTGGTCGCGCAGGAAGAGGAAGTTGGTGGAAACATCAGCGGTCTTGATGATGGGGGCCACGGTGTTCTTCAGCGTCTCTTCGCTAATGCCGGCATTGATGATTTCATCGCGAGAAAGGGCGAGAGAAGGCGAGAACTGCCCGAACAGGCCGCTCTTGACAGGCACGGGAATCTCCCAGATGCGGAAGAAACCCAGGACATGGTCGATACGGTAGGCGTCAAAATAATGCGCCATATTGCGGAAGCGGCGCTCCCACCACTGACAACCGTCGCGAAGCATTTCATCCCAGTTGTAAGTCGGGAAGCCCCAGTTCTGGCCATCCTCGGCAAAATCGTCGGGCGGCGCACCTGCCTGACCGTTGAGATTGAAGTAGCGCGGCTCCTGCCACACATCGCAGCCATGACGTGCCACGCCGATGGGGATATCACCTTTAAGTAATACGCCGCGCGAGCGTGCGTATGCGTGGACGGCGCTGAGCTGCTGGGCGAGCACGAACTGCACGAAATAATGGTAAGCCACATCCTTGAAAGCCTTGGCACGCGGATTGGACAGCGACTTGCGGTCGGCTTCGTCCCACTGATTGTGGTCGGGCCATGCGGAGAAGTCGCCCGTGCCGTGCATGTCGCGCAACGCGCAGTACTGAGCGTAGGGCACCAGCCACTGTTCGTTGTCGGCGAAGAACGTCTTGAAGGCAGCAGAGGCCAAGGTCTTCTTTCCCTCCTGCTCATAGATGAGATGCAGGTAGGCAGTCTTGGCGGCGTTGACACGTTCGTAGTCTATCTGCTGTAGGCTGTTCAGCTCCTGACGCTGCTGGTCGAAACGGCGGCGGTCTTCCTCGTTCTTCAGCGCAGGCAAGGCGCCCAGCTCCACATACTGCGGATGCAGGGCGAAGACGCTGATGCAGGAATAGGGATAGGAGTCAGCCCATGTGTAGCTGCTCGTAGTGTCGTTGATGGGCAGGATCTGAAGCAGGCGCTGACCTGTGGTGGCCACCCAGTCGACCATCTGTCGCAGGTCGCCGAAGTCGCCAACGCCGAAGCTGCGACGCGAACGCAACGAAAAGACGGGTATCAGCGTGCCTGCAACACGGAAGTCCTCGGGAGCATCCATCCATGCGTCGCGCTGCAAGCAGGGCAGTTCGGGATTTGACACTTCTGCGGGGTCGAAGCTGTGCGGGCACAGCACCCATTCGGAACGCTTCTCGCGCCCCTGCCAGGTGACGGTGTAGAAATATTCGATGGCGCGTTCGACAGACAGGTCGCACGACCAAATGATACCATCGCGAGTGGTCATCGGATGGCGGGTCTGGCTGCCATCACGCTCTAAAACATTCAGGAAGAGATCTTCACCATAGAAAGTACGGTACTCAATTTCAAATTTGATGTTCATCTTATTATTTTATTTAAGTTTCGCAAGCTTTGCTTGTCTCTGAAGTTAAAGAAGTTAAAGAAGTTAAGTGGCCTTGGCCACAGAAGTTAAAGACAATAGTTCTGTATGCAGATTTTTTGCAAGTTGCATAGGTGTCGTCGTTAACTTCTTTCGCTCGGCGCTCTGCGACGCTTGACCTTTCAAGAACTTCCGTCGCGAAGCGACTAACTTCTTTAACTTCCAGAATTGAATTATTTACTCTGATCGTTGATGAAGGTGACGCAAAGAGCGCCGAGGGCAAGGAGTACGCCCGAGACGATCATCATCGATGACTGGTGGTGGCCAATCAGGGAGAGAATGGTACCGCCACAGAGAGCTGCTACGATTTGCGGCACGCAGATGGTGCAGTTGAACAGTCCGAGGTAAGCACCCATGTGACCATAGCCTTGCAAAGCATTGGTGACAAAGGTGAAAGGCATGGCCAGCATGGCCGCCCAACCACAACCGATGAGCAGGAAGGGAACAATCTGCAGGTACTGACCTGGGCAGAAGGGAATCAAAGCAAAGCCGAGACCGCCAAGGAGGAGGCTAACGGCGTATGCAACCTTCGTATTCTTGAACTTCGGCAGAACGAGCGCCCAACAGACGCTGCCCACTGCCTGTATGGCATAGAGAATACCAGTCCAGTTGGCCGCCGTCTGATAACCCTCGGTGGCGGGATCCGTTGTGTCCCAAACCGTTTCGCTAACTGCATCCACGACGTAAGTCCACATATAGAGGAACGCTGCCCAGCAGAAGAACTGCACGAGGCCCACCTTCCAAAACGTCGAAGGAGCCTTTTTGAGCAGGATAAACCAGTTGGCTGATTCGCTGGCCCCCCCTACGGCCCCCGAGGGGGCTTCTGTAGTTTTGCTATTAGAGGACTTTACATCCGTATCCCCCTCGGGGGACGAAAGGGGGGCCCCTCCATTATACTTTGCATATTCTTCCGGGTTCCACTCCCTAACTTTGCTCACCGTGTAGATGACACAAAGGATGAGGATGGCGGCGCCGACATAGAAACTCCAGATGACGGAATCAGGCACGACACCTTCGGGTGCAACGTTCTGCAGTCCAATCCATGTGAAGAGGAAGGGGAAAACGAAGCCCATCACCGATCCCGCGTTGCAGAGGAATGACTGAATGCTATAACCTTTAGCCTTCTGCTCCTCGTTGACCATATCTCCCACCAGCATCTTGAATGGCTGCATAGCCATATTCAACGAAGTGTCGAGAAGCATCAGCATGATCAAACCAAAGACCATGACCGCCGACACCGCCAAGCCAAGCGAACCTGCATTCGGCAGCAGGCACATGACCGCCACGGCTATTGCGGCTCCTATAAATAAATAAGGTATGCGTCGTCCGAAGCGCGTCCAGGTGCGATCACTCAATGTGCCGACGATTGGCTGCACAATGATTCCCATGAGCGGTGGAAGAATCCAGAAATAGCTCAGGTCGTGAGGGTCGGCACCGAGGGTGCGAAAGATACGTGAGATGTTGGCGCTCTGCAGTGCGTAAGCTATCTGCACGCCGAAGAATCCGAAGCTGAGGTTGAACAGCTGCGCGAAGGTGAGGTCAGGTTTCCTTATCATAGAGGTGAGTTGTAAATAAAAACGTTCTTTAAGAGGTCAGGCGTCGCAAGCGCTGGACAAAAGTTTGTTAGTTTAGACCGCAAAGTTAGGCAATAGTTTCGATTCTTCCACTATTTTGAGCCATTAAACTAAATATTCAACGCTTTTTAACAAAAATCAAAAAAAATATGGCTCGAAAAGTAACATCTAATGAAGATTTTATTACCTTTGCACCGTTTTAGGCAAAAAAAAGAACCTTAACCAATATAAATTAATTAAACTAAACAAGCATGATGAAGCAGGTAAACATCAGGATTCCTGTGCGAATCCTTGCCCTCATTTGCGGGCTTTTCATCTCACTTGGCACCTTTGCACAGATACAAGTCAAAGGTCACGTGAAGGATGATACCGGCGAACCTGTCATGGGCGCTACTGTTCGAATCATCGGACAAGAAGGCGGCACAACGACGGACTTCGACGGTAATTTTTCTATCTCAGCGCCGGAAGGCAGCCAGCTGACCATCTCATTCATGGGATTTGCCACACAGACCGTGCCGGCACGCCCCGTGGTGAATGTCACACTGGCCGAGGACACCAAGTTGCTCGAAGACGTGGTGGTCATCGGTTACGGTACGGTGAAGAAGCATGACTTGACCGGTGCTGTCACGGCCATCAAACCCGACGAGAAGAATCACGGTCTCGTCGTCAACGCTCAGGACATGATCCAGGGTAAGATTGCCGGTGTCAACGTCACCTCTGGCGGCGGTACGCCTGGCGGCGGTGCTGACATCCGCATCCGTGGCGGCTCGTCGCTCAACGCCAGCAACAACCCGTTAATCGTCATCGACGGTCTGGCCATGGACGACCAGGGTGTCAAGGGTTTGGCCAACCCCCTGTCGATGGTCAATCCTCAGGACATCGAGAGCTTCACGGTGTTGAAGGACGCTTCCGCCACCGCCATCTATGGTAGCCGCGGTTCAAACGGTGTCATCATCATCACCACCAAGAAGGGCAACAAGGGACAGAAGGCACACGTCAGCTACAACGGCAACGTTGCCGTGTCCGTGCGCAAGAACTCCATGAATGTGCTCAACGCTGACGAATATCGTTCCTTCATCAATAATTATTATGGTGAAGGCTCAGCCGCTGCCAACCTCATGGGCAACGCCGACACCGACTGGCAATCTGAGATCTATCGTCCCGCTGTCAGCACGGATCACAACGTCACCGTTTCGGGCGGTTTGAAGAACATGCCTTATCGTTTCACGGTCGGCTACACCAATCAGAACGGTATCTTGAAGACTTCCAACTTCCAGCGTACGACGGCCAGCGTGTCATTGAATCCCTCATTCCTCGACGACCACCTGACCTTCAACATCAACGGTAAGTTCATGTATGCCCACAACCGCTATGCCAACACCGACGCCATCAACGACGCCGTGCGCATGGATCCCACGCAGCCCGTCTATTCCGATGACCCCGGCGACAACTATGGCGGCTATTTCGCATGGAAGGCTGACGGCTCAGCATACAACGATCCCTCCTACCCCACCATCCAGAACACGTATGCAGGCAGCAACCCGTTGGCACGCATCAATGAGAAGGATGACCGCGCTAACTCCTTTGACTACATGGGTAACGTGGAGGTCGACTATAAGATTCACGGCCTCGAGGATCTGCGTGTACACATGAATTTCAGCGGCGACTGGGGCAACGGTAAGCAGAATACCACCTACGCTCCCTGGGGTCCGTCGAACTTCTACTATGGTAATGACGGCTATGTCAAGGAGAACAAGTACAACCTCATTTATACGGCCTACGCTCAGTACTACAAGGACTTCAACGAGAAGCACCACTTCGACGTGATGGGTGGTTACGAATGGAGCCACAAGAAGTATGAGGGCGAACAAGAGTATCAAGGTTTCTACCCCACTACCTCCCTGCTCACCGACGAGACCACGGGTGAGGCGCTTGCAGGCCAGCCCTACAAGCCCACTTATGGCGAATGGAAGCAGGAGAGCTACCTCGTCAGCTTCTATGGCCGTGCCAATTACATTCTTCTCGACCGTTATATGCTGACAGGTACCGTTCGTTACGACGGTTCCAGCCGCTTCAAGGACCACTGGGCACTCTTCCCCTCCGCAGCCTTTGCATGGCGCATCAGCGAGGAGAAGTTCCTCAAGAACACCACGTGGCTCGACGACCTCAAGCTCCGCCTCGGTTGGGGTAAGACAGGTCAGCAGGACGGCATCGGCAACTACAACTACTTTGCTTCTTACAACGTCAACATCAACAACACCGACGGCCGCTATCCCATCACCGGCGTCAATCCCGACGGTATTCTCTATCGTCCCGATGCTTACAATGAGAACTTGAAATGGGAGACCACGACGACCTACAATGTCGGTATTGACTTCAGCTTCCTGAAGAACCGCCTCTCCGGTAGCATCGACGCTTACTACCGCAAGACCACCGACCTGATCAACACAGCTTATGTGTCCGCAGGCTCCAACTTCCGCAACCAGGTGCTCTCGAACATCGGTTCGTTGGAGAACAAGGGTGTCGAGGTTATGCTCACCGCACGTCCCATCGTCACCAAGGACTGGCTCTGGGAAATCACCGGCAACTTCACCTACAACAAGAACGAGATCACCGAGCTCACCGGCGAAAGCTCCATTGTCATGACGGGCGGAATCTCCTCTGGTACAGGTAATATGGTGCAGGCTCATGCTGTGGGTCATCCGGCCAGCTCGTTCTATGTCTACCAGCAGGTTTACGACCAGAACGGTCTTCCCGTGGAAGGCTGCTTCGTTGACCGCGACGGCGACGGCAAGATCAGCGAGAACGACCGCTACTTCTACAAGAGCCCCAACGCTCCCTATACCGCAGGTCTGAGCACACGTCTGCAGTATAAGAACTGGGATCTCGGCCTCGGCTTCCGCGCCAGCTTCAACAACTACATCTATTGGGACAAGCAGGCAGGCTATGCCAACACCGCCAAGCGTTACGACAGCTCGTTCAACTACTTGCAGACGAGCATCCCGTCGGCCATTGACAACAACTGGTCCACTTACGACTATGTTGTCTCCGACCACTTCGTTCACAACGCTTCGTTCCTCAAGTGCGACAACATCACACTGGGCTACTCCTTCGAAACGCGCAACAACTTCCTCCGCGGTCGCGCTTACCTTGCAGCTACCAACGTCTTCACCGTCACGAAGTACCAAGGTATAGACCCAGAAGTCTTCGGCGGCATCGACAACTCCATCTATCCGCGCCCCTTCACCATGGAGGCAGGTATTGCTCTCGATTTCTAATGTAGTGCTAACTCGTATAAAGACTATCATCTATGAAACTCAATAAATTCAAATATCTTCTTCCTGTGTCAGCTCTCGCGCTGACCGCAGGCTTGAGCTCGTGTGTAGGGGACTTGGACGTCACGCCTATCGACCCCAGCACCACGATGACCGTGGACGAGGCCGGGCTCTACACGAAATGTTATGCCAACATGGCGCTGGCTGGTAACGGCGGTGCCAATGGCGACTGCGATATCGACGGTCTCGACGGCGGTACCACTGGTTTCGTCCGTCAGATGTGGAACGCCAACGAGCTGACCACCGACGAGGCCATCTGCGGATGGGGCGACCCGGGCATACCTCAGTTCAATTACAACACCTGGGATGCTTCTCATCCTATGCTTCAGGGCTTCTACTATCGCCTCTATGCCGGCATCACCTACTGCAACCATTATCTTGATGTCTGCGCTGGCGTTGACGCTACCCGCGAAGCTGAGATTCGCTTCCTGCGCGCGTTCTATTATTATTTCCTCATGGACTGCTACGGCAACGTTCCATTCGCCACCGCGCTCTCTGCTGAGAGTCCCGAGCAGATCCAGCGCGCTGACCTCTTCGCATGGATTGAGAGCGAACTCAAGGAGTGCGTGGGCAATATGCTCGAACCCGCAGCCCGCACAAGCGCTACCGAGGGTTATGGCCGTGCCGACCAAGACGCTGCCAACCTGTTGCTGGCTCGTATGTATCTCAATGCAGAGGTCTACACAGGCACTGCCCGTTGGTCTGATGCCAAGGAATATGCCGAGAAGGTCATCAAGGGTCCCCACAAGTTGTGGACTTCTGGCAAGGGCGGTTACAGTGCCTATCAGATGCTTTTCATGGGCGACAATGGCGAGAACGGTGCTTCCGTCGAAGCTATCCTCCCCTTGCTGCAGGACGGCGTGACCACCACCTCTTGGGGTACTACCCTCTTCCTGATGGCTTCCTGCTGGAAGGACGACATGGACACCAACGGCGACTATGGCACGAAGGAGAACTGGGCAGGCAACCGCGCCCGCAGTCAGTTCATCGCCAAGTTCTTCCCCAATGGCGACGCTCCTGAAGCAACCATCAACGACATGGCAGCCGCTGCTGGCGACAATCGCGCCCTCTTCTACGGCGTGGATCGCGAGCTCGTGGTCACCAACCCCAGCGAGTTCACCTCCGGCTATTCCGTAGGCAAGTATCGCAACAGCTACTCCACGGGTGCCACGGGTCACAACTCCCAGTTCATCGACGCCGACTACTTCATCATGCGTGCCGCCGAGGCTTACCTCATCGCAGCAGAGGCTGACGCTCGTCTCAATGGCGGCAATATCAGCACAACGGGTCTGGGTTACATCAATGCCCTGCGCAGCCGTGCCAACGCCAAGAGCGTCGATCAAGCCACCTGCACGCTCGACTATATCCTCGACGAGCGTTCACGCGAACTCTACTACGAAGGTTTCCGCCGCACCGACCTCGTCCGCTTCGGCTATTTCGGCGGCGATGGCAGTGCCAAGTATCTCTGGGATTGGAAAGGCGGCGTGCAGAACGGTCAGGGCTTCGCAGCCTTCCGCAACATCTTCGCCATTCCTGCTGAGGACATCAACGCTAATCCCAAGCTAACGCAGAACCCCGGTTATTAATCTCAAGTAAACGCAAACGGACATGAAAAAGATATTTTCATACGCGATGATGCTGCTCGGCGGCACTCTCGCCTTCACTGCGTGCAGCGACGACAACGCCTCCAACCCGACGCTCGTTCAACCCACTGAGTTCAGCCTCTTCCAGCCTTCCGTAGGCAAGGCGAACGTAGACCTTGCGGCGTCTCAGGGCATCGAGTTGTCTTGGACGCTGCCCACCTTCACCGACTTCGGAGCTCCCGTCGTGCCCACATACGTCGTACAGCTTTCGCCGAAGGGCACCTTCAACAAGGCTTTCGACCCCGAGGCCAAGGACAACACGGGTGCCGACTATTTCACCCTCGAACAGACCTTCAACAGCTGCACAGCTGTTTTGAACTCCGAGGCTATTGACCAAGCGCTGCAGCTCATGCTCGGCTGGTCTGACTATGCCGACGTGCCTTATGTGCAGCCCGTCACCTTCCGTGCCATCGCTTCCATCCGCGATGCCTCGTTCAAGGACTATTATCCCATCACCTCCTCCAACACCGTCACGGTGAACACGATTCCCTATTACATCGCTAACGTTCCGCCCATTGTTTGGTACATGGTTGGTAACAACATCGGCAGTGCTTCATGGAGCAACGGTGCTGATCAGGTGGGCAAGGGTCTTATCCCATTGCTGCCCAGCGCCGACGAGGAGTACGACAAGGCAACCGGTACAGGTGTCATCTCCTACACTGGCTACATGACAGCTGGCACACAGTTCAAGTTCGTGTTCACGCCAGGCGAGTGGGGCAGTGGCGACACAACTGCCAAACCACGTCTGCAGCTCCACTATCAGGATGTCGAGAATCCCGATGCAGCCCTCATCTCCGACGAGGACGGCGACAACCACAACATCGGTATCAAGGCCGACGGCTACTACACCGTACGTCTGAACACCAAGAGCCAGAAAGTCACCATTGAGGCTTACAGCAAGTCGCCCAAGACCTTCAGCACCATGAGTATGCCTGGCGGCTACAACAACTGGAGCATGGACGACCACATGGATGCCTGCGAGACACTCAGCGGCGAGAACCACATCTGGGTGGCTCAGTTCAACCCGGCCGAGGACGGCGAAGTTAAGTTCGCTGCCAATGACGACTGGGCAGACAACTGGGGTGCCGAAGCCTTCCCCTATGGCACAGGCACCAACGGCGGCCCCAACATTCCTTACGTTGCCGGTTCCTACACGGTGTTCCTCAATGACATCACCGGCCAGTTCTATTTCATCGCTAACTAAACAGACGAATAAGCACTATGAAAAAGTTTATGTATATCGCAGCGGCAGCCCTTTTCGGGCTGACCGCCTGCAACGAAGACTATAAGGATTGGGTGCCGCAACAGCAGCCCGAACAACCCGCAACAGTGACGTTCGGCGATGGTAGCGTGACCACAGTTCCTACCATCGACCTCAATGCCCTTGAAGAGGGTCAGGCGATGGTTCAGATTGCTCAGATCCAAGCCCCTACGGCATCCGCTCAGGGCTACGCCCCCTTCTATACACTCAACATTGAAGATGAAGAATACGCGCTGGACAGTGAAGGCAGAATGTCTGCTAAAGAGCTTCAGGACATCGTGGCCAACGTCTACGGCCGCAAGCCCGTGGAGCGCACCATCATAGCCACCGTCAGCATGTGGACCAGCAACGGTACTACTGCCGTGAGGTTGGCCACCTCTGCTCCCTTCTCCATCAGGGCTATTCCGCAGGCTCCCATCATCGAGGCTGCCTACTACCTCACGGGTTCCATCAACGGTTGGGACAATACGGACACGACCTACAAGCTCACCAACGACGGCAGCGATCCTTACACCAACCAGACCTTCAAGCTGCGCATCCCCGCTACTGAGGACGGCAGCAACATTGAATTCAAGATGACTCCTGAGAGCGGCTTAGGCGGCGACTGGAGCGGCTGTCTGGCAGCTGGTGCCGAGGAAGGCAGGTTCAACTACAACAATGATGGCGGCAACCTCGTCATCATCGCCGACCCCGATGCCCTCTTCTACGACCTCACGTTCAACATGCTCGACCAGACTTGGAAGGCTACGCCCGTGGGCTTCAACGAGTTCATCTACGAGATTGGCAACGAGAGCGGCTGGAGCGAAGCTCATCCGCTCCATGGCAACGGCCAAGGTCAGTATGAAGCTGTCATCTACCTCGACGGCGAGTTCAAGTTCAAGCCCAACAAGGACAACTGGGACGGCGACTGGGAGAAGGCCAGCGGCGACGGCTCTGCCGGAACCCTCACTGCCGACGGCGGTCCTAATGTTGATGGCGTAGCTGCTGGATTCTATTTCGTTCAGGTCGACCTCAAGGAGATGACCTACAAGATTACGTCTGTCACTTCCATCAGCATCATCGGTTCTGTTCGCGGCTCTTGGGACACCGACGTCGACATGACCTACAACGAGAACCTGAAGTGCTGGGAAGCTCGCGAGACGCTTAACGCCGGCGAGTTCAAGTTCCGTGCCAACCACGACTGGGCTATCAACTGGGGCGGCACTTTCGACGACCTCTCACAAGGCGGCGCCAACCTGAACCTTGACGCTGAAGGTGCCTACATCATTCGCCTCTACCTGAGCGACGAGGCTCCTGCTCACTGCACGGTGAAGCCCGATAGCGGTTATCCCGACTTCGTCTACGAGATTGGCAACGAGAGCGGCTGGGGCGTAAGTCATCCGCTGTTCGGCAATGGCGCTGGTCAGTACTCTGGCATCTACTACCTCAATGGCGAGTTCAAGTTCAAGCCCAACGCTGACAACTGGGACGGCGACTTCGAGAAGCTCGAAGGTACGGCCTACGCTGGCACGCTCTCCGATCAGGGCGTTGGCAATATCGACGCTCCCGATGCTGGTGTCTATGTCATTGATGTTGACCTTGCAGCCATGACCTACAAGCTCACAGCACTCACCTCCGTCAGCATCATCGGCAACGGCGGCGACTGGGCCACAGACATTGAGCTCACCTACAACATCGAAGGCGGTTGCTTCGAAGTGACCACCGAGCTGGCTGGCGGCGAGTTCAAGTTCCGTGCCAACCACGACTGGGCCATCAACTGGGGCGGCTCCTTCGACGACCTCTCCCAGGACGGCGCTAACCTCAGCGTGGCCGAGGCAGGCACCTACAAGGTGCAGCTCTTCCTCAGCTATGCAGGCAAGCACTACTGCAAGATCACCAAGCAATAACCCGTAACACACCTATGTGTTTTCGCAAAAACTCCCAAGGGTTTTCAGCAAAACACATAGGTGTATTTCCCAACTCCCTTAAGGGCTCATCTCAGAGCCTTTAAGGGTCATTTTTTCAAAGCAAGAAGCCTATTATGAAAAAGCAACTCCTCTTTCTCTTTGTTCCATTGTTTGCCTTGATGCTTGCCATCGGTTGTGCCAAGGACGATCCCATCGTAGAGCCCAAACCAGACCCGACGCCCGCCGACACCACAAAGACGGACACTACCCAGGTTACCCCGCAACCTCAGCCCACGGCTGTAGTCGGATGGCCAGAGGCATACGGTGGTGTCATGCTGCAGGGCTTCTACTGGGACGGCTTCGGCGATGCGCAATGGACGCGCCTCGAAGCACAAGCCGACGAGCTCGCCCCCTACTTCTCCCTCGTGTGGATTCCCCAGAGCGGCAACTGCGGCGGCACCAGCATGGGCTACGACGACCTCTGGTGGTTCAACAACTACAACAGCTCCTTCGGCACCGAAGAGCAGCTGCGCTCCATGATCAAGACGTTCAAGGCCAAGGGCATCGGCACCATCGCCGATGTGGTCATCAACCACCGCCGCAATGTCTCCAACTGGGTTGATTTCCCGCGCGAAGAATATAAAGGTGTGACCTACGAGATGGTATCCACGGACATCTGTGCCAACGACGACGGCGGCAAGACCAAGCAGTGGGCCACGCAGAACGGCTACAGCCTCAGCACAGCCAACGACACGGGCGAAGGTTGGGACGGTATGCGCGACCTCGACCATTCCAGCCAGAACGTGCAGACCATCGTCAAGGCCTACCTCGACTTCCTGCTCAACGACCTCGGCTATGCGGGCTTCCGCTACGATATGGTGAAAGGCTATTCCGGGCTCTACACCAAGCTCTACAACGAGAGCGCAAAGCCGCAGTTCTCCGTAGGCGAATGTTGGGACGGCACAAACACCATCCGCACGTGGATCAACTCCACAGGCAAGACCAGCGCGGCCTTCGACTTCCAGTTCCGCTACACCGTTCGCAACGCTGTCAACAACGGCAGCTGGGCACGACTGGGACAGCAGAACGACGGCAACTGGCCCCTCATCTCCAACAACACCAACGGCGGAGCCTACCGCCAATGGGCTGTCACCTTCATCGAGAACCACGACACTGAGTACCGTTCGGCCTCCGCAGAGCAAGACCCGATACGCAAAGACACGCTTGCCGCCAACGCCTATCTGCTGGCCATGCCGGGCACGCCCTGCGTGTTCCTCAAGCACTGGAAGTCCTACAAGCACGAAATTGCGCGCATGATTCAGGCACGACAAGTCGCTGGCATTCAGAACACCAGCACGACAACCCTACTGCGCACCAACGCCGCCTACTACGGCGCCACCGTCACAGGCTCGAAGGGCAAGCTCGTCGTGTGGCTCGGCAACCAGTCGGAAGCAGCCTCAGCCATTGAGGGATGCACCAAGATCCTCGAAGGCAAGAACTACAGCTATTGGCTCGACAACAGCCTCATGAGCGCTTGGCAGGCCATGCCCGAACCCACTTTTGCCGAAGACAAGGTCGAGAAACATGACATCACCATTCACCTGAAAGACCCGGGATGGTCGCAGGTCTATTTCTTCGCCTGGGACGGCAACCAGTACATCGACGATTCATGGCCTGGCATCAAGGTCACGGCCACCAAGGAGGTCAAAGGCACGAAGTTCTACTATCGCACGTTCAACGTCTCTGCCGAAGCGGGTTATTCCATGAACGTCATCTTCGACCAAGGCTCATCAGATGCCCAAACCGTTGACATCACGGGCATTACCTCCGACCGCTACTACGAGATTTCGTCGACCACCAACAAGTTCACCGTCCGCGACATCACATCCCAGTATCAGAACTAAAATCAAACTTCACCCTCCATGTCCCACGATCGCACCAAAGAACTCGGCACCAAGCCCATCGGCCAGCTCCTCATGCAATACGCCGTGCCTGCCATCATCGCAATGACAGCCAGCTCGCTCTACAATATGGTCGATAGCATCTTCATCGGACAGGGCGTTGGCCCGATGGCCATTGCCGGCCTTGCCATCACCTTCCCGTTGATGAATCTGAGTGCCGCCTTTGGTGCCATGGTGGGCGTCGGCACTGCCACGATGATCTCCGTGCGCCTCGGTCAGAAGAACCGCGAGGAGGCACAGCATTACTTCGGCAACTCGCTGACGCTGAATGTCATCATTGGCATTCTTTTCCTCATCGGCGTTCTCACCTTCCTCGATCCCATCCTGCGCTTCTTCGGCGCCTCCGACCAGACGCTTCCCTACGCCTGCGAGTACATGGAGTGGATTCTCTACGGCAACGTCTTCACGCACCTCTATTTCGGCCTGAACGCTGTGCTGCGCTCTGCCGGACATCCCCGCACGGCGATGTACGCAACCATCCTCACCGTGCTCCTCAACACCGCACTCGACCCGCTGTTCATCTACGCCTTCGGTCTCGGCATCAAGGGCGCAGCCATGGCCACGGTCATCTCGCAGTGCGTCTCGCTGTGCTGGCAAATCTACATCTTTTCGCGTCCGACGGAGGTTGTGTTCATACGCCGCGACACGTTGGCCCTGCGCCGTCACATCGTCGGGGGCATACTCTCCATCGGCCTCTCGCCCTTCTTGATGAACGCCTGCTCATGCCTCGTCGTGCTCTTGATCAACAGAGGCATGGTCGCCTACGGCGGCGACTTGGCCGTCGGCGCTTACGGCATTGACAACCGCGTGCTTTTCCTCTTTGCCATGACCGTCATGGGCTTTAACCAGGGAATGCAGCCTATTGCGGGCTACAACTACGGCGCGCAGCTCAACGACCGCGTGCAGGAGGTGCTGTGGAAGACCATCACCTACGCCACCATCGTCATGACCATCGGCTTCCTCAGCTGCGAGATCTTTGCCGAATATATCGTGCGCGCCTTCACCACCGACGAGAACCTCGTCCGCATCGCTGCCCACGGCCTGCGCATCGACGTGGCACTGTTCCCCATCATCGGTTTCCAGATGGTCACCGGCAACTTCTTCCAGAGCATCGGACAGGCTGGCAAGAGCATCTATCTCTCCCTCACCCGCCAGCTCATCTTCCTCGTGCCCTGCCTGCTGCTATTACCCGACCTCATGCCTCACCTTGGCCTGCCACAGCTCGATGGCATCTGGTGGTCGCTCCCTGTCAGCGACGGCCTCGCAGCCCTCAACGCCGCCATCCTCCTCTACTTCCAGATTCAGAAGTTTAAGGCAATGGCCCTCACCCCTGCCACCTCCACCTCATCTCCTTCTTCCTCCCCCTCTACTCCCTCTACTCCCTCTACTTCTTCTAAATCATCTACTATCCTCCCCCTCCTCCGCCTCCCGCATCGCATCCACTACTTCGCCGTCAACCGCGTTGCCCCCTACATCCCCCTCTTCTCCATCTTCCAGCACGAGGATAAAGAAGAATAAAATGGTTCCATCCGCCCCAACACAGGAGCGAATGGTTGTTTATCTCTTGAATTTGCCTACTGCGACGTGCAGGACACCGAGGAGGATGGCAAGGGCCATGATGAGGAATGCGAGATTGCGGAATGTGTTTGGAGGCTTCACCTCTTTCTCTACTACGGCGTTTTCCGTGACCTCATGATGAGTGTAACGCTGGAGAGAGGCAGTATCTACAAATAAACTCTCAGCACTGGCCTTGTGCGTATGTGTCAGCTGCGTGTTGGAGCGGATGCCTTTCATAGACAGCCTTGCCGCGAGCCGCACCGAAGCATCTGGTCGGGGCGGTCTCGTACAGGCAAGACTGTCCGACTGTCCTTTTGGACAGTCCAAGTGAAAGAAATCTATTTCCAGGCTGTCGGCAGACAGGTTTACCACTGCCGCCAGGCTGTCGAAGAGGTCGAAGATCTTCTGTCCTGTGGACACCCGTTCTTGGTGTTCTGCGACGATGTTTGACGCTGTAGATTTTGTGCTGAGATGTGTGCTGCGGCACGCCAACAGCAGTAGCGAGATGAGTGCCATTGCAATCATCAGGAGCAGCACCTTTGTCAGTTGAGTTATCTCTTTCATCTTGATTACATTTTTATTGGTTATCAGACAGAAATGAATACTCTTTTGTGGCATCAAACGAAGGGCAATTCTTGGGCGAGAAGTCACGATGTCCACGAATCTCAGCCGTTGGAAAGCGCGCCTTCAGCGCCTTCAGCAACTCCAGCAGAGCCTCCTTCTGAGGCAGCGTGCGCGTGTCCTTCGGCGTATGTCCATCCTTGCGCACACCACCGATGTAGCACACCCCGATGCTGTGTTTGTTGTGTCCTGCACAGTGAGCCCCCACCTCCCCGATGTGCCGTCCGAGCTCGATGGTGCCGTCCAAGAGCACCACGTAATGATAGCCGATACAGCGGAAGTTGAACGGCGGCTTGCGATGCCAGCGGTCGATGTCGGAGGCATTGAAGTTCGCCCCTTCAGGCGTGGCACTGCAATGCACGATGATGGTGTCAATCTTGCGTGAGATTCTTGGAATCTCAGGCACATGAATCCTTGATTCAGCCAGCGTTTCCATGTTCGTTTGCATCGTCATTGTCATTTTGATTGTGGGTCAGCTGACGCTTGATGTCGCTGAATTTAGAGTTGATGTACACATTGATGCCGAGGGCACTGCCTGCATACACGAGGCATTGAGCGGTGAACATCAGCACCGAGTCGGATATCTCCCCCGTCGGCGGCACTACGAATCCCGCGATGGAGAGTCCGACACCAGCCACCAGCATGGCGATGGCCGAATAGACCTGCAAGTCTGTACGCGTTTGTTTTGTCATGGTGTTTTAGGAAATCCGCCCTGCAAGCTCACAGGTCATGCAGGACGGCACGTTCATGGTATTGATTTAAGCTTAAGAATTTATTTTACTCGTTGTGACGGGATTTGATGATGAAAAAAACATATAAAACACCTCTGCTGAGGCAAAAACATAAAAAAGCATGTCCTCTGGAACTTGCCTTCGGAAACTCATTCCGCGTAACAGCCTCTAATCCATATTGAAAAGGATAACTGCAGGACAAGTTTTTTTTGTTTTTTCCTCAGCGAGTGTCAGTGCTTCTTTAGAAGCTGTTATCAGCTCGGGCAGGAGTGCGAGAACTTGTTCTCAGGCACTCATGAGTGAGATGATGACATATGCCGTAGGCCACTGACACTCACTGAGTTGTTTTTCATGTTTTTTTCGAAGACCCTGTCGCCTTGGGCTTTAGCCTATCGTCTTGAAGCTTAGCTTCTCGCCTTGAAGGTGACCACCCTCCCCCTCTGAGGGGGAGCGGGGAGGGGGTCTGGGGGGCTACTCACCTTGTCCTTCGCTCCAGTTGGCGTTCTCCTGACCAGCCATCTCAGCAGCGAGGGTGGCGGCGACTGCCTTGCGGGTGGGCACCTTGTGGAGGTTCACGCGCTGAGCCATGTCATAGAACTGCTTGCTGGGGGAGAAGTTGACGTTCAGGGCCTTGATGTTGGCGCTGGTGAACGAATCCTTGCTCTTGGCACCCTCGCTCTGGGCGGTGAGGTAGATCTTGCCGAGGTCGCCGAGGCTGATGCGGTAACCGTCGAGCAGGAGCTCCTTGGAGCAGCCTACGAGCTTCACGACGATGGCGATGATGTCGCCGCGGTCATAGTTGCAGCCGTGGGCCACCATGTGGTCGGCAATCTCGTCGATGGAGAGGGTTGCGCGGCTCTGGAGGAAGGCGTAGGCCTTGGGAGCCTCTTCGGGTTTCATGGGGTTTGCCATCATGGCAACTGCGTAATCAATCATAGTTGTAAAAGATTTAAGGTGTAAAACATTTTGTTAACTGTTTGGCTCAGGTTCCGAGTTGATGCCGTCGTCAGGGCTTTGCGCGCCGAACCCGTCTTGCGGCCTCTGTTGTGCCTCCTCTTAGGAGGGTTTGCGTACCCTCTTAGGAGACTTCGCTTACCCTCTTAGGAGGGTTGCCTTACCCTCCTAAGAGTCTACGCTTAGACTCCGTAGTGTCTG
>CAMZHV010000031.1 GCA_947307015.1 uncultured Prevotellaceae bacterium | reverse complement strand
GTGCGAAGTAGCGCTTCACCTTGTTGGGCATGAACTTGGCCAGCTCCTCGCCCTCAAAGATGGTGTTCAGGAGGAATGTGCCGCCGTCCTGCAGGCCGCGCGTCACATCGTACATGTGCAGGTAAGCCTGGACGTGGCAAGCCACGAAGTTAGGAGTGGTGACGAGGTATGTGCTGCGGATGGGCGTGTCGCCGAAGCGCAGGTGTGAGCAGGTGAAGCCACCGGACTTCTTGGAGTCGTAGGAGAAGTAAGCCTGGCAGTACTTGTCGGTGTTGTCGCCGATGATCTTCACGCTGTTCTTGTTAGCACCAACGGTACCGTCAGCACCCAGACCGTAGAACTTAGCCTGGAACATGCCAGCGCCACCGAGGGCAATCTCCTCAACCTCAGGCAGAGAGGTGAAGGTCACGTCGTCTACGATACCAATGGTGAAGTGGTTCTTGGGCTCGGGCATAGCGAGGTTGTTGAACACGCTGATGATCTGAGCGGGCGTGGTGTCGTGAGAACCGAGACCGTAGCGGCCGCCGACGATGATCGGACGATTTTCAACCTCGTAGAAGGCATCCTTCACGTCGAGGTACAGAGGCTCGCCGTTGGCGCCGGGCTCCTTCGTGCGGTCGAGCACAGCGATGCGCTTCACGCTCTTGGGAACAGCTGCGAGGAGGTGCTTCACGCTGAAGGGACGATAGAGGTGAACGCTGATCATGCCCACCTTCTGGCCGTTGGCGTTCAGGTAGTCGATAGCCTCGCGGGCTGCATCGGTGGCAGAACCCATGAGGATGATCATGCGGTCGGCATCCTCAGCGCCGTAGTAGCTGAAGAGGTGGTACTCGCGGCCGGTGATCTTGGAGATCTCGCCGAGGTACTTCTCAACCACTTCGGGAACGCTGTCGTAGTAGGGGTTACAAGCCTCACGGTGTGTGAAGAAGGTCTCGGGGTTTTCGGCAGTACCACGAGTGATAGGACGCTCAGGCGACATAGCACGATCGCGGAAACGCTTGATGTACTCTTCCTTCACGAGGGGACGGATGTCCTCCTGGTCCATGAGCTCAATCTTGTGGTACTCGTGGGAGGTGCGGAAGCCGTCGAAGAAGTTCACGAAGGGAACCATCGTTTCTAAAGAAGCGAGGTGAGCCACAGCGGTGAGGTCCATCACCTCCTGCACGCCACCTTCGCAGAGCATGGCGAAACCAGTCTGACGGCAAGCCATCACGTCCTGGTGGTCACCGAAGATACACAGAGAGTGAGAAGCCAGCGTACGGGCAGAAACGTCGAATACGCAGGGAATCAACTCACCGGCAATCTTGTACATGTTAGGAATCATCAGGAGCAGACCCTGAGAAGCGGTGAAGGTGGTGGTCAACGCACCAGCTTGCAGCGAACCGTGCACGGCACCGGCAGCACCAGCCTCGGACTGCATTTCCTGAACACTGACGGTCTGACCCCATAGGTTCTTGCGACCCTTAGCGGCCCACTCGTCAACATGCTCCGCCATGGGCGAAGACGGGGTGATGGGGTAGATAGCAGCTACCTCCGAGAACATATAACTCACGTGAGCCGCAGCCTCGTTACCATCACAGGTGATAAACTTCTTTTCTTTTGCCATAAATTCTATCTGGGATTATAGTTTAAAGTTTAATGTTTAAAGTTTAAAGTTTAGGAGTGAATTGAACATTTCTTTTCAAGAATCGGCCGCAAAGATACCTAAAAATAGTGATTTTGCAAAGCAAAGGGGGCAAAAAAAGCTTAATTAGGGGAAATTAAGGCCTGTTAAGGGTCAATATGGAGGGCAAGCCAGCCCATTGTCATGCGGAAGTTGATTTCTACGCAGGGATGGAGAAGGATGGAGGGGGAATGTGGGGCGACGAGCATGAGGTCAACGCCGAGAGGGCCGACATAGAAGGTGGGGGGGAGAGCGGAGAGCTCGGCGATGAGGGCGGCTTTGAGGGAAGAGAAAAGACCCACCCCCAGCCCCTCCCTATTAGGGAGGGGGGGGAGGCTACGGGTAGGCGAGTTTTGCTCGGGAATGAGGCTGGCGCTGAGGGGGGAAAGGCATTGGTTGAGAAGTGGGCTGAGGAGTTGGAGCTTGCGCTCTTCGGTGGCCACGATATTGCCGGCATAGACACCGCCGGCGGTGGTCATGAAGAGGGAGAGGCCTTCGTAGGTGACGTGGCCGTCGGCATGGCGCCAGAACTCGAGGGCGAAATCAACGCGGCGGTTGTAGAAGGGCTCGGCCATCACATAGCCTTGCTGACGGAGGGTGCGCAGGATCCACGCCTCGTTCTTGTCGGTCAGCACGCCATCATGCGCAGGCAGGAGCCCTCGTCCGCTGCCGCTCCACGGCTGTTTGAACATCGATTCCCGGAAGGCCGCGTGCCAGCTGCGCGCCTCGTCGAGGGTGTGACAAACATGAGCCTCACCCGTGAGACAATCGCCATAACCCTCAGCCGTCAGGCGCTTACGCACACGGGCAAGAACACCAGCCGCAGTGGCACGACCTGCCAACGTCCTAAACGCCTGCATCTCGTCATGCGTAGGCAACAGCTCGGCAGGCACGCCAGCGCGGAGGAAGTCGGTGACGGTGAGGGGACTCCAGCCCCAGGGGAATGGAAAAAGGGAGGCAACAGACCCACCCCCCTGCCCCTCCCTGTTAGGGAGGGGAGTAGTTTGTTTTGAGCGGGCATCCGCCAAAGTTGAATTTCTATCTTGAGAGTAATTACCCCCCTCCCTAACAGGGAGGGGCAGGGGGGTGGGTCCGTAGGGGGTGGGTCTGTATGGTCTGCTGGGGCTTCTCAGCAATATCCAATCCCCCTCCTCAGCCCATCGCAGCGGCAGGCGTTGCAAGTCGGTGGCCATCTGCAGCGCCGATGCGGGCGGGGTGTAGTGCGGGTTGTTGGCTGCCAATGCCAAGTCGTTCTCGGGATTGAAATAAAGGAGCCTCATGCGCGTTTGCTTTGCACCAGCACGTCTCCCTTAACGGGGAGATTTAGATGGGGCTACATTGCGAAGGCATTGAAGCCGCCATCGACGACGGCCACGGTGCCGGTGACGAAGCGGGAGGCGTCGGAGATGAGGTAGTGGATGGTGCCGCAGAGCTCCTCGGGGTCGCCCATGCGGCCGAAGGGTGTCTGACGGATCACGTCCTGTCCGCGCTGGGTGAAGCTGCCGTCGGGGTTGGTCAGCAGCGAGCGGTTCTGCTCCGTGATGAAGAAGCCGGGGGCGATGGCGTTGACGCGGATGCCCTCACCGAATTTCTTGGCGCACTCGGTGGCCATATAGGCGGTGAAGTTGGAGATGCCAGCCTTGGCGGCGGCATAACCGCAGACGCGCGTCATGGGACGGAAGGCGGCCATGGACGAGAAGTTGACGATGGCGCCCTTGCCCTGCGCGACCATGGGTTTCAGGAAGACCTGCGTGGGGATGACGGTGCCCGTGAGGTTGAGGTCGAGGACGGTCTGGAACTGGGCGGGGTCGAGGTCGAAGAAGGTCTTGGCAGGGGCGATGGTGGCACCGGGCATATTACCGCCGGCGGCGTTCAGCAGGGCGTCGACGCGACCATAACGGGCAAGGATGTCGTCGCAGTTTTGCTGCACGGCGGCTTGATCCAAGACGTTGGTTACCAAGAAGCAAGCTTCGCCGCCAGCCGCGACGATGTCGGCGACGATGGCCTCGCCCACTTCTTTCTTACGGCCGAGGATCACGACCTTGGCTCCTTCGAGGGCGAGGTACTTGGCAATGGCGCGCCCCAGCACGCCTGTGCCGCCTGTGATGACGACGACTTGGTTTTGGATATTAAAGAGAGCAGACCCACCCCCCGCCCTCCCTGTAAGGGAGGGAGCAGTTTGTGATTGGCTATTGGTGTTTTTTTCCATAAAAATATGCTTTTTTTATAAATAAAAATTCTATTCTTGAAGGTGACTACTCTCCCCCTTGAGGGGGAGCGGGGAGGGGGGCCTCATGTTCCAAAGTTGCCAACACGCCTTGCATCTGAGCCATGGCGAACATGCGGCCGAGGAAGCTGTAGCCGGCGTTGTAGCCACGGGTTTCATCGCCCAGCATCGTGCGACCGTGGTCGACGCGGAAGGGCAATCCCTCCCCCTTGGGGGAGGTTAGGAGGGGGCCAAAGATCTTACACAACTCTATCAAATCGGCCCTTCCACCCAAATGACTGGCTTCGGTGAAGTCGCCGTTGGGGAAGATGTGGCAGGAGCGGAGGTGGACGAAATGGGTGCGGGGGGCGAACTCGCGCGCCATGGCTACGACGTCGTTGTAGGCGCCTGCGGAGAGGCTACCGGCGCAGAAAGTGAGGCCGTTATGCGGGTTGGGCACGGCGTTGAGGAACCAGCGGATGTCCTCGGCGGTGCGCACGATGCGGGGCAGTCCGAGGATGGGGATTGGTGGGTCGTCGGGGTGGACGCACATATTGATACCGCACTCCTCGCACGTCGGCATGATGGCCTCGAGGAAGTATTTCATGTTGGCGCGCAGCTGGTCTTTGTCGATGCCTTCGTACTTCGCCAGCAGCTGGTGGAAGAGCTCCAAGGGCGCCTCGTCGTCCTCGCGGAAGTTGCCGCTGACGAAGCCCTGGGTCTTGATGACGATGTTCTCCACCAGCTCGTGCTCGCGTTCGGGAGTCATTTCCTTGGCCAGAGCGTCAACCTCGGCGAGGATGTTGCGTGCGGCCCCCCCTACGGCCCCCGAGGGGGCTTCTGTTGTTTTGCTGATAGAGGACTGTGCATCCGTGTCCCCCTCGGGGGACGACAGGGGGGCCATGTTTTTCCATTCCTCGCGTGCGCCTTTACGTTTGAGGATATAGATGTCGAAGTAGGCAAATTCGGCGTAGGAGAAATAGAGGTTGGAGGAGCCGTCGGGGTTGGGGTGCAGGAGGTCGGTGCGCGCCCAGTCGAGCACGGGCATGAAGTTGTAGCAAACCGTGTAGATGCCCTCGGCCGCGAGGTTGCGGAGGCTCTCCTTGTAGACCTCAATCTGCTGGTCGCGGTCGGGGCCACCGTATTTGATGGTCTCCGTCACAGGCAGGCTCTCGACGACACTCCATCGCAGCCCTGCCGCCTCGATGTATTCGCGCAGGTCGCGGATAGCCTCGCGTGTCCAAACCTCTCCGAGCGGCACGTCATGCAGCGCCGTCACGATGCCCTCGATGCCGATCTGACGCAGCATCGCGAGGGTGATCTTGTCCTTCTTACCAAACCATCTCCAAGTCTTTTCCATCTTGTTACTATTTCTTTTTTAAGGGTTCTCTATAAATCCATTTGCTGGTTTTCTTCTTCGTGGTAGTAGTGGTTGAAGCGGGCTTCGAGGTGGAAGTGCTCTTCGCCTTTGTCGTTTTCTCAGCCGCTGGCTTCTCGGCTGCTGTTTTTTCTGCCGCAGGCTTCTCGGGCTTAGGCTTTTCTGCTTTTTCGGGCTTTGGTTTCGACTCCTTCTTTGCAGCCTTCTTCGGTTCCTTCTTCGCGGTCTTCTTCGCCTTCTTCACTTTTTCAGGATCCAGCGGTTTCACGCCTTTTGTGGGCTGTGGGCGCACGATGAGTCCGATGACGTGGCCGTCGGCATCGAGTTGCAACTTCTGCGACGTGCGAGCGAGCGCCAATTGGTCTGTCACCTGCACGGCTTCGCTCTCATTGCCACAACGGTCCATGGCTGCGACGGCGAAATAATAGCCGAGCGTGGCGATGCGGTTGTAGCTGAAACGGGCGTCGTAGAGCGCCGTGGCCACGAGGTTCTCGGTACGCGCATCGACAGGCCATTGACGCGAGGCGTAGACATTATACCTGATGCCGCCGCCGAGGTTGTCGGCTACGGGTGTCCACATGATTTCCTCGGTCTGGTCGTCCAAGATCCTGACCATGAATCCCGAAGGCTTCATGGGCGCGATATTGTCGAGCCATGTGCAGGCCGGGGTCAGCGCGGGGAAGGCGTAGAATTCGTTGCGCAGGAGATTGTAGAGGCCCTTGGTGTTGTCCGTGAGGAACTGCGAGCGGAAATAAGCCTGCCCCTCCAAGCCCTGTTGGCGGATGTAGTGGAGCTGTCGGCGTATGGTGCCGAGCGGCCAGTTTTTCTCCTGTGCATGAAGGAAATAGATGCCCAGTCCGGCCGCCACTTGCCGCCCTGCCTTCTGCTCCTGCCAGTCGGCGGCGAAGGGGTAGAAGTTGTCGCCGTCGAAATAGAGCATCGGGAACAGGATGTCGTGAATGCCCTCGCGCAGCCAGCCCTCGGCATCCTGGTGCACGGCATCGCGGGCGTTCCATCCGCGCGAGCTGAAACGGCTGAGGTCGGCGTACTTACCCACGGGCGAGCTGCTGATGCGCACCCACGGTTTCAAGGCCTTCGTGTCCTCGTAGATGCGCCGCACGATGTGCGTCATGTTGTCGCGTCGCCAAGCAGCCTTGCTCTTGCCGCCGCCATAGCGCTTGAAGGACGCTGCATCCTTGAACGTGGCGGCACCCTCGGGGTAGCGGATGTAGTCGAAGTGGAGGCCGTCGACGTCGTAGTTGCTGACGATCTCGTGGCAGATACGCACGAGGTAGTCGGCGGTGCCGGGCAGCCCCGGGTCGAGGTAGTACATATCGTTGTGCGCCACGCAGAGCTCGGGGTGCGTCTTGAGCACGCTCTTGCGCCCCATCTGCTTGGCCACGGCCTGCTTGAAGCACGGAATGGCCACCACCCAGGCGTGCAGCTCCATGCCTCGGCGGTGCGCCTCAGCGATGGCGAAGGCCAGTGGGTCGTAGCTCGGATCGGCGCCGTATTTGCCCGTGAGCGCCACGTCCCACGGCTCGAAGTCTGAGGGGTAGAGCACGCTGCCACGGATGCGCGTCTGGAGGAGTACGGTGTTGATATTCACGGCCTTCAGTTGGTCGAGAATCTCGCACAGCTCGCGCTGCTGTTGTCGGCGGGTGAACTCTGAGGTCGCCTTGGTGTGTGGCCAGTCGAGGCCGTTGAGTGTGGTGAGCCACACGGCGCGTATCTCACGCTTGGGTGCCGTCTGCTGTGCTTGCAGGTTAATCGGCAGGCACAACAGAAGGAGTATATATATATAATAAGGTATAAATTTCATGCCTTGGATTTGCAATTCGGCCACAAAGATACGCATTATTTGTGATTTACGGGTCACGATTTGCGATTTATCCTTTGCGATTTACTATTTTTATGATTTGAAAAACGCGTTTACATCCGCAAGAAGCGGCTTATAATTGACGAATCGCAAGATTTTGCGCCTTTTTACTAACTTTCTTATGTGGAAAAGGTGCTATTTGTGACAAAATGATTAACTTTGTGCCGTCAATCAGAGATAACTCATTTATCAACCACTAAACAACTCAAGAATGGACGCAAAAAAAGTATTGGAAGACCTCAAGTGTCGCTTCCCCGGAGAGCCTGAGTATCATCAGGCAGTCGAAGAGGTGCTCGGCACCATCGAAGAAGAGTACAACAAACACCCCGAGTTCGAGAAGGTGAACCTCATCGAACGCCTCTGCATCCCCGATCGCGTGTACCAGTTCCGCGTCACGTGGACCGACGACAAGGGCAACGTGCAGACCAACATGGGCTATCGCATCCAGCACAACAACGCCATTGGCCCGTACAAAGGCGGTATCCGTTTCCACCAGAGCGTGAACCTCGGCATCCTGAAGTTCCTGGCTTTCGAGCAGACCTTCAAGAACTCGCTGACCACGCTGCCCATGGGTGGCGGCAAGGGCGGTTCTGATTTCAGCCCCCGTGGCAAGAGCAACGCTGAAGTGATGCGTTTCTGCCAGGCTTTCATGCTTGAGCTGACACGCCACATCGGTCCCAATATCGACGTGCCTGCCGGTGACATCGGCGTCGGCGGTCGCGAAGTGGGTTATATGTTCGGCATGTACAAGAAGCTGACCCGCGATTTCAGCGGCGTGCTGACTGGTAAGGGCATCGAGTTTGGCGGTTCGCTGATCCGTCCCGAGGCTACCGGTTATGGCACCGTTTACTTCCTCCGTGCTATGCTGAAGACCAAGGGTGAGACCATCGAGGGTAAGAAGGTGCTCATCTCTGGTGCCGGCAACGTGGCTCAGTATGCTGCCGAGAAGGTGCTGCAGCTGGGTGGTAAGGTGATGACCATGTCTGACTCAGACGGTTACATCTACGATCCCGACGGCATCGACCGTGCTAAGCTCGACTACATCATGGAGCTCAAGAACATCTACCGCGGCCGTATCCGCGAGTATGTGGAGCAGTATCCCACGGCCAAGTATGTCGGCGACGGCGCTAAGCCTTGGTTCGAGAAGGCCGACATCGCACTGCCCTGCGCTACGCAGAACGAGCTCAACGAGGAGCAGGCTAAGGCTCTTGTTGCCAACGGTTGCATCGCTGTGGCCGAAGGTGCTAACATGCCTTCCACGCCCGGTGCCATCAAGGTGTTCCAGGAGGCTAAGATCCTCTACTCCCCGGGTAAGGCCAGCAATGCCGGTGGCGTCAGCGTCAGCGGTCTTGAGATGTCCCAGAACTCTGAGCGCCTGAGCTGGTCGGCTGAGGAAGTCGATGCCAAGCTGCTCTGGATCATGGAGAACATCCACGAGAATTGCGTCAAGTACGGCACAGAGCCCGACGGCTATGTCAATTACGTGAAGGGCGCCAACGTCGCTGGCTTCATGAAGGTTGCCAAGGCTATGATGGCTCAGGGAATCGTGTAAGCGATTACATCAAATAAAATAAGCAAAAGGAAGGCCTCACCGATTGGTGGGGCTTTCCTTTTTACTCTGTATACTTGCTTCGCAAAAGCGATGGAGATGCGCTTTACATGATAGATTCTCGGAAATTGACGATTTGATTGACGGAGATTGACGGGTAAAACAGTTTATGTTCTCCGTCAATCTCCGTCAATCTTATCGTCAATCTATTAAAATAATTTGCTTGGAGATCCAAAAGCAAGCGCAAATGAAAAGCCCCACCTACTGGCGGGCCCTTCCATTTGTTCTCTATATACTTACTTCGCAATAGCGATAGTGACGCGGTTCTTGTCGTTCTCGCTGTAGGGCTGCACGGTGTCACCCTTAGCATCCACGGTGATGCGAGCGGCGTCGATGCCAGCCTCGGTGAGAGCCTTGGCGACGTTCTCAGCACGACCCTGAGAATACTTCATGTTGATCTTGGGGTTACCGGTGCCAGCGTCAGCATAACCAGTGACAGCAACCTTTGTCTCGGGGTTAGCCTTCAGGAAAGCGATGAGGTTGTTGAGCTTGCCCTGCTCGGAAGCGGGGATAACGGTCTCGCGGATAGCATAGAAGAGCTCGGTCTGCATCTCGGGAGCCTTCTTCACGACGGGCTTGGGCTCGGGTTTGGGCTGAGGCTTGGGTTCGGGTTTGGGAGCGGGCTCCTCGATGATCACGGGCTCGGGAGCGTAGATCGTCTTCACGGGGTTGCCGAGGGCGATCTTGAGGCCGGCGAGAACGTTGAAGTACCAGTCGGGGTTGTTGGCCTTCTTGGAGTTGTACTTGTCGCCCAGAATGTTGACATCACCTTCGAGGTTGATGGTTACGCGACGGCTGACGTTGAAATCAAATTCGAGACCAGCACGACCCACGGGGCTAAACAGTGTGCCATCCCAGATGTTGTCCATCTCCCAGACGTTAGCATATTTAGGAGCTTCATCGTTGTTGAAGGCGATGTTTGCAGCTGCACCGAGGATGATGTTCATGTCGAAGACGCGATCGGGATTCCATCCGGCAATAGCGTTGACGAGGTTGAACTTCACGTCGAGGCCGGGAGCCACGTAGTTCCACTTGTAAGTCTTGTTATTTGCGAAGCCGCCCTTGCTCTGCCAACCATTGATGGCAAGACGCAGTGCCCACACGGGGGTGAACTGGTAGCCGAGAGAGAGCTGGGCATTCGGAGAGATGAGCTTGCCGAAGTCAGCCTCGCCGAGCGTGTACTGAGCACCGCCTTGGAGCTGGAGGAACAGGTGGTGGTTGAACTCTTCGCTTTCAACCTCCTGAGCATTTGCGCTGAAGCCAACAAGCATCAGTGCTGCTGCAAGAATAAATTTCGTAAACTTCATGATGTTTTTTGAATTAAATTAATATTTAAAAATACTTTTTCTTATATTATGTCGTGCAAAAGTACTGCAAAATCCGTTATGTACCAAATAATATAGTAAAAAAGTGCTAAAAATACTTCTTTTTAGGGATGTTTGGGCAACAAAATGACCCCTTCTTTAGCCATTCCGTCGATTTTGATGGTCAAAGGCTCATCAAAACGCACCACCTTAACGTGCGCCGTTTCTTCGATGGCGGGCATGGCGGCGAGGAGGTCTTGACGGTAGATGCCGTCGCCGAGGAAGTCGTTGATGGTGAAGTAGCCGACGCCGAAGCTGGTGAGGTTCTGGAAGAAGTGGGTGCCCTGGCTGGGGTCGACGCGGTAATTCTGCAGACCGGCCTCCACGATGACCTTGGCGGCGGAGATGGCGGGCCACTTGACAGGTATGCCAAGCCACGGGTCGGAGCTGCCCCAACGCCCTGGTCCCACCAGCACGTAGCCGCGCCCTTCGTCGAGGTAGCGGCGGTTGATGCGGTCGATCTCCTCGGCGATGGCGGGGTTCATGGAGGCGCTCCAGTTGTCGGTCTTTACGTAGAGGATATCCTCGACATCGGTGACGATGCCGTGGCCGATGGCGTTGTGGCTGCGGAGCACGCAGTCGGCATCAGGTATGGCGGTGAGGTCCTCGTCGAGGTTCATCTTGTTGTCCACCATGGGACGGATCTGCAGCAGGTAGAGCTCGCCCGTGCGGTCGGCATGGATGTTGGCCGCCAGCTCGATTTCCACGGGGCGCCGCATCTCGTCCTGACCGTAGCGCATGACTTTCTGCAACAGCTCCGGCAACGGGAAGACACCCTGCTGGAGGACGCCGCAGAAGGTGATGACCTTGCGACCGCCCTCGTAGATGCCGTCGCGGATGACCTGATCGTAGGGGTCGTAAGTGGAAGCGATGTATTGCAGCGTGCCGTCCTTCTCGGCTTGGTTGACGCGCAGGCTGAGGATGTTGAAACCGTCGTTGGTGAGGAAGGTCTGCGGCGGGTTGGCCAGGTCGAGGGCGAAGAAGCGCGTCTGCGTCTCCTTCAGCGCAATCTCCATCTCGGACGTCTGCAACACCTGGTTGGGATGAGCCGGGCACACGCGTAAGCACTGGCCGCCGTCGACGATGTATTTGCCCAGTCCGAGGGCGAGGTTGACGGTACCCTCCTCGGCACGCTCGTCGCCAATGGGATAGTAGTTGACAGAACGTGCCACGCCGGAGAGGGTGGGGTAGAAGCGGTTGTCGTGGCGCTCGCCGACGACCTCCTGCAGGATCACGGCCATCTTCTCCTGGTCGATGACGTTGGATGTGGCGGTCATGTAAGCCTTCGAGTCGCGATAGTAGACGCTGGCATAGACGGATTTGATGGCGTCGGAGAGCATGTGCAACTGCTCATATTTATCCGGCACATGCGGAATCATGTAGGTTGAATAGATGCCGGCAAAGGGCTGGTAATGAGAGTCCTCGAGCAGCGAGCTCGAACGGATGGCGATGGGCGTCTCTACGACATCGAGGAAGGCCATGAGGTCGCCGATGAGACGTGCTGGCAGACGGGCATTGAGGAAGTTGGTGAGGATCTCCTCATCGGGGATGTCGCTGAGCGCCACCTGATAGAGTTCGTTGGAATCCATGAACTCGTCGAAGATGTCGGTGCAGAGCACGACGGTCTTGGGAATCATCACCTCGGCGGTGTCGAAGTCGTTGAGGTCGGTGTGGCGCTTGATGATATGGTCGATGAAGGCTATGCCGCGTCCCTTGCCGCCCAGCGAGCCGTCGCCGATGCGGGCGAAATTGGAGTAGCGGTCGAAGCGTTCGCGATGGAACACGGCCACGACGCCTTGGTTCTTCATGCGGCGGTAGCTGACGATGGCGTCGAAGATGATCTGGCGGTGCTGGTCCACGTCCTGCAGCGAGTTCCACGTGATGCGCTTGAGGAAGTCGGCGATGGGGAACAAGGCACGCGAGCTCAACCAGCGCGAGACGTTGTTGTGCTGCACATGGTAGAGCAGTGACTCGCGCGGCAGGGTGAAGATGTTGTCCTGAAGGTCTTTAAGGTTGCGCAGACGTGCCACCTCCTCCAAAGTTTGCGGGTTGCGGAACACGAAGTCGCCGAAGCCGAAGTAGCGGAGGATGAGTTCGCGCAGGTCTACGGCCATCTTCTTGGAGTTCTTGTCGACGAAGCGCACCTTCTTGCCCTCCATGAGCTTCGCCTTCTCGGGCTCGGAGCTCTCCATGATGAGCGGCACGAACTCGTCGCGCTCGCGGATAGCGTTGAGCAGCCGCACGCCAGCCAGCTCGTCCAGCTGACCCTCGCGGGGAAAACGGCAGTCGGAGATGACACCGAGCGTGTTGTCCGAGAACTGGTCGTACAACGCCCACGCCTCCTCGTAGTTACGAGCCAGCACAATCTTCGGTCGGCCGCGCATACGCAGCGTCTCGAGCTGTGAGTTGAGCGCCTCGGTGGCGAACTCCAAGCTCTGCTGCAGCACGAACTTGTAGAGGTTAGGCAAGATAGAAGAATAGAAACGTACGTTGTCCTCGACGAGCATAATCATCTGTACGCCAGCCTCGAGGTCGTGTGCAAGGTTCATCTTATCCTCAATCAGTTTGATGATAGACAGCAGCAGCTCGGTGTTGCCCAACCAGCAGAAGACGTATTCGAAGGCCGAGAGATCCTCGTCGGCCATGCGCTTGGAGATGCCATGGCTGAAGGGCGTCAGGATGACACACGGAATCTGCGGCTGCGAGTTCTTGATACCGCGGGCGATGTCGAAGATGTCGTTGTTGTCTGTGCCAGGCATCACGATGACGAGGTCGAAGGAGAATTTCTCCATCTGCCGCAGCGCTTCCTCCTCGGACGCCACCTGAATGAAGCGCGGCGGGTAGCGGAGGCCAAGCTTGGCGTATTCATCAAAAATCTTCTCGTCGACACGTCCGTCGTCCTCGAGCATGAAAGCATCGTAAGGGTTGGCGATGAGCAGCACGTTGAAGATGCGTCGTGCCATGAGGTCGACGAAAGAGGTGTCTTGCAGGATGAGGGTGTCTCGTTTCATGGGTTTAATGCTTATTTTGGGCGCAAAGATAGAGAAAAAGTGAAAAATGAAAGAATGAAAAGTGAAAAATGAATAGCTCTGACGCAAAAACTTTAAACATTAAACCTTAAACTTTAAACTTTTTCCTATCTTTGTGCCCAAATTAGCAATCGTTATCCCAATTTCCGTTATTTCGATTCTCGATTTTCGGGTTTCGGTTCTCGATTCTCGTTATCACATTATCCCGACCCCGCATCACTCAAATTGTCAAATTGTAAATTGTCAAATTGTCAAATAAAAAGGATTGTCAAATTGTAAAATATCATCATGAAACCTTTTATGAACGAAGACTTCCTGCTTGAGACCGCTACGGCACAGGAACTCTATCACCGCCACGCTGCACCGCAGCCTATCATCGACTACCACTGCCACCTCGACCCCAAGATGGTGGCCGAAGACCATCGTTTCCGCTCGATCACAGAGTTGTGGCTCGGCGGCGACCACTATAAATGGCGTGCCATGCGCACCAACGGCATACCCGAACGCCTCATCACAGGTAGCGAGACTTCTGATTGGGAGAAGTTCGAGGCATGGGCAGCCACCGTGCCCTACTGCTTCCGCAACCCGCTCTACCACTGGACACATCTGGAACTGAAGACCGCCTTCGGCATAGATAAACGGCTGAATCCCACAACGGCACGCGAGATCTTTGACGCCTGCAACGACCGTCTGCAAAACGACCCCGAGTTCACGGCTCAGGGACTGATGCGGAAGTACAACGTGGAGATGGTCTGCACAACGGACGATCCTGTGGATGATTTGAGATATCATAGAAGACTCTCCCCCCAGCCCCTCCCTGTTAGGGAGGGGAGTAATTACCCTCAAGGCGAGACCTCAAATACCCCAAACTCGGCGGACGCCTGCTCAGAACATTCAGCTCCCTCCCTAACAGGGAGGGCGGGGGGTGAGTCTCCCCTCATGTTGCCAGCTTGGCGCCCCGACAAAGCCATGGCCGTTGAAAACCCAGAGGCTTTCCGCGCATACGTGGAGAAGCTGGGAGCTGCTGCCGACATCGACATCCGCACCTTCGACGATTTTATCGATGCCATGCAGCGCCGCCACGACTTCTTCCATGCTAACGGCTGTCGCCTCAGCGACCACGGCCTGGAGGAGTTCTATGCCGAGCCGTACACCGACACGGAGATCACCGTTATATTTAATAAGGTATATGGCGGCGAGGAGTTGGACGAGCTTGAGATCCGCAAGTTCAAGAGTGCCATGCTCTACTTCTTCGCCGTGCAGGACTACGAGGCGGGTTGGGTGCAGCAGTACCACTACGGTGCCATGCGCAACAACAGCACGCGCATGATGGCGCAGCTGGGTCCCGACACGGGCTTCGACAGCATCGGGCAGTGGCAGACGGCGCGTTCCATGTCCCGCTTCCTTGATCTCCTCGACAACGAAGGTCATCTCACCAAGACCATCCTCTACAACCTCAACCCCGCCGACAACGAGATGGTGGCCACGATGCTTGGCAACTTCCAGGACGGCAGCGTGGCAGGCAAGATTCAGTGGGGTTCCGGTTGGTGGTTCCTCGACCAGAAGGACGGCATGGAGCGCCAGATGAACACCCTCTCGCTGCTTGGTCTCCTCTCGCGCTTCGTAGGTATGCTCACCGACTCCCGTTCCTTCCTCAGCTACCCCCGCCACGAATACTTCCGCCGCACCCTCTGCAACCTCGTCGGCAACGACATCGAACGCGGCCTCATTCCCTTCACCGGCTACGAGGAGCAGCGCGTCCGTGACATGATTGAAGATATCAGCTACAGGAATGCAAAACGATATTTTTAAGGACCCTCCCCCTGCCCCTCCCTTGTAGGGCGGGGAGTAGTTACCTTAGAAAATGGGACAACATTTGGCATCATATAAGACTTCTTCACCTGATAGGTATGCCTTGTTGCTCGAGTATGCTCGAGAAAACAGAAAGAATGCAACACTGGCAGAACAATATCTCTGGGAACATATCAGAAATGGAGCTTTGGGTGTGGAGTTCTTAAGACAACATATCATAGGAGATTATATTGCTGATTTTGCCTCCAGACATGAAGGACTCATCATAGAAGTGGATGGGGGTTATCATGCAGAACGTCAGCAGCAAGAGAATGACGCTGTGAGGGAATATGATCTTGAGCAAATGGGGTTCCATATCATGCGATTTACTAATGAAGAAGTCCTTTATGACATCAATAACGTTTTACAAAAAATAGAAGATTATTTCAATGACTAAGAACACTCTTTCTCAAACACATTCTACTCCCCTCCCTACAAGGGAGGGGCAGGGGGGTGGGTCCACTTCCTGGCGTTGGTGGCTTTGTGGCCTCCTCTTCGTTGCCACCACCGTGAACTATCTCGACCGCCAAGTGCTGTCGCTGACTTGGAAAGATTTTATTGCGCCTGAATTCCATTGGACCAACTCCGACTATGGCAGCATCACCGCCGCCTTCTCCATCTTCTACGCCTTCGTGAGCCTCTTCTCAGGAAAGTTCGTCGATTGGGTCGGCACGAAGAAGGGCTATCTCATCGCGATCTTTATCTGGAGCCTCGGCGCTTGTATGCACGCCGGTTGCGGGTGGCTGACGATGAACATCCACGGGCTGGAGAGTGTTGAAGCCTTGCGCCTTGTGGAAGCGGGCAGCACGCTGGCATTGGCCATCTCCACGACCTCGGTCTGGTTGTTCATGGTTTGCCGCATGGTCTTGGCCATCGGTGAGAGCGGCAACTTCCCTGCTGCCATCAAGGTCACTGCCGAGTATTTCCCCAAGAAAGACCGCGCTCTCGCCACATCCATCTTCAACTCCGGAGCCTCTGTCGGCGCCCTCGTGGCACCCGTCAGCATCCCCTTCCTCGCCAGTGCTTACGGCTGGGAATGGGCCTTCATCATCATTGGTGGCCTCGGCTTCCTCTGGATGGGCTTCTGGTATTTCATGTATGACAAACCCGAGAAAAGCAAGCATGTGAATGCTGCGGAGCTGGCGTATATTAATCAGGATGAAGGACCCACCCCCCAGCCCCTCCCTTACAGGGAGGGGAGTGATTACCTTCAAGACGAGACTTCATACACCTCTAACTCGGCGGATGCCTGCTCAGAACAAACTACTCCCCTCCCTACAAGGGAGGGGCAGGGGGGTGGGTCTGCTAGCTCTATCCCCATCTGGAAGTGTTTCACCCTTCGCCACACCTGGTCCTACATCTGCGGCAAGTTCTTCACCGACGGCGTGTGGTGGTTCCTGCTGTTCTGGGCACCAGCCTACTTCTCAGATCAGTACGGCTATCGTAGCGATTCAGCGATGGGCGCCACGCTCATCTTTGTAGTCTATCTCATCGTCACCGTTGTGAGCATCGCCGCTGGCGGCTACCTGCCCAAATTCTTCATCGAGCGGCGCGGCATGGAAGCCTACTCTGGCCGTCTGCGCGCCATGTTCCTGTTTGCCCTCCTGCCCATCTTTGCCCTCTTCGCACAACCTTTAGGACAAATCAGTGCGTGGTGGCCAGCCATCATCATCGGCTTGGCAGGTGCAGGCCATCAGTCGTGGTCGGCCAATCTCTACTCCACCGTTGGCGATATGTTTCCCAAGAACGCCATCGCCACCATCACGGGCATCGGCACCATGACGGGCGGTATTGCATCCTACGCCATCAACAAGGGTGCTGGCTTGCTCTTCGACTACACAGAAGGCCTCGGCTCCGCTTTTCATTTCCTTGGCTTCGAGGGCTTGGAAGCTGGCTACATGATCATCTTCTGCTACTGCGCCGTCGCATATTTGATTGCATGGATGTGCATGAAGACGCTTGTGCCGCGCTATAAGAAGGTGGAGATATAAATCAGGAATCGCTTATTTCTTGTAGATCTTTTTGGCTGTGTTGCCCGTGTCGACGATGTTCACTCCATGTGAGAGCTGTTGGCGTGAGACGCCGTTAAGGGTGTAGATGGCCTGATGTCTGTCGGAGTTGGTGTGGAGCGTTGACACGCCGACCAACTCTGACAGCTCATTTGCTAACTTATTCAAGTCGGACGTAAAACCTACGTAGCTGATGACGGATTGTCCCTGGCTGTTGGTGGATGTCAGTCCGAACACCGTCTCGCCGGTGAGCTGGTAGCCTGTGTTTTCGTCGATAGACCATGACACCATAATGCGTCCGTCATCGAGCGTGCGGACATCGATCGGGTTGACGATGTTCACCCAACGCCCGTTGATGTACCACAGCTGCGAGTCGCTTTTCGTCTTCGACACATCGGTGGCTACAGCCACGAGGTATTTCATGCCAGGCTCCATGTATTTCTGCTCTTTGTATCGTAAGGCGATGTTCTGAGCTCCTTTCTTGGTGATGGTGATGGTGTTGTCGCGACTGCTGTATTTGATGTCTGATGCGCCGAGGCGGTCGTCAACACGGTTGCGATACCAGTCGTAAGCTTTCCATGTGTAGAGGTTCGTCGGCACAGTGGCTTCAACGCTTACGGTGGCGTGGTGGTCTGTGCCTGTGGCATCGGTGTAGGTTACGGTGATGTCGGCATGTCCCTCCGTGGTGCCGGAGTAAATGATGCCGTCGTTGACGTATGCTATTTGTGGTTTGTTACTTTCAAATGTGGCATCAAGTGTGACATATTGCGATGTGCCGTCGGCCATCGTGGCTTTGACGGCGATAGCACGTGACTGCCCCAGATAGAGCTTGACATTGGCCGGCGTTGCCTTGATTTCGCGAACGGCAGCCGTTTCCTCGGTCACGAGTTGTGAGTTGTCTATCTGTACAGAAACCTCCGAGCCCGAGTAGGCCACGTCCTTGCTGAAGCGTCCTGACTGCTGTATGCCAAGGCCTAGGTGGTTGGATGGGTCAACGAGCACGATGCGGAAGGTGCGGTTGGTGAGCATACCGCTGAACTCGCCCTGTCGCTGGCCGATGGTGAGGGTCTGCGAGGCATCATCCCAAGTGAAGGGAATTTCCGAGAATTGTCCCTGCTCGTAGTTGTAGTTGTCGCGCTCGTCCTCGTAGAGCGTGAACTGTCCGTCGGCACCCGGGTAGATGCGTATCTCGAGGTTGTCCCAATTGCTCTGCTCGCTATATTGCACTTTGGGTCCCCAGGGCATGATCGTTCCCTGTCGCACATATAGTGGCATGAGTGCCAGGTTGACGTCGCGTTGCACGGAGGAACCTCCTTCGTACTGCTCTCCTGTCCATACGTCCGTCCAGTTATCGCCCTTGGGCAGATAGACATTGCGCTGTGTGGCTTGCGACTGCAGCACGGGAGCCACAAGGAGGTCGCGTCCGAACATGAACTGGTCCTTCAGCTCGTGGGTGGCGTTGTCGGTGGGGTAGGCGATACCCATGGCACGCATGAAGGAGTAGTCGTCAGCATGAACGCGGCGCGCCGTGCTGTAGATATAAGGTAACAGGGCGTAGCGCAGGTTGATGTAGCGTGCGATGACGTCGTAATAGCTTTCGCCCTCCTTGCCGAACTGATATATAGCGCGGTCAGTGCCAGAGCCGTGACTGCGCATGATCGTGCAGAAAGCTCCGAACTGAATCCAGCGGCAGTACAACTCGTTGTAGATGTCCTGACCGGGGCCTTGGTAGCTGCCATTGAAGAAACCGCCGATGTCGCTGTTCCAACTGGGTATGCCGCAGGCCGAGTAGTTGAGTGCCGCAGGTATCTGATTCGCAAGGGTCTCCCACGACGAGGTGATGTCGCCGCTCCATGTACCGGCACCGTAGCGCTGCAGGCCGACGAAGCCCGAACGGGTCATGATCATCACACGCTTGGCCTCGGTCAGGTCGGTGTGCTGGCCACGATGACCTTCATATACGCCGCTGGCGTGCATCAGTGGGAACACATTACGCACCGAGCGCCAGGTGTGCTCGCTCTCTAAGGAATGGGGATTCAGCGTGGCGTTGTCCTCGTCCTCGGTGTGCAATACCACGTAGTCATTGGTCTTCTCCCAGTCCTCGCCACCCTGATAGTGGTCGGGTTCTGAGGAGTCCACCCAGTAGGCATCCACGCCCTTGTTCACCAACCCTTCGTTGAGGCACTGCCAATAGTAGTCGCGGGCAGAACGCTGGTAGGGGCTGTAGATGCCCACGCCTTCGTTGTTGGGCCATGTGGATGACATGATGTTGTTGCCCGACTTCATCAGCTGGTCCTTTTCCTTGAAATGGGCGAATTGCTTGGTGTCGCGTCCAAAGTTGGCCCAAATGGAGATGAGCAGGTGGGCGCCGTTGTTGTGCATGCCGTTGATCATCTGGGGGTAGGTGCTCGAGAACTCAGGGTTCAGGAACTCCATCGCGTTCCACATGTTGTTGCCGCCCCAGTACTGCCAGTCCTGCACCACGCAGTCGATGGGCACCTTCAGTGAGCGGTATTTCTGCAGCACACCCAGCGTTTCCGTAGCACTCTGGTAGCGTTCCTTGCTCTGGAAATAACCGTATGTCCACAGCGGTACCATCGTAGCCTTGCCTGTCAACTCACGCACGCGGCGCACCACGTCGTCGCCATCATCCGGAGAACCTACGAGCACGTAGTAATCCACTGCATGTGCAGCCTCGGTCTTGAAGACGGCACCGTTGGTCGTGTTGTCGCTGAAGTCGCAGGGGCCATACAAGTCCCAATAGAGGCCGTAACCACGCGTGGAGTGAAAGAAGGGAATCCACACCGACATATTGTTTTGAACCATGTGGCTGTAGCTCTTGCCGCGATGGTTCAGGCTGCCGTCCTGCACCTGTCCGAAACCGTAGATGGCCTCGCCGTTAGACAGGCGAAACGATTGCGTTACGTTATAAGGATCAATGGTGTGGGTGGTACGCCGTGTGAACGCAGCCTTCCCGCGTTCCTTAATTAAAGTAGTGCCGTCGGGACGGTAGAAACAGAGCAGACCCGACTGTTTGCTGCACGTCACCATGATTTGATCCGTAGTCAGGGTATCAGTCTGTTCGCCCTCTGTCTTTGTCAGCTCCACAGCCTGAGGCTGCATCGTCACAACAAACTTGGCATCAGTCTTGGCCAAAGGATCCGATGCCTGATATTTGGTTACTCGCACGATTTCAGGCGAGTAAAACTTGATTTCAGTGATGATATTACCAACGGTAATCGTGTAGTCCTGAGCGTTCACGCCCATCACTATGGTGGCCAGCAGGGCCATGCAAACAATCTTCTTCATCATATTTAAGAATTAACATTTAATCGTACAAAAACAACTGCCGCACCCGCTCAATATACCTCCACCAACCATTGCGACAGGAAGAAGTCGTAAAGGCGGTAGGTGCCGTCGGTTTGGGTGAGGATGTCGTTTTCGAGAAGGGGGCGGGCAGCGGACTGTACGGAACTGGCTGATGGAAGGTGGTGGCGATGGATGAAAGCGGCGGATGTGATGCCGTTGACGCGCCCTTCCCGGGCAATGGCCTGTAGGAGCTGACGCTGCTTGATGCTGAGGTTGACCATCAGTTCGCGATAGAGTCCGTCCTGCGCTTGCAGGATGTTTGTGCGTGCTTCGGCGATGCGGTCGGGTGTGCAGGTGCTGCCTTGTGGTGTGATGGCAAAGAGTTCATTCATCAGCATTTGCATGAACCATGTGTAGCCCTCCGTGTAGTCATAAACCTCTTCGGCCACACCTTCGGTCAGCGTGCGTCCGTTCTCCTCAAAAAGGCGGTTGGCAAAAGTGGCATAGACGGCTCGGCTCAAGGGTTGAAGCGTCATGCCCAGAGCACTCTGATAGAAAGGCTTGGAGGGCGAGTTGAACATCTGCGTCATCATGTGGCGCTTGCTGCCGGAGAAGATGAACATCGTCTGCTGGCATTGCTGGATGTGGGTACGCAGCAGTGCCTCGGTGTTTTTCTCCACATAGTTAGCCACCTGCTGAAACTCGTCGATGGCTACGATGCATGGACGATCGGCTTCTTCCAGATAGCGGAAAATCTCGCTGAGGGTGACCTCTGGCGAATGGATGTCGCCGAGACCTATGTCAAACGTCGGCTCGCCTGTCATGGCATCCAGTTTGAAACCTACGCGCAGCGAAGTCACCACTTGCAGGAAGCGTTCGCGCCAAGCTGTAGCCCTTGGTTTGAGTTGTTCAAAGATGGCTTTGCCCAACAGGTACACCAGCTCCGTCAATGAACTGGTGGCATAGATGTCGATGAAAAAAGTGTAGAACTGCTGCTGCACGTCCTCCTGATGGAAGAAATGATGTATGAGACCGGTCTTCCCGAGCCTGCGGGGTGAGATGAGTGCTACGTTGCGTCCGTTCAGCACTTGTTTGCGCAGAAATGCAGTCTCTTCTTCGCGGTCGCAGAAGTATTCAGGTGCGAGGTATTTTCCGACGATAAAGGGGTTTTCGATAGCCATAATAGCGGTAATTCTTGTTATTTTATTGCAAAGGTAATAATTATGTTTTCAATAAAACAAACTTTTCCCCACTTTTCTGCACTTTCGCCCCTCTTTTAAGCTAAAGGATGCAACAAGTTTATTCATATAGGAGGGCTGTTTTAGCAAATAATGACACTGAAAATGCAAAAAGAATAGAAAAAAGTTGGCGGATTCAGGAAAAGTGTGTACTTTTGCAGCGAAATTCAAAGAAACAAGCATCATGCAACACTTGAACGCATATTATTGGTTCTATCTTTACTTTACCCCGACAAGGTGAAGCGGTAGGCCGTATATCAATTCGAGATTGCAAAATTGAAAGATTGAAACAACGATAATAACAAGGTCCCGCTTCACACAGAGGCGGGATTTTTTTTGTATGAAACGCATAGCAATACAAGGCATCGAGGGCAGCTTCCACGACATCGCCGCCCATCAGTTCTTCGAGAACGAGGACATACAGCTCATCTGCTGCCCCTCGTTCGAGGCGCTTTTTGCCACACTGCGCCAGGATCCGCTGGCCATCGGCATGGCGGCCATCGAGAACACCATAGCAGGGTCGCTGCTCCACAACTACGAGCTGCTGCGCGACTCTGGCACCACCATCGTGGGCGAGCACAAGCTGCGCATCAAGCACTCTTTCCTCTGCCTGCCCGACGACAGTTGGGAGGACATCACCGAAGTACACTCGCATCCCGTAGCCCTCATGCAATGTCGCGACTTTCTCAACGCACACCCGCAGCTGAAGGTCGTCGAGGCATCCGACACGGCAGGTGCCGCACGCGCGGTAGCTGAAGGGCAGATGCACGGTCATGCTGCCATCGGTTCTGCTGCTCTGGCCGAGCTCTACGGCTTGAAGGTGTTGGAAGAGGGCATCGAGACGAACAAGCACAACTTCACACGCTTCCTCGTCTTCGCCGATCCCTCGCGTGCGAACCTATTAAGAGATATACGCACGACAGACAAAGCCAGCATCGTCTTCGCCCTGCCCCATGAGGAAGGCTCGCTCTCGTCGGTGCTCTCTGTGCTGTCGTTCTACAAGCTGAACCTCACGAAGATACAGTCGCTGCCCATCATCGGACGCGAATGGGAATACCTGTTCTATATCGATGTGCAGTTTGCCGACTACACCCGCTACAGCCAGGGCGTCGATGCCATACGCCCCCTTACGTCGAATCTGAAGATTTTAGGGGAATATAAGACCCACCCCCGACCCCTCCCGTCAGGGAGGGGAGAAGCCTGCGGACGAGATAATCACATTGAATGATCAACTAATAAAATAGAAAATGGGAACAAACGATAAATCATCAACGCGCCAGCCGCTCCCCTCCTTGACGGGAGGGGCTGGGGGTGGGTCTTTTAAGCCCGCCGACCGCCTCTCACAAGTACAGGAATATTACTTCAGTCGTAAGCTGAAGGAGGTGGCAAAGTTGAACGCCGAGGGAAAGGATATCATATCCCTCGCCATCGGCAGCCCCGACATGCCGCCGTCACCACAGACCATCGACGTGCTTTGCCGCGAGGCGCGCAAGGCAGACAGTCACGGCTACCAGCCCACTATCGGCACGCCTGAGCTGCGTCAGGCCATGGCTGCCTTCTACCGTCGTTGGTACGGCGTGGCGCTCGATCCCAATACTGAGGTGCAGCCCCTCATCGGTTCCAAGGAAGGCATCCTGCATGCCACGCTGGCCTTCGTCAACCCTGGCGATACGGTGCTCGTGCCCAATCCCGGCTATCCCACCTACACCTCGCTTTCCCGACTGCTGGGTGCTGAAGTGGTGAGCTACGACCTGACGGAGGCCAACGGCTGGCAACCCGATTTCGAGCAGTTGGAAGCCATGGACCTCAGCCGCGTGAAGCTGATGTGGACTAACTATCCTCACATGCCGACAGGTGCGCCCGCCCGCCGCGAGACCTACGAGCGTCTGGTGGCCTTCGCACAAAAGCACGCCATCGTCATCGTCAATGATAATCCGTATTCGTTTATCAGACCTACCACTTCCGGACCCACCCCCCTGCCCCTCCCTTGTAGGGAGGGGAGTAATTACTCTCAAGATGGAAATTCAAACTCGGCGGACGCCTGCTCAGAACATTATACTCCCCTCCCTACAAGGGAGGGGCAGGGGGGTGGGTCCGCCCTCCTCTCCATCCTCCAAATCCCTGGTGCCAAGGACTGCTGCATTGAGTTTAATTCGCTGTCCAAGAGTCACAATATGCCTGGCTGGCGTGTGGCCATGCTCTGCTCGAACGCACAGTTCATACAGTGGATCTTGAAGGTGAAGACAAATGTTGAGAATGGTACGTTCCGCGCCATACAGCTCGCCGCAGCAGAGGCACTCACGAACAATAGCGACGAGTGGCACCGCGAGATGAATGTGCGCACCTACGCCAGCCGTCGAGCCATCGCAGAAGAGATCATGACGACCCTCGGCTGCCGCTTCGACCCCTCGCAGACAGGTATGTTCCTCTGGGGACGCATCCCCGACAGCTATGCTACAGCCGAGGAGCTCACCGAGCGCGTGCTCCACGAAGCCCGCGTCTTCATTACCCCCGGCTTCATCTTCGGCTCCAACGGCGAACGCTACATCCGCATCTCGCTGTGTGCCAAGGATGAGAAGATGCAAGAGGCGTTGGGGAGGATTCGCACTCAGTTTAAAGTTTAAGGTTTAAAGTTTAATGTAATATCCTTGACAATTGATTTGGCGAACAGCAGATCATCCCTCATTAAACTTTAAACGTTAAACTTTAAACATAAAATCATCCCTCATTAAACTTTAAACGTTAAACTTTAAACTAAAATAATGGATCTCGAATTGAATTTACAGCCCCTTGCCCTTCAGGGCATTGAACAGAAACGCCCATTGGTCATCGCCGGCCCCTGCTCGGCAGAGACTGAGGAGCAAGTGATGAACACGGCCAAGCAGCTGGCTGACAATGGCATCAAGATTTTCCGCGCTGGCGTATGGAAACCGCGCACCAAACCTGGTGGCTTCGAAGGCAAAGGCATCGAGGCGCTGCCCTGGATGCAGCGCGTGAAGGCCGAGACAGGGATGCTCACCGCCACAGAGGTCGCTACGCCCGAACATGTGGAGGCGGCGCTCAATGCCGGCATCGACATCCTATGGATCGGTGCCCGTACCAGTGCTAACCCCTTCTCGGTGCAGGCCATTGCCGATGCGCTGAAGGGTGTCGACGTCCCCGTCCTCATCAAGAACCCTGTGAACCCCGACATCGAGCTGTGGACGGGTGCCCTCCTGCGCATCAACAACGCTGGCATCACCCGTCTCGGTGCTATCCACCGCGGTTTCTCCAGCGTAGACTCCAAGCTCTACCGCAACCCGCCGATGTGGCACCTGCCCATCGAGCTGAAGCGTCGCTTCCCTGCGCTGCCCGTCCTCACCGATCCCTCGCACATGGGAGGCCGCCGCGACCTGATAGCGCCTATCTCGCAGCAGGCCATGGACCTCGGCTTCGACGGCCTGATGATTGAGAGCCACTGCAACCCCGACTGTGCCTGGAGTGATGCCAAGCAGCAGGTGCTACCCGAAGTCCTCGACTTCATCCTCGACCGCCTCGTCATCCGCGAGAACGTGGAGGCCACCGAGAGCATCAACCAGCTGCGCAAGCAGATCGACGAGCTCGACAACAACCTCATGGATCTCCTCACCAAGCGTATGCGCGTGAGCCGCGAGATAGCAGCCTACAAGAAGCTCCACAATATGACCGTCGTCCAGACCACCCGCTACAGCGAGATCCTCGACAAGCGTGGTGCCCAAGGTGCCCTCTGCGGCATGAACCCCGACTTCGTCAAGAAGGTCTACGAGGCCATCCACAGCGAGAGCGTCAGACAACAGATTGAGATCATGAATAAATAAGGAGCGCTTTGCGCTTGGTTTAAAGTTTAAGGTTTAAAGTTTAATGCAAACACTTTTGGACATAGGAACTCTTAAACGGCAAACAGCGTAATTGGCAAAGCTTTCTTCATTAAACTTTAAACATTAACCATTAAACCCCAAAATACATGCGAATCCTAATCCTCGGTGCCGGTAAGATGGGTTCCTTCTTTACCGACCTTCTCAGTTTCGACCACGAAGTGGCGGTGTACGACAACGACCTGCAACGCCTGCGCTTTTTGTACAACACCCAGCGCTTCACCTCCTTGAACGAGGTGGATGCCTTCGACCCCGAACTCGTCATCAACGCCGTGTCGCTGAAGTACACGTTGACAGTCTTCGACGAACTGCTGTCGCATATCGGCAAGGACTGCATCCTCTCCGACATCAGCAGCGTCAAGACCGGCTTCCGTGAGTACTATGAAGGCACGGGCCATCGCTTCGTGTCGTCGCATCCCATGTTCGGTCCCACCTTCGCCAACCTCGGCCAGCTCTCTAATGAGAACGCCATCCTCATCAACGAAGGCGACTACATGGGCCGCATCTTCTTCCGCGACCTCTACACGCGCCTCGGCCTCAACCTCAAGGAACTCTCCTTCGCCGAGCACGACGAGACGATGTCCTACTCCCTCTCCATCCCCTTCGTCTCCACCTTTGTCTTCTCGGCCGTCATGAAGCATCAGGACACGCCGGGAACGACCTTCAAGCGTCACATGGCGATAGCCCGCGGCGTTCTCTCCGAAGACGACACGCTCCTCCGCGAAATCCTCTTCAACCCCCACACGAAGCCCAAAGTGGAGAGTATCCGCACCGAGCTCAAGGAACTCATACAAATCATCGACGACCGCGACGAGGAAGCTATGGGTGCCTACCTCACCCGCATCCGTCAGAACATCGCAAGCTGAACTTTCTGAAGTTGTATTTCGACACCACGAATTACACCAATTTCACGAATTGGCGACGGCTCCACGGCGTCGTGTTGCTCCAAGAATTCGTGTAATTTGTGTAATTCGTTGTTCTTATAAGTAAACTTATAATTAAAAGGGAAAAGTTTTTTGGCAGTTCCAGTCTTTTTTTGTTCCTTTGCAGCACGAAAGCGTCAAGATGACGGCTTTTAAACGCTCATCCTATCATCATTATTATAAAAACGAACAACTAACTATGAGAAATTCTGTCATTACCTTTCCCGTGCCGGCCAATGAGCCGGTAAAAGCTTATCTGAAGGATTCACCCGAACGCGTGGCCTTGGAAGCTGAACTCGAACGTCAGTCCAACATCATCGTCGACATTCCTATCATCATCGGTGGCAAGGAGATACGCACTGGCGACACAGGCACTGTGACTTGCCCTCACGACCACAAGCACGTGCTGGCCACCTATCATAAGGTCAGCGAGAAAGAGGTGCAGCTGGCCATCGAGACGGCCATGAAGGCATGGGAAGAGTGGTCGAAGACCGACTGGACCGTGCGCGCTGGCATCGCCATGAAGATGGCGGAGCTGTTGGCTACGAAATATCGTCCCATCATGAACGCCGCTTGTATGCTCGGTCAGAGCAAGAACATCTATCAGGCTGAGATCGACTCGGCCTGCGAGACCATCGACTTCTTCCGCTACAACGTACATTATGCCTCCAAAATCTATGCGATGCAGCCCAAGGACGGCGCTGGCAACATCAACCACACGGAATACCGCCCGTTAGAGGGTTTCGTGTTGGCTGTAACGCCGTTTAACTTCACCTCCATCGCCTCCAACCTCTGCATGACACCCGTGCTGATGGGTAACGTAGCCGTGTGGAAGCCATCCACCACTGCCCTGCTCTCCAATTACTACCTGATGCAGCTCTACAAGGAAGCCGGACTGCCCGACGGCGTCATCAACTTCCTGCCTGGCAGCGGCGCCCTCATCGGCAAGGTCTGCACGGAGAGCAAGCACTTCGCAGGCATTCATTTCACGGGCTCTACGGCCACCTTCAAGAGCCTCTGGGGACAGGCCTGCTCGAATCTCGACCGCTACGTGAGCTATCCGCGTCTCGTGGGTGAGACGGGTGGCAAGGACTTCATCTTCGTGCATCCCTCAGCCGACCCGAAGGCCGTGGCTACTGCCGCCTTCTGTGGTGCCTTCGAGTTCCAGGGACAGAAATGCTCGGCGGCCAGTCGTATGTACATCCCGAAGAGCCTGTGGCCGGGCGTGTTAGAGGATATGAAACGTATGGCTGCGGAGATCAAGATGGGCGACGTGCGCGACCCGATGAACTTCGTCAATGCGGTCATCGACGAGGCCAGCTTCGACAAGTGCAAGAGCTATATCGACTTCGCCCTCGCTGCCGACGATGCCAAGGTGGTCCTCGGCGGCAAATGCGACAAGAGCGTGGGATGGTTTGTGGAACCGACCATCATCGAGACCTCCAACCCGCGCTTCAAGTCGATGGAAGAGGAGATCTTCGGCCCCATCATCACCGTCTATCCTTACGATGATGACAAGGTGGACGAGACGGCAGCCCTCTGCGACGAAACCTCGCCCTACGGCCTCACTGGCGCTGTCTTCGGACGCGACCGCCTGGCCGTGGAGAAGATTGCCGACCGCCTGGCTTACGCCGCCGGTAACTTCTACATCAACGACAAGCCGACAGGTGCCGTCGTAGGCATGCAACCCTTCGGTGGCGCACGCGCCAGCGGCACCAACGACAAGGCTGGCGGCGAGTTCAACCTCATCCGCTGGATCATCCCGCGCGTCATCAAAGAAACCCTCGTCAGTCCTACGGACTACCGCTACACATACATGAAGTGATTTGTTTGACCCTAAATCTCACTAAAATCTTACAAAAAATCTCTCTTTGCCTTACGGCCTCTTGCCCGTCTCATCGACGGACAAGAAGCTACGGCTTCATCAAGCCTACGCAGAGACAACAGATGGACACGTTAACTCTAGAACACACCAACCCGTTCCCAATAGTAGGCCGTATGCGGCCGTAAACTTTTACGTCGATAAGACGGAAAAGCTATTAAGAAGAAATTTAAGTTTAGATTTTTTGAGATTTAAGGTCTATGAATTAAAAAGAGATTATTTGTTAGATTTTCAGATAAATTTAAGGTCAAGAAAAAAGAATCACCGTTTCCAATAGTAGGCCGTATGCGGCCGTAAACTTCCGAAAGCGGTGAGCTGAGGAAGCATAGTAAGAGATTTAAGTTTAGATTTTTGTGAGATTTAAGGTCTAAAAATTAGAAAGATGACAGCATACGACAAAATGTACAAGATTGTAGGAGTAGCTATGCGGCTCTACAACGAACTTGGCTATGGTTATTCAGAACCCATCTACCAAGAGTGTCTGTCTATGCTCTGCACCGAAGAAGGTATTCCATGGGAAAGAGAGAAGAAACTGACAATGTTTTTTTACAACAAAGCATTGGAAAAGAAATATATAGCAGACTTCGTGTGCTGCCATGACCTTATTGTAGAATTAAAGGCTGTCAGCGAACTCACTAAAGAGCATCGCGCCCAACTCTTCAACTATTTGCGTATCACTCATGCCACTGCTGGTGTGCTTATTAACTTCGGTCACCCTAAGCGACTTGTATCTGAAAAATATATCTTTGATCCCGTTTCCAATGAATATGTTTTTGTTTCATCTCAATAGATCATTCATCGTGAAAAAGATATCTCCATTACTCATCTTGCTTATCTTTAGCATTTCTTGTACACAGCCTTCTACCTCTTTTTCCGAGGCAGAAAGCTTAAAGGTACCAGAGTGTGTGGTTTCTTCCGTTCCCGACTCTCTCGGCCTCGATTCTTTCTATGTGAAGTACGTGGATGTGAATGGGCTGCCGTTAGTGTCGTCGTGGAGGGTGCCGGACTCCGCCTTCGTGGCTGCACATCGCACGCTCTACGCCATGACCTGTATGCTGAAGCCCGAGGTGTTGGAGGCCATGATTAAAGCCAACGCCCGCGTGGCCATCATGGCACGCTATGAGGGCACGACGGATCTGCCCGAGCATCATTATCTCGTCAACGACACCTCCCTGAACTGGGACCTCCGTGCCCGTGGCCTCGGCGGCACCATCGAGGAACCGCTGACGAGCTGCGCCGAAGAGAATGTGCTGGCCTATCAGATCGATAAATACCACGCCGAGGACATCCTCATCCACGAGTTCGCACACGCCATCCATTGCATCGGACTGATGATTGCCGAACCCGACTTCGACGGTCGCCTCAAGCAGCTCTACGAGAACGCCAAGGCCCGTGGCATACTCGATGGCACCTACCGCATCACCGACCACATGGAGTACTTCGCCGAGGGTGTGCAGGACTGGTTCAACGTCAACGCCGAGATGCCCTATCCCGACGGCAAACACAACTGGTGCAATACGCGCGAGGAGCTGAAAGTCTATGACCCCGACCTCTACGCCCTCATTGCCGAGCACTTCCCTGAGACCGACGTGCAGATTAGTAAGCACAAGAAAGTCAACGAATGTTATAAACCATAATATGGAACTTAAATTTGTCTTAAATCGAAACTTAAATCTTACATAAAAGTTTCAGATGATGACAAAAAAAAAAGATTTAGGTTCAGATTTAAGTAAGATTTAAGTTCAGAAAATAAAACCCCCATGACTATCAGTTTAGAAAGCTATCTGCGGCGGCGCGCACGCCTGAAATCAGATCTCGGTTCAGGTCTCCTGCTCTTCTTGGGCAACGCCGAAGTGGGCATGAACTATGCCGACAACACGTATAAGTTCCGTCAGGACAGCACGTTCCTGTATTTCTTCGGGATGGACAATCCCGACCTCGCTGCCATCATCGACGTGGATGAGGACCGCGAGGTGGTCTTTGGCAACGAGCTGACCATCGACGACATCGTTTGGACGGGCACGCTGCCGACGCTGAAGGAGCGTGCTGAGGCCTTTGGTATCAAGGACACGCGTCCCATGCGCGAGCTGAAGGCCTACCTCGATCGCGCACGCAGCAAGGGACAGCCCATCCATTTCCTGCCGCCTTACCGTGGCGACCACCGCGTCTGGTTGTGGGAGCTGCTCGGCGTCGAACCCGCAGCACAGCCTTCCCGCGCGAGCGTGCCTTTCATCAAGGCTATCGTGGCACAGCGCAACCATAAGAATCTGGAAGAGATAGCTCTCATCGAGGAGTCGGTGGACCTGAGCACGGAGATGCACCTGGCAGCCTATCGTACGGTGCGCCCAGGTGTCCATGAGTCCGAGGTCGCCGCTGCTGTCGAAGAGGTGGCTTGCCGTCATGGCAACGCCCTGGCCTTCCCCACCATCGCCACGGTGCAGGGGCAGGTGCTGCACAACCACGGCTTCATCCATCGCTGCCAGGAGGGAGACATCTTCCTGCTCGACGCGGGTGCCGAGACCAAGTCGCACTATGCTGGCGACCTCAGCTCGTCGATGCCCGTGGGCGATCGCTTCACGGAGCGTCAGAAGATTATTTATGAGATCCACCTCGCCAGCTTCTACGCCGCCGTGGACACGCTGGCTGTCGGCGTGCCTTTCCGCGACGCGCATATCGCTGCCGCCACGAAGATCTGCGAGGGCATGAAGGACCTTGGACTGATGAAAGGCGACCCGGCCGAGGCCGCGCGCATCGGCGCCTATGCACTCTTCTTCCCCTGCGGACTCGGACACATGGTGGGGCTCGACGTGCATAACATGGAGAACCTCGGTGAGCAGTATGTCGGCTATCTCGACGGCGACAAGAAGAGCACGCAGTTCGGCTTCAAGAGCCTGCGCCTCGCCCGTCCCCTCGAACCCGGCTTCGTCTTCACCGTGGAACCCGGCATCTATTTCATCCCCGAGCTGATGGACAAGTGGCAGGCCGAGCATCAGTTCACCGATTTCATCTGCTACGACAAGCTCGCCCCCTGGCGCGACTTCACCGGCTTGCGCAACGAGCTGAACTACGCCGTCTTGCCCGACGGCACCGTCAAGCTCCTCGGCACAATCAAGAAGCCCATGAGCATTGAAGAGGTTTATGCGGAAAAAAACAAAAAAAACACCTCAGACCTCAGCTGAGGTGTTTTATATGTTTTTTTCTTCATCAAATAACTCCCGAAAAATAATTTAAGTTTAGATTTAAGAAAGATTTAAGTTCCGAACAAGAAAATATGAATTTTAGTATCAAAAATCCCTCTAATGAGGGTGGTATGAATGAGCGCATCAAGCGGCTGCGCCAACAGAACTTCGACACGCCGACGACGCTGAGCATCGAGCGTGCGCTGATTGAGACGGCGTTCTACAAGGAGAACTACGGCACGATGCCGACACCTGTCCTGCGCGCCAAGAACTTCTATGAGATCTGCAAGAAGAAGACCATCTATATCGGTGAGGATGAACTCATCGTGGGTGAGCGCGGACCCTTGCCCAAGGCCGTGCCGACCTTCCCTGAGCTGACCTGCCACTCGGTCGAAGACCTCCACACGCTGAACACGCGCGAGCTGCAGCGTTACACCATCTCGCAGGAGGACATCGACACCTACGAGCGCGAAGTCATCCCCTACTGGAAGGGCAAGACCCAGCGCGAACGCATCTTCAACCACGTCTCGAAGGAGTGGGAAGAGGCATACCACGCCGGCGTCTTCACCGAGTTCATGGAGCAGCGCGCCGCCGGTCACACGGCCATGGACGGCAAGATGTATCACGAAGGACTCCTCGACGTCAAGGCCCGCATCCAGAAACGTATCGCCGAGCTCGACTACATCTACGACCCCGAAGCCACGGACAAGCAGCAGGAACTCGAAGCCATGGCCATCTCCTGCGACGCCGCCATTCTCTTTGCGGAGCGGCACGCAGAGTTAGCAGAGAAGATGGCGGATGAGTTGGAAAAAAGACCCACCCCCAACCCCTCCCGTCAGGGAGGGGAGTCCTCCGGCTTGAAAGAGGGTGACAACGCGTCAGCTTCTTCCCCTAACGGGGAAGATGCCCGAAGGGCAGAAAGGGTCTTGGAGCTCCGCAAGATTGCCTCCGTCTGTCGCTGGGTGCCTGCCCACGCACCCCGCGACCTGTGGGAAGCCATACAGATGTACTGGTTCGTGCACCTCGGCACCGTCACCGAGCTCAACGGCTGGGACTCGATGAATCCCGGGCATATCGACCAGCACCTGTGGCCTTTCTATCAGCAGGGCATCGCGGACGGCACGCTGACGCGCGACGCAGCCAAGGAGCTCCTCTCCTGCCTGTGGATCAAGTTCAACAACCAGCCCGCACCGCCCAAGGTGGGTGTCACAGCCTTGGAGAGCGGCACCTACAACGACTTCACGAACATCAATATCGGCGGCGTGGACCGCGATGGCAACAGCGCTGCCAACGAGCTCTCCTATATGATCTTAGAGATTCAGGAGGAACTGTATGAGCTGCAACCCGGCCTTAGCATCCATATCGCCGAGAACACGCCCGACGACTTCCTGCTCGCAGGCATCAAGGTCATCCGTCAGGGCCACGGCTACCCCTCGGTCTTCAACCCCGACACCTATATCAAGGAACTCGTGCGCGAGGGCAAGACCTTGGAGGATGCACGCGAGGGCGGCTGCTCAGGCTGCATCGAGGTCGGCGCTTTCGGCAAGGAGGCCTACCTGCTCACGGGCTACCTCAACACGCCGAAGATCTTGGAGATCACGCTGAACAACGGCCTCGACCCCGAGACGGGCAAGCAGCTCGGCCTCGAAACCGGCGACCCCCGCACGTTCCAGACCTTCGAGGAGCTGTACGACGCCTGGCACCGCCAGATGGTCTACTTCGTGAACTTGAAGCTCAGCGTCAACAACTACATCGAGCGTATGTTCTCGCTCTACGCCCCCGCCACCTTCCTCAGCCTCTACATCGACGATTGCATCGAGAAGGGCAAGGACTACTACAGCGGCGGCGCGCGCTACAACACCACCTACATCCAGTGTACCGGCCTCGGCACCCTCACCGACTGCTTCACCGCCCTCAAGAAACATGTCTTTGAGGACAAGAGATATACGATGGATGAGATCTTGAAAGCGTGCAAAAATAACTGGGGAGAAAGACCCACCCCCGACCCCTCCCGTAATGGAGGGGAGCCCTCCGGCTTGCAAGAAAGCTGTGCGCCAGCCTCTTCCCCTTACGGGGAAGATGCCCGAAGGGCAGAAAGGGTCTGTCGTTCCTACATCCGCAACCACACTCCCTTCTTCGGCAACGACGATCCCTACGCCGATGACATTGCCGTGCGCATCTATGACGATCTCGTCAAAGCCATCGACGGCCGTCCCAACACCCGCGGCGGCAAGACGCACCTCAACATGCTCAGCACCACCTGCCACAACTATTTCGGCAGCGTCTGCGGCGCTACGCCCAACGGCCGTTTTGCCCACTTCGCCATCAGCGACGGCACCTCGCCCGCCCACGGCAGCGACACGCACGGCCCCACAGCCGTCATCAAGAGCCTCGGCAAGCTCGACCAGACGAAGAGCGGCGGCACGCTCTTGAACGTGCGTTTCGTGCCTAACCTGCTGCGTCGCGAGGAGGATATGCGCAAGCTCGGTCATCTCATCCGCACCTACTTCAAGTTCGGCGGCCACCACATCCAGTTCAATATCGTCGACACGGCCACGCTCCTCGATGCCCAGAAGCACCCCGATGAATACCGCGACCTCCTCGTTCGCGTCGCCGGCTACTCCGACTACTTCAACGATATGACCGCCCAGCTGCAAAACGAGATCATCGCACGCACGGAGAACGACGAAGTGTAGGCTTGCCGTAGACTCCTAAGGGTTTTGCCTCACACATATAGGAGAGTCGCCGTGTCCCACTAATGGGACACGGCG
>CAMZHV010000030.1 GCA_947307015.1 uncultured Prevotellaceae bacterium | reverse complement strand
CTGAGCCGCTCGGCTTTGCCGCTTGCCCCAGCAAGAACTTTTTGTTGCTCAGGTATTTATAAAGAATGTTAAACTAAAGTGCTGCGGAATTTAGGGAATAAGTTCGATTCGTTCGTTGAATATCAAAACACTAATGGGATATTCTGTCCAAATTATGATAGGATTTGTCACTTTGAATTTGTCTTTTTGCGCCCAATAATCAAATAAATGGCGATTCTTTTGGAGGGTATTGAAATCTTGATTATCTTTGCAGCCGATGTCTTAGATTCTACGACTTATGAGTAAGAAGAAAAAAGGAAATCAAGAGCCTCCGTTTGGGCATCTGTTTGGAGAACTCGAAAAGATGTTGGGCCAGATGGATGAGGATCAGTTATCGCAAATGAGTTCACTCTTCAGTGGCGACCAGAGCATGGATGACATACTCAATGAACGTTATTATTTTTACGATCGTCCAAATTATGCCAGCCTTGGAGCTGATGTAAGCCGGTGGCTGATGCCGTTGTGGAACGCACAGAACGACGATAATAAGGTGTCGCTGTGTGGGTTTGTGGACGATGACGGACGCGAACTTTCATTGGAACAGAAGCGACTCGACCTGCGTCATTATCTTTACATGCTTTTTAATTGCTTTGATCCTAAGATAGATGGCCAAAACAGCTGTTGGAAACTGTATGGCGCGCTCTGGCTATTAGAGAAGTATAAGATGACGGACTGCTTGGACAACGTCCTTGAAGTTCTGCGTCAGGATGCACGCTTTTTCACGTTTTACATCCACGGCTGTGAAGATTATCTTTCAGCTGTGTTATACCAGCTTGGCCGAGACCAATTAGAGGTGTTAGAGAATTTCATGTACGAGTCTGGCCTCATCCCCGACGGTAAGCCTATCGTGTTCGATGCTCTTATATTGACTGCATTGCGACAACCGGAGAAGCGACTGCGCATTGTCAGCATAGCCAGCAAATACCTACGCTACTGCTTAGACATCTGTCGAAAAGGCGCTAACCCCTCCAATCTCGAACTTTATGCCGGCGCTCTCGCCACTGGACACATACACGAACTGAGGCTACAACTTCGAGAGTTATATAACGAATTGGACTTCCCACATTTCATGTACGACGGAATAGAGGAGGTGGAAGCGATAATGGACGATGAGGAGGCGGATTTCCTGATAGAATGTGATAATCTCAACGATTTTCTCCTACAACTCAAAAATGAAAAGAATGCTGATAACTATGGCTTGATGCCCTACGGCGATTTCGGCTTCGATGACGAGGATGATGACGAGGATTACGATGAGGACTACGATTACGATGATGATTATGAGGCAATCAAGAATACCAATACTTATTATCTCAAGGAGAAGCCCAAGCGTTTGACCCTTCGTATCGAACTGGATGGAGCGCCAGAGCCAGTGCAACGCACGCTGCAAGTGCCCTCCAACATGTACCTCTCACGCTTCGTGGAACTCATCATGACAGCTTTCGGCAGGAATGACGAGCCAGAACAATATGTCTTCACTGAACGGGACGGCTTCCGTTTTGTATCCGACTTTGACGACTGGGACATTGACGATGAAGAAATGGATGAAGTGGACGAGGCATTTTTTGCCACCATCAGCGACGTTCTCAAAAAGAAAAACGATTTCATCAGCTTCGGCATCGCGAAAAACCGTAAGGTCGTCTGGCACCACACCATCTTGTTGGAAAAGAGTGGCAGATACACCGAAAAGACTCAGGATTACGTCCTTTTGCTCGATGGTCAAGGCACCTATCCCGCAAAGAGCGTACGCACCATGGAGCAGTACATCAAACAGCACCAAGAAGGTAAACTGCGTCGTCCTAACTTTAAAACTGTTCACCAACACATCCGCGAGTTTGAGGACTTTTACGAGCCACCAATTTAATGCCTGAGTTGAAGCATCTGCTCAAGATCTTTCAATCTACAGGAACCGAAAGGATAAACAAATTATTTGCACCCAGAAACAGGAATAATAATCATAAAATATAACACGATGAAGACAAAAATCATCCTTATCTGGCACTGCCACCTGCACATTGAAAGAGGGAAATAGTGGTCCCGAGAATCCATACCAGTCTTGGGGCGGTGATCGAGAGATTCACTTTGGCTTCAATTTGTCTATGAGCACTGAATAAGCACTTTTTATGCGAAAAGTTTGTGTAGGTCAGGAAATCTTTGTACCTTTGCCGCCACAAAAGCGTAAATAGACGTGAAAATCAAGGAAATCATCGCTGCCCTTGAACGATTCGCGCCTCTGCCCTTGCAGGAGAGCTATGACAATGCCGGCCTGCAATGCGGATTGACAGAGACGGAGGTTTCAGGGGCATTATTGTGTTTAGACGTCACTGAGGACGTGCTGCGCGAAGCTGTGGATCTAGGCTGCAACCTAGTCGTCAGCCATCATCCGCTGCTCTTCAATGCGCTGCGGCAGGTGACGGACGCGAATATGGTGCAGCGCTGCGTGCGCATAGCCGTGCAGAACGACATCTGCATCTACTCGGCACATACCAATCTGGACAATGCCGAGGATGGCGTGAACTTCAAGATGGCAGAGAAACTCGGGCTCATCGACGTGCAGCTGTTGGCACCGCACACGGTGGCGCTGAAGAACGGGCAGCAGCTGAAAGGCGGTAGTGGCATTCTCGGCTTCCTGCCGCAGGGCGAGGACTCCCTGGCCTTCCTGCAACGCGTGAAGCAGGCGTTCGGCGTGGAAGCCTTGCAGCACAATGCGCTGCTGGAGCGCCCCATAGAAAGCGTAGCTATCTGCGGTGGTGCGGGTGACTTCATGTTGGATACGGCGCTACGCGCTGAGGCTGATGCTTTCCTCACGGGGGAGATGCACTACCATACGTGGTTCGGCCATGAGCAGGAGATACAAATCGCCGTGCTGGGCCACTACGAAAGTGAGCAGTTCACCCGCGAGATTTTCCGCTCCATTATCGAGGAGGCCGCGCCCATGCTGCCTGTCTACGACACGGAGGTCATCACCAATCCCATTAACATCCTATAGTAAGTAGGACCCTTTTACATTAAATGTTAAACATTATACTTTAAACTCATCAATAATGGCAAGAGAAAAGAAAGATCCACAGGATCTTAGTATTGAAGACAAGCTGAAGAACTTGTATCAGCTTCAGAGTATGCTGTCGGAGATTGACAAGATTAAAACACTGCGCGGCGAACTGCCGTTGGAAGTGCAGGATCTCGAGGACGAGATCGAAGGTCTCACGACACGTATCGAGCGTATTCAGGCAGATATGGCTAGTTTGCAGGAGGAGATCTCCCGTCGCCGCGTCGCCATCCAGGACAACAACTCCAACATCGCACGCTACACGGATCAGCTGGGTAATGTCCGCAACAACCGCGAGTACGAGAACCTGACGAAGGAAATCGAATACCTTCAGCTCGACAATCAGCTCAACGAGAAAAAGATACGTGAGGCTCAGAACGCTTACGAGTCCAAGCAGGAAGAGATCCGCCGCTGTTCGGATAACGTCACGGAGCGCCGCGACGCCCTTGATGTGAAGAAGAGCGAACTCGATGAAATCATCTCTGAAACGCGTGCCGAGGAGGAGAAGCTGCGCGAGAGGAGCAAGAACTTGGAGCTCACTATCGAACCCCGTCTGCTCTCATCGTTCAAGCGCATCCGCAAGAATTCGCGCAACGGCCTGGGTATCGTCTATGTGCAGCGCGATGCCTGCGGCGGCTGCTTCAATAAAATCCCGCCCCAGCGCCAGCTCGACATCCGTATGCGCAAGAAGATCATCGTTTGCGAGTACTGCGGACGCATCATGATTGACCCCGAACTCGCCGGTGTACAGCTCAACAAGCCTGTGGAGGAGAAGCCCAAGCGTCGTCGCCGCAAGACGGAGAAGAAAGCTGACGAGGATTGAGAAGTTCTTTATGTTTTAACACTTGGCCGCCCTTTTTGAGCGGCCAAGTGTTGTCTTGGGGTTCATCTGGCGCTGAAAATGCAGAAAAATGCGTGTGGAAATAATAATTTCCAATAAATTATAGCCGCTAATCCAACAAAAAGTATTACCTTTGCGCCCGACTTTCAAACAACATAAAGTCTAACCCTATCAAAACAATTCATTTTTATTAATTAACCCTTATGTCAAACTTAACAAACATTCAGCCCCTCGAGGACTTCGATTGGGAAGGATTCGAGAAAGGCGCCGCTCAAGCTGAGCAAAGCCGCGAGGAACAGGAAGCTGCTTACGACAAGAGCCTTAACAACGTAGGCGACCACGATGTCGTGGACGGCACTGTCATCTCCATTAACAAGCGTGAAGTCGTAGTCAACATCGGCTACAAGAGTGACGGTATTATCTCCGCCAACGAGTTCCGCTACAACCCAGACCTGAAGGTGGGTGACACCGTTGAGGTCTACATCGAAAACCAGGAAGACAAGAAAGGTCAACTCATTCTCTCTCACAAGAAGGCTCGCGCCACCAAGAGCTGGGAGCGCGTCAACGCCGCCCTCGAGAGCGAGGAAATCGTCAAGGGTTTTGTCAAGTGCCGCACGAAGGGCGGTATGATCGTCGACGTCTTTGGCATCGAGGCATTCCTGCCCGGCAGCCAGATCGACGTGAAGCCCATCCGCGACTACGACGTATTCGTCGGCAAGACCATGGAGTTCAAGATTGTGAAGATCAATCAGGACTACCGCAACGTCGTTGTCAGCCACAAGGCACTTATCGAGGCCGAGCTCGAGGCGCAGAAGAAGGAGATCATCTCCAAGCTCGAGAAGGGTCAGGTGCTCGAAGGTACCGTCAAGAACATCACCACCTACGGCGTATTCATCGACCTCGGTGGCGTGGACGGTCTCATCCACATCACAGACCTCAGCTGGGGCCGCGTCAGCGATCCGCATGAGGTTGTCGAACTCGACCAGAAGCTCAACGTCGTCATTCTCGACTTCGATGAGGAGAAAAAGCGTATTGCCCTTGGTCTCAAGCAGCTCACACCCCATCCTTGGGACGCTCTTGATGCTAACCTCAAGGTTGGTGACCACGTCCACGGTAAGGTCGTTGTCATGGCCGACTACGGTGCATTCATCGAGGTCGCTCCTGGCGTCGAAGGTCTCATCCACGTTAGCGAGATGTCTTGGAGCCAGCACCTGCGCAGCGCTCAGGACTTCATGAAGGTAGGCGACGAAGTAGAAGCCGTCATCCTCACCCTCGACCGCGAGGAGCGCAAGATGTCGCTCGGCATCAAGCAGCTCAAGGCCGATCCTTGGGAGAGCATCGAAGAGAAGTATCCCGTGGGCAGCAAGCACACTGCTCGCGTGCGCAACTTCACTAACTTCGGCGTATTCGTTGAGCTGGAGGAAGGCGTGGACGGACTTATCCACATCTCCGACCTCAGCTGGACGAAGAAGATCAAGCACCCCAGCGAGTTCACGAAGATCGGCGACGAGATCGAAGTCGTCGTTCTGGAAATCGACAAGGACAACCGTCGTCTCAGCCTTGGCCACAAGCAGCTTGAGGAGAATCCTTGGGATGTCTTTGAGACCGTCTTCACCCGCGACAGCGTTCACGAAGGCACCATCGTCGAGCTTCTCGACAAGGGCGCTGTGATCCAGCTCGAGTATGGCGTAGAAGGCTTTGCTACCCCGAAGCATCTCGTGAAGGAGGACGGCAGCCAGGCTCAGCAGGGCGAAAAGCTGCAGTTCAAGGTCATCGAGTTCAACAAGGAGAGCAAGCGCATCATCCTCAGCCACAGCCGCATCTTCGAAGATGCTACACGCACTGAGCAGCGCGATGCACGCAAGAGCGAGCGCGCCGCCAAGCGTCCTGCCAAGGCTAAGGAAGAGACACCTGCTATCCAGAACCAGGCTGCCAGCACCACCCTCGGCGATATCGACGCTCTGGCTGAGTTGAAGGCTAAGCTCGAGGCTGGCGAATAAGTCTCTACATGCGTACGTACGCGCGTACCTTGATTAATATTATGCGCGTTGCGTGACATTTCCCGAAGAAAAATATAACTTTTTTCAACAGGAAACGTGAAAAAAAATGCGAAAGCAGACATGCTTTCGCATTTTTTGTGTATATTTGCCCCGAATAATGACTAAAAATAGATTATTTTTATCATATATCATTTATCGTTAAACTAAAAAAGAAATCATTAACTAACTGACATTTAAAGATTAAGTACAGAAACCTTCCCTGCTGGCCTTACCACTGAGACTGGGAGGCTTTAAACGGCTTGCAGCAGCGGCTCCCACAATCTTACCTCTTTACCTGTGCCCACAAGCCGAATGGCACAAAAACTTTTAACTAAATTACTATGAATCATTTTTATTCTAACCTCAAACTGATGCTCGTCGCGCTTTTCGCCTTTATGGGCATAAGTGTGTGGGCAGATGATGTAACCGATGTCTTGAACCAGGCTTTGACAGGTGTATCTGGGACTACTTATGCTGAATTCAGCGATATAACGTCCAATTCAGATGCTGTTTATGCTGGCCAGTGCGCCGGTGGCAATTCGTCCATTCAGTTGCGCAGCAACAACAATAACAGTGGTGTTATCACAACCGCTTCTGGTGGAATTGTCACAAAGATTGTTGTCACTTGGAATGAGGCTACCGCTGAAGCCCGAACACTCAACATCTACGGTTCTAACACTGCTTATACAGCTGCTACTGATCTTTATTCTCAAGACACACAAGGTACACTCATCGGAACTTTAACTTGTGGAGATGCGGAAGAAGGCGTTTCGATGCTCGAAATAAGCGACAGCTATGCATTCATAGGTTTCCGTTCCGCTTCTGGTGCAATGTACTTGTCATCTGTTGCTATCACATGGTCAACAGGATCATCTGCTCCTGTCATTACCAAGCCCACCCTTCCCGCCAGCACGACCTTCCTCGGGTCGATGGAAGTCACGATTACTGCTGATGAAGGTCTGGAGATTCACTACACCACGGATGGCACAGATCCCACGACGGCATCTCCGGTCTACACGGAGGCGCTGACCGTCACCGAGACGACAACCGTCAAGGCTATCGCAGTTGCTGTCACAGGCGCAGAGAGCGGTGTGGCAAGTGCTACTTATACCAAGTTGGCTTCTTATGCAACTATCGCAGAGTTGACGGCTTTGGCGAACAATGACACCTTTGTATTTACCGGAGAGGCTGTGGTTGTTGCAAAGCCCACCGCTAAATATGTGTATATCACCGATCAGACTGGTGCCAGCCTAATTTTCGATAATACTGGCGCACTGACAGAAGCCGCCGAGGTAGGCAAGACCATTGCACCTAACTGGGCAGGTAAGGTGAGCATCTACAAGTCTCTGTTTGAACTCGTTCCAAATGAGGCTATCGCAGTAAAGGACGGTGAGCCCATTGCTGTAACCTATCCTACTGTTACGGCCGCTGACATCATCGCCGAGAACGTAAACAAGGTGGTGACGCTGAAGAATGTCACTTCGTATGGCGTGACGACTGGCAAGAATATGTCTATCATGGTTGGTGAGACGGAGGTCGTCGGCTACAACCAGTTTGGTCTGGAGATTGTTGAAGCAGAAGAAGGAAAGACATACGAAATCGTAGGCGTTATCAGCCGCTACAACGATAATATCCAATTCCAGCCCATTGAGATTAAGGAAGCTGCTGAGCCTTCCGATGATCTGATCGTGAATGCAGACCTCTCTTCCACGGAAGGTTGGACGCCTGTTCTTTCTGGCGAATACCGCGAAGTAGGCAATGGCTTGATAGGGTCGTATGTAGTGTACGACGGAAAACCTGCTGCTACAGTGGATGACACCCATTTGGATACGGAATATTGCTTCGGTTTCGAATGTCGTTGGCAAACGAACTTTGCTGCTTATTCCCAGGAAACAGCTGAATTGGCTCCCGGTTTCTACACGTTGCAGTATGATGTAGAGAACGTGAATGAAGCAACGACAGCTGCCGCTTACGAGAACCGCTTTACGGTAACCGTAGGTGAAAATGTCTATACCGACAAGAAGACAGAGTGGATGAATGGCAAGAGCGCTTGGACCACCCACACCATCACATTCGAAATCACCGAAGCAGGCACTGCTGTTATCAGCCTGGGTTATGGCACAGGTTCCAATAACATAGGTTCTGCTGGCACTCCTGTCCTTTATGTGAGCCATCTGTCTCTCTATGCAGACAAAGAGCCCGAACCCGAGCCCGATCCTTACGAGGACGCTCTCGCAGCTATTGGCGATGGCGGCACCTATTTCATTACGACCAACGTGGAAGGTACAACGTACTATGTGACCAAAGAAGGAAAACTGACAAGCACACGCGCTGACGGCTGCATTTTCACGCTGACGAAGACTGACGGCGGTGCTTTCAAGACGTACGGCTACTATATCGACGGCGGTGGTACACGCTTCACCAATGCTCCTTTGAGCAACAATCAGGCTGTTTTGAATGTCGCCAACTTCAGTACCACGACCGACAACCGTCAAACCTGGGAAGCTCAGGTGCTGTTCTTGCAGGACGGCAAGTATGCCATTCGTGCCACTAACGCTGCCTCTGCTACAAGTAGCTGGGGAGATGCAGGTCGTGTGTTCTTCACTTGGAAGGTTGATGATGTAGCTGTTCCGCAGTACACTTACGATGAAGTTTACCAGTGGAATCTTGAGGCTGCCACGCCTATCACAGTTTCCTATCAGTTGACAGAGTCCGATGGCACGCCTGTTGGAGATCCTGTGACCAAGAAGCAGGAGGCTAACAGTGAAGTGAGTATACCGTCTTCACTCAAAGGTCTTGATTTCAATGGCGGATGGACTCCTTATGCATATTATGATTACAACGTAGAAGGAACGATTGGTGATACCGATTGCACGATTAAAGTTGTTCGTACTCCTGCAAACGGTGTCGTTCATGCTTTGACCGACCTGAGCAATGAGAAGGCTTATACGATCATGTGTGACCGTGGTGCTCTCCTCACAAATGGTGAAACGATTGCATCCACTTCTCACGCTACGTTGCATGCTGCTGAACCTGGTGAATTTGCTGTCATCAGCTATGAGGACAACTATTACATTTATAGTGTCGCAGACAAGAAGTTCGTGCTCAACACCGGTTCATTGTCAGAGCTGCCTACCCATGGCATATACGATGCTATTCAGATGAGTGCCCAGACAGATCCTTATTTCCTGTTCACCTATAAGATTGACGAAACGACAACTTATGGTGTGAACACGAATGGTACAGGAGCGCTGAATGGATGTGTTATCAATAATTGGGTTACTCCTGATCCGGGTGACCAGTACTACATGATCGAGGCTGCTGACTTCGATGCCACTGAGGCTTTGGCTGCCCTGGAGGCTTTCTTCCATCCCAGCTTCTTCGTGACATACGTTGTCAAGGATGCAGCAGGCAATCCGCTCTTCACTTCTGATCCTGTCCCGACCACATCAGGTGCTCAGATCACAACGCTGCCTACTGAATACCAGCGTGCATTCACCACATACAATGAAGTTGACGTGACCATCAGCGAGGAGGAGACGACCGTTGAGTTCACAGCTACAACTACATTCCCGTTCGAGCTGTCCTCCAGTTTTGCTGACGCCAAGTGGTACAACATGACCATCCGCAGCGACTACTGGGTTGCCATGGACGAGACCGAGCCTTACTATCCGAAGAATGACAAGGATCTCAGCGCTCCTGCGAGCCAGTGGGCATTCGGCGGCGACGTTTATAATGGCATCCTCATCTACAACAAGGCTGCCGGCGAAGGCTGGACGTTGGCAAAGGCTGAAAACAATGTCGTTATGCGCGAAGGTGATTATGGATGGGAAATCTTTGCTAATTCCGACGGCTTTGTTCTCCGTGAGCCCGGCACCGATAATAACTGGATCAACCAGAATGGTGGTGCCTCCGGTCCTCTCCAGTTCTGGAATAGCGGCAATGGCAAGACAGACAATGGTTCAACTTTCCGCGTTACAGAGGTTGTTGAAGAAGTGCTCACCCCAGGTGATGCCGATGGTGACGGCAGCGTGGATGTCCTTGACCATGCCGTTATCCGCAACTACATCCTCGACAATGATGTTCCAGCTTACGTTAAGAAATATGATGTTAACGAAGATCAGGATATTAATGTAGCTGACCTCGCTGCTGTAGTGAACATCATTCTCGGTCTCCCCATTGGCAATGATGAAGCTGCCGGCGTGCGCTCGACGTCTGCTGATGTGTTGACGCTGAACAATGTCGGCAACGGTCGCTATGCGTTGCAGCTGCAGAGTGGTCGTACGTTCACGGCTCTCCAGATGGATCTTGTATTGCCCGCAGGTATGACGCTTCTCTCCGAGGAGAGCGCAAACCATGAGGTGATGACACGTAGCTTGAGCAACGGCAGGACCCGCATCCTCGTATACTCGATGCAGAATGCAGCCTTCGACGGCACCGACATCCTCTACTTCAACGTGGCAGGACAGGGCACCATCACAGCTGAGAATATCTTCCTCTCTGATGCCAACGCCAACTCTGTCCGCATGACGCTCGGCAACGCTACCGGCATCAATGCTATCGGTATGGGTTCTGACGCAACCATCTACGACCTCAGCGGTCGTCAGTCTGAGACATTGCGTCGCGGCGTGAACATCGTCCGTAAGACTGATGGCACCACGAAGAAACTTCTGAAATAAGTTCTTTTATTCACCTAATAATTAATCACTACAATTTATGAAAAGTTGTTTTAAAGCTTTTTCCTCTAAGTTGACGTTAGTCATGCTGGCACTTGCCAGCATGGCCACGTCAGCCATGGCGGGAGTGCGCCTCTCTTTTCAGGACATTTCCCTGTACTATGGCAAGAGTGCTCCCGTCACTGTCCTGATGGACAACGATGAGGAAGGCGTCACCAACTTGCAGTTCGACGTGACACTGCCTGAGAACATGACGCTGGATGCCAACACAATCGTCCCGAGCTCCCGCTTCAGCGATTCGCAGGGCGTGAGCATGGCACAGCAGCCAAGCGGTGCTTACCGTTTTGTCATCACCGACACACAGGCAACAGGTTTCTCCGGCAATAGCGGAGCCATCCTGTCGTTTAATGTCACGGCCAACGCAACGCTGGCTGAAGGTGCAGCGCTGACCTTCTCAAACATCGTTGCTGTTGTCAACACTGTTAAGCTCAGCACGTCCGGTACGGATGGAGTTGTCACAGCGACAGAGTATGTCCCTGAAACCATCTACATTGAGACAGACCTCACCGCACAGTTCCCGATTGATTGGGAGGGCTGGACTGGTGCTACGGGCTTTGTCGGTTGGGCTGCTCCCGCTGTCACCACGAACGACGGTCGTACGACCGCTGCCTGCGAGAAGTATGAAAGCACTTGCGAGAACACGGGTGACGTATTCACGCGCACGCTGACAGGTCTGACTGACGGCACCTACAGAATTGAAGTCTACGGCGCTGCCGCTTACACTTCTGGTCGTGGCTTCGAGTCCGAACTTGTGGAAGGCGACATGACAGCCGTCTATCTCTACGCTACGACAGCTGCCGGCACCGTCAAGCAGTACATCCCTGCTCATGTCGCAGATAATTTCAACGGCACAGGCATTGCAACTGCTGTCCTTGAAGGCGTTGAGGTGGTCAACGGCACGGTGACTATCGGTATGTACAAGGACAAGGGGCTTACCAACTGGCATGTCGTACAGATTAAGGGCGTGACGGCGCTCGTTCCTGCTGCCGATGCCCTCGCAATTGCTGTGGAATTTGCTGAGAATGCACAGTCCGACAATCTTCCCGCTGCTGTCGCTCAGGAGCTCGCTACGCTCATCAATGCGAACAGGGAAGCTGTCTACGAGACCGCTGATGACTACATCGCTGCTATTGCCGAACTCGAAGCGGCTGCAAAGAAAGCTCAGGCTTGCACCATTGCTGCTGACAAGCTCGCTGCCATGCAGCAGCTCATAGATGCCACCAACGTCTACACCGCTGATGCCTACACCGAGTATTATGGCCAGTGGGCTGAGGCTTACGAACGCGGCACCATCACCCTTGACGAGGCTAACGCGCTGCAGAATCCGTTCGTACGCACAGAGTGGCACGACGCCACCACTGTTGACAACTTCCTGCTCTCCGCTTGGGACACGAATCCCGACTTCGAGGATGCACCCTACTATATCAATACTTGGAGCACCGAAGGCGAAACTGACGGCACCAACTTCAAAGTTCCGTTCTTCGAGTATTGGGTTAATGATGACAGCTCGCTTGGCGAAAAGACGCTTACCGCTACTATGACAGGTCTCGCTCCTGGATGGTATAAGGTGTCTGCATGGGTGCGCGTACGCGCAACGAACAGTGCGACTGCAGCTGAAGCTAAAGGTATTACGCTCAAGGTTAACGAAGGCAGTGCTGTCGATGTCACAGATGGCGATACCAACGGCCAGTTCAATTTGGCAGAGTATGAAGCTGTAGGCGAAGTCGGTGAGGATGGCGTACTGACGATTCAGTTCATCGTTGCTGCAGACAACAACATCAGCTGGCTTAGCTTCCAGAATGTGAAGTATGAGGAAACTGAAGCTCCCCTTGAGCCTTACGATGCAGCTCTCGCAGCTATTGGCGATGGCGGCACCTATTTCATTTCGACCAACGTGGAAGGTACAACGTACTATGTGACCAAAGAAGGAAAACTGACAAGCACACGCGCTGACGGCTGCATTTTCACGCTGACGAAGACTGACGGCGGTGCTTTCAAGACGTACGGCTACTATATCGACGGCGGTGGTACACGCTTCACCAATGCTCCTTTGAGCAACAATCAGGCTGTTTTGAATGTCGCCAACTTCAGTACCACGACCGACAACCGTCAAACCTGGGAAGCTCAGGTGCTGTTCTTGCAGGACGGCAAGTATGCCATTCGTGCCACTAACGCTGCCTCTGCTACAAGTAGCTGGGGAGATGCAGGTCGTGTGTTCTTCACTTGGAAGGTTGATGATGTAGCTGTTCCGCAGTACACTTACGATGAAGTTTACCAGTGGAATCTTGAGGCTGCCACGCCTATCACAGTTTCCTATCAGTTGACAGAGTCCGATGGCACGCCTGTTGGAGATCCTGTGACCAAGAAGCAGGAGGCTAACAGTGAGGTCAGCGTGCCTGCTTCCTTCACATCAATTGCCTACTACGACTATGTCACTACTGGCACGATTGGTGACGAGGACTGCACCATCACTGTTACCCGCTCCTTCAAGGCTGGTGTCGTTCATTCACTGGCTGACTTGTCAAACGCGAAAGCTTACACCATCCGTTGCGACCGCGGTGCCTTCCTGACCAAGGACGGCTATCTCGCATCAACAGCTCACAGCACGCTGTCTAATGCTCAGGCTGCCGATTTCGCGCTCATCAGCTATGAGGATAACCTCTATCTCTATAGCGTAGCAGACGGCAAGTTCGTTCAGAACACTGGCGCTTTGGCTGATATGCCGATGAACGGCATATACGATGCTATCGTCATGGAAGCAAAGACCGACCCATATTTCTTCACCTACTTCAAGATTGATGAAGAGACAAATCACGGTCTCAACACCAACGGCAATGATCCTTACGGCTATGTCATCAACACCTGGATGAACGCCGACCAGGGCAACCAGTACTACATGATCGAATCTGCTGACTTCGATGCTACCGCAGCATTGGCAGCTCTGGAAGCTTACTTCCATCCTTCCTGCTTTGTCACATACGTTGTCAAAGATAACGCAGGTAATCCTATCTTCACTTCGGAGGAAGAGCCTGCCATTATGGGTGCAACGATCACGACGCTGCCTGCTGAATTCCAGCATCCGTTCTACACCTACAATGAGATCAATGTGACCATCAGCGACACGGAGACGACAGCTGAGTTCACCGCTACTTGGGTTGGCCCGTTCGAGCTGTCCACCAGCGAAGCTACAGCTACGTGGTACAACATGACCATCCGTGGCAACTACTATGTGGCTATGGACGAGAGCGAGCCTTACTACCCGAAGACGAAGACCGCCGAAGAGCTCCTTGCTTCTGAAACACAGTGGGCTTTTGTCGGTGATGCTTATAATGGCATCTATGTATTCAACAAGGCTGCTGGCTCAGGTTTCACCTTGACGAAGGACGGTAGCAATGTCGTCATGAGAGAAGGTCTTTACGCATGGGCTATTGGTAAGAACAGCGACGGTTTCACCCTCAAGGAGATTGGCACTGAATATAACTGCATCAACCAGAATGGCGGCAGCCAAGGTCCTCTCCAGTTCTGGGACAGCGCCAGCTCACCTTCGGATAATGGTTCTACGTTCCGCGTTACTGAAGCTCAGGATCCCGTCGACTATTATCGTGCTGTCCTCTCTGATGCTATTGACGCTGCTACCGCTGCTGCTGACGTGCCCACAGGTGGCCTTTTCATGAAGAGCGAAGAAGCTCGGGAAGACTTCCTGAATGCTATTGCTGACCAGCAGACTGTGGCAGAAGATGCTGAAGCTACCCTTGAGGCCGTCCAGAATGCTCTCATAGCATTGGCTGATGCATCCGAAGAGTTCGCTGATGCTCCCGTGATTACACCTGCTGCTGACGCTGTCTTCACCTTCCAGCAGAAGGAGAGTGGTCTTTATCTCTCTGTCTACAGCAATGATGAAGGTAACGGTGTAGTTCTCTCTGAGACTCCTACGCTCTTCTCATGGGTTGCTGGCGAAAGTGGTTACTACCTCCAGGCTGGTAGCCTGTATGTCGGTCTCGCTGGTAGCAACGCTTGGACGATGTCTGCACTTGAAGCCAACAAGGCTATCATCAATGCAAATCCTGTTCTTGACAGCGAAGTTGTTTACTATACCCTTGCAACTGCTAATGGCTTTATTGGTTCCAATGAGGCTGGCAGCGCAGGTTATCCCAACTGTTATGCTGACAAGACAGCTGCCAATGACTTCACGCTTTGGACATTGGCTGAGGCTACGTTCACACAGGGTGATGTTGATTTCGATGGCAGCATTGACGTCGCTGACCACGCTGTCATCCGTGACTTCATCATCAACGGTGGCAACTACTATCCTGTCTATGATATCAACATGGATCAGTCTGTCAGCGTCGCTGACCTCACAGCTATCGTCAACCTCATCCTTGGTCTCCCGATTGACACTGACGAGCCTGCTGGCGTGCGCACGACTTCCACTGACTTGCTGACACTGAACTATCTTGGCAACGGTCGCTACGCCCTGCAGCTGCAGAGTGGTCGCTCCTACAATGGCTTCCAGATGGATCTCAATCTGCCCGAAGGCATGACCCTCGTCTCCGAGAATGTCAATGGCAACCATCAGGTGGTGAGCAACCGTCTGGCCAATGGTCTCACGCGTATCCTTGTCTACTCGATGGAGAACGCAGCCTTTGAGAGCACCGACATCCTCTACCTCAACGTGATGGGTGAAGGTACGATTACGGCTGAGAACATCATCTTCGCTGACGCAAGGGCAAACGCTGTCACTTTGACCCTTGGCTATGCTACGGGCATCAACGGCATCCAGAACGCTAACGCCGATACCATCTACGACCTCAGCGGTCGCAAGATTGAGAAGGCACAGCAGCGCGGTGTCTACATTGTCAATGGCAAAAAGGTTGCGAAGTAAAGCAAACCAATAGTGTGTAGCGGTTCTCCGCTACACACTCATCCTCATAAAAAGGGCGATCACTTGATGTGGTCGCCCTTTGTTTTCTTAACGTCTATAAGGTATGTAAGCCTAAGGAAGATGGGTCCGTTGGCCGACCGCCCGAAGTCGTCTTTCTTGCCGTTCTTGAAAATGTCGCTCAAGGCAAAGAAGTAACGGGCGTCGAGCATCAGATGGCCAAACTTGCCGCTGTACTCTACGCCGGCGCCTCCGGCTATGCCGTATTCAAACTTGTTCTCGATGCTCTTGTGATATTGCTCGATGACACCGTTGGGACGATACCACTGCTGGTCGCCGTGCCACTCCTCGCTGAAATGTTCCTTTTCGCCGAAGCAGTAGCCCAGCTGGGGGCCTGCCTGTAGGAAGAACTGTGCGCCCTTGCGCTCACGTCCCCAGCCCATGCGTGCCATGATAGGCACCTGTATGTATTTCATGTCGCGGCTGTAGGTGTCGTTGATGCCCTCCACCTCGATGAGCTCGTTCCAACCCATGTTGGCGTAGTCGACTTCGGCAGTAATCGCGCAGATGGCAGAGAAATACTTCTCGCAGGTGTAGCGCACGGTGAGGCCGAATGTCTCTCCGAACTTCCAGTTCTGCTTGATGGTGGGTTGAAAAGACACTTTGTTCATGAGTGCGCCGCCGTTGACGCCGATAGCTACGTCATGACGGGCTAAACCGACCTGCGCCTGCATAGCCTGTGGGAGAGCTGCTGCGAGCAGCGCGGCATATAGGAATGAAGGGCGTCGCATCAGGGCTTACTCGTTGTTGCGATAGAGGATTTCCGTGGCTTGGTAGTTGGCGTAGTGTACGAGTTCCACGAATTGGTTGATGTATCCGTCGGACTCGCCTTGCGACTCAAAGTCCATCGCGTGCTGCAACGGATCGCAGGACATGATGTTCAGGTTGGCTTCGAACTGGTCGCCGTATTTCCCTAAACCGTAGAGGAAATAGTAGCCCAGGTCAAAACCAAAAAGACCATAGCGCGGGAAAGTCTGCGCCATCGGGCGACCGAAATTGTTCTTGAAGCGCTGCTCGAAATGGAGGACGCACTTATCGTTGGGGTCGCGGTAGAAGGAGGTATAGATGTAGGTGTCAAAGCGGTACAAATCGCTCAGCGTCTGTGCGGCATACGTCTGCCAGGCGGGGTAGCCGTAGAGCGAGAAGCGGAACTGTGGGTGTTGTGCTGCGAAGGGGCGCAGCTTGTTCAGCAGGGCGTTCAGTGCACTCAGCGTCGAAGAGTTGATGAACAAAACGTTCATCTTGTTGGGGTCGAGCACTGCTTCGAACGCGGAGTCATCCACGCTGATGTTGATTTGCTTGACGTAGACACCGTGGCTGTCCATTTCCGTTCGCACCCGCTCTATGAGCGAAGCACCCTCGTCGTTTTTCTCGTTGCTCTCGAGTATTACGAAGTTCTCATCGGGGAAGACGGCTTGTGCAAACCACGCCGCCTGCTTCTGCACCTCATGACGGGGCGCGTTTACCAGATAGTGTAGCTGATGTCCGTGAACCTGCGTAGCCAGCGTGCTAAATGGCACTACGAGGCGTATGCCGCGCAGGTCGCAGTAGTCGGCTAAGGCGGGCAGCTGGGCCACGTCCAAAGGACCGAAGATGACATCACATTGGCCGAGCGGTGACTTCATGAGCAGCGAATCCATCGCCGCTGCCGACGAGCCGGAGTGCAAGGCCGTCACTTCTACCGATAGTCCCATGCGCTTCACGCTGTCGACAGCCATGAGCAGGCCTTGGTAAAACTCGACCATCTTTGCGCCACGCGACGTCTTCTCCTTCAGGGGGAGCACGACGCCCATACGCACCTTATGTGTCAGTGGCTGCCCATACGAGGCGGGCGCTATGAGCATGAGGCTCAGCAGGAGGATGAATGTTCGTTTAGCCATAGTGATGTCGGGGATAATAAAATGTTTAACGCAGGCGGTCGAGGGAGCGCACAAGTGCCTCGTCCTTCAGAATGGCACGGAAGGCCAGGTAGGCGAGGACGCAGGCGACGAAGGGGAAGGCTGCCCAAGGCGTCAGCTGGAACGAGGCATCAAGGTCTTGTCCCAGGAGATAAATGAACGTGCCGTAGACAATGTACCAACCTACAATGAGCAGGCAGCAGAGCATCACCAGACGCGACTGCACGAGGCGTGTACGATAGATGAAGATGCTGAAAGCCAAGCCTGATGCTGACAGCAACAGGATGGCAAATAGCGCCCACGGAGCGAAGGAGTGGGTGCCTGCAGCTTCGCTGGCCAGTACGGGGGCGTCGGCCACATGAAGCGTGTCGCCTAACTGCGAGGGCTGGTGTAGCCACAGGTTGTAGAGCGTCCCTACGAGGTCTCCGTCAGCGCTGATGAAGTTGCCCACAGGCAGGCACAGGCAAGCGATGCACAGGGCCACGGCCGCGGCTAAATAGAGAGTCTGGATGCGCTGGATCATAGCAGGTCGTCCTGGCTGTCCTTTGCGGGATTGCGATAATAGATCTTGCCGTCACGGAATTCCTGTGTAGCGATGAGGCTGGGCTTCGGGAGCTTCTCGTAGTAGCGGCTGATTTCGATCTGCTCGCGGTTCTCGAAGATTTCGTCAAGGTTGTCGCTCGTGGAGGCGAACTCCTGCAGCTTCTTAGACAGCTCCGTCTTCAGGTCAACGCTGATCTGGTTGGCGCGCTTGGCGATGATGGCCACGCTCTCGTAGATATTGCCTGTCTCCTCGCAGAGGTCGAGGATGTCTTGGGTCACCGTATTCGTCGGTGCATTAGTTTTTTTGTAATCCATGATGATATTTTACGATTTTACGATTTACGATTTACGATTTACAATTTGACAATGTTTTGGAAGTTATGCGCCTGCGGCGCGGAAGTCATATGAAGTTATGTGGCTTGAGGCCACGGAAGTTAAAGACGATACCTGTGACCTTGGCATAAAAACAGTTGGCATTACTATCGTCTGTGGTCGAAGACCACTTAACTTCCGTCGTGAAGCGACATAACTTCCATTAACTTCTTTAACTTCCATTTTTAATGTTTCAATGTTTCAACTTTTCACTTCGCCCCCCTTGGGGGGCTATAGGGGGCTACTCTTCCTCAATCGGCTGTCCCTTGAGCGCCTTCTGGCTGCGGGTGAGGTAGCCCTGTGCTTCCTTGAGGTATTTCGATTCGGGGAACTCATTAGCAAAGCCGTAATACTCGTCAATGGTCTGGCGGAAACGTTCCAGGCGCTTCTCCTCAACGCTCTGCACGGCTAAGTAGTAGCGGGAGCGGAGTACCAGCATCCCGAACTGCTCGCGGCGCTCAGCTTTAGCGTAGGGATAGTCGCGCAGCGCATTCTCGGAGGATATGATGCAAGCCTCGTAGTTCGAGCCGCCCGTGCGGCTGCTGTTACCGATGTAGGCGCCGAGGTCGTAGTAGAGCTTGGCTGTCAGGTACTCCTTCTCCACCAAGTGGTCTTGCAGCGCTTGGATCATGTCCTGTGTCTGCTCCTTGAGTCGGGTGTAGGGATATTTTTCCAGAAAACTCATCAACTCGCTGATGGCCTGGTGTGTCGTTGTCTGATCCAGACGCGGATCGGGGGCCGCCTCATAAAGGGCGCGACCGCTGTAGTAGTGTGCCTCCTCGACATACAGCCCGCGAGGGTAGCTCTGGTAATACTTCTTGAATGCAGCCGAGGCCGACTCGTAGTCGCGGCTCATGTAGGCGCTCATCGACATCAGGTAGAGGCACTCCTCGCCGTAGCCTGTGCCTTTCAGCGGGATAATCAAGTCGTTGAGCAAGTCGTAAGCTCGCGAGTACTTGCCTTGTACGTAGTACGCCTTGGCCAGCTCGTATTTGTACTCCGTGTCGCCGTGCTTGAGGACAGCATTATACTCGCCGCATCCGCATAGAATCACGGTGCCCAGGAGTAACGTCAGGACATATTTCTTCATTACAAAGCATTTAAACGGCTGCAAAAATACGGCTTTCTTGCGATATGACCAAACCAAACTGAGTTTTTTAATATAATTTCAATGGATAAATTTGGCTATTAACGTAAAAATGCGCAACTTTGCACCCTGATGTCACAATATATACTCACTTCGCAGTACCTCCCTACGGGAGATCAGCCAGAGGCCATTGAGCAGCTCACGCAGGGCATCCTTGACGGTGTGCCGGCTCAGACGCTCCTCGGCGTCACGGGTTCGGGCAAGACGTTTACCATTGCCAACGTCATCCGAAATGTCGGCAAACCTACGCTCATCCTGTCCCACAACAAGACGCTTGCGGCGCAGCTCTATGGGGAGATGAAGGCATTCTTTCCTCAAAACGCTGTGGAGTATTATGTCAGCTACTACGATTACTACCAGCCAGAGGCATATATCCCCACCACCGACACTTATATTGAGAAAGACTTGGCCATCAACGACGAGATCGACAAGTTGCGCCTTGCCGCCACCTCGGCGCTTCTTTCCGGTCGCAGCGACGTCATCGTTGTCAGCTCTGTATCATGCATCTATGGCATGGGCAATCCAGCAGCTTTCTACAACAACGTCATCGCCGTTTCCAAAGGGCAGATTCTCGATCGCAACGTTCTGTTGCGACGCCTCAACGACTCCCTTTACACGCGCAACGACCTCAGTCTCAGTCGCGGCGAGTATCGTGTCAAGGGGGATACCGTTGATGTCTGGTTGGCTTATTCCGACAACCTCCTGCGCATTACCTTTTGGGACGACGAGATTGATGCTATCGAGGAGGTGGACGCCGTCTCGGGTCATCGCCTTGGTGAGTTTTCCGAATACCGCATCTATCCCGCTAACCTCTTCATGACGACCAAGGATCAGACGCTCGCTGCTATCCGCCAGATTGAGGATGACCTCACCGAGCGCGTCAAATATTTCGAAGAAATAGGCAAACCGCTCGAAGCCAAGCGTCTGTATGAGCGCGTCACCTACGATATGGAGATGATACGCGAGTTGGGCCACTGCTCCGGAATCGAGAATTACAGCCGCTATTTCGACGGTCGTGCTGCTGGCACACGCCCTTACTGCCTCCTTGATTTCTTCCCCGAGGATTACCTCCTCGTCATCGACGAAAGCCACGTCAGCGTGCCCCAGATCTCTGCGATGTACGGAGGTGACCGCGCCCGCAAGACCAACCTTGTCGAGTACGGTTTTCGTCTGCCGGCTGCTATGGACAACCGTCCGCTAAAGTTTGAGGAGTTCCAGGCTCTCACACATCAGGTCATCTACGTCAGCGCTACGCCCGCCGACTACGAACTGGCGCAGAGCGAGGGCATCATCGTGGAACAGGTCATACGCCCCACGGGACTCCTTGATCCCGTCATCGAGGTACGACCTACGGCCAATCAGGTTGACGACCTGATGGAAGAGATTCAGCAGCGCATCGAGGCTGATGAGCGCACGCTGGTCACTACGCTCACCAAGCGCATGGCTGAGGAACTCACAGAATACCTGATGAACAACGGTGTTGCTTCGCGCTATATTCATAGCGATGTCGAAACGCTTGAACGCGTGCAGATTATGGACGACCTGCGTTCGGGCAAGTTTGATGTCCTCGTCGGTGTCAATCTTCTGCGTGAAGGGCTTGACCTGCCAGAAGTATCACTCGTGGCCATCCTTGATGCCGACAAGGAAGGTTTTCTGCGCAGCCACCGCTCGCTCACTCAGACCGTCGGGCGTGCCGCACGCAATATCCATGGCAAGGCTATCATGTATGGCGATAGCATCACGGAGTCTATGCGCCTGACCATTGAGGAGACCAACCGCCGACGTGAGAAACAGCTGGCATACAACGCTGAGCATGGTATCACACCGAAGCAGATACGCAAGGATCGCACGATGTCCGACCTCGTTGCCGTCCATCAGGAGGCCATGTCTGAGCGCGACCGCCGTGCCTATATCGAGCCCGAGCGCCCGCAGACCTTCAACGTACGCCTTATTCCCGACGATGCGGCCCAGCCTGCTACCTATGACGCCTCCGCTCCTGCCGGCCTCGCCACCGCTGCCGAGCCCGAAGCTGAATACCTCACGCGCGACCAAATGCGAAAGCGCATTGACCAGCTGCGTCGTCAGATGCAGGAAGCCGCCAAGCGTCTGGACTTCATCACCGCCGCCCAGCTCCGTGATCAGATGCTCTCCCTCATGGCAGCACTCGGCGAAGAGAACGTGTGACGGCAATCTCTTTTATACGACAAACACATACTAAAATTCTTTACAACAATGAGACAAACACATTATTTAACACTTCTCCTCACACTTCTGTTTGCTCTTTCGGCAACAGCCCAACAGAAACGAACCATCCGCAGCGGCGAATTATGGCCGGACGGCAATGGCCGTCACATCAATGCCCATGGCGGTGGTATTATGAAATATGGCGACACCTATTATTGGTTTGGCGAGCATAAGGACGACCACACTAGCGATGCCCTCGTTGGCGTGACGTGCTACGCTTCCAAGGATCTTGTCAATTGGCGCAACTGCGGTGTGGCGCTCAGCGTCACGGACGAACCTGGTCACGATATCGAACGCGGCTGCATATTGGAACGCCCGAAGGTTATCTACAACAAGGTGACAAGGAAATTCTGTATGTGGTTCCATTTGGAACTGAAGGGGCGCGGCTATAATGCCGCCCGTTATGGCGTGGCGGTGGCCAACCGTCCCGAGGGACCCTACAAGTTTCTCTATTCGCAGCGTGCGAATGCCAATACCTGGCCTGTGGAGTTCGACGAGCAGGCAAAAGAGATAGCCGACACGCTCGTCGCCGCCCACTACCAGGACTGGACACCTGCGTGGACGACGGCCATCGGGCAGGGTCTCTACATCAAGCGTGATTTTGGTCGCGGACAAATGTCGCGCGATATGACGCTCTATGTCGACGACGATGGCAAGGCTTACCACATTTTTTCGTCCGAGGAGAACCTGACGCTTCATATCGCCGAGTTGACGGGCGACTACTTACATCACACGGGGCGCTATACCCGTGTGGCACCCGCTGGTCACAACGAGGCACCTGCCATCTTCAAGCACGAAGGCACCTATTGGATGATTACTTCTGGCTGCACGGGGTGGGCGCCGAATGAAGCACGTATGTTCTCGGCACCAAGTATTTGGGGACCTTGGACACAGCACCCCAATCCCTGTCGCGGACCAAAGGCCGAAATCACCTTTGGCGGACAGAGCACCTTCATCCTTCCGGCCGAAGGTCACATCATCTTCATGGCTGATATATGGCGTCCCCGCCATCCGAGCGATGCCCGTTATATATGGCTACCGATAACTTTCGAACAGGGCAAGCCTGTCGTCCAATGGCGTGACGAATGGGATTTGTAAGGTAGTTTCTTTTACCTTGTGCCAAAGGCCATCTGGCGGTGCCGAATCATGAGAAGGCAATGGTGAGACCCGCCATGACGATGCTGACCATGGACATGAGTTTGATGAGGATGTTGAGCGATGGGCCGCTGGTGTCCTTGAACGGGTCGCCGACGGTGTCGCCAACGATGGTAGCTTTGTGAGCGAATGAGCCTTTGCCGCCGAAATTACCTTCTTCGACCATTTTCTTGGCGTTGTCCCAAGCGCCACCGGCATTGGCCATGAAGATGGCCAGCGTGAATCCGCCTGCCAAGCCACCAACTAACAAGCCGAGAACGCCTGCCACGCCGAGGACAATACCCACGACGATGGGGATGGCAATGGCCAAAAGCGACGGGAAGATCATCTCATGCTGTGCGGCGCGCGTGGAGATTTCGACGCAGGAACCGTAGTCTGGCGTGGCTTTGCCCTCAAGAATACCCTTGATCTCGCGGAACTGACGGCGCACCTCCTCGACCATCTTCTGTGCGGCGCGACCGACGGCTTCCATCGTGAGACCGCAGAAGAGGAAGGCGGCCATAGCGCCAATGAAAGCGCCGACGAGCACGCGTGGGTTCATGAGGTTGACTTGGAAGTAGTTCATGAAGTCAGGGATGGTCGCATCGGCGGCGTTGATGACTTCGCCCTTGAGGTTTGTGAGCGTCGCGCCAGCACGTTCCATGGCAATCTTTACCTCTTCGATGTAGGAGGCCAGAAGCGCGAGGGCGGTGAGGGCGGCAGAACCGATGGCAAAGCCTTTGCCCGTGGCAGCGGTGGTGTTGCCGAGGGCGTCGAGGGCGTCGGTGCGGTGGCGCACTTCCTCGCCCAGCTCGCTCATCTCCGCGTTGCCACCAGCGTTGTCGGCGATAGGGCCGTAAGCGTCTGTGGCTAAGGTGATACCGAGCGTAGAGAGCATACCTACGGCTGCGATACCAATCCCATAGAGACCCTTGGACAAGGCTTCTGCTGACATCGCCATGTCGAAGCCGTTGGCGCAGAGGTAGCTGAGCATAATGGCAACGCCGATGGTGATGACGGGGATGCAGGTGGAGATCATTCCTGTGCCTATACCTTTAATTATTACGGTGGCGGAACCGGTGAGTCCTGCTTCACTAATCTTTTGCGTCGGCTTGTAGGAATGGCTGGTGTAATATTCCGTAGCCTGACCGATGATGACGCCGGCAGCCAAGCCCGTGATGACGGAGAAGGAGAGGCCGAGCCAGTTGTCGATGCCGAGGAAGTAGAGTATGCCGAAGGTGGCGGCGGCGATGAGCAGGGCAGACACGTTGGTGCCCACGGAGAGGGAGCGCAACAAGTCGCGCATCGTAGCACCTTCCTTCGTGCGGACGAGATAGATGCCAATGACGCTGAGGAATACACCCACAGCGGCGATGAGCATGGGCGCAATCACGGCTTTCATCTGCATGTCGCCGCTCATGGCAAAGGCGGTGGCGCCGAGGGCAGCGGTGGAGAGAATGGATCCGCAGTAGCTCTCGTAAAGGTCGGCGCCCATACCAGCTACGTCACCAACGTTGTCGCCAACGTTGTCGGCGATGGTGGCAGGGTTGCGCGGGTCGTCCTCGGGGATATCGGCTTCGACCTTGCCCACGATGTCAGCGCCTACGTCGGCAGCTTTCGTGTAGATGCCGCCGCCAACACGGGCGAAGAGCGCCTGCGTCGAAGCGCCCATGCCGAAGGTCAACATGGTCGTGGTGATGGTGATGAGGGCGAAGGAGTCGCCGTGGTAGACGAACGAGAGGGCGAAGAACCATCCGGCGATGTCTAAGAGACCGAGTCCAACGACGGTCAGACCCATGACGGCACCTGAGCGGAAGGCGATGCGCAGTCCGCCGTCGAGGCTCTTGCGGGCGGCGTTGGCGGTGCGGGCGGAGGCGTAGGTGGCGGTCTTCATGCCGAAGAAGCCGGCCAAGCCCGAGAAGAAACCACCCGTGAGGAAGGCAAACGGCACCCACGGGTTCTGCCATTTCAGCACGTAGGCCATAAAGGCAAAGACGATGGCCAGAACCACGAAGACGATGGTAACGACTTTGTACTGCTGTTTCAGATAAGACATAGCGCCGCTACGCACGTAGCTGGCAATCTCACGCATGCGAGGCGTGCCCTCATCGGCAGCCATCATCGAACGGAAGAAATAGTAGGCCATACTCAGTGCCACAACAGAAGCGACGGGCACGAGCCAGAAAGCAGAAGGTAAGTTAGTCATGATTTATAAGTAATTAGGTAAGTATATTATTATTTCGTGGAGACGGTCTTCATGCCGTCGATGATGTACACGCCCTTGGGTGCTGTGGTGAGATTGACGGGGCGGCCGCCGAGGTCGTAGGCTTGATCGGAAGTAGTCGGCGTGACGGGAAGGGCGGAGATGGCATCAAGGTCGCTCTTCTTGACCACCTCAAACTCAGCGGGTGTTGATTTATTGGAGTAGATGAAAGACCCGGCGGTGGTGCGGTCGAAGTTGAAGTATTGGCTGCCCATCTCAGCACCGCGCAAGCGGATGGTCTTATCGTCGGTCTGTTCAACGAGGATCCACTGGTCGTGGGCGGTCGCGTCCTGCGTGTCCTTGGCGTTGACGTGCCAGCCAGTGACGTACATATAGCGCTTGGGTTCCTTCGTGTTGAGGGTGAAATAAGCGGTATATTTTGTGACTTTGCCGAAGTGGAAAGCGTAGCTCTCGTCGCTAAGGTTGCTGGTGTTGAGCCGTCCGAGGGCGAAAGCTCCCTCGCTGCTGCCGTCGACGAAGTGGAGGTAGAGGCCGGAAGTCTTGTGGCGCAGGTAAAAGACGGATGAGGTGGTCGTGGTGAAGGCCGCTGTTGGTGTTGACTCGGGGCGCTCCACTTGAGCTTCTGGTATCACACCGATTTCAGCAGCGGAGGCGTAGCCCTGGTTGTCGTGCGTCGAACGGATGATGAGGCGGAAGTAACGGCCTTCGGGGCGCGATGGAACTTCGAGTTCCTGCACGGCAGATGAATTTTGCAGGGTGCCGGTGAGGGCGGGAGCGCCCCAGACCGATGAGCTGTTGCTGACGTAGAATTCAAACTCCTTGACGCGTCCGTTGCCCATGTCTTCGCGGCCCTGGTACACAAATCTTGCGACGCGATAGTAGGTGTTCATGTCGACGACGACCTCGTGAGGGCAGGTCGGTTTCTGCGGGTTGTACTGTGTATGCCAGATGGTTGAGCTGTTCTCGTCGATGACGTTCTTCACCGCTTCACCGCCGCCCTGTTCGCTGCTGCAGCTGACGACCTTCCAGCGGCTCTTGCTGACGTACATCCCCATCTGCTCCTCGTTGACGGGGCTGTCGCTGAAGCCTTCGGCTGTGGCCCATGTGCGGAGCAATCCGCCGCCGGGCAGGGAGAAAGGTGCGCTGTAGATCTGTTCTTCGCCGCCGTCGACGGTGTAATGTATCACGGCGTTAGGAGTGGGGCAGGAGAGGGTCACGATTCCTTTTTCCGAACTAATCTCCACGGGCGAGCACACGGACAAAATCACGCGCGCACGAACGGCCAACTCCTGGTCGCTCTGCGATGCGGCGATGGGCAGGAGCAGGAACGAGAGGTTCGTCTTGGCGGCGCGGATGCGGTATTCGTCGAGGACGTCGGGGCCGCAGCTGGCATTGCCGAGTGCGCGGTTGTAGGCGTCGATATTGAGTATGGTCTGATCGCAGAACTTCACCTCGTAGGGGTGCTTCTTGCGGTTGCGGCCATTGGTGTAGTTGTCCTCCGGGCGCCAGTGGCCGGCGCTCATGGGGATGGGTTCGGAAGCTACGACGAGTAGGCCTTGTCCGGCATCGTCGGTGATTGCCATCCAGCGCACCTCTTCCTTATTGCCCTGTTCCTGCGGCAGCACGTAGTTGGTCCATTCGTCGCTCACGCGGCTGTGGTGGAGCCCGATGAGAGCCGCCTCCTTGCGGTCGCGGTAGCTGTCCTGCGGTCCGCGTCCGAGCCAGCGCATCGTTTCGAAGCCCTGCGGCAGTTCGGTGCGCAGTCCCATGCGGGGCAATTCGGCACCCTTGGACAAGGGATCGATGGAGGCGTTGACGACGATGGCGCCGTCGGAGAGCACGGTGAAAGTAGACTGCACGGTGAAACGGTTGTCGCCCGAGCCGGCGTAGGTGTTTGTCACGACCACGTTGACACTCTGTCCGCTGGCCGTCTGCGACACGGCGAAGGTGCCGGCTGTGAGCGACAGCTTGCGAAGACCCATGTCATCGTAGGTTCCCGTGCGGCCGCCCTCGTTGTCGGTGGGCAGACGGAAAACGTTGAGCGTCAGCGGTGCGGCGAGCATTTCTTTGCCGTTGACGGTGTAAGATGTGAGTTCGCCCTTGGCAAAGCGGGCCGTGAACGAGGCACCGGTGATGGTGACTGCGTTGGCTGACTCCTCGACCTGCAGGGCATCGGTTGACGTTGCTGCGTAAGGTTTGCGGTCAGTGGCTCGGCGCAGACGGAACTCTTCCGTTGCCACTTCGAAACCTGCTGCGGCCCATTCCGTGGCATTCTTCTGGCGGGCGCTGAAACGGATGAAGTATTCGGCTTGCGGGTTGTTGGGCGCTGTCACGGCCTGCTTGGCTTCGGGGATAGTGACGTTCATCGTCTTGCCTATGCCGAGGCTGACGCCGTCGATGGTGCCGCTGGCATATTCAATGCCGTCCTCGAGGAGCGTGTACGTCACGTCGAGGTCGTCGAGTACGCGCTGCTGGAGCTTGCTTTTGAGGGTGAACGTGCCAGCCGTGCTGTCCTTCACGGCGAAGTCCAGCGGCTGATAGATCTTCTTCATGTTGTAGCTCTTTGCCGTCGGCGTGTTGTCGGCCAGTACAACGCCGTTGCAGCAGAAGTTGCCATCGTTGGGGTTGTCGCCGAAGTCACCGCCGTAGGCCCAGTATTCGCCATTCTGGATGTTGAGCGTCGAAACGTTATCGGTGAGGCCGCTGCGGCCGGGGATGTTGAAGGTCAGGGGTGAACCGTTGGCGCTCACCTTCAGGCCCTGGTCTTTCCAGTCCCACACGAACTCGCCGCAGAGCGCGGGGTATTTCTCATAGAGGTTGTAGTACTCGCGCTGGTTGCCCATCGAGTTGCCCATGGCGTGCGTGTTTTCGCACTGGACGTGAGGCCTGATGCCAGAAACGCTGTTCTGGGCGTCGCGCTGTCGTTCGCTACCGATAGCTGACATTGTGCCTACGCTGCCGTACATTGTGCTGGTCACGGAGCTCCATTCGCTGTTGCCCTCGTAGTGCGTCAGGCGCGTCGGGTCGAGGGCTTTGATGCTGTCCATGACGGTGCGGAAATTGTCGCCGTTGCCGCTCTCGTTGCCGCCGCTCCAGATGACGATGCTCGGGTGGTTGCGGAAGGTCAGGACGTGACGCACGTTGCGTTCCACCATCGGCGCACGGAAAGCCTCCTCGTGCGACAGACCCATATTGCCGTGGCACTCCACGTCAGCTTCGGCCAGCACGTAGAGGCCGAGGCGGTCGCAGAGGTCGTAGAGGTAAGGATTGTTGGGATAGTGGCTGGTGCGTATGCCGTTGACGTTGAGGCGTTTCATCTGCAACAGGTCTGTCTCCATCTCCTCCTTGGTCAATGTGCGTCCGCCCATCTCGCTGAAGTCATGACGGTCTACACCGTGGAAAATCACATTGCGACCGTTGACCTGTAAGGCACCGGTGCGTGCCACGCTGACGGTGCGGAAGCCGACTTTCAGCGCACGTACATCCGTGGCCGTCCCGTTCTCTTTCAGGGTCACGACCAGGTCGTAAAGCTGCGGCTGTTCGGCGCTCCATGCGGTGATACCCGTGATCGAAGAGAAGGTCAGTTCGGCTTGTCCCCCTACGATGTTGGCTGTCTGCGTAGCCAGCGTTCGCGAGCCGTCACGCAGCTGTGCCTCCACGGTTGTCGAGGCCGTCCCGCTCACGTTGACCGTCAGTTTGGCATCGGCCTCTGTGGCGTCAGACCGCAGCGCCGTGGTGCGGAAGAAGAAGTCGCTGATGCGCGTTTTCGGGGCGCTCCACAGATAGACGTCGCGGGTGATACCTGTCAGACGCCAGTAGTCCTGGCACTCGAGGAACGAGCCTGAGGTGAAGCGGTACACGCGGACGCTGATGTTGTTGACGCCTGCTCTCACCTTATCCGTTATCTTCCATTCGCTCGGCAGGTACGAATCCTCGGCATAACCCACGAACTGTCCGTTGACCCAGACGTAATAGCCGTGGCCGGCACCGTTGAAGCGGACGAACACGTCGCGACCGTCCCAGTCGGCGGGCAGCGTGAACTCGCGTCGATAGGAGCCTACGGGGTTCTTCTTCGAGCCGTTGTAGGTGAACCACCCTGGGCGGTCGGCCATCACGCTCCATGTGTTGCTGTCGTAGCTGAAGGGGTAGCCCGTGTTGCAGTACAGCGGCTTGTCCCACGACTTGCCGTTGCGCAGGCCGTAGACCTGCCATGCCGAAGGCACTTCGATGTTATCCCAGCCGGAGGCGTTGAACGAGTCTTGGAAGAACGTCTTCGAGGCGCTCTCCGGCGTGCCGACCCAGCGGAACTTCCATGTGCCGTTGAGGCTGAGGAAGTAGGGCGAGGCCTCCAATGCGTTGGTCGGCGTGTAGGCATTGGCCACGTCATTGGCGTCGGCAACGGGGATGTCCAGCGTGTGGGCACGCAGGCGGTTGAGGTTCGTGACACTTACATCGTCCCATTCCTTCAAGGTCTGGGCTTGTGCCGTGGTAGTCAACGTCAGCGCTGAGAACAGCACGGCGGAAGTCAGTGAAAAGAGCGGTTTCATATTGTGATAAATGATTTTGGTTTCAAACGGATAAATTACCCGACAAAGATACGTAAAAATGCCTATACAGCCGTCGTTTTTCATAAGAAAAACACCTTGGGGAGTGATTTTAACCGTTTTTTCGAATGTCGTATTGAATTTTTTCGTATCTTCGCGCCGTAATATGTGAAAATTCGAACTTACCAGCTATATGAAAAAACGTCTCACTCTCTTTGTCCTCAGCCTCCTGTGCGGCATCACTTTTGCCACCGCTGCCATCGAGGACGGTGTGTACTCCATCTCCTGCGCCCAAGCCGATGGTTATGTTGCCCTCGGTGCCTACCACGATATGGCTCCTTACATCTGCTTCATCGATGATGGCGGCACCATCGCTGCCGATGGCTATTGGGTTGTCACCAACACCCGCTCGGGCTACACTTTCCGCAACGAGGTTTCAGGTGAATACATCATCTTCACCTACGACCGCGTCGACGCCTACTACAAATACATGACGTTGTCCACCGAGCCAGAGGAGCGGGCGCAGTTCTGGAATGTCATCGAGAACGAGGACGGCTCCATCAGTGTCTTCAGCGTCGTCGATGGCGACTATTGTTGGAACCTGCGCGCCAGCCAGGGACTTCTTGGCACCTATAGGGGCACAGGCAACTCGATCAACGAGCGCTACTACCTGACGAAGAAAGGCAGCACGCCTGGCCCCGGCCCCGGTCCCGATCCTGACCCCGACCCCGAACCGGAGGTGATGACCAAGTTCCCTGATGCAGTCCACGTGTTCCTCACGGACGGGCGCATCGATGCTTTCCCCAAGGACATCGTCACTAACCGCACGGAGACGGGCGGCAACCTCGTCATCGAGACCAGCGTAGGCCAGTCCTTCACCTACCCCCTGTCAAGCGTCGATCATGTGAGCGAAGAGGCGCCTGCCGACTTCCCCACCTTCGAGTCGTATAAGTTCAACAACAAGTTCAACGACCAGCTCTTCACCGATGCTGAGGGCGAGATGGTTGGGGACACCGTGTTTGTCACCCTTGCAGCTATCGGCAAGCGCCTGACACCTTCGTTCAAGCTGCCTGACGATCAGACGCTGGTTTACGTCAATGGCGAACTCCAGCAGAGCAAGGTCACGCGCCGCCGCTTCGACCACGACACCTATTATGTCGTTACGCGCGAGGGCATACAGATGTTTTTGCCCGAGGCAGGCTCCACGTCGACCTATTCCATGCAGCCCTACGGACGCCTTGTGCGCGTCGTCGTCGATTGGCTCACCGACCGTGCCGAGGTGCCTCGCATCGACATCGTCACCGCCGACGGCCAGTCCATCACGAGCAAGACAGAGTTTAAGGACGCCACCATCACCATCGACGGCCACGGCATATTCCCCTCTATGGAGGCGACGGCCGTGCAGATCAAGGGACGCGGCAACAGCAGCTGGGGATGGCCTAAGAAACCTTACCGTCTGAAATTTGAAGAGAAAGTCAAGCCGCTCGGCATGACCAAGGGCAAGAGTTGGGTGCTCTTGAGCAACTACCAGACGGGCTCGCTGATGGCTAATGCCATCGGCATGAAGGCGGCCAATCTGATGGGCGCAGCAGGAGCCAACCATATCGTACCCGTAGACCTCTACCTCAACGGGGAATACCGTGGCAACTACAACCTGACGGAGAAGGTGGGATTCTCCAATAACAGCGTGGATCTGGAGGACGAGACGGCGGCAGCGCTCCTCGAGCTCGACTCCTACTACGACGAGCCCACAGGGCAGAAATTCCGTTCCATGCCCTACAACCTGCCCATCAACATCAAGGAACCTGAGTTTGACGAGGGAACCACGAGCCTGACGCTGGAAACGATCCAGAATGACTTCAACAGCTTCGTGACGACGCTTTACAAGGGGCAGGATCTTTCGCAGCACGTCGACATTGAGCAGCTCATACGCTTCCTCATGGTCAACGAACTCATCAACAACTACGAGCTCGGCCATCCGAAGAGCACCTTCTGCTACCGCGAAAGTTTCGAGAGCGACACCAGCAAATACGTCTTCGGCCCCGTCTGGGATCTCGACTGGGCTTTCGGTTACGAAGGCCACAGCCGCTACTATCGCGACAATGCCACCACCAACTACTGGCTCGATATGCCCAACTGGGCGAGCGAGGTCAAGCAGTTCATCCAAGACCTCCGTTGGAGGTACGAGCCGATGAGCGCGCGCTATCAGGAGCTGTGGGAGAAGTTCATGGAAGAAGACCTGACCGAGCTCCTCGAATTCTGTCAGGACTACTATGATTTTGCCTATAAGTCCTTCAGAACCAACGCCGATTTGTGGGGTGACTGGACCAACTACGAGCAGCAAGTTTCCACGGCTGCCAGCTGGCTCGAAACGCGTGCCAACAAGATCTATCAGGACATGCTCGACGGCGTCAGGCCCGAGCCTGTGGAGCCAGTGGATCCTGTGGAGCCCATCGAATTTGCCAACGACAAGCTTTACACCATCACCTGCAAGCGCGGCGGCCTCTGTCTTACCGAAGACCATTTCGGGCTTGACGCGCAGCAGACACGCGAGCAATGGCTCGACTGGGGATGGGGTGAACCCGTTCCCGAGGAGGAAAAGCAGTTCGCTATCATCAACATCGAGGGCAACAACTACCTCTACAGCCCGCTCACCAACGCCTACCTCCGCACAGGCTACGTCGAGAACGGCGAGTGGGTCGACTACCTCGGATCACCCATCTTCTTCGATACCTCTAACTCTGACGGCGAATACCTCTACATGATCAGCACCAGAACGGATGCCGGCACCACACTCTGGTTTAACAATAACGGCTCCAAAATCGTTATCAACTCCTGGAACACCCCCGACGACGGCGACCGCTGGAAGATAGAGGAAGTGGCAGACTTCGACCCGACGGAGGCGCTGAGGATAGCTCAGGGTAGCCTCTACGCCGTGACCACCAACCTCATGTACGACGGCGAGATCATCGCATCCGAAACCAAGGATATGCCCTATGGCGCTGAGCTGCCCACGCCTCCCTCCGACTGGAGCAACGCCTTCGTGACGCTCAACCCCGTGGGCAACCACCCGCTCTTCGTTACCGCCGAGACCACCGTGGCTTACGAGGCCAAATGGGCAGGCCCCTTTGCCTTCACCACCTCCCTCGACGACGTTCAGTGGTACAACATGACCATCCGCTCCGAGTATATGGTGGGCAAGAACGAGACCGAGCCCTACGTGCCCGTCGCTGTGCTTAATCCCGACACGCTGCGCCTCGAAACCTTCCAATGGGCTTTCGGAGGTACACCCTACAAGGTCAAGGTCTACAATCGCGCCACAGGCCTCGACGAGACACTGGCCTTGGACGATAAGAACGCTGTGATGCGCCCAGGTGACTATTCATGGGAAATCCTGCCCAACAGCGACGGCTTCGTCCTGCGCGCCGAGGGAACGCCCTTCTCCTGTCTCAATCAGATTGGAGGCAAGAACGGTCCTTTGCAGACGTGGACCGACAGCAAGAGCCTTACGGACAACGGTTCCACCTTCCGCGTTTCACCCGCACCTGCGCCTTACGACGGCATCCGTGACCTCGCAGAACCTTCAAGCGTCACTCCGCGTCCATCGTCCTACATCGTCGACCTCACAGGCCGTCGCCTCGACCACATCCGTCAGCCCGGCATCTACATCATCAATGGCCGCAAGCGCGTAGTGAGGAAATAGAATTACTTCATACAAGTTTCGCAAGTTTTGCTTGTTTCTGAAGTTCTTGAAGGGTCAAGCGTCGCAGAGCGCCGAGCGAAAGAAGTTAAGGAAGTTCTTCAAGTATGAAGCGACCAGAGGTCGAGCGATGTGGCCTTGGCCACAGAAGTTAAAGACAATAGTTCTATAGGCTGATTTCTTACAAGTCGCATAGGTGTCGTCTTTAACTTCTATAACTTCCGTCGCGAAGCGACTAACTTCTTTAACTTCCATAACATGCGAAATGGAATCATGTAAACTCTCTTAGTTGCCAGCTGCCTCAAAAATCTTCTGTAGGCGGCTGTGCAGGGCCTTGCCGCGAAGGGCGCGGTCAATGATCTTACCCTGCGGGTCGATAAGAATATTGTCAGGGATGCCGTCAATCTTGTACACGGGGGCAGCTGCACACTTCCAGCCCTTCAGGTCGGAGAGCTGTAGCCACGGCATCTTGAGCTGTTCAACGGCCTTCAGCCAGGCCTCCTTCTTATCGTCGAAGGATATGCCGATTACCTCGAAGCCCTTCTCGTGGAACGTGTTGTAGGCTGCCAGCACATTGGGCATCTCAGCTCGGCAGGGGCCGCACCACGAAGCCCAGAAATCCACCAGCACCCATTTGCCTTCGCCCACGAGCTCGCTGATCTTGTGCATCTTGCCGTCCGGGTCGGCCATCTCGAGGTCGGTGAACTGCTGGCCGATGAAGGCCGTTTTGGGGCTGTCCTTCGGCTTCATCATTGTTTCCACATCGTCCCTCGTCTTCTTCAGATAGGGATGGTTGGCAAACACCACCTGCTCCTTCACCAGTTCGTCGTAAGCCTCCACGCCGTTATCCACGAAGTAATAGCCAGCGAAAGCCACGGGTATCAGCGAGTTGCGCTCCTCCTTGAACACTTTGTTGGCGAAAGCTGTCATACTCCCGATTGCCTTGTTCATCTCGTCCATGAGTTCGTCCTGATGCGCCATCATCTCTTCCCGGCTCATCTTGGCAGTCTTCTCACTCATCATCCTCATGGGCGCGTTCTGCTCGATTTCCAGCTGCGTCAGGCGCTCGTTCAGCGGAGAGCCAGTCAGCGTACTGTCGTTGATGTTGATGGTTACAGGCGTGCCGTCGTTGAAGAACTCCGTCGCCCATCTCCTGTTCGCAGCCCTGACGGCCATCAAGGCGTCCTTGTCGGCAGTGCCGGTGAACGAAAACTTGCCGTCGGCAACAACCACGCTGTCGATAGCCTTGTCTGTCAACTGGTCAATCAGATAGACCTTCTTGCCGTTGTCATCATACGTTCCGCTGATGTCATACTTCACCTGCGCCATAGCAGGCAGCGCCAAGATGGCGAATGTAGCTAATAAAATTTCTTTCTTCATTGTTTATGTCATTTAATTTTCGCAAGCAACACGCTAACGCTACCTAATAACCTTATCAGATTGCTGTAATTTGCCGCAAAGGTATAGAGAATACATTATTCGGCAAAATATAACCTGTCAAAATCAATTGAAACCATGCGTTTTTAACAATTATATCAATCTATATCCATCCAGACATGGGCAGAGGGCATACCCCTCTTAGGAGGGTTCGCGTACCCTCTTAGGAGACTTCGCGTACCCTCCTAGGAGTCTACGCTTAGACTCCGTAGTGTCTTTTGGGGGGTGGCGGTCATTTTGGTCAAGGTCATTTTGGTCAAAATCGAAAACGGATGCTGTCAAAACCGCCACTATAATATAAATATTCTATTTATATATAGTGAGCAAATAACCGCGTTTCCGAAATCGAAAATGACCAAATGACCTTGACCAAATGACCACGTTTCGTCCAGTAAAATTTTGTACTACCCTAGAAAAAGTTGAATGGTTTTTACTTTAACCCTGCCATAGGTT
>CAMZHV010000029.1 GCA_947307015.1 uncultured Prevotellaceae bacterium | reverse complement strand
CACGCCGTTGGGCGTGGGCATTTGCTCGTTTAAGCTACAAAGGTGTTTGCCGATACCTCAGATTACGTAGACGATGTAAATTGTCCACGTTTTTTTGTACGTATACAAAACCAATAAATAACAAACTTAAAAGACAACTTAGATGAAAAAGTATTTATTTATGGCAGTTTGTCTCATCATGATGAGCATGACTGCAAGTGCGATTACTATTAACAAGGCATTGTTGGATCACAATGGTCAGGTGACTTTATTTGACGGCGATAAGATTCAAGATGCTGTTAATGCAGCTGCAGATGGCGATGTCATCTATCTGACCTTGGGAACATTCAAACCCTTTTATGTGACGAAGAAGATAACGATTCGTGGAACAGGCAAGACAACTGTTATTGATGGTGATGTGAATATCTCTATCCCCAACAATCCTACTTTGGAAAATCCTGTATTGGAAGCTTTGGCTGTATCAGGCTCTGTGACAGTTAATAATGCTGTTTCTAATTTCATGATGCGCCAATGCAAGATTTTATCTGGGTTGAATCTTCAGGCAAAGGTTGCCAAAGGTACGATAGAGAGATGCCAGATTGGGTCAATGTCCTTTACTGGTACAATACAGGACTTAACCATTGACAGGAGTGATATTACCAGTGGCCTAGCCTTGTCATCAACGATTAAAAGTATGACGGTGATAAATACAAAGATATCTAGTCTCTCAGCTAATTCTGGGGCCACGAGCAATACGACTTTTGTAAATTGTAATCTTGCTATATCTAATTGTGCATATTTCTCTGCAACAATTATTAATTCTATTGTTACACATAATACGACTGGTAATAAGACCTTAAATTCGACAGTTTTAGTTAGATCACTCATAAACCAATATTCTGATTATGATTATAGTCTTTCGGTCATGTCTATAGGAACGAGCAGTGTATGCCAAAATTGTTATATCAAATCAACCCAATATTTGGACACGTCAACTTCTTCACTCCAGACAAAAGGATACTTGGGTACTGATGGAACAGTCGTAGGCGTGTATGGTGGCGACACTCCATTCGATGACAATATGCTTGTGCCTTCTGTTCCCAAAGTAACGAGCAGCGATATTAAACTCGATACAGAGCAGAAAAAGCTGAACGTAAATCTGACCGTTTCTCCACAGTAATACGCAGTAGCCTATGAAGAGAGTAATAACAAGTCTGTCGTTACTCCTGTTGCTGCTATGCGGAGCTTATGCTCAAGATATATCGCAATACGAGTATTGGACAGACGACGACTATGCCAACCGCAGCGTGGTGAGTTCATCGGTAGGAAACGTCTCATTTGATGTTTCTACATCCTCGCTGAGTACAGGCATACATTTCCTCAACTTCCGCGCTAAAAGAAGCGATGAGGTATGGGGTAACTTCTACCGTTACCTCTATTATATCCCGACTATGCCAAACATTGCGGATGCAGGAAATTTGAAAGTGGAATATTGGCTCGACGACGACTTGACTGGTGTCAAAAGCGAGACGGCAGGCAGTGGAAGCCTATCGCTGAGCATTGATATCAGTGTACTAAAGCCTGGAGTCCACTATTTCAACTGCACACCGATATCTGCAACAGGCGAACGTGGCAACAGCGAACGCTATCTGTTCTATGTGCCGCTATCGCAGGAACAGACCTCTGTATCACCCATTAAGGGCTATGAATACTGGCTCGACGATAACTATGCGGCAAAGACCATCAGTAATTCTGCTGGAAGGAATGCCACATTGGCTGTCAGTCTCGAAGGTCTGAGTAGTGGCGTTCACTATTTCAACTGCCGTGCATTCAACGAGCGAGGAGAATATGGATGTCCTGTTCGTAAGATGTTCTATATTCCTCAGACAAAGGTGAACACCAATGCTTCCATAGCCTCTGCCGAATATTGGCTGGATGATGACTATGCCAGCAAGGTGACAGTTACAGGCAGTAATACTCAGCAGACCTTCAGCATCGATATCAGCCATCTGGGTAGTGGCGTCCACTACTTCAACTATCGGGCTAAAGACAATGAAGGTGTCTGGGGTAATCTTACTCGTCAGATGTTCTACATCGCTCAGAAGGATGCATCTTCAGGAGGTAGAATTGCAGAATACGAGTACTGGATAGACGATGATGTAGCCCATAAAGTAACGGGTAAAGACTCCAAGACAGAATACGTGTTCAGCATTGACATCTCCAATCTAAGCGAAGGTGATCATACGTTCCATTTCAGAGCAAAGAATCTGCTTGAACAATGGGGTGAAACTTTCACTGACCTATTCCGCATAGAAGCTGATGTCAACCCAGAAGACGATGTACCGGCTACCGTGAAAGTCATTGACGTGACGATGACATACGGAGATCCTGTTCCCCAACTGACTTATACCAAGGAAGGCGGCGACCTGAGAGGCACGCCTGAGCTCAAGACAACTGCTACTTCAACATCCCCCGTAGGTTCTTATCCCATCACGGCAAATAAAGGAACGGTTGCTAACCAGAAGGTGACCTACGTCAATGGCACGTTGACGATTAACAAAGCTCCGTTGACCATCAAGGCTGGAACGTACACCAAGCAACAGGGTATGGATAATCCAGAGTTCAAACTGACGTATGAAGGATTCAAGAACGATGAGACGGCTGCCGTCTTAACGACGCAGCCATCAGTCTATACGTCAGCCACTAAAGACTCTCCATTGGGCGATTATGAGGTCATTGTATCTGGTGCTACGGCTCAGAATTATGATATCACTCATGTGAATGGAACTTTGAAGGTGACAGAGGCAGACGCCATCACAATCGTAGCCAAGGATTATACTCGAGTCTATGGTGACGCGAACCCAGCGTTTGACTTTACTTCATCTGGAGCACCTTTAAATGGTACTCCTGAGATTACCTGTGAGGCAACTGCCACTTCACCCGTCGGAACGTATCCTATTGTCATCAAGAAGGGAAGCGTGACGAACTACAACGATAGCTATGTCAATGGTACGCTGACCATCACCAAGGCTCCGCTGCTCATCAAGGCAGGCACCTATACCAAGAAACAAGGTGAAGAGAATCCTGAGTTTACACTGTCGTACATTGGATTCAAGAACAATGAAACGGCAAGCGTGTTAACGACACAGCCAACAGTAACGACAACAGCCGTCAAGAATTCACCTGTAGGCGAGTATGAGGTTGTTGTATCTGGTGGCACAGCTCAGAACTATGATTTGAACTACATGAATGGAAAGTTGGTCGTAACCGAAGCAGATGCTGTGATCATTATTGCCAAAGACTATACACGTATGTATGGCGATGCCAACCCGACATTCGATTACTCTTCCATCGGAGCAGAACTGAGCGGAAGGCCGGAGATTACGTGTGAAGCAACGGCAAGTTCACCAGTCGGCACCTATCCTATTGTTATCAAGAAAGGTAGCGTGACGAACTTTAATGATACATACGTCAACGGTACGCTGACCATCACAAAGGCGCCACTTACCGTTAGCGTTGAGGATGCTTCAATCGTTCAGGGAGAGAACATTCCGACGTTCCTTTTGAAATACAGTGGTTTCCGCAATGGCGATACTGAGTCCACGGCTTTCACAGCGAAGCCCTCAGCCTCCACGATAGCCACAAGCAACTCTCTGCCTGGGACATATCCCATTGTGGTCAGCGGAGGTAGTGCTCAGAACTATGCGTTAACGTATCAGCCAGGAACATTGACTATAATTCTGCCCGACGGAATTGATTCTGTTTTCGATGATCAATCCGAAACTTGGTACACTATCGATGGCAAGAAGCTTGATGGGGTTCCAAATCGGAAAGGCATCTATATTGTTAATGGCCGAAAGGTCATCATCAAGTAAAATCGAAGAGCAAAGTATCTGCCTTCCATTTCCAGTACATACAACATCGCCCTCTGTCCAAGGTGAAGGACAGAGGGCGATGTGTTTTATGATTGTATCATGCCAAAAGAAGAATTTGATGGGTATAATCTAATGGGAATGATAGGAGAAGTGAATACGAAAAGAGGTGAACACTAATCGCTGTGTTCACCTCTTATTATTATTAAAAAGATGAGAGACAATTACATGATTGCACCACCAGAGTGAGAGGTCGGGGTGACAGTGACGATAATCGTCACGGTGACCGTGCCTTGCGGTGTGGGGAAGCTGAAGGTCACAGTAACATTACCCTGAGTAGGAACGGTGAAGGAAACAGTCTCACTACGCTGTGTGTTGGTGGGGTCGTTCTTATCGGTACCGATGACGGTATAAGTGTGGCCCGTGCTGCCCGGCTCGAGGGCGTTAAGAGCAGCTTGGAGTTCTTCAACGCTGTCGTAGATGACACCGTCCAGTTCGTACTTATAAGTCATGTCGGGGTTTGCCTTCTCAGCTGCCTCAAGGTTGGATACGTTAGACGTAACGTTCACGATGGGCACATCATCATCCTTGCAGGAAGTCATGAACACACATACACTTGCCACAGCAAGCATACAGAGGGAAAGAAGAAATTTTTTCATTGTTGTGATGAAATGATTAAAAAGGGTTTTTGTTATTAATTAATTTATCTTTGTCAGTTGTTACTACTTGAAATCGCCATTGAGGATGCGTTGTATGTATTCCTCTACGAAACGCGGTTCCCAGTAGTGAGCGGCATGGTTCTGGTCGTGTTGTGTGACGTAGGATTGTCCCATGTTTTCGAGCCAGTAGCGGAAGTACGACTGATAGGAATATTCCCATGCGACGTACTCTGGCAGGCGTAGGCGTATGAAAGCTTTGCGCTTTTGCCGCTTGCCTCCGAGGGGGATGGCGAAATGGAATCCTGCGTTGTACTCCCCTCCGGTGATGATGCCGTAGACGCCGATGGCATATTCGCCGAAGTGGCGTGTGACGTCAAGTCGTCCGCCGTAGTCTCCGTAGAGGAAGCGTCCACCTTGCAACTCAATTTGCAGCTTGGTATAGGCCTCGTAGTAGTCGGCGTGGAGCATAGCGTTAATCTGCCTTGAGCCGTTGACGATGCCGAATCCGTGCTGTTTGCTGTAGTTGGCTTTATAGGTGATACCTCCGTCGGCATAGATGTCGAGGTTCCGTCCGATGTGGACACCTACTCTGGCTTGAATACCAAGGCGCTCGCTATGGAAGAATCCTGCGGCAGCTGATGCCTGCCATACGCTTGTGGAAACGATTTGCTGACTCAAGTTGGCATTGCCGATCTGTACGTACCGTTTGGTGTCGTTCTCATCGAGGTTATGCAGGATAGGGATGATTGGTTGTAGGGTCAACCTGGCACCTTTCCAGAGCGTGGCTGCGATGACTGGAGCAATCCTGACGGAGTAGTCGAAGAGGTGATCCAGCTTGTTGTTGACGAGGCTCACCATGGGGACGAACGTGACGTCTATTTTTCCTGTCGAAGGTGCTATCGCCTTGACATCGGTGAGACGTTCTCGAGTCAGCGTCATTTCTCGGTCCACCCTCACGTCCCATATTCCTCCTCGCCTGGAGGCGTGGACGATGAGCTGTGGCATCTTATAGTCGGTGAGTATCAGTTCGAACTGGTTGATGTCGGGCTGCTGCTCTGCTATACATTGGATAGCTGTTGCAGCTCCTCGGAACGTTCCTCTGTATGAGCGATTTTCGATAGTCGCAAAGAGCGTGTCTTGTTGGAGCTTAACTTTGATGTCTTCGAATCCCTGTTCCTTGAGAATCTCTTCAATGGACACTGTCTCTACAGTCTGTCCTCGGAGGTCTGTTGAGGAGAGGAAACAGGCACAAATGACGGCTATGATGACGTATGTTTTGGTCTGCTTCAACGTTCTTCGGGCTTCATATTGTCTAAATCGGTGCAAAAATACAATATTTATGCCAAATAGTTGAATCTTTCCAATCATTTAACGTTTATTAATATCACTTTCCTCTCAAATAACGTGTGCATGAAGCTTTGCTTTAGCTAAGGGACAGGAGTCGTTTTACGAGGGGCAGCACGGCTCTTTTGAGGACGGCATCGTTGAGGTAGTGCTCGCCGTCGAAGGTGGCGAAGTGTGCGGTGCCGTAAGCTTTCTTGAATTGGGGTTGGCAGTTGACGCGTTTGTCGTGGTCACCGAAGAGGCCGTAGACGAGGTCGCGGTCAGCTGCTGTGATACCCTCGAAGCTATGCTTTTCGATGTCTTTGAACTGCGCGATCATGTCTTTGTCGACCTTGAAGTCCTTTGCGCCGTCCTGTCGCGAGTTGCGGAAGGGCTTGCGGCCGAGACCTCCGAAGGTCAGGAGGCGGGCCATGCAGAAGGAGGGGTTGACAAGGATGCGCAGGTGGCCGCGAAGCTGCTCTGCATACATCGCGCCCATGGAAGTGGCGACGATGAGGTCGGGGCAAAGAGCTTCGACTTGCTCACGGAGAAAGGGCATAGCGTCAGCCGGCATGACAGGGATGTCAGGGGCTATGACCTGCACACCGTGCTCATAGAGGGCATTGCGGAGTGATGTGGCAGTACCGCTGGCACCACTACCGGCGAAACCGTGGAGATAAAGTAATTTAATTTGACAATTTGACAATTAACAATTTATTTTTAAGTAAGTACTCATTATTAGTTAACATTATAGATTTCCGAAGATTGACGACTTGATTGACGTAGATTGACGGCTAAAACAAATCTATTCAAGTGTTTATATTCCCCGTCAATCTACGTCAATCTTATCGTCAATCATTTATATATTTTTGTATAGTTACTTATTTGATTTATTGGACGATTTGACAAGCTGACGAGTTATTGGATGATGAATTTGAGTTCGGTGTCGTCATCCTCAGTTTTTGCTCGTGCAATATACAGACCACGGGGTAGGGTAGTGATGCTGACGGGTGAAGACTGACGGATGCGGGTCGTCATGACGAGCTGGCCGGAGGTGTTGAAGATGTCGAGGCGTGCTGCTGCAGCTCCGCTAAGCGTCAGGCTTGCACCGTTGTAAGCGAGCAGGAGTTCGGTGTCTTCGGTATCGTGAATGGCGTCAGGCTCAGGCTGCTCGAATACCGGCTCTTGCCAGACGCTGGCGAGGGTGGTGAGGACGTTGGCTTTGCCGATGGTGGGTCGCTCCATGACGTAAACCTGCGATCCGCCGTCGGGGTAGAGACCTACGCTGTGGTAGCCATCGTGGGCACAATAGATGAGCGTGTCGGCCCAGCTCTTGTCCTCAGCGGTGAGGACGACGAGGCTGTTGTCCTCGTTGTTGAGTTTGAAGTTGGCGTGGAGCTGCGAGCCGCTCTCTTCTTTGTCGCACCAGATGACAAGATGTCCGTGGGCGGGGATAACCGTGGTGAAGGAGCCGTCGGAGACGGGAATCTGCCATTTCTCAGGCTCTTCGAGGTGGTCGGAGAGGTACATGCCGGCGACATCGACGGGGGCGTCGGTGGTGTTGCAGAGCTCAATCCAGTCGCTCTTCTTGAAGATATCGCTGACGAAAATATCATTGTCGGCGCTGACCTCGTTGATCTTCACGGGATGTGCATCCCAAGCCTCTGCGTCGCTGGCGTTGAGCTTCTCATAGACGGCTGTGAGGGTGATGGACGACGTACTCTCGGGGATGCGGAATGTGGCCTCTGTTGATGCGATGTTGCCAGCGCCCTCCTTGACATAGAGCAGTTCGGCGTCCCACATGATATCTGTGGAGTTGGCGGCATTATTGTGGACTTCGACGGCGATGATGTTGGCACCTTTCTTGAAGAGGTCGGTGTTGAGGGTCATCGAGCCGGAGTCGGGGTTGCCGTTAGCATACGTTGTGGCGAAAGAGCTGTAGCTGACGTTGCCCGAGGGCATCAGGTAGCGCCCAGCTTCCACACCGTTGACATAGACAATGAAGCCGTCGTCGGCTACCCAGTTGAGGGTGAAGCTCTCCGTGCTCTTGGGCGTGTCGGCGAGCGTGACCTGCTTGCGGAAATAGTAGGTCGGCCGTTTGTCGCTGTTGTTGCCGCCGTAGTCAAGGAAGGTCTTGTAGCCGCGACTATTGTTGTCGCCAACGAAATAGCCGAGGGGCGCCTGTCCATCAGGCCAAGTTGCGTTGTAGCCGGTAGCTGTCCAGTCCTCGTCGTCGAGGGACCCCTGGTCGTAGTAGCTCCATTCCGCGCCTTTGCTGAAGAGAGCGATGCCTGCCGTCGACTGGCTGGATTCCCATCCTACGAAACGATAGCCTGCCGGTGCTGCCGCCGTGACGGCAATGGGTGCGAAGAGTTTGCCAGAGAACTTGCCCGTAGGCACGTTGAGTTCGTTGATGAGCAGGCCGGCCTCTTCGATATTCGAAGACAGCGTGACCTGCATGGCAGAACCGAGGCCAAAGTAGTTGCGCATATTCTCGACGGTCGATGACTGGCGGGAGCTGTTGAGAGAACTCTTGACGCTATAACCGCTGGAAGCCGAGAAACCATCCTGTGCAACACGGTCAATCATGTCTTGTATAATCTCGCTGGAGCGTGTCGGTTCAAATACGCTGCCCGCTACGATGCAAAACTGGTCTACAAGCTGTTTCTTGAACTCTGCGTTCTGAAGCATATTCTTGATGATACGTGCAAACTCAATTTCTGCAGTAATCCTGTCGCCGTACTTGGCGATGACCTGCGCGCCGTAGAGTTGGTCGAAGGTCCAGCTCATCGATCTCTCGAAGAACCAATTGAACTCATCGGTGCCATTGTTGAAAGCGTGGTCGAGGTCGAAGAGGACGGCACGGAAGCGGCTGTTGCTCTCGCCTTCTGTGCGTGCACGGAAACTCTTAATGTTGTTCTTGGGCCAGTCGTTGCCGCAAACGTAGAACTCCACGGCGAGGTAGTTGCACATCTCTTCAATATCGACAATCTGCTTGATACGCTCATAGGCCAGCGCATCGGCTGCGTTCTGCGAGAGCGAATACCACTCGTTGAAGACATCCTTGGTGCCGACCTGCTGAACGTAGTTGCTGTCGGGGGACATCTTCCACTGATCCATATCATCGTCGTCGGTGTCGATGCCGTAGTTGGCAAAAGCGTAGTTCTTGTTATTGGGTTCGCGTAAATTCAATAGTCCCAGGTACTTGCCGTTGCGGTAGACGTGTATGGGTTGGTATGCCTGTGTCTCAACATACAGTCCAGAGGTGGTTACAACCTGTTGTATCGCAGCGTCCTTGATGCGTCCGGAATTGTAGTCGTTGCCGCCGTTGCGCACTTTCAGACCCTTGTGACGCAGGAAGGGCTTGTCCTTGAAGAACTGGTAGTTCATGCGGTTGACTCCCTCGTAGATCTTATTGGCCTTGATGTTGAAGGACTGCGGCGTCCATGCGCGGCTCCAGCCTCCTGACACCTCCACGCTCACTTCCTGGTTGAAGACAGCTTGGCCCTCCTCGATGTATTCAACGTTTGCGGGACGATCCCAGTCCATGTTCCAGTTGCAATTGCCGCTCTGTCCGTTACCTGGTCTTCCGTTGCCGTTGCCGCGTGCAAATATTCCGTAGTCGGCACCTGTGAGATTCTTGTCATCGGAAACGAGTGAAAGGACGGGCAGCGTAAAGTCTTGTTCTTTATGTATGAAGGAACGCGTGACAACTGGGCTGGAAAGCATACCATCTTTGAAGAAGCGTACGCGCAAGATGGTTGTCTGTTGTATGCTGAAACGTCCGTCTGTACTCGTCTCTCCATTCGTTAATGTCGGCGTGCTTCCGTCGGTAGTGTAGCGTAACTTGGCACCGCTGGGAATGTTGGTCACCTGAGCGGTAAAATTGTCGGTAAAGAGGCCGCCTGCCTTGTCGAACTGGGGCGCTTCGAGACGTGTCTCGGCAAAAGATGACGAGGTATTGCTCGCTCCAGGCGTGGGCTGGTCCGTGTAGTTCCATTCATTGCCGCCGTCGGTGGTGCGGGCGTATGAGGTGCGGCTGATGGCTGGTGGATAGTCGAAAGAGGAGAGCACCGTGCCCTGCTCATTGGTGATGGCGATGTGTCCGCCGTCATAGTCGAGCTTGAAATTGATCGTATTGGGTGTCCACCACGAGAAATGGTCGAACCATAAAGCCAGGAATCCTTTGGCGGGAATTGAGCCGTTGCGCGTGGATGTCAATGCAAAGCGGTGTCCTTGGTCGTCCTGCACGTAAAGGCCGTCGAGCATGACGGTGCTCTCCGTGCTGTTATAGAGCTCGATCCATCCTCCGTAGTTGAACGACGGGTCAATGAACATATCCACGTTAGCCTGCTGCACTTCGTTGATGATGACGGCATTGGGTGTCACTTCGTTTGCTTCGACGGTGATGATGCACCTTGCGCTGATGTCTTCATATTTGATGGATGTGGCGGTGATGGTGGTGATGCCGGGCTTGTATGCCGTCACGAGTCCGTCGGCATCAACGGAAGCCACGGCCTCATTGCTGCTGGTAAATGTGACGCCCCTATAGGTGGCGTTGGCGGGGGTGGGGGTGGCTGTCAGCTGTAGCTGTTCGCCCTGTTTCATGGTTGCCGTGGTCTTGTTGAGTTGTAAGGAGGTTACCGCGACCACAGTGCCGTAGTATTCCAACTTCCAGTTATCAAAGAGCGCCCAGTTGTTGTTTGTCCATTTTTCATTCTTCAATCCGAATGTCAGCTCCTCGTTTGATGCGAGCTCGACGACCACCTGATTGTCGCTATAGTCGCCTTTCTGAAAGAAAACGGAGCCTGATTCCATGGAATTGGGATAGTAGCGCATATTGCCGCTCCACCAGTTGCCGTACGTCCAGCATCCGTCAACATATTCTGTTGAATAGTGGGCAAATACGCTCATGATTGGCGTCTGCTTGTTGTTGGCATAGAGGAAGCAGGTCAGTTCCTCTCTTCCTTGTTCGTGAGCTTCCACGGCATTGTCGTCGAAAGACCCAGGTCGGAAGTAACCTTGTACGCTGATACGATAGCGCCCTGCGCTGAGGGATGGAATGGTCTGATAGATGTCCCATGTCCCCTGCCAGAACTCCATCATGTTGACGGCGGCACCTCGGCCGCTACAGTTTTGCTCAATCGTCCATCCCGTTGTCGTGTTGTTGTCGTAGCTTGGGTTTTTGACGTAGTCGCTGGTGATGTCAATCCATGTTTGTGCACTGGCCATCGTCGCAATGGCCAGAAACAAAAGCGTCAGTAGCGCAAATTTTTTCATTCTTTTTGGGTTATAGTTATAATATAAAGCAAACGGCGCAGACCTGCTCAGTCTGCGCCGCAAAGGTACAACGATTTTTTTAGTATCGCGTTGTTTTCTTTAGATATTTTATCTAAGACGGCGAAAAAAGTGTCTTTTTAACACTTCTTATTCCTTAATGTTGGGTTCTTCAAGCCCATAGCCCTTCTTCTTGTCCACGGCCTTGAGGTAAATGGAGATCAAAAGTGAGGCAATACCGAGTGCTGCCAACATCACAAGTGCCCAGGTGTAGTTGAGCTCATGTGCAGCTGTTCCCTCTGCGTTGGTTTTGGTCAGCACAATGCCGATGAGGGCAGGGAAGAGTCCGAGGCCGATATTCTGAATCCAGAAGATGGCGGCGTAAGCGGAACCGATAATCTTCTCGTCGACCAGCTTGGGCACCGAAGGCCATAAGGCTGCAGGCACTAATGAGAAGGAAGCGCCCAGCACCAGGATGGTGACGTATGCCACCACGGTACCGCCGACGGCGTCGCCCTTGAAGGCTGGCAGGATGAAAGCAAAGGTCAGGTGGCAAACTACCAGAAGGATGGAGCCGAGCATCAGCATGGAAGCGGCTTTTCCTTTATGATCCACATAGCTGCCCAGGATGGGGGTGATGGCGACGGCCAACAGTGGGAATACGGCAAAGATGGTCTCTGCCGTGCCGCGCATATAGCCCATGAAGCAATAGACGACCAGGGCAACCACTGCTAAGGCCATCAAGCCGAGCTTCATGCCTTTTTTCTTCTGGAAGTTGCTGGCAAAGGCACATACGGCCACCACCAGCATGATGACGTACTGGACAATTGTCACAGAGTTGCTGGCCCAATAGGAGCCCTCTTCAGCAGGATTGAGCGTCAAGTTGCACTGCAGCATGTTGACGGCATATTTCTGGAAGGGGAAGATTGCACTATAGTAAAGCACGCAGAGCAGAGCCACAAGCCAGAAACCGAGGCTGGTGAAAATCTTCTGCAAGTCGCTGATCTTGAAGGGATCGTCCTTTTCCTCAGCCTCACCGGTCTGTGCATCAAGCTTCTTATCCATGAAGAAATAGACGATGAACATCATCAGGGCAATGCACATCAGCACCACGCCGAATTTTACTGAATTCTCAACATGTACCTCGCCGCCTAATTTGGCAAAGAAGGGCGAGAAAATCATACAGGTAGCCACGCCGAGACGGGCAAGCGCCATCTCCGAGCCCATAGCCAAAGCTGTTTCACGGCCTTTGAACCATTTCACGATACCGCGGCTCACGGTTATTCCGGCCATCTCGCATCCGCAACCGAAGAACATGAAACCCAGTGCAGCGAGTTTCGCCGATGCCGGCATCCCTGCGGCAAAGGGCAGGATGGCACCGATGACGGGCAGGTCGCCATTCCAGTTCAAGTGATTGGTGAACCAAGCCTCCAAGCCTGTCCCGATAAAGGATTCGCTGACGGCATAGAACTTGATGATACCGCCAAAGAGCATGACGGCTCCGGAAAGCACAGCGGTGAAACGCACCCCCATCTTATCGAGGATGATGCCGGCAAAGATAAGGAAGAATACATAGACATTCAGGAATACTTCAGCACCTTGCATACGACCAAAGGCGGCGCTGTCCCAGCCCCGTGTCTCTTGCATCAGATCCTTGATAGGAGAGAGGATGTCCATGAAGATGTAGCTGCAGAACATGGCCAATGCCAGCAGCAGCAACGCAGTCCAGCGCATCGCAGCGCTGTCACGCAGAGTTCTTTGAATTGCTTGTGTCATAGATTGATTTGACAAATTGTATTATGATAATGATTTTACATTTTTTCGTTTTTTCACAATTCGTCTGCAAAGGTACGAAATGAAATTGTAGACGACGTAATAATCAACAGTATTTAACACAAAAGCATCGTATTTCGACCTTATTCCATACAAAATGGTCAATTATGTGACTTTTGTTTAAGATTTTTAGCATTTTATTTGGAGGATAAACAAGTTTTCACTAACTTTGTCCCGAAAATTAACATAGATAAAGAATTATGAAGCGCCTCCTCACCCTTTCCATTCTCTTGGTCTTGCTCTGCGCCTTCGGTTTGTGGAGCTGGCTGGCGAAGCCGTGGGAAGGGTGGTTCATGGACGAGGAGCCTGTGACGACAGTGAGGATAGACCGTTACGATCGTGTTCTTGACGAATACGTGTCCCTCGGGAGCTACACAGCACTTCACCAGATGAATACGCAGTATCCCATGGAGACGAAACTGCTCATAGAGAATGTGCTGGAACTGGGTGATGTCGACGAGGCGGACGTGGAGAAGCGCCTGCGTTATTACTATCTTGACTCTACCGTGCAAGTGCTTTTGGACGAGGTGCATCGCCAGTACAACGATCTGAGTGATTTGGAGGCAGACTTCGATCATGTGTTCAAAGAGTTGAAGCGGAAAGATCCTTCTTTCCGCATTCCCCATGTCTACACCCAAATTTCCTGCCTCAACCAGAGCATTGTGGTGGGTGACACGCTCATCGGCATCAGCCTCGACAAATACCTCGGCGCTGATTTCCCGCTCTATAGCGAGTATTACAGCGAGGAACAGCGGGCACAGATGAACCGCAGTGCCATCGTCAGCGATGCCATCAGCGCCTATTTGCAGTATCGTGGAAATGTCAGCGACCCTCTATCTCATCCCCGTTGAGCTCGGCGAGACCCCGCAGCAGCGCGTGTTGCCGTCTTACAACCGCGACATCATCGCCGGTCTCCGCCACTTCATTGTCGAGGAGGTGCGTTCGGCGCGACGCTTCCTCAAGCGCGTAGACCGCGACATCGACATCGATGCCCTGACGTTCTATCCCATGGGCAAACATGCCGACAACGCACTCTTTGAGCGTTACCTGAAGCCTTTGGAGGCGGGCGAGAGCATGGGTGTAATCTCCGAGGCGGGCTGTCCTGCCGTCGCCGATCCGGGGGCAGACATCGTGGCGATAGCTCAGCGAAAGGGGCTGAAGGTGGTGCCGCTTGTGGGACCTTCGTCGATGATAATGGCTGTGATGGCCTCGGGGCTCAATGGCCAGAGTTTTGCTTTCAATGGATATCTGCCTATTGATCCTGCCGATCGCATCAAGCGGCTGAAACAGTTGGAGGAACGGGCCTGGCGCGAACAGCAGACACAGCTATTTATTGAGACGCCCTATCGCAACCACAAACTCTTCGAGACACTCTGTCAGACGCTTCGCCCTCAGACGCGCCTCTGCATCGCGGCTGGCATCACTACTGATGATGAATGGATCTGTACGCGCACCGTTGCCGACTGGCGCCGTCAGCGCCTGACAGACCTCTCCAAGACACCCGCCATCTTTTTGTTTGGAAAATGAATATCATCCCCGTTACATCGCTGAATGACCCCGGTGTAGCACTTTTTGCTACGCTTACTGAGGCTCAGCTCCGCAATAGGTTGGAGCCTGAAAAGGGTGTGTTCATCGCGGAGAGTCCGAAGGTCATACGTGTTGCCTTGGATGCGGGCTATGAGCCATTGGCGCTGTTGTGTGAGGAGCGCCACATCGCTGGCGATGCTGCCGACATCGTTGCACGCGCGGGTGATATACCTATATATATAGGTGAGCGAGAACTATTGGCGGAACTCACGGGCTACACGCTGACACGCGGCGTGCTTTGTGCCATGCGTCGTCCCGCGCCGCGAAGCCTCGAAGCGGTGTGCGAGGGGGCACGGCGCATCGTGATCATCGATGGGGTAGTGGACACAACGAATATTGGCGCTATTTTCCGCTCGGCGGCAGCGCTGGGTATCGACGCTGTGCTTCTGACAACAAATTCTTGCGACCCATTGAACCGCCGCGCTGTGCGCGTGTCGATGGGTAGCGTGTTCCTTGTGCCGTGGACATGGATTGAGCGCGTTGAGGCTGTCAAGGCTTTGGGTTTCAAAACAGTTGCGATGGCGCTGACCGACAACTCCATCTCTTTGGATGACGAGCAGTTGAAGGCTGAGCCGCGCCTGGCCATCATCATGGGAACTGAAGGCGACGGCCTGCCCATGGACACCATAACAGCTGCGGATTACACCGTACGCATTCCCATGGCCCACGGCGTAGATTCGCTGAATGTCGCAGCAGCCTCAGCTGTCGCCTTTTGGGAACTGCGACAAAAAGATTAACTACGGATTATCCTCTCTTATTATTGCAGGTCGACTAAGCATTTGTCGAGTTCTGCCGTAATGGCTTCGCGGTCCAGGTGCTGACCGATGAACACGAGCTTCTGCATACGATCTCCGTACTGCTTGTCCCAATCGCGGACGAGGGCGGGTGTCTGTGCCATCAAGTCGCGTAGCTCGTCGTCGGGCATCGTGACATACCACTTGCCTGCATCGCGGAGGCTGACCTGCTTGCCTGCTTGCTCAAAGACATAACAGGTGTCAGGTTCGCCGTAGAACCAGCAGATACCTTTGGCACGGATGACACCGCGGGGCCATTTGCGTGCGACAAACTCGTCGAACAAACCGAGGTTCAAGGGTTGACGGCGGTAGTAGACAAAAGTGCCTATGCCGTACTCCTCCGCCTCGCCTTCGTCGTCATGGTGATGATGATGATGGTGGTGGTGATGGTGGTGTTCCTCTTCATCATCGTGGTGGTGGTGCTCATGTTCCTCTTCTTCGTCTTCATCTCCATCATCGTGGTGGTGGTGATGCTCATGTTCCTCTTCTTCCTCTTCATCATCATCATCGTCGTCGTCGTGATGGTGTTCGATGGCGTCAATCCAAGCGGCAGAGGTGGCAACTTTGTCGAAGTCAAAGGCGTGTGTATTCAGGATTTTGTCGAAGTCGACATCGCAGTAGTCGCAGACGATGATTTCAGCCTTGGGCTGCAAGGCACGGATGATCTCGCGGACACGTCCTAACTCATCAGGTGTCACTTCCGAAGCTTTGTTCAACAGGATGATATTGCAGAACTCAATCTGTTGGATAACCAGGTTCTCGATGTCATCTTCGTCGAGGTTGGGGCGCAGGAGCGACTCGCCGCTGCCGAATTCATCGCGCATCCGTAGCGCGTCGACCACGGTGACGATGCTGTCCACGACGGGTACGCCGTCCTTGACATATTCCGGCCCCATGACAGGCATAGAGCAGATGGTCTGGGCGATAGGCGCAGGTTCGCAGATGCCGCTGGCTTCGATGACGATGTAGTCGAAACGTTGCTGACGAGTGATGTCGCGCAGCTGTTCCACGAGGTCCATTTTCAGCGTGCAGCAGATGCAGCCGTTCTGCAGAGCCACCAGGCTGTCGTCCTTCTGCCCAACGATGCCGCCTTTCTCAATGAGGTCGGCATCGATGTTCACTTCACCTATATCGTTGACGATGACGGCAAAACGGATGCCGCGGCGGTTGTTGAGGATGCGGTTGAGGAGTGTTGTCTTGCCGCTGCCGAGGTAACCGGTGAGCAGCAGCACAGGGATTTGAGCTATTGTCATAATGTTAGTGTACGATGTATGATATATGATTTGACTTTTTCAGCGCGCAAAGTTACTGCTTTTTTGGCTAATTTGTGCTTTTTGTGCAAAAACTTTAAACATTCACTCTTAAACTTTAAACTTTTTATTACCTTTGTCCCACCAAAACGAACCGAAAGGATGTGGAAACGACCTTTTTGGAAACTAATTTCTCAATACATAACACTCAAATTCTCCCCTTCATGCTTACCCGTTTACTGAAATTCCTTGATGCTTCACCCGTCAACTTTTTCGCGGTGAAGGCGCTTGCTGCCCAACTGGAGTCGGCAGGCTATCATCGTCTCGATCCTCGTCAGCCCCTTGGCGCTGTTGCCGCTGGTGATAAGTTCTACGTCACGAAAAATGATTCCTCCATCTATGCCTTTGAGATTGGCCGCAAGACATTGGCCGACGCGGGCTTCCATATCATCTGCGCTCATTGCGACTCCCCCACCTTCCGCATCAAGCCGAATGCGGAGATGACTTGCGAAGGCGGCATTGTCAAGCTCAACACCGAGGTCTATGGCGGCCCCATCATGGCGACGTGGTTCGATCGTCCGCTGACCCTCGCGGGGCGTGTCATTGTCCGTGGCGAAGATGCGCTGAGCCCAGTGACGCGGCTCATCCATGTGCGCCGCCCGCTGTTGCAAATCAGCAACTTGGCTATCCATTTCAATCGCGAGGTCAACGATGGCGTGAAGCTCAGCAAGCAGAAGGACATGCTGCCCATCCTCGGCATCATCACCAACGAGCTTGAGCGCGGCAATCTCCTCATGAACATCATCCTCGAAGAGTTAGGCAAGGAACAGCCTGTCAGCCGCGAGGACATCCTCGACTTCGACCTCTACCTCGCCGATGCCACCCCAGCCTGTACTTTCGGTGTCCACGACGAGTTCCTCTCTTCTGGTCGTCTCGACGACCTCTCGATGTGCTACGCGGGCTTGGAAGCCCTCCTTGCCTCTCCCGCCTCCGACGTGACCAAGGTGCTGGCTATCTTCGACAACGAAGAGACGGGCTCGCAGACCAAGCAGGGCGCTGGCAGTCCCTTCCTCGCCACCATCCTACAGCGCATCGCGCTGGCACAGAGCGGCACAGTGGAAGCCTTCTATCAAGCTGTCGAGCGTGCTTTCATGGTGTCAGCCGACAATGCCCATGCCTGGCATCCTAACTACAGCGACAAATACGACCCCACGAACCATCCCGTCCTCGGCGGTGGTCCCGTCATCAAGTTCAATGCTGCACAGAAATATGCCAGTGACGCTGCCTCAGCTGCCGTCTTCGCCGAACTCTGCCGCGAGGCAGGTGTACCTTGCCAGCGTTTTGTCAACCATAGCGATGTGGCTGGTGGCAGCACCCTCGGCAATATCCTTGCCTCCTCGCTGCCTCTTCGCGGCGTAGACATGGGCAATCCCATCCTCGCCATGCACAGCTGTCGCGAGACTGGTGCCGTTGCCGACCATCTCTACTGTGTCCGTGCCTTCACCCGCTTTTATCAATAATCCCAAATCGGTCATTAGGATTGATGCCAGATTGGTATTTGTTTCGAGCAGATTGGTCATATTGTTATCGAAGGCGTAGCGGGCTACGGCGAGATGGCAATGTGGACAAGATGACGAAAGAAATGCTAAGATGACATCAATAGACCATAAAAAACAACTGTATTATATTATATGTCGGCCTAATGACCGATTTGGGATAATCCCAGGAACCACAGTTCAGAAGGTCATAAATTTTATGGAAGTTAAAGAAGTTAGTCGCTTCGCGACGGAAGTTCTTGAAAGGTCAAGAACTTCAGAAACAAGCAGAGCTTGCGAAACTTAAATAATAATCTTCGGTTCTGTGATGGCTTTTCCGCAGCAGAAGCGGTGCGTGATCTGGCGGTCATCGCCCAGATAAATGTATCGCTCTAAGCGTTCTAACAGCGAATAATTATCGTGGTTGAGGTCGCTGTCGTCGATGACGAGGGCGTCAAACTCATAGCCGGGCTCGAAGCTGCCCACACGGCCAAAGAAGCTGCCTGCCGACTTCGTGGCCATCCAGAAGGTTTCGGACAAGGTGAGGAACGGCAGCTCGTGGTTTTGCTGATAGTGCATCTTGCTCACCTGTATCGCGTAGACCATCATCCTGAAGATGCTCAGGTCGTGGCCGCCGCTGATGTCGCTGCCGAGGCCCACGTGCAGACCCTCGTCGAGGAAATGTCGGATGGGCGCCATGCCCGATGCCACGTTGAAATTCGATGTCGGACAGTGAGCCACCATGACGCCGCGCCGTTTCATCAGCTCCACCTCTTCGCCGTCGCTCCATACGCAGTGCGCCATCACGGTGGGCGTCTGCCCGAAAAGGCCGTAGCGGTCGTAGGCATCGCCGTAGCAGCTGCTTTCCGGCTCCAGCTCCTGCACCCAGGCAATCTCGTCCTTGTTCTCAGAGAGGTGCGACTGCACGGGCAGCTGGTATTTGACAGCCAGTTCGCCACAGGCGCGAAGCATCTCCGGCGTACACGAAGGAATGAAGCGGGGGGTGATGATTGTTCGCACGAGGGGAGGGCATTCGTCATTCGCCAGCTCCTCATAGCCCCGCACCATCTCTTCCACCTGCTCCGTGAGTCCCTCGGGGCAGTTGCGGTTCATGCCCACCTTGCCCACCAGTGCTCCCATGCCAGCCTCTTGGAACAGGCGCATCAGCACGCGGGTACTCTCTGTATGGATGGTGGCAAACACGCAGGCCCGCATGGTGCCGAAGCGCCACAGGTCGCGGACGAAGCGGCGGTACATCCGCTCGGCATAGCCCGTGTCGGCATATTTCATCTCTTCGGGGAAGGTGTAGCTCTGGAGCCACGGCAGCAGTTCCAGATCCATGGCGATACCTTGGTTGCGATACTGTGGGGCATGCACGTGCAGGTCGTTCATGGCGGGAATAAGAAGGCGGTCGCCGAAATCCGTGACCTCTGCATCCTCACACCCTAACGAGGCCAGATCTGTCGCCACGCCTATCACGCGTCCGTTGTCATCCACGGCGATATAGCCATTTTCGAGCACTTCAAAACAGCTCCTCTCCTTCGTGTAGAGAATATGAGCCTTATAAACTTTCTTCATTGTCGTTTCCTATTTTTATGTGATTACATTATTACCAGATAAAGGGGGCTAACCGATAGCGAACACGCTGTGTGTATTCCTGGTAGCCGCGGAGTTCCTGTTTCAACACCTTTTCCTCGTTTTGTATGCGCTTGACTACCACAGGCACATAAAGCAACATGATTACGAACGAACATGGTGAAGCGAGCACGAGGGGCATCGTGAGAAAGAGAATCAATGTGGCGGAGTACATGGGGTGACGCACAATGCCATACAAACCCGTATCGACGACCTGCTGATTATCCTGTACCTCAACAGTTCTTGACAGCCAGACATTTTCTCGCATGACCTCTGCATACATGGCGTAGCCCAGCAGGAACAGGACGGCTGCCGCTATCACAAGCCAGTCGGGCAATATCCACCAGTCGAAACGGTGGTTGAGGCCTGCTATCACAAACATTGCCACAAACAACAGGCTGCTCATGGCTACGACGCTCTTCTGTTCGTTCTCTTTTTCCTTCGCATCAAGGCGTTTGCGTAACAGTTCCGGATTACGTTTCATCAGGACAATGCCCACGATAAGCATCGGAATAAACAGAATGCCGATGAACAGCCATGCCTGCCAGTAACAGCAAGTTCCAGCCGGAATAAACAGCAGTGCCATCGTAATCGCTAATCCGGCAACAAACTTCGTCAATGCCTGAAAGAATAGTTTCTTTGTCATATATTTTTTATTGCTCTATCACGCCCCAATATGCCATTTGGGGAGCTGAATACGTTCTAAAGAGTCCATTTTGATAAGGATTTTGTTCAATTCTGACTCATTTTGAGGTCAAAAATAAATAAACATCTCCAATAATTAAGGTTCGGGCGCGTGAAAAACACTAAAAAAGGGCAAAAAAGTTCATTTTTGCCCATGAGAACATGCAAAATTGCATACAAACGACCCGAAAAGGTCAAGAAAAGCTATTATTTGACGCCTTTGCCTACTGCGACGAGCAGGACACCGAGGAGGATGGCTACAGCCATGATGAGGAATGCGAGATTGCGGAATGTGTTTGGAGGCTTCACCTCTTTCTCTACTACGGCGTTTTCCGTGACCTCATGATGAGTGTAACGCTGGAGAGAGGCAGTATCTACAAATAAACTCTCAGCACTGGCCTTGTGCGTATGTGTCAGCTGCGTGTTGGAGCGGATGCCCTTCATAGACAGCCTTGCCGCGAGCCGCACCGAAGCATCTGGTCGGGTCGGTCTTGTACAGGCAAGACTGTCCGACTGTCCTTTTGGACAGTCCAAGTGAAAGATCTTAGCATTTCTTTCGGCATCTTGTCCGCATTGCCATCTCGCCGTAGCCCGCTACGCCTTCGATAACAATATGGCCAATCTGCTCGAAACAAATACCAATCTGGCATCAATCCTAATGACCGATTTGGGTTAAAAGCTTTTGTAAAGCTTCGAGATAGTAATAGTCGGCATAAATGATGCTGGCATCAATCTCTGAGCCGGCAGGATGGTGACCAGTGGAATGGAGGAGGAAGGATACGTTCTTGTCGCGGCTCTGATAGCGGTCGGTGCTGAGGTCACGGAGCATATTGATGGCAAAGTCGCGGTAGGTGGTAGCCCGGTCGGCTGAAACGTAATCAGACAGTTCTAACAAAGCGGAGGCAACGATGCAGGCGGCTGAAACATCCTTTAATTTTTCACTTTTCACTCTTTCACTTTTCACTTCCGGTATTTCTGGATCGTCCATATCCCAGAAGGGCACCCAATCGTCTGATGTCTCTTTCAAGCGTTTCAGATAGATGTCGGTGACTTTCTGTGCGAAGTCGAGGAAACGTCGGTCTTTTGTGTAGCGATAGACCATCGTGTAGCCGTAGATGGCCCATGCCTGTCCGCGACTCCACATGGAATTGTCGGAGTAGCCCTGATGCGTTACGCCCTTCACGAAATGGCCGTCGAGGGTGTCATACACAGCCACGTGGTAACAGCTACCATCCTTGCGGAAGTGGTTCTTCATCGTTGTTTCTGCGTGGCGCACGGCTATATCATACAAAGACCCCCTCTCGGCCTCCCCCGTAATGGGGAGGAGGGCTGGCGCGTTGCCATCCTTTTGTTTTCCAGAGAACTGGAGCTCCCCTCCCTTGACGGGAGGGGTAAGGGGGTGGGTCTGCTCTTTGCTTGCCCAAAACAATAACTCGAGATTCATCATGTTGTCCATGATGGTGTTATGGCCGCCGTAGTCCTTCACGTGGCGCGGCCATGAGAGTATCGTGCCGACGGTGGGATTGAAGAGCGTGGCGAGGGAGTCGGCAGCACGCAGAGCCACTTCGCGGTAGCGAGGCTCTTTCGTTACTTCGTAGCCCTTCAGGAATGAATTGATGGTGATGAAGCCGAGGTCGTGGTCATAGACGGGAGCCTCCACGACGGGAATCAAAGCATCGGTGTAACCCTTTGCAGCCTTCTGCACGGCCTCGCTCTTGTTATAGGCAAAGGTCATCCACAGGATACCAGGCCAAAAACCGGAACACCATTCTTCAGGTTTGGCTTTGCGGAGGTTCCAAACTTTTTCCCCATTCAATATATTTCGTGGCATCATCGTGAAGTCGTATGGACGCAGTACCTCTAACGCGCGGTCCACCTGCGAGGAGCAGTAGCTCAGCGACTGGCTGACCATCGTACTGCGGCTGTCCTTACTGAACACGACGTTCTCCACATGATTGCCCACATACATGGGAATGTAGTCGGCGGTTTTATACCACGCAGGCTTGCCAGGCATCTTGTCGTGCAGCAGGCGACCATTGATCTTGATACCCTCGAAGGTGATGCCTTTCACCTTGCGCTCATCGTTGTAGCCGTTGATGATGGAGAGGTTGGGCGTTGTACCCTTATAGCGGATATTTCTGAAGGTGACATTTTCTACGCCACGGCCTGGTGCTGCGCAGTATTTTTGGTTGTAGCCTACCTTGACTTGTAGTAAACTTCCCTGAAGGATCTGCTCAATGCGGATATTCTCGAAGGTGACGTTGCGTACGAGGTTGTTGTCGCCGCAGTTGATGGCCATGCAGCCTTGATAGTCCACCTGTGGCTCGGCCTGAAAGAGGATGTCGATGTTCTCGTAATGCAGGTTCTCGATGGTGTCGCCACGCTCAGCATTACCGTGGATGCCGATGAAGATGGGATGTGCCACGTCGGCCCAAAGCGTAGAGTTACGCATGGTCACGTTACGGGTAGATCCGTTGAAGCCCTTGCGGGTGGCGTAGGCTGTAGTGCAGTCATCTGAGTTGCGGCAAAACACGCGGTCGAAGATGATGTCGCTGGAGCCGCCAAAAACATTCAGTCCATCGCCCCAGCCGGGATGCGAGATGCTGCGGACATCGTGCAGGGTTACGTTCTGCGATTCACCGATGGGGCAGGTGTTGAGCACAAGGCCGTCAATCAGCACATTTTTCGAGCGATGGACATGAGCACCCTCGTAGCCACGTTCAGGCCGTGCGATGCCTCGACCAAGAATGCTCACGTTCTCAGCATCGTTGATGGCGAAAGTGCCAGTGAAATAGCTGCCACCCTCCAAGTAAACCGTAGTGTTCGAACTAATGTATATGGTGTCCTGCTGATTGTAGAGTCCTGATTCGTAGCATTTGAAAGCACACCCTTCTTTCTTCGCCTGCTTCTCAGCCTCTTCCTTGCTCATTGGCGGCTTGGACGTAAACACGAGCAAATTATCAGTTATATCCCCGTCAAACTCCACGCTGACGTTCTCTGGCTGAAAAAGCAGGAACTGTACGGTGCTATCATTTTGCACGTTGGCAATCACGCCCCTGTAGTCTGGCCTTATCCTCGCGGCCTTGAACTTCTTGTTTTTGCTTATAACCTTCACAAACACATCGCCCGTGAAATCGAATATGCAATAGGAGATTTCACTCACCTGATGCTTGAGCCCCTCCCCCTTGGGGGAGGTCGGGAGGGGGCTATTGACCTTCGCCATATATGTATCCACCCTCGTCCACTCCTTACTGCCTCGCGGCTGCACGAATACATCATAGTCGCGCTTCAGCGGTGCACCATCGGGGGCGGCGTAGGAAAAGAGCTGATGGAGGGGGCCTCTCCCCCCGCCCTCCCCCATAGGGAGGGAGCCTGTCACGCCCTTTACGGTGAACTGATTAGCCTCTGGGTTTTGTTGAATCTCGCCTCGCTTTTCGGCCTTTGCCTGTAGGTCGAGCAGTTTCTTTGTGTAAGGCATCTTCAGTCCTTTGCGCTTCACGAAATGGTTATAGGGCAGGTCGTAGATGCAGCGAATACGACCACGTCCCATCGAGCCTGGTTCCGTCCAGTCATTGTAGAGTCCTGTGCAGTCCGTCCACGTCTCGAAGGGTACATCGTAGCCGAGATTGTAGCGGGCGGAGTATTCGATGCCCTTCATTAGGCGGTTGTCGAGCGCTCCCCATAGGTCATCGCCCTGCTGCCAAGCCATTTCGCAGATGTCGCACAGCGCTCCGAGGCCTAACTGCACATGTGCCTGATCGCGCCCCGTCTCCTGACACTGCCCCGTCTCGCCGACATATTTCGGTAACGAGCCGTTGTCGTAGGCGTGTAGGTAATAGTCGATAGCAGCCTGATACATCGCCGAGTCTCCGATGGCGATAGCACAGGCCATTCGGAAGCGGTTCACAATCGCTCCCCAATTGCCGTTAGCATACGGGCTGTCCGCCTCAAACTTTTCCATCATGGGAAGAAAAGCACGGCGAATCATAGAGGACCAAGACCCACCCCCAACCCCTCCCGTAATGGAGGGGAGTGGCTGCGCGTTGCTATCGAACGAAGTGAGGCTCTCCCCCTCACGGGGGAGCGGGGAGAGGGTCTTCATTTCTATCATCGCCCTCACCAACCAATATCCTTGAATTGCACACAGCGGCGCATCGTGACCGTCCAGTCGTTGCAGCTTCTCCGCGTATGCATTGATGATACGCACCGCCTCATCATGCTTGCCCTCTTTGGCGAAGTCCCACGCCGCCTTCATATCGCGCTCGCTGCCGCTTTTGCTACTACGGAACTCTCCATCGCGCGCCACCACTTCGTAAGGGCCAGCCATCTTATACTCCTGCGCGAGCGCTGAAGCGAATGAAAGGTGATAAGCTAAAAATGAAAAATGACTTGCGCAGAGAAGCGCGAGGGTGAGAAAAAACTTTTTCATTTGACTAGCACTTTCCTGTCATTGATGATGTATATTCCCTTTCGCAGTGGTGAGTGCTGGATGATTCGTCCGAATAAATCATATATCAAGGGCGTTCTTTCTTCTTTCTTCTCTCGTATATTCTTCACTATAGTTCCATCCTTGTAATAGGTAAGACCGACATTATCCACACACGCCCAGTCGTAAACTGTTGGGGTGAAGTGGCGGAAGCCAATTCGCAAATCACTTACATCCGACAGTTCAAAGTCAAGGTGCTGTGTATAGTATCCGTTAGAGAAAGCCCGGCTTGCCGTGCTGATGTCGTCCGGGTAAGTGTAGGGCTCGTAGGTGTAGGGGGTAGATGGATCATAGAGCGAGAGCATGGCTCCCTGAGCGAGGTCGGACCATTCTTGGTGGGTATTGGCGGCAACATAAACCTCTGCCTTATCTTCCATACCCATCGTGTGGCGCAGCCATGCGTTCTGGATGTTGCCGTTCCGATAGAAACCCTGCCAACTGAGACGATAATGCCCTGCGGGCATGTTCTTCAGCACCTGATAGGTATCGAAAAGCTGGTAGTAATGTTCAGCCACGGTACCCGGTGCCGCGCTGAAAGGCGTTCCTTCCCATCCGTCGTTTCCATCGGAGAAGTCGGGGTTACGGAGGAGGAGAGTGAGGTCAGCCTCGGTGTTATCACCGATGAGATTGACGGCTTCTGTATGGGGTTCGGTGTCGGGGACTGGTAGCAGTGCTTCGCATCCGGTAGCCTTCGTGGCTGCTACCTCGTATAACGCCAGCACCTGCGCCGGTGTGAGGGCGCGGTCATAGACGTTGAGGTCGTCGAAGAAAGTGCCCGTCATATAGGCGTCTGCCTCGAAAGGACTGCGCCCAAGCCATGCCATGGTGTTGCTGTTCAGGGTGAGGGCTGTGGTATTGGAGGCTTTCGTATTACGCAGTTGTCCATCAACGTAGATGCATGTAGCTTCAGTGTCGGAAGTGATTGTGATGTTATGCCACATGTTTTGGCTCAGCCCCGCATGTGATCTGACCTTGCATGTGCCGGAGCGCACTTTTTCGAAATACCAGTTCTGGTTGTTGGCCTGACTGATGAGCCCCAGATAGCTGCTCGTACCATTGTTGACGTTCCATGCCCAACAGTAGTTGTCGAGATTGCCTCCTTCGGTCAGTAGTAGGTTAATACTGACGCTCCACGCCTTCCCATTGAGGACAGTACCGATAGCTTGTGCGGCATCACCTCCGAGATCCAAATATCCATTCTCCTCATTGCCCCCGGTATAGAGGGCGCGATTTCCATCGGCAAGTTCCAGTACGGCGGCACTACCTTGCAGCGTGCCGTTGAGGGAGGCTGCATCATCTCTTACTTCGCCGTCCTCGAAACCGTAGCGGATGGCGGGTGCGGGTGGCGTTGTAGGTTGCAGCATAGCCTCTGGGCTGACGGCAGAGAGTGGTACTGTGATTACGGAGAGGGAGTAGGCGGGAACATTGTAAGAGAACTGTGAATTGACAGCGGAGAGTTGAGCTTTTCTGGGGCAAACGTTCATGGGGTTGTCCATGGAGTTCTCAGCGTAGTTGTCAGGATTGCTCATGACACGCACTTGTGCTGCGCCGCCGATTGTGGCATCGCTGAAGCGGAAAGTGGCAGGGATGTCGGCACCGCCATAGTTGATCACCTTCAGAATGGCTGCATCCTCAGTATCACTCAAGGATGCACAGAGGTAAAGTTGCTGGCCTGCTGCCTCGGAGAGGGTGATAGTGTGTACGAGTTCTCCGTCGAGATAACATAGTGCCGTAAGTCCGCTACGTACGACCTTCAGGTGATAGGTTCTTCCTGTCTCGATAGTTCCGTCAGCGGCGGAAAGGGTTGTCTTCGAACCGTTCACCGCCTGTTCCACGCCGTGACGCTCGTTGCCCCATCCACCGAGGTTCCACCATGCATAGTTGTTTCCGTCGGCGTAGGCAAAGCAGAGGAGGAAGCCTTCGTCACCCGCGTTTTTGACGGCATCCACCTCAATAGTGCAGTTGTCCGTCTCCACGCCAAAGACATGGGCAGTACCCTGTGTTGATGCCGGCGAATGGAAAGGTTCGGTTTGGTCGAATACGATAGCACCTTTTCCATTGGTCACTTTTAGGTTGCTGTATGTCACATCAGTATTCCATGATCCCAAGCCCAAGCGTGCGCCAGCGGCAAGACTGATGCTGTTGCCCGTCTCTGTCCATGTGATGTTTTGGTTACCAACGTTGGATGCCATCATCTGCTGTGCCCAATAAGAAGGTGTGCCGAAGGAGGAATGGGCATTGTAGTGAATCATATCGGGCCGCCACTGCGCCTCGTTCTCATTCATGAAAATGGGTGCGTAGCTGGCCATGATGCAGACATCTGAATTACGTTCCATTCCAGCCATATAAATGGCCTCTCCGAGCGCAGCCTTCAGTGTTCCGTTGGTTCCAAAATCACTGGTGACCGCATACTCACCGTTGTAGATTTTGTGGCTGCTACGGCTATTGTTGTCATACTTGTGGTAGTTGGCAGCAAACCAGTCGGGTGAGCGGTAGTAGTGCTCATCGACCACATCCACGGCATATCGGTTGCGCCAGGTGGGATTGTCAGTGCCCCAACTCTCAACATTGCCGATACACGTGACCTCTGGCCAGCGTGCCTTGATGGCATCGTAGAACTGCTTGAAGCGCTCGGCATAGTGGTCACTCTGGTCGGTGTTGTCGTCGGCATGGAAATTGTAGTTCTCGTTACCGATTTCTATGAGATGCAGGTTGAAAGGCTCGGGATGTCCTGCCGCTGCACGCTTGGCGCCCCAATAAGTGGTGACATCGCCGTTGGCATACTCCAGCGCATCCAGTGCCTCCTGGATGAAGCCCTCGATATGCTGATAGTCTTGCAACCATCCGTGACCCAAACCCACGTTGACCACGAACAAGGGCTCCGCGCCAAGGTCTTCAGCCAATTGCAGGAACTCATGGTAGCCCATGCCATTGGATACGGGATAGCCCCAATGGCTGTTGTAGATGCCCAGTCGTTCCTCTACGGGGCCGACGGTGTGGCGCCACTGATAGCGGTTGCCGCCCTCGATGTAGCAGCCACCGGGGAAACGCATGAAACGTGGGTGCAGTGCTTCCAGTTTTTCTGCCAAGTCGCGGCGCATCCCGTTCGGGCGATCCTTGTAGGTTGGCGGGAAGAGGCTGACGCAATCCAAGTAGATGGTTCCAGCCTTGCTCCCTCGGATAGCAAACCATCCAAGCTGATAGGAGCCCGTGGCTGTGATTTCAGCGGTGTATTTCTTCCATTGTCCCGCATCGGTGACGTGAACAATAGAGTGTCCAAGGTCTGCTCCTTCATAACTTTCAAGGGTGAGGGTAAGGTCACCCGTCCAGTTGTTGGCTGTACGCACCCAGAAGCTAGCACGATATGTCTGGCCTTTCACAATATTGATACCCCAATAACCGATATTGCGTGTTCCATCACCCGTCTTCGTCAGGTTGAGGTGCATGGCCCGCTTCTGAGCGCCATTAATGAGGTTCTGCGACGAGATACTGAACGTGGCATCGCCGATTGTCCACCAGTAGTCGGGATTCGAGCGATTTTCCTCCATGGAACCATTGCGGATGAGCTCGGCATAGAGTCCTCCGTCGCCCGCGTGGTTGATCTCTTCGTAGAAGATACCGTAGTGTAGCGGCCCGATGACAGGGCCGCGCTGCGCCGTGGAGAAGTCGAAGCTTACCTGCGACATAGCACTAAACACAACGGTGAATAGTGAAAAGATAGAAGTGATAACCCTATTACGCATAATGGTTACTATAGATTTATGGTTCTCTATTTACTCCAGTCGTCATCCCAGACGGAGTAGTTGGCGTTTTTCACGGCAGCATCGTTTCCGCTGCCTGCGTCCATATTCGTTTTATTGAAGTCGATGCCCTGCCCAAACACCTCATTGGACCCGGCCAAGGGGCACTCGCTATTGACTATGACTGACGTCAATGCCGGTTGGATATATATCTTTTTCATGTTCTGGAAATTAGAGATTTAGATAATTAACTTTCATTGCGTTCACTTAATCAGAACCTTCTTGCCGTTGATAATATTTACGCCGCGCTGAGCCTTCTTCAGTCGCTGTCCTGCGAGGTTGTAAATCTCAGCATTGTCCATTGTCAACTGTCCATTGTCAATTGCTTCGATGCCATCCTCTATTGAATTGAAGAATAGCTTGACACCTTGCTGGGCATCGGGAACGATGAAGTAGGCACGCAGACCCTTGATGCTTCCGCCGTCAGAGAGCTGCTTCACCTTGCCGTTGGTAGAGAGGTAGCAGACGTTGGCGACACCGTCCAGCGACTTGTTGTAGGTCTGACCCACAAACTGCACGTTGCCTACAGTGCCTTCGGTTTCACCCTCGGTGGCTTCGACGGTGACACCCGTGAAGGTGGGATTCTGGATAGCTGCAGCCTCATCGGGCAGTTTCACCAAGTAGGGCTTGCCTGCCTCGATGGTGTAGGCGCTCTCGAAAGTGATGTTGGAGGCATCGGACTGAGAGAAGGCATAGATGGTAGCATCCTTGAGTGACGAAGCGGCAATCTGGTCGCGGTCAAGGGCGAAAGGCAGGCTCAGCGTGTTCCAGATGTCAGGCTGGAGGGTACGTATGAGGGTGACGGCTGCGAAGTCGCAAGCTTCGGGGGCTGTAGTGGCGGATTCAACGATGGTCACTTCCTTGGCGTACTCCGTCAGGGCGAAGTTGTTGAAGATACACCAGCCGAGGGGCACGAAGCCGGGCACGTTCACTTTGATGGTCGCCGTCTTGGAGTCGTCGATGTAGGCATAGACCTCTACCTTGTACTGTCCAGCATTGAATCGGGCTACGGCTTGGTCTGTGTTGTCGGGGTCGCTCATGGAAGCGCATCCGCTGTACCACGAAGGAATCTGAGCGAAATAGGTGCCGTTGACGCTCACATAGGCATTGCTCATCTCAAACCCCTTCTGACCTGCGGCATAGCACAGCTCCTTGGAGCCCTGACGGTAGAGTGCATTGAGGGTGAGTTTGTAGAGGCCAGCGTGGGGCACGGTGACAGTCTGACTGACGCTGGCATTTTTCTGATAGAGTTCGCCTCCGTAGTTGCCGACGTTGTAAGCGTTGCCGTGGTTGGCCGTCTCGCCGTGGGCGTAGGGCTCGCTAAGCGCCCAGTTGGTGGTACTGCCTGCGGTGGCGCTTTTGATGGTAGCAGTGGAGGCTACAGCGGTGTAGTTAGTTGACAGTTGAGAGTTAAAAGCAGCGATGTCGTCGGCATTGATGCCTGCAGCCGTGGCAGCGGCAAGGATATTTGCATTCTGCGTGGCAGCGACGAGGTCATCATGATCAGTCCGTGACTTGAACGTCACAGCATCAGCATTGGCAGCCGAAGCAGCATCGACATACGCGCGCGTTCCTTCTTTCATATAGAAGTATTTACCGTTGTGCGACTTCATCACGAGGTCATCACCCCGCTGCTCGACGCTCCACGACACGCTGTTGTAGTTTTCGGCTTTGTCCGTCATGCCATCGCTGCCGAAGTAGAGGTTGTTGTCGAGGAACTTGATGGTGGTGACGCCCACGCCGTTGGTGGTAACGGTGGCAGGAACGCCATAACTGTCAGGCACACCTTGAGTGCCGTAACTGCGGCCGCGGCTTAGGAATTTCTGCTGTGTGGGCAGATAGATATAGTAGTCACCGTCTGTCACAGCTTTGGCGGGGAGGTCAGCCAGCGTAGCCGTAGTGATGGGGCTGGAGCCGTCAATCATGATGTTGATGAAATCGTTGAGGTCGCTCTCGCTCACGCCCACGGCGCCGCGCCAGTAGTTGTAGAACTTCTGCTGAAGGTTGTCGCCCTGCAGCGCCTTGATGTACTGCAGTTTGTGGTCGATACCTGTCTTGTCGCGCAGTATGGAGAACGAGGTGAGTTCGTAGTCCTTGTAGAGCTGATCTACGGGCAGACCCAGCAGACCTTCGAGCAGCATGGCGAAGCAACCTGTGCGGTCGGCACCGAAGATGCAGTGGAAATAAGCGGCCTTGTCAGCCTTCAAGGCAGCGAGCACAAGGTCGAAGGCACTCTTGAACTTGGCGTTGTCGAAGTTCAGGGCATCCTCGCTCCAACGACTAAGGTTCGCATAGTAGTAGGTTGCACCATCGATGGCAGAGGCATTCATCGTACCCGAACCGAAGTCTATGTCTTCGCGCAGATCCACCTCGGCACCGATATGGAGCTGATCCTTCAGCATCGCGAGGTCAGCATCGCTGGCGGTATAGGTCTTTCCGCCTCGAAGCTCCGAGCCACGGAACAGTTTGCCGTAGCGGATGCGGTTGCCGTCGGCATTCGTCCAGCCGCCCAGGTCGCGCATGTTCGCAATGCCATCAGCCTTTATCATGCGCAAGTGTCCTGTTGTGGTAATCGTTCCGTTGGCTACGACGTCGCCACTGGCTTCTACCTTATAATAATATGTCTGTTGTGGAAGCAGGTTCTTCACCTCGTAGAGCACAGTACCGGCAGTGAGGGTGAACGTCTCAGCATCGGTATAGGTGCTGTTAAGAGCAAGGCTGAGGGTGGCATCCTCTGCCTGCTCAGGCAAAGGAATCATTATTGTATTCGGCTGGTCATTGCGCAAAGCGGCGTCCGTAGAATAATTCCCAATGACGCTTGCCGTGCTTTCCGTGTAGGTCGTGTTGGTGAGATAGCCCGCCACTTCGCCGTTTTCCACATTGAGTTCAAGTGTCAAGTCTGTATAATTGTCCACATAGCTGTTTGCCAGTGTCAGTTGAAAGTGGTCGGCCTTGAGCAAAGTCTGTCCCTTACCCGTGTTCTGTACACGGAAAGAGAGAGAACCATCCGACACGAAGATATTATCTACGGTCAATGTATAGCCCACTGTTTTGTGGCCGTCCACATTGCCGGCATCGGTGGGATGTACACTGGCCGAGGTACCGTTGGCCGTCATGGTCACCGCCGCACCATCGCCGAAGCTGGCCACGACAGCGGAAAGGGAATAATAACCTGAAGGCAATCCGGTGACGGTCTGACCCACGTCGAGCGTCTTAACACTCGTAGCCCAAGAATTGAAGAGATAGTCGCCATCCGTGCCGGAATAGGAATAGGTGGCATTGTCCGTGTGGTGTACGCCCGTATCATTGCCTGTGGTCAGACAATTCCAGCCATCCATGTTGCCCAACTCAAAGCTTGGGTTGATAATGGCGGAAGTATAAGAGGTGTTTGCGTCGCGCGAAAGGGCAGCAATTTCCAATGGCTGATAGATGGCATAGACGTCAGCAGCCGAGGTGTATTCACCTTCATCGTATTTCGTCTGAAGAGCGCTTTTGACGCTCTCGCTCGTCGATTGTGCCTTCATTCCATTAACAGCTGTGAGAATAGCACCCGTGTAAAGGTCATTGCTGGTCTGCGCATTGGTGATGGCAGTGCCAAGGGTGCTGAGTGTCGATTCCAACCACTCCTGCGAATCGGTGTTCACATCGGTCTCAGCAGTAGTAACGGCAGCATCCAAAGCTGACTTCACGCTGGCTTGCATTGGCTCTGACAGAAGAGCTTTAGCTTTAGCTAATTGCTCCTCGTAGCTTGCCACAAGGGCGGATAGGTCAATACCACAATAAGTGAGCGTCACATTGTCGTATGCCGCCCAGTCATCACCGACGGTCACCGTTTTCCGAAAACCTATCTTTATTGTTCCGTCTGTGACAACGGCTCTGATGGGTTCATTCCTATAATAGCCTGCAAGGAAGCAGTTGGAAGCCTGATTAAGCGAATTGGGTAGATAATGATTGCCACCGTCATCTAAGGCATAGGCTTTATTCTCATTGTATCCATCCTTATAGCTACCCGTTGCATCATTATCGTCGAAGATAGACATCAATGAGCCGTCCGTCGTATTGATATAATACTTTGCATTCAGTGTTTCAGTACCTGAATTCCTGTTACTTTGCGCATTTGTCCTGCCTCCCATTCGATAGAAGCCCTGACACTGCATCTTATACACGCCGTTGGGAAGACCAGTTATGGTTTGGTACATATCGAAGGTGCGGTTGAACTGTTCGATGCATTTGTTGTCGGTAACGCCATTATAATCCGTATAGTCAGTGCCCCAAAGCGAGATGCGACCATATGCGGCAAAAAAAGGATTCATCAGTGCAAAAGTGGCATCGATGGGATTCTCTTCCGTTGCATTTGACAGATTCTCTATCAAAGCCTCCTTGGTTACAAGTTTCCAGTAGCCCTTATTAGTGGTAGGCTGTGTTGTGCTGGTTACGGAAGTCCTGTCTAGTTTTGTGGCGTGAGCTACCATGTATTTGCTATTCTTCACCGACTGGATGAAATAGGTGTTATCCTGGCCTTCGACAGGAATGAACTTCCAGTTGGATGCATTGGTGGCCGATGCCGCTACGTCTAAGTAGGCTTCGTTACCATCGTTGCCAATGCCCATTGTCAAGTTGTCATTGAAAGTCGGAGCCGTGGAGATGGAATAGACATTGTTAGCCTGATCTACGGCAGTAAATGTCATGGCCACGCCTCCTTGGGTCGTAAGTGAAGCACGAGTGGAGTTGGTTGTACCGGCGGTGATGAACTTACCCTCACTGACACTGTAAAGATAGAAAGTGCCATTGCCTACAGGACTGGCCGTCCACGTTTGGGCTTGTAGGCTCGTTGCCATCAGGCCGATGAGCCATAGCATAAAGAATCGTAATAGCTGTTTCATGAGCTGTTTGCTTTTTTTGTTTATATTATTATTGTTCATTTATTGGTTGCTGTCACGACGGCGGTGTGTGAGACCCGCTCAAGGGTGTATCGTCCCACTGGGTGCTCCTTCATGCCTTCTACTCGGCTGGGTAGTATGCATGAGTCGGGGACATCGGGATGTATGATGATATCTTCGAAGGCAATGCTGTCGATACAGCAGCCGGGGGCTCGGTTGTATTTCGGCGACTGCAGGATGCGGAGGTCGAAGGGGCGTGAGCGTCGCAGGGCCTCGGCTCGTATGCGGGTGAAGCGTATGTTGCGAATGTGGTTGTTGTCGCCGCAGTTGATGGCGAGCAGTCCGAGTCCGTCGGCATCGTCGCCGAGGATGTCACAATCGTGGATGTGTACGCGTTGCAGCGTCTCGCCGTCGGCGTTGCGGTCGTCGCCGTGGGACCCGATGTTGACGGGATGTGCGACGTCTGGCCATAGGATGCAGCGACAGACTTCAATATCTTCGCTTCCGCCCCAGTACCACCAGCGGTGGTTGTAGAGGGCTATGCAGTCATCGCTGGTACGGAGGAAACAGTTCTCAATGTGCACACGGCGACAACACATGAGGTCTATGCCGTCGCTCCACGAGCGTGCAGAGAAGGTCTTGATGTTGCGTATGGTGATGTCGGTACTCTCGCCGCCAAAGATGGTGTAATGTGCAGGGTTGAGGAAGGTGAGTCCGTCAACGATGACGTTGCGTGAATGGGTTATCTCGACGCCGCGCAGCGGATGGTCCACGATGCCGCGCCCAATGATGCGTACGTTTTCGGCATGATCGACGATGAGGCGTGCCTTGACCACTGCTCCGGGGGCGAGATATACGGTACAGTTGCTTGGTATGCGTATGTCGCCACCAGGCAGGTCTTTGGGCTTGTGCACACCGGGAGGGAAGTAGATGAGGTTAGGATTGCGGACGAAGACATCTTGCGACTGCTCTCCCTGCCAGTTGATGATACGTCGTGGCTCTGTATCGCCAAGCGGGGTGATGCCCCATTGCTCGAGGCCGTCGCCATCAGGGGTGATGGAGGGTGCTGATGCATTGGCGAAGAGGTGGAGGTTGTGCTGGCGGTCGCCATCGAACTCCACGCTGAGGTATTCGGGTCGCTGAAGGATGAGTTGGACGGTGCTGTCGTTGATCATCGTGGGCGTGATGCCTCGTGAAGTGGGGCGAACGACTAGCGACGTTTTAGAATATACGGAGTTACAATTTACGATTTGTACGACAACAGGTTCTCCCATGTCCCATTCGGCAAAGGCAGCCTGCTGCACGCGCCGTGTGTTGACATCGCAGCGCAACACGGGAACGCCCTGCCATGCCCCGCCTGCAAGGGGGCGGACACGGACATGATAGCGCATGGAAGCGTGCGGTCCGTCGGAGTCAGGAAGGGTGGGCACAAAAACTTGTGCCCGTGCGGTCTGAATACAGGCCAACACGAACGCAAGTACAATATTTATCGTTTTGTGTCGTATCATTTCACGAGTATTTTACGTCCATTGATGATATAAACGCCTTTCGGCAATTTTCTGTTTACGATTTTACGACCACTGAGGTCGAAACATTCACTATTTGACGATTTACTATTTACTATTTGTTCTATGCGATCAGGAGCGGGACCTTGATAAGTCAGGGTGAAGTTGTCCCATACGAGCCAGGTGGTGCCATTGGTGGGTTCTTTGATGCCGAATGTAATCTGGCCGTCGTCGCCTACAGTAGCCTCCACGGAGAGCAGTCCGTAGTTGGAGTTGGCGGCCATGCGGTTGCGCTGGGTGTCAAAATCAGACCCTGCACAACTCTGCTTGACAACGGCTTTGGTGGTTTCGCCGCCAGCCGTGGCAAAGAGATAGCC